>NZ_KB910516.1:2183010-2838010 GCF_000372825.1 Methylobacterium sp. 77 | reverse complement strand
TACCGGCCGTTCCGCCGGCCGCGTAGCGTGCGCCCGCCACCGCATCCCGCGCGAACAGGGTGTCGAGTTCCGCCACATCCCCTGTCGACAGTGCGAGGTCGACGCCCGCCGCGTTCTCAGCGAGCCGGGTCGCACGGCGGGCGCCGGGGATTGGCACCACGTTCGGTGCTTTGGTCACGAGCCAGGCCAGGGCCACCTGTGCCGCGGTGACACCGCGAGCTGTCGCGAAGGTGCCGAGCGTGTCGGCGAGGCGCCGGTTCTGCGCCAGGGCCGGCCCCTGGAAACGCGGGTTGCCCTTGCGGAAGTCGCCCTCGCTCAGCGCCTCCGGATCGATAGCCCCGGTGAGGAAGCCGCGCCCGAGGGGCGAATAGGCCACGAAGGTCACGCCGAGTTCGGCGCAGGTCTCCAGCATCCCGTCCTCCGGCTCCCGGCTCCACAGCGAATACTCGCTCTGGACCGCCGCGATGGGATGGAGGGCATGCGCGGCCCGCAACGTCGCCGGGGATACCTCCGAGAGGCCGAGCGCCCGAACCTTGCCCGCCGCCACCAGCTTCGCCATGGCGCCGATGGTCTCTTCCAGCGGCGTCTCGGGATTGCGGCGGTGGCAATAGTACAGGTCGATCGTCTCGATGCGCAGGCGCTTCAGCGATGCGTCGCAGGCCGCCGCGACATAGGCGGGCGTGTTGTCGATCCGGCGCGATCCGGCCGCATCGCGCACGATGCCGAACTTGGTGGCGAGGACGATCCCGTCGCGGCGATGCTTCAGGAAGGTGCCGAGCAGCTCCTCGTTATGGCCGAGACCGTACGTGTCGGCGGTGTCGAGGAAGTCGTAGCCGATATCGAGGGCCGCGCTCAGCGTCGCCAGCGAGGCGGTATCCTCCGTCGGCCCGTAGAATTCGGACATGCCCATGCAGCCGAGGCCGGGGGCGGAGATGGTGAGACCGGTGGTGCCGAGGGGCCGCTTTTGCATGGGACACATCCTGTTCATCGTGGACGCGATCTCTGACAGGGTGCGCTTCCTCCCATAAGCTGGGCAATCCTGAATGAGCTGCTGAGCGAGCTTCATCAATGCAGCGCGCCGACCTGTCGGATCTCGCCGCCTTCGCGTCCGTCGCGACCCATCGCAGCTTTCGCAAAGCCGCTGCGGAGCTTGGCGTCTCGCCGTCGGCCCTGAGCCATGCCCTGCGTGGTCTCGAAGCGCGGATGGGCGTGCGGTTGCTCCATCGCACCACCCGCAGCGTCGCCATGACGGAAGCCGGGGCGGCCCTCCTCGCGCGGCTCGGTCCCGCCCTGGCCGAGATCGGGGACGCCGTGGACGCCACGCGTCTGTTTGGCGACGACGTCACCGGTCATCTCAGGATCAACGCCCCGCACGCGGCGTGCCGGCTCATTCTCCTGCCGCTGGTGGCGCGGTTCCTGGCACGTCATCCCGGCGTCGCCATCGAGATCACCGGCGACAACGTGCTGACCGATGTGGTGGCCGAAGGGTTCGATGCGGGCATCCGCATGGGCGACCGCGTGGCGAAGGACATGATCGCCCTGCCCATCGGCGGCTCACAGCGTTTCGCCGTCGTCGGTTCTCCCGCTTATCTCGATCGGCACGGGTCTCCGCGCAGCCCACAGGATCTCGCCGTCCACGCGTGCATCCGACAGCGCTTTCCCGATGGCCGCATGTTCGATTGGGAATTCGAGAAGGACGGCGAGCCCTGCGACCTTGCCGTGGAGGGAAAACTGACGTTCGGCGATCAGGAATTGATGGTCGAGGCCGCGATCCAGGGCATCGGCCTCGCCTTCGTGTTCGAGGGCTATGCGGTGGAGGCTCTGGCGCAGGGCAAGGTGGTGCGGCTGCTGGAGGAATGGTGCCCGGCGTTTCCCGGTTTCCACCTGTATTATTCCGGCCGCCGCCACGTGCCGTCCGCCCTGCGGGCCTTTATCGTCCTGATGCGCGAGGAACAGCTGCGGTAAGACCGCTTAGGCAAAGCGTGAGTGCGACAACGGGGCGAGGTTGAGCTCCACCAGCACCGTATCGGTGACGAATTCGGCGGCGTGCCAGATCTCGGGAAGGACGTGGAACACGCTTCCCGGCCCGAACGCTACGGTCTCCTTTTCCGTCTCGATGATGCCGGCCCCTTCAGCACCTGGACGAACTGCTCGTGCGAGTGGCTGTGCCGCCCGGCCATCGTCCCGCCAGGAATGACGACGCGCACGAGGCTCGCGCCTTCGCCGTGCAGACTGCGCTTGGCGACGCCGTTCGGAGCCGTGGTTTCGGTCTGATCCGCCCAGGTGCCGCAAGGCTCGGTCATGGCGCGGTTTCATCCCATCGAGAGGGGGAAAGGGAGGCCTCAAGGCCAGACCTTGATCGACAGCGGCCTGCGGAGGAGGTCGCGGTCCGACGTCACGGTACAGCCCTCCCGGCGCAGCGTGACGTAGGTGAGAAGCGCGCTGTCGCCGACATCGTCGAAGTTGCGGCCCGTCGCCGTCGGGTCGAGGATCGAGGGATAGGCGATGAGATCGCCCTTTGCCGTGCATGGATCGTCGTAGAGCGTGGACCCGGCCAACAGCAGGCGCGGCTGATCCCAGGTCAGCAGATCCCGCGACGTCGTCCAGTAGAACCCGGATTCCGCGAAGCGTCCGCCGGCCTTGGCCATGAACACGGCGATCCACGCACCCGTCCCGCGATGGCGCACCATCGCGCCGACAGGGGCGGGGAACGGCTCCAGCGGCTTGCACGTCTCTGAGAGCAGAGGTTGTTTGATGTAGGGATCGGGAAAGGCCGCGGTGAAGCCGAGACCGGTCCAGGCGCGCCAGCGCGTCGGATCGGAGGGCCTGTCGGTGCGGAACAGGCAGACGCCGGCGGATTGGTCGTTGCCGCCCGTGGACCACCCTGTTGTGCCGACGAGGACATAGCGCCAGCGCCCGTCACCGACGATGTTCGAGGGGTTGAAGAAGCCGCGCTGGCGCCCTTGGCCGACCTCCTGGCGGAACGGCGCTCCGGCGACCACCAACGGAGGCGTGGCACGGGTGAAGTTGCGCCCGCCATCGCCGGAGGAGGCCGCCACGACCGTATTGTACCAGCACGCGAGATAGGCCTTCGCGCTGCAGCGTCCCTCGTGCTCGTTGGCCTGATACTCGTGATGGACGAGGGCTGCGACGGCCTTGCCGTCGTCGGTCCAGGTGGCGGTGATCCACGAGCGATCGTCATAGGCGGCCGGGTCGGCCTTCTCACCGGAATCGAGGACGATGGTGCAGTCGAGCTTGAGCTGGTCGAGGTTCGGCCCACGCATGGCCCGGTTGCGGTAATGCATGCCGAACAGGGCGACGCTGCCCGAGGCATCGCGAAACGCGCGCGCCGAGGCGTCGGGCACGTCCGCGCCATCGCAGGCATCGCGGCCGGCCTTGAAGATCGTCGTCGGCGACCCGACGACCGTCAGAGCCGACAATGGCGGCTCCGACCGTGCCTCGACGGCGTCGGAGACCAGGACGAGAAGGAGGAGAGCGAGGAGCCGCGTCATCGGGTGAGCCTGGACATCCGTCCGAGTTTGGGTTTTGAACCATTACAGTCTGCTTCACCCGGCCTGGATAGGCTCCATCGATCCACAGGCACGATTCGAAGGCCCTTCATGCTCATCCTGATCCTCGGCCTCGTGCTGTTCCTCGGCACGCACGCCTTCTCCATGCTGAGGGCCAAGCGCGCCGGCGTCATCGATGAGGTGGGCGAGAGCCGGTACAAGCTCGGCTATACCCTCCTGTCGGTGCTCGGCATCGTCCTCATCGCCTACGGGTTCGGCCAATACCGCGCCCATGGCTATATCGAGGTGTGGAACCCGCCGGTCTGGACGCGTCATCTCGCGCTGTTGCTCACGCTCCTCGCCTTCATCGCCATGGCGTCCGCGTTCCTACCCGGCCACATCCGGGCACGGGCCAAGCACCCGATGCTGCTCGCGGTGAAGATCTGGGCGACGGCCCACCTTCTCGCCAACGGCGATCTCGGCTCGATCCTGCTGTTCGGCAGCTTCCTCGCCTGGGCGGTCATCGCACGTATCAGCGCCAAGCGTCGGGCCCGCTCGGCGGGTGCCGTGGCGGCCCAGCACGGCGTGGTCGCGCAGCCGGCCGGCTGGCGCAACGATGCGATCGCGGTGATCGTCGGCTTCGTCGTCTGGTTCGCCTTCGCGAAATATCTACATCCGCTCCTCATCGGCGTGGCTGCTTGGCCGGGCCAGGCCTGAGGCCTGTCGCACGTGCCAGTCGCCAAGCCGGCCGGGCTGTGCTAGGCGCCGGGCTTGCTTTTCCTCAAGGCCGTCGATCGTATCGCGGTCGGCGTGAGACGACATGGCCGAGAACAACGAGTTCATCCGCGAGGTCAACGAAGACTATCGCCGCGATCAGGTCGCCCAGATCTGGAAGCGCTATAGCGGCCTGATCATCGCCGTGGCGATTCTCGTCGTGGCCGGCGTCGGCGGCTATCGCTATTGGCAGCACGACCAGCGGATGCGCGCGGAAGCGGCTTCCGAGAAGTTCGAAGCCGCCAACCGCCTCGCCAAGGACGGCAAGAGCCTGGAGGCCGACAAGGCTTTCGAGGCGCTGGAGGGCGATGCCCCGGGCGGCTACCGGATGCTGGCCCGCTTCCGCTCGGCCACCGAGACCGCCAAACGCGATCCTTCCGCCGGTGCGACCGAGTACGATGCGCTCGCCGCCGATACGAAGCTCAATGACGGCCTGCGCGACCTAGCCCGCCTCCGCTCAGCGTTGATCCGCCTCGACCAGCCGAACCCCGATCCGGCGCTCGCCAGCCTTCAGGGCCTCGCTGCGCCGACCGGCGCGTTCCGCCACACCGCCCGCGAGATGCTGGGCCTCGTGGCGCTGAAGCGCGGCGAGTACGATGCGGCCGGGCGCTGGTTCGACCAGATCATCGCCGATCCGCAGACGCCGGCGAACCTGCGCCAGCGCATCGAAGTCTATGCCGCCCTCGTCGCCGGCGGCCCGGTCACCGTGACCGCTGCGCCTGCGGCCGAGCCCGCCGCACCCCCGCCCGTGACGCGCTGAGCCGACTTCCGGCACGCCGCCTGCACGACGAATTTTCTTTGTACGACGACTGAATCGAGACCACCATGGACATGCCGACCGTCGCTATCGTCGGACGGCCGAATGTCGGCAAGTCGACCCTCTTCAACCGTCTGGTGGGCAAGAAGCTCGCCCTCGTGGATGACCGCCCCGGCGTGACCCGCGACCGGCGCGAGGGCGACGTCAACTTCGGCGGATTGGTGTTTCGCGTCATCGATACCGCGGGCCTCGAACAGGCCGACGCGGATTCGCTGCTCGGCCGCATGCGTGCGCAGACCGAGACCGCGATTCTCGAGGCCGACGTGGTGCTGTTCGTCATCGACGCCCGCGCCGGCATCCTGCCCGCCGATCAGCCCTTCGCCGAACTCGTTCGCCGTGCCGGTTGCCCCGTGGTGCTCATCGCCAACAAGGCGGAGGGCGGCACCGGCCTCTCGGGCGCCTACGAGGCGTTCTCGCTCGGCCTCGGCGACCCGATCCCGTTCTCGGCCGAACACGGCGAGGGCATCGGCGAGCTGCACGATGCGCTCATCGAAGCTCTGCCCAAGCTCGACGACGAGGACGAGGAATACGACGACGATCCGTCGAACCGCTCGCTGAAGGTCGCCATCGTCGGCCGCCCCAATGCCGGCAAGTCGACCCTGATCAACCGGATGCTCGGCGAGGAGCGCCTGCTCGTCGGTCCCGAGGCCGGTATCACGCGTGATTCGATCTCCCTCGACTGGGAATGGCGCGGCCGCCGCATCAAGCTCCACGACACCGCCGGCATGCGCCGCAAGGCGCGCATCGACGACAAGCTGGAAAAGCTCGCTGTGTCGGATGGCCTGCGCGCCGTGCGCTTCGCCGAAGTGGTGGTGGTGCTCCTCGACGCGACGATCCCGTTCGAGAAGCAGGACCTGACCATCATCGATCTCATCGAGAGCGAGGGCAGGGCGGTGGTCATCGGCCTCAACAAGTGGGATCTGGTGGCGGATCAGCCCGGCCTGCTGAAGAAGCTGCGCGAGGATTGCACCCGCCTGCTGCCGCAGGTTCGCGGCGTCTCCGTGGTGCCGCTCTCGGGGCTCGCCGGCGACGGCATCGATGCACTGATGAAGGCCGTGACCGAGACCTTCGAGGTCTGGAACCGCCGCGTCTCCACCTCGAAGATCAACGATTGGCTGAGTGCCGCGACCCAGCGCAACCCGCCTCCGGCGGTGGCCGGCCGCCGCATCAAGATCCGCTATGCCACCCAGGTGAAGAGCCGCCCGCCGCACTTCGCCCTGTTCGGCAACCAGCTCGACGGCCTGCCGAAATCCTACACGCGCTACCTCGTCAACAACCTGCGCGAAGCCTTCGACCTGCCCGGCGTGCCGATCCGGCTCTCGCTCCGGACGTCGAAGAACCCGTTCGACAAGGAGAATAAGGGCTGAGCCCTACGACCCGCAGGTGGTTTCGCTGAGCCAATCCACCACGTCGTCCAGTCCCTGGCGATTGGTGCGCCCGTTCTCGCGGGCGGCTTCGAACACCGCGATCTGCCGGTCGGCGCTGGTACCCTCGGCCAGGATGGTTCGTGCCCGCTCGACTTCCTCGCCACAGCCGAGGGCGTCGGCGTCCGGGTCGAGGAGGGCCAGAACCTTGTCGAGGGCGTCGGCGAAGGGGAGGGCGTCCTCGCTGGCCTCGTCGATCATCTCGGCTTCCGTGCCGCTGCGCTGTGCGCGCCAGAGGTTCTCCTCGGCCAGCGCCCGCGAGACGCCGTCGAGATCGGCATTGAGCTCCGGCAGACGGATGACGCAGCGCACGAGGCAGCGGAAGAGCGCCGCCACGGTGAGCGCATCCTCCAGCCGGGTGCAGGAATCGGCCACGCGCAGTTCCAGCGTCGGGAACTTGATCGACGGGCGCAGGGACCACCACAGGAAGCTCGCATCCTGGATCGAGCCGGCCCTGGTCATGATCCGCAGGTAGCGCTCATAGGCCTCGGGGCCGGAGAAGAGCTGCGGCAGACCCGTCCTCGGCAACTCGCCGAAGGCACTGAGGCGGTAGGCGGTGAGGCCCGTCGGCTTGCCCTGCCAGAACGGAGACGAGGCCGAGAGCGCGAACAGCAGGGGCTGGAACGGCAGCAGCCGGTTCATCAGGTCGATGCGGGCCTCCGGGTCGGGCACCTCCACATGGACATGCATGCCGCAGATCAGGCTGCGCCGTCCGGCAAGGCCCACATCCCGGAGGATGCCGCGATAGCGCTCGCCTTTCGTGGGCAATTGCCGAGCCCAGTCGGCGACCGGATGCGTGCCGGCGGCAAAGACCAGCAATTCGTGTTTCCTGGCGAGCCTGCCGAGGGCCTCGCGCTGCCCGGCCAGGACCGTTCGCGCCTCGCTGAAATCGGTGGAGGGCGGGGTGCAGACCTCCACCTGACATTGCAGCATCTCGCGCCCGATCTCGGGCAGACGCTCGGAGGCCTCCGTGTGGAACGGCTTCACCGACCGCCGCGGCGTCCCTCGCGTTTCGGCATCGGCCAGGAAGTACTCTTCCTCGATGCCGAAACGGTAGCTGTGGGCGGTCATGCAATCTTCCTGCGAGCGACTTCCCTCAACTCCCGAAGCCGAGGGTCGTTGCTCCTCCTACCCAGTCTCGATGAGCCTGCCGCATAGGTTAGGTTCATAGAGGTCCGGTATCAGCTCCGCAGAGCGCCGCCCACGAGCCAGGCCGGATCGAACCAGCGGTCGGCCTCGCCGTCATAGGGGAGGCGGGTGACGTCCCAGTTCTGGATGTACTTCGCGTAGACGTTCCAGACGGTGATGCCGCCGCCGACGAAGATGCGCCGGCCGGGATAGCGCTTGAGCACCTCTTCCGGATCCTCGTGGCTGCGGATGACGTCGATGGTCCGGTCCTTGAACGCGAAGTCCGGCACGGAGGCCACGGTCTTCGGCCCCGCGATCAGCACATGCCCCATGGTCAATGCGAAGAACCGCGTCACGTCCTCGACGAAGAGGGGATCGGTGTTGCCCTCCCAGGGCAGATGTCCGTTGAGGCCCAGCTGGCCACGCAGGCCGATGGCGCAGATGCAGCGAACGTCGATCATGGTCGGCCCTTGTGGATGATGTCGGTCGACCCACCCCACCACCTGATCCTTCGAGGCCCGCGCTTCGCGTCGGAACCTCGGGACGGGGTGAGGAACGGGACGATGGCGGCGCTCTAAGCCGCCATCTGCGGCGTGAGCACGCGGTCGCTGGGGAAGTCGTAGATTCGGCCCGACTGATCCCAGTCCGGGCTGGCGAGGCGCACGAAATGCGGCGCGAGGTCGTCCGGGGTCTTGAGGATCGTCTCGTCCTCGCCCGGCATCGCCGCCTTGCGCATCGAGGTGCGCAAGGGGCCGGGGTTCAGGAGCATCGCCTTGATCGGCGTGGTCTCGGTCTCGGCGGCATAGGTGCGCACCAGGGCGTCGAGCGCCGCCTTCGAGACCGAATACGGTCCCCAATAGGCACGGCATTTCTGCGCGGCACCGGAGGTGACGAAGATCGCGCGGCCGGCATCCGACATCCGCAGCAGAGGGTCGACCGAGCGCAGCAGGCGCCAATTGGCGGTGACGTTGATGTCCATCACCTGGGCCCAGGTCTTGGGCGTCACGTGGCCCAGCGGGGTCAGGTTGCCGAGGATGCCGGCATTGCCCACCACCACGTCGAGCTTCTTCCAACGCTCGTGGATGCTCAGGCCCAGCCGGTCGATCGCGTCGAAATCGGTGAGGTCGAGGGGGACGAGGGTCGCGCTCGATCCGGCGATCCGGATCGCGTCGTCGAGTTCCTCCAGCGCCCCTTGCGTCCTGGCGACGGCGATGATGTGGGCTCCGGCCTCGGCCAGGGCCAGGGCCGCCGCGCGGCCGATGCCGCGCGAGCAGCCGGTGACCAGGGCGATGCGGCCGTCGAGAGGCTTCGTCGTCATGCGTCGGATCAATCCGCTTCGGCGAGCATCGCGAGGCGCTTCGGACCGGCGATGGCGAGATCGGTCAGGCCGGTCGGGTAGTCGCCGGTGAAGCAATGGTCGGTATATTGCGGGCAGGCCTCGTTCCGGCTCTCCTCGCCCATGGCCTTGTAGAGCCCCCCGATCGAGAGGAAGGCCAAGGAATCCGCTCCGATGTAGCGGCGCATGCCTTCGAGATCGTGGGTCGCGGCCAGCAGCTTCTCGCGCTCGGGCGTGTCGATCCCGTAGAAATCCGGATAGGTGATCGGCGGCGAGGCGATGCGGAAATGCACTTCCCTGGCGCCGGCTTCGCGCATCATCCGCACGATCTTCACCGAAGTGGTGCCGCGCACGAGGCTGTCGTCGACGAGGACGATGCGCTTGCCTTCCACCACGGCGCGGTTGGCCGAATGTTTCATCCGGACGCCGAGTTCACGCACGGATTGCGTCGGCTGGATGAAGGTGCGCCCGACATAATGATTGCGGATGATGCCCATCTCGAAGGGCAGTCCGGTCTCCTGTGCGAAGCCGAGCGCCGCGGGCACGCCCGAATCCGGCACGGGGATCACCACGTCGGCCGCAGTGGCGGATTCGCGGGCGAGCTCGTGGCCGATATTCTTGCGGACGGCATAGACGCTCTTGCCGTTCACCACCGAATCCGGCCGGGCGAAGTAGATGTACTCGAAGATGCAGGGGCGCATGGCTTGCGCCGGTGCGAACCGGATCGACTCGATTCCGTCTTCGGAAATGACGACGATCTCGCCGTTCTCCACGTCGCGGATGAACTTCGCGCCGATGATGTCGAGGGCACAGGTTTCGGAGGCGAGGATGTAGCGGCCGTCGAGCTCGCCGATGACCAGCGGCCGGATGCCGAGCGGATCGCGGGCGCCGATGAGCTTCTTGTTGGTGAGCGCAACGATGGCATAGGCGCCCTGGACCTGACGCAACGCTTCCGTGAAGCGCTCGACGATGAGCGGCGCGCGGCTGCGGGCCGCGAGGTGCAGGATCACCTCGGTATCGGAGGTCGACTGCGTGATCGCACCGTCACGGACGAGATCGCGGCGGATCGAGAGCGCGTTGGTCAGATTGCCGTTATGGGCCACCGCGAGGCCGCCGCTGGCGAGTTCGGCGAAGAGCGGCTGGACGTTGCGCAGGATCGTGCCGCCGGTCGTCGAGTAGCGCACGTGGCCAATGGCGGCCGAGCCTTCGAGATGCTCGATCGTCGACCGGTCGGAGAACGAGTCCCCGACGAGGCCGGGGCGGCGTTCGGAATGGAAGATGTGGCCGTCGAACGAGACGATGCCCGCCGCTTCCTGGCCTCGATGCTGGAGGGCATGAAGGCCGAGTGCCACGATCGCCGAAGCGTCCGGATGGCCGAAGATGCCGAAGACGCCGCACTCCTCGCGTAGCGTGTCTCCGTCCCGGTCCAGCCCATCCACCACGTCGACCGAATGGCGGGCGCTCGCGCTGCGTGCTGACATCTGGTTCTGCGATCCTAAGGTTGCCCGCCGTTGCCGAGTTCGGCATCGCCACGGACCGGCTTGCATCGTGCGACCGTTTTACGACGACGGCCGCCGACTGCAAGAAGCCGTCATTTAGTCGGCCTTCGTCCCGTAACCAAGCGGCGTGCCACGCAGATCAGACTCGCTGCGTGAGAAGGTCAGCGCCGAGCCGGTGCCTCCGACCGGCGTTGGGCAGGTGCCGCATCGCCTTCGCCGACCGGCTCGACAGGGTCCACCGGTGCGTCGGCCTTCGGCCTCTTGAGCTGCTTCAGGAACCCTTCCGGGTTTTCCGGCAGCTGAGCCACCAGCGCATCTCCCGACTTTTCGAGCATCGGGCGAGTGCGCGCCTGGGCTGCCCAATCCGGCATCTTGCCCTGGACGAGCCAGGCCAGGAAAACCCAGCCGATCACGCAGATGAGAAAGCCGCGCCCTGCACCGAAGACGAAACCGAGGGACCGGTCGATCGCGCCGATGCGCGAGTCGAGGATCATGTCGGAGACCTTCACGGTGATGATCGACACGACGATCAGCGTACCGAGGAAGATGGTGGCGATCGAGGCCACCAGCGCAACGGTGGCGTTGGAGACGTGCTGGCTCACCGTCGGCAGCAGCAGGGGGTAGAGCTTCCAGGCGACCGCGGCGGCGGCGACCCAGGCGACGATGGCGAGAACCTCGCGCGTCGCTCCACGGACGGCCGCCAACAGGGCCGAAATGACGACGATGCCGAGAACGGCCAGATCGAGAACGGAAAACGGCATAGAGCGCTACGGTCGCACGGGGCAGAGGGGCTGATTATGGCCTGCTCGTGCGGCTCCCCCTCGCCGCCGCGCCTGTATATCGTGCGGAAACTCGGCCGTCACCCTCCGGTACGCGGGACTTGAATCGTGGACGGACCAGGACCGGCACGATCCTCCGTAGCCGGTCTGCCGATCTCGCTTCACTCGTCGTCCTCGTAGCGCGGCGGATTGCGCTCCGGCCGTCCGCGTTTCGGTGCATTGCTGGCGATGCCGGCCACGAGGTCGGCGATATGGCGCAGGGCCTCCGTCGGCAGGGAGCCGTCGCCGCTCTCGTTGCGCCCCTGCGGCGTGACGGCCTTGGCGAAGCCGAGCTTCAGGGCTTCCTTCAACCGCGACGGCGCCTGTGCCACCGGGCGGATCGCGCCGGAGAGGCCGATCTCGCCGAAATAGACCGTCTCGGCCGGCAGCGCCGCGCCCGAGAGCGACGAGACCAGGGCGGCCGCCACCGCGAGGTCGGCCGCCGGTTCGCCGATGCGCAGGCCCCCGGCGACGTTGAGATAGACGTCGTGGGTGCCGAGGCGGATGCCGCCATGCGCCTCGAGGACGGCGAGCACCATCGACAGGCGGTTGGGGTCCCAGCCGACCACCGCACGGCGCGGCGTGCCCAGCGACGACGGTGCCACCAGTGCCTGGATCTCGACCAGCAGCGGACGGGTGCCTTCCATGCCGGCGAACACGGCCGTGCCCGGGGCGGCATGATCGCGGCCGGCGAGGAAGAGGGCGGAGGGGTTCGGCACCTCAGCGAGACCGCGATCGGTCATCTCGAACACGCCGATCTCGTCGGTGGGGCCGAAGCGGTTCTTCACCGCGCGCAGGATGCGGAAATGATGGCCCTGGTCGCCCTCGAAGGACGCGACGGCATCGACCATGTGCTCGACGACGCGGGGACCGGCGATCTGCCCGTCCTTCGTCACGTGCCCGACGAGGATCACCGCCGTGCCGGTGGTCTTGGCGAAACGGATCAGGGCCTGGGCCGAGGAGCGGACCTGCGTCACCGTACCGGGGGCCGATTCCACCGTCTCCGTCCACATGGTCTGGATCGAGTCGATGATGGCCAGGGCCGGGGGGCGGCCCTGGCTGAGAGTCTCGACGATGTCCTCGACATTGGTCTCGGCGGCCAGATCCACGGCTGCGCTCGACAGGCCGAGGCGCTCGGCCCGCAGGCGCACCTGCGCCACCGCCTCCTCGCCGGAGATGTAGACCACCCGCTCGCCGGTTCGCGCCATGGCGGCGGTGGCCTGCATCAGCAGGGTCGACTTGCCGATGCCCGGATCGCCACCGAGCAGGATCACCGAGCCGCGCACGAAGCCGCCTCCGGTCACCCGGTCGAGCTCGCCGATGCCGGAGGGGATGCGCGGCGCTTCGCGGGCTTCACCGGTCAGGCCCTCGAGCGGAAAGATCCGGCCATGTGCCCGGCTGGGTCGTGTCTTGACCGGCCCCGCCTGCGGGCCCGACGCCCCCGTCTCCTCGACGATGGTGTTCCAGCCGTTGCAGGCCTCGCAGCGACCGCGCCAGCGATTGTAGACGGCGCCGCAGGATTGGCAGACGAAGGTCTGGTGGATCTTGGCCATGTTTGCCCTGGGAAATGGATCGCCGCTCGACGAGACCGGGCAGCGTCGTTCGCCGATCCGACCTGGCTCTTTCCTGAGAAGGCCACCGACAAGGGCGTCTCGGGATCATGTGCGTCGCAGGATGACGCGTCGGTCGGTTCAGTCGATGGTCTCTACATAGTGGCGAACATAACGAGAACCAAGATTGGTCAGGATCTCGTAGCCGATCGTGCCGGCGGCTCTCCCGACGCTGTCCACATCAAGGGCATCGCCGATCAGGATGGCGGGTTCGCCGCGTCGGGCGGCCGGCGCATCGGTGACGTCGAGGATGATGAGGTCCATCGAGATCAGGCCGACGATAGGGCAGGGCACCCCGCCGACGAGGGCATGGCCGCGCCCGCTCGCCGCGCGCGGATAGCCGTCGGCATAGCCGACCGAGAGAGTGGCGAGCCGTCTCGGGCCGGCTGCGGTCCAGTACGCGTTGTAGCCGGCGCTATCCCCGGCCTCCACGTCGCGGACCTGGGCGATCAACGCTTCGAGGCGGATAACCGGCCGCATCGGGTTCGGCCGACCGGGGGTCGGGTTGCCGCCGAAGATGGCGTAGCCCGGCCTGAGCAGGTCGTTGGCGATGCCTGCGCCGAGATAGCAGCCGGAGGAATTGGCGAGGGAGCCCGGAATGCCCGGATAAGCGCGAAGAACCCGCCCGAACGCCTCGCATTGGCGCCGGTTGACCGCCTCGTCCGGCCGTTCGGCACTGACGAGGTGACTCATCAGCAGGTCGATCTCGGCACGCGCCAGGATGGGGTCGCCGGCGAGCGCCAGGGCTTCGCTCACGGTGAGACCGAGCCGGTTCATCCCCGTATCGACATGGAGGGCGGCGGCGAGCGGCCGGCCGGCTTCCGCACCGAGGGCCGCCCATTCGTCGAGCTCCTCGCGTGATCCGAGCACCGGACGCAGATCGTGCGCGATCAGGGCCGGCCCGCCGCCGGGGATCAGGCCGTTCAGGACGTAGATGACGGCGTCCGGCAGGACCGACCGGGCGATGATTGCCTCGCTGGCATGGGCGACGAAGAACGTCCGGCAGCCGGCCCGCCACAGGACCGGTGCGACCTCGGCGAGGCCGCAGCCATAGGCATCGGCCTTCACCACGGCGGCGCAGGGAATGTGAGGCGCCTGCGCGCCGAGCCGGCGCCAGTTCTCGGCGATGGCCGAGAGATCGATGGTGAGGCGTGCGCCGTAAGCGGCGGCCTCCGCGTCGATGATCGCCATCGCATTGTCTCGCTTGAGCGCGGTGATCGGTCTTTCCCCGCCGGATATGTGGTGTCGAGAGGCCGCGCGATAGCACGGGCGCTTCCGCACGGTCGATTCGGCTGGCAGGCAAGCGACCTTCGTGCCGGACGAGATGCCGGTCACATCCGGGCGGGCATGCGATCCTCGCTCGCCAGATCCGAGAATCGCGTGATGTTGGCGTCGAACTGCAATTCCACAGTGCCGGTGGGGCCATGGCGTTGCTTGCCGAGGATGACTTCGGCCTTGCCGTGAACGCGGTTCATCTCCGCCTCCCAGGCGAAGAACTCCTCGGTACCTTCGCGCGGCTTCTTGTTGTTGACGTAGTATTCCTCGCGGAACACGAACATCACCACGTCGGCATCCTGCTCGATTGAGCCGGATTCGCGCAGGTCCGAGAGCTGTGGCCGCTTGTCCTCACGGTTCTCGACCTGACGCGAGAGCTGCGACAGGCCGATGATCGGCACCGCCAGCTCTTTCGCCAGCGCCTTCATGCCGGTGGTGATCTCGGTCATCTCCTGCACGCGGTTGTCGCTGCGCTTTCCCGAGCCGGAGAGCAGCTGCAGGTAGTCGATGATCAGGAGGTCGAGGCCCTTCTGCCGCTTCAATCGCCGGGCGCGGGCGGCGAGCTGCGCGATGGAGATGCCGCCGGTCTGATCGATGTAGAACGGGATCGTCTGCATGTCGCGGGCGGCATCGGTGATCTTGTAGAAATCCTCCGGCCGGATGTCGCCGCGGCGGATCTTGTAGGACGGCACGCCCGATTGCTCGGCGATGATACGGGTGGCGAGCTGCTCGGCCGACATTTCGAGGGAGAAGAACCCGACGATGCCGCCGTTCTTGGTCTCGATCCGCCCGTCGGGCTGCTTCTCGCCCCGGTAGGCCTTGGCGACATTGAAGGCGATATTGGTCACCAGCGAGGTCTTGCCCATGGCCGGGCGGCCCGCGAGGATGATCAGATCCGACGGTTGCAGCCCGCCCATCTTGGCGTCGAGATCAGCGAGCCCGGTGGCGATGCCCGAGAGCTTGCCTTCGCGTTGGTAGGCCTTGGCCGCCATGTCCACGGCGGTGGTGAGTGCATCCGAGAATTTCTGGAAGCCGCCATCGTATTTGCCCGATTCGGCGAGCTCGTAGAGCCGGCGCTCGGTCCCCTCGATCTGGTCCCGGGGCGAGGATTCCACCGGCGCCTCGTAGGCACCGTTGACGAGGTCCTCACCGATGGTGATCAGCCGGCGGCGGATGGCGAGGTCGTAGATGGTGCGGCCGTAATCGCCCGCATTGATGACGGTTGTGGCCTCGGCCGCGAGGCGCGCGAGGTATTGCATCACCGTCTGGCCGCCGAGATCGGCATCGCCGAGATAGGTCTTGAGCGTGATCGGGGTCGCGAGCTTGCCGACCTTGATCAGCGAGGCGGCGACCTCGAAGATCTTGCGGTGGACATCCTCCATGAAGTGCTCGGGCAGGAGGAAGTCCGAGATCCGGTAATAGGCGTCGTTGTTGACGAGGATCGCGCCGAGAAGCGCCTGCTCCGCGTCGATGTTATGCGGCGCGACGCGGAATTCCTGCGTGACGCTCTGGAGGTTTGCCGTCAGGGCGTTGGGCAGGGCCATGGGCTGACTCGAGGCTCCGACTTCTTCGACACCGCGCGGCGATCGTCGCCGCGCCACTCCGTTATCCAGCGACCATGACCCAGGCATGGTTAGCCAAGCCTTAGCCGATTCGCGCGTCGCGTCCTCCGCGTCTCCAGCGCGACCACCTTAGGACGGAGTGGTCGGGTCAGAGGAAGCGCGCGCCGGTTGCGAAACGAAAAACGCCTGCCACCCCTCGCGGGATGACAGGCGCCATGCTGGAACAAATGTAGAACCAGTCAACCCCCGAGGGCGACGATCCCCGTTGTCCACCGCTCTCGCGGGCAGCTTATTCGCGGTCGTCGCCGGCTTCGGCCAGGGCCGCACCGACTTCCAGGCCGAGATCGTCGAGGTTGAACGCCTCGCGCTCGGTGGTCGATTCGCCGCGGGCCTGACGCTCAGCCTCTTCGGGGCTACGCGCGACGTTGACGGTGATGGTCACCTCGACTTCGGGGTGCAGCACCACCGGCACGGTGTGCAGGCCGAGCGTCTTGATCGGCTGGTTGAGGGCGAACTGGTCGCGATTGACCGTGAAGCCCTCGGCGGTGACGACTTCCGCGAGATCGCGGGTGGAGACCGAACCGTAGAGGACGCCGGTCTCGCCCGACTGGCGGATCAGGACGAAGCTCTTGCCCTCGAGGGTCTCGGCGACGGCCTGCGCCTCGGTCTTGCGCTCCAGGTTGCGGACTTCGAGCTGCGCGCGCTGCGTCTCGAAATGCTTCTTGTTGCCGGCGGTGGCGCGAAGGGCCTTGCCACGGGCGAGGAGGAAGTTGCGGGCGTAACCCGGCTTCACGTTCACGGTCTCGCCCATCTGGCCAAGCTTGGCGACGCGCTCGAGGAGGATGACTTCCATGATCTCAGTCCTTGTTGAAGTGGTTGGGGTGAAGGGAAAGTCCCGCCCGCGAGACGCGGAAAACGGGGATCAGGCTCGTCCGGCGTCCTCCTTGGAACGGCGCCGGTTGAAGGCGGTGTCGGCGAGGCCGAACATCGTCAGGGCCAGCAGGGCGACGCCCTGCGTGAAGAACAGGATCAGGTAGAGCCCGAACAGCAGGGCGAGGCGGCCGGGCCGGCCACGGCTGCGGTCGTGGAACGCGGCGAGCCCCTGAATGGCGAAGGCCGCCGTCAACGCGCCGATGAGGGCTATTCCGAGCACGCCCGGATAACCGGGTACCAATGCGAGGACGAAAGCCCCTGCGAGAATGCCGAGAACGGGGCGCGGCATCGTCGTGGACGGGATGTCCGGCCAGGGCCGGGGCAGGCGGCCGGAGATCCGGACGATCCGCGCGGCGGCCCAGAGATAGAAGGTCAGGAGGACGGCGAGGCCCTGCGTCGCCAGTCCGGGGGCGATCGCCGCGATGGCGTCCGCGACCGCGTTCTGTTGGTCGGTGCCGGATTCGGCGGGCGGCGTCGCTTCGCGCTCTGCCGGCGTCGAAGGAGTCTCTGCCTGTGTCGAAGGAGTCCCGGGCGGCGTCGAAGGCGCCTCGGCCGGCGCGGCGGCGGGAGGCTTCGGGCGGGCCTGCCCCTGCGTCTTCACCAGCATGCGCGACATCTCGCGAATCTGGCGTTGGAAGGTATCGTAGTTCGGCGAGGCGATGACCGCGATGGCGACGAAGGCGAGGCCCGCCGTCCCAGCGGTCCAGGCGAGGAGTCGCCCGGTCGGGTACCATTCCATCGTACCGTCGGCGTTCGGGCGGCCGAGCAGCGCGAGATAGGCGAGCCACCAGGCCGGCAGCGCCAGATAGGCGAGGAAGCCGAGGCCGAGGAAGGGCTGAAGGAAGGAGAGCGCGACGGCTCCCGTGACGGCGGCGACGAGGGCGGCCTTGTGGCTCCAGCCGAGGCCCACGATCAGAATCGGGAGCGGGGCGAGCAGGTAGAGGACGATCGACAGCATCGTGCCCTTCAGCAGGACGCCGAAGAGGAGTGCGGAGACGAGTCCCGCGCCGATGCCGATACCGAGAAACTGTGCCATCGATTCCGCTGTCCCGCTGTCCCTGGAAAGGGCAGGGTTAGAGGCGAAACACGTCGCCCCAACGACTTCCGGCGTCACATGACGAGCGCCGGAACGAAAAACGCCTGCTGCCGAAGGCCGAGCGAGCGCGACTGAACACCGCCGCACTGGCGGCGGTAGTCCTGGCCCGGCGATGCCGGGCCAGGACGAAGCGTTACTTGATCACGTAGGGGAGGAAACCGAGGAAGCGGGCGCGCTTGATCGCCTGGGCGAGTTCACGCTGCTTCTTGGCCGACACCGCGGTGATGCGCGACGGCACGATCTTGCCGCGCTCGGAGACGTAGCGCGACAGGAGCTTGACGTCCTTGTAGTCGATCTTGGGCGCATTCGCGCCCGAGAAGGGGCAGGTCTTGCGACGACGGAAGAACGGACGACGTCCGCCACCCGCACCGCCACCAGCGGCAGGAGCCGCACCAGGTCCAGCACCGAAACCCATGGCTTAGTTCTCCCCGCCGAAGCTGCGCTCGGGACGGTCGCCGCGATCGCCGCGGTCACCCCGGTCCCGGTCGCCACCGAATCCACCACCACCGAAGCCGTCTTCGTCACGACGACGGCCGCGCTCGCGATCCTTGCGGTCGTCGCGGTCACGCTTCTGCATCATCGCCGACGGCTCGGACTCGAGTTCCTCGACGCGGACGGTCATGAAGCGCAGGACGTCCTCGGAGATCTGCATCTGGCGCTCCATCTCGGCGAGGGCCGCCGGAGGGGCGTCGACGTTGAGGAGCGTGAAATGCGCCTTGCGGTTCTTCTTGATGCGGTAGGCGAGGGACTTGACGCCCCACATTTCGATCTTCTCGACCTTGCCGCCATTGGCTTCGATGACGCCCTTGTAGGTCTCGACCATGGTCTCGACCTGCTGGGCCGTCACGTCCTGGCGCGCCAGGAAGACGTGTTCATAAAGAGGCATAACGGGCCCTTCATAGCAAAAGGGGCCCGACGGCACGGATGTGCGGATGTCGATCGTCGGGCCGGTTCAACGCGTTTCACCCGGCGCCAAGCCCTTCGAGCCGTTTGAAGGCCCGAGCGGTTGATCGAAGGCGGAGACACGGGACGATGGAGCGAACTCCGCATACCGATGGAATCGGCACCGTCCGTTCAGCCCCCAGCCGGAGCGAACGCGAGGTGCGGCGCATAGACGAGTTCGGGCGGGATGGCAAGGATGATCGCGACGACCGCAGCGACAAGGAGGCCAGAGAACCGAGCCGCTTCCGATGATAGAGGAGCCGCTGGAAAGCGCCCATGCCATGTCGAGGATCGCCGATGCGAGGCGGAAACCGAGCCGCACTTCTCCTGTTCTCTCTCTCTGCGTCGGGTCCGGCTTTCGCCGACGAGCCCGTTCTTCAGACGGTCGATTACGCCAACACGCGCTATTCGAAGCTCGACCAGATCAACGCCAGCAACGTGAAGCAGCTGCAGGTTGCCTGGACGTTCTCGACGGGCGTTCTTCGCGGCCACGAGGGTTCTCCTCTCGTCGTCGGCAACATGATGTACGTCCACACCCCCTTCCCGAACATCGTCTACGCCCTCGATCTCGACAAGGACGGCGTGATCGTCTGGAAGTACGAGCCCAAGCAGGACCCGTCGGTGATCCCGGTGATGTGCTGTGACACGGTGAACCGTGGCCTGGCCTATGCCGACGGCGCGATCATCCTGCACCAGGCCGACACGACCGTCGTCTCGCTCGACGCGAAGTCGGGCAAGGTGAACTGGTCCGTGGTGAACGGCGACCCCAAGAAGGGCGAGACCAACACCGCGACGGTTCTTCCGGTGAAGGACAAGATCATCGTCGGCATCTCGGGCGGCGAGTTCGGCGTGAACTGCCACGTCACCGCCTACGACGCCAAGTCGGGCAAGAAGGTGTGGCGCGGCCACTCCCAGGGCCCCGATGCCGACATGATCATGGACCCCGAGAAGACGACGTCTCTCGGCAAGCCGGTCGGCAAGGATTCCTCGCTGAAGACCTGGGAAGGCGATCAGTGGAAGACGGGCGGCGGTTGCACCTGGGGCTGGTTCTCCTACGATCCCAAGCTCGACCTGATGTATTACGGTTCGGGCAACCCCTCGACCTGGAACCCCAAGCAGCGTCCGGGCGACAACAAGTGGTCGATGACCATCTGGGCGCGTAACCCCGACACGGGTGCGGCCAAGTGGGTCTACCAGATGACCCCGCACGACGAGTGGGATTACGACGGCATCAACGAGATGATCCTCACGGATCAGAAGGTTGACGGCCGGACACGTCCGCTCCTCACCCACTTCGACCGTAACGGCTTCGGTTATACGTTGGACCGGAGCACTGGCGAATTGCTGGTGGCGGAAAAATTCGATCCGGTGGTGAACTGGGCCTCCAAGGTCGACATGGACAAGGGCTCCAAGAACTACGGTCGCCCGCTGGTCGATCCGCATTACTCGCCGGAAGCCAAGGACGAGGACGAGACCACGACCGGGATCTGCCCGGGCGCCATCGGCGCCAAGAACGAGGCGCCGGCGGCCTACTCGCCGGAGACGCACCTGTTCTACGTGCCCACCAACCACATCTGCATGAGCTACGAGCCGTTCCAGGTCACCTACACCCCTGGCATTCCCTTCGTCGGCGCCACCGTTTCCCTGCAGCCGCATGAGGGCGATCCCGAGACCGGCCGGTTCATAGCCTGGGACGGCGTCAGGGGTAGAGTCGAGTGGTCGAACACCGAGCCGTTCTCGGTCTGGTCGGGTGCTCTCGCCACCGCGGGCGACGTGGTCTTCTACGGCACACTGGAAGGCTACCTGAAGGCGGTCGATGCACGGTCCGGCCGGGAACTGTACCGGTTCAAGACGCCGTCCGGCATCATCGGCAACGTGACGACCTACGGTCATCGCGGCCGGCAATACGTTGCCGTCCTGTCGGGCGTCGGCGGCTGGGCTGGAATCGGTCTCGCGGCCGGCCTGACCGATCCGGCAGACGGTGCCGGCGCCGTCGGCGGCTATGCCGGCCTGTCGCGCTACACGGCTTTGGGAGGGCAGCTGACCGTCTTCGCTCTGCCGGAATCCCTGCCCCTGCCCAAATCCCGGGACTGACGCCTCACGAGACGCTCGTCACCCCATCGCGGGAGCGGAGCGCCGCCGCGATCTCCTGGAAGCTCTTTGCCGGGATATGCACGTAAGACACGTCGATCGTGTCGATGCCGTCTTCCAGCGTCGGCTGTGCCACGAACTGCACGAGGCGGGAGGCGTAGGATCCTGAAATGCCGCGCAAGCCTTCGATGGTGATCGTACCGCGCTTGGCCGTGATCGTGAGAGTGCGGGTCTGGGTCCGCTCGCGGTAGCGCTCCTCCAGCGGCTTCACGCCGGCGAGGATCAGGAGCACGATCACGGTGGTGGCGGTCGCCGCCACGTAGAGACCGGTTCCGGCTGCGAGCCCGATGGCGGCGACGGCCCAGAGGCCGGCTGCGGTGGTGAGCCCTTTCACCATCTCGCCGCGCAGCATGATCGTGCCAGCGCCGAGGAAGCCGATGCCGGACACGACCTGCGCCGCCATGCGCGAGGGATCGAGGGTGACGTTCGGCGTGCCGAGAATGTCCGAGAACCCGAAGGCCGAGACGATGACGATGAGGCAGGAACCGACGCAGACCAGCATGTGCGTCCGCATGCCCGCCGCCCAGACGAGGCGCTCGCGTTCGAAGCCCACGGCACTGCCGAGCAGCGCCGCGAGCACGAGGCGGCCCAGGATGTCGATGTTGCTGATCACCCGCTGCCTCGCCCGTCCCGATGATGTCGGCCGGTCCTAGGGATGGAGATCGGCGCCGACAATCCCGCGGACAGGCTATTTGCCCGCAGCCAGGCTATGCGCCGACTGCCAAGCCTGTTTGCCCGTTGCCAGACTTATTTGTCGGGCTTCTCGGAAAGGATCGCGCCGGTCTTCGGATCGGCATGGAACTCCATCTTCACGCCGTTCTTCATCCCCTCGCCTTCCCAATGGCCGTCATCCGCCTCGAATTCGGTGATGTCCGTATAGCCGGCGGCCATCAGCTTCTGCTTGACCTGCTCGGCCGGCATCCAATCGGCGCCCGGCTTGTCGGCAAGGGCGATGCCGGCCGAGCCGGCGGTGAGCAGAAGAGCGAGCATTACGGGTTTCAAGGCTTTCATCGATTCCTCCGAAGTTTCGTTTGCCGTCTACCGACAGAACTTCGTTCGTACGGGCCGGTTCCTGCGAAGAATCACCTGAGGGAAGCCGCGATCGCCTGCTGGATTCCGAGGATGTCGGCGCCCCGCTTCAGCGTCTTCCTGATCGGCTCCGGCCGGCCGGAGACCCAGATCGCCAATTCCGAATCGAAGTCGAAGCTGCCCGCGGTCTCGACCGAGAAGCAGGTGATCGCGCGGTAGGGCACGGTCATATAGGCGACCTTGCGTCCGGTCACGCCCTGCTTGTTGACGAGGATCAGCCGCCGGTCGGTGAAGACGATGAGGTCGCGGATCACCCGAAACGCGACCTGCACGGCTTCACCCTGAGTGAGAACGCCCGCGAGCGTGTCGCTCACCTCCTGCGCAGACAGATCGCTGCCATGGCCGAACAGGCCGTCGAGAATTCCCATCGCGTCGCTATCCCGAAAATGCCGCCCTGCCCTTATCTAGGAGCGAGCCGGGCGGGTCGCATCGCCCGCCGAACGCCTTTCCTCGCGGGACGCGCCTGTCGTCCGGAGCCGCATGATGTCCGTCAAAGCTTTCGTTCCCCTTCGTCTCGGTGTGAACATCGACCACGTCGCGACCGTGCGGAACGCCCGTGGCGGCATTCATCCCGATCCGGTCCGCGCGGCGCAGCTCGCGGTGGAGGCCGGTGCCGACGGAATCACCGCGCATCTGCGCGAGGACCGTCGGCATATCCGTGACGCGGATATCGAAGCGCTGATGGCGGGGCTCACCGTGCCTCTCAATTTCGAGATGGCCGCCACCGACGAGATGGTCGGCATTGCGACCCGGTTACGGCCGCATGCATCCTGCCTCGTGCCGGAGAAACGTGAGGAGCGTACCACCGAGGGCGGTCTCGACATCGTCGGGCAGGCGGCCCATCTCGCCCCCCGGATCGCCGCCCTGTCCGCCGCCGGCATCCGCGTCTCGCTGTTCGTCGAGCCCGAAGAGGCGGTGATGGATGCGGCGTTGGGCCTGAAGGCACCCGTCGTCGAGCTTCACACCGGGAGCTATTGCGAAGCCGTCGCCGAGGGCGACAGCGCGCGGGTGGCGCATGAGCTCTCGCGCATCACGCGGGCTGCCACCTACGGCTCACGCATCGGCCTCGAGGTCCATGCCGGCCACGGTCTCGCCCTCGACAGCGTCGGCCCGGTCGCGGCCCTGACGCAACTCGCCGAGCTCAATATCGGCCATTCGCTCATCGGCGAGGCCATCTTCCGGGGGCTGGATCAGGCGATCCGCGATATGCGCGCGGCGATGGACCGGGCACGGTCGGGAGCCGCGGCATGATCGTCGGCATCGGCTCCGACCTCTGCGACATTCGCCGGATCGAGCGTTCGATCGAGCGATACGGCGAGCGCTTCACCCATCGGATCTTCACCGACGGCGAGCGCGCGAAATCGCAGGCCCGTGCCGCCCGCGCGCCGTCCTATGCGAGGCGGTTCGCCGCCAAGGAGGCCTGCGCCAAGGCGCTCGGCACCGGCATGAGCCACGGCGTGTTCTGGCGCGACATGGAGGTGGTGAACCTGCCCGGAGGGGCACCGACCATGCGCCTCACCGGCGGCGCGGCCGAGCGCCTCCAGGCGATGATGCCCGCCGGACATAGCCCCAGGATTCACGTGACGCTTACGGACGATCCGCCGATGGCGCAAGCATTCGTGATCATCGAGGCCTTGCCGTCGCCTCCGTCGTCCCCGATGGCGGATGCTGAGCCGACCACCGCTCGCGTTGCGGCACCCGACCGCATGGTCTAGACCGCCGGTCACCGCCGACAGTCGATCGGGTTCGCGCGTCGAGCCGGAGATTGCAGACAGATGGAACGAGCGCGCGTGGATCACCAGACGAAGCGAGACCTGAGGGCGGCCGATACCGGCGCCTGGGCGAGCATCAAGGAGACGGTCAAGGTCGGCGTCCAGGCGCTGCTGATCGCTCTCGTGGTGCGGACGCTGCTCTTCCAACCCTTCAACATTCCGTCCGGATCGCTGGTGCCGACCTTGCTGGTGGGCGACTACCTGTTCGTGTCCAAATACTCCTACGGTTATTCGAAGTATTCGCTGCCGCTCAGCGAGTACCTGCCCTTCAAGGCCGATGGCCGGGTTTGGGCGGCGGAGCCGAAGCGCGGCGACATCGCCGTGTTCAAGCTGCCGAAGGACAACGCAACCGACTACATCAAGCGCGTGATCGGCCTGCCGGGCGACAAGATCCAGATGAAGGCCGGCATCCTCTACATCAACGACGTGGCGGTGAAGCGCGAGCGCATCGCTCCCTACGAGACCACCGGGCCCTACGGTGAGGAGACGAAGGTCGAGCAATATACCGAGACCCTGCCGAACGGCGTCGTGCATCAGGTGATCGAGCGCGAGGGCGACAACGGCTACTGGGACAATACCGAGCCCTACCTGGTGCCGCCCGGCCGGTTCTTCATGATGGGCGACAACCGCGACAATTCCACCGATTCGCGCGATCTCGCCAATGTCGGCTTCGTGCCGTTCGAGAATTTCGTCGGCCGCGCGGAGATGATCTTCTTCTCCATCGACGAGGGCACGCCGGCCTGGCAGATCTGGCAATGGCCGGCGAAGGTGCGGTGGGGCCGCATCTTCAGCAGCATCCACTAGGAAATCCGAGCGTGGATGAGGAGGCGCGTCCTTCCAGCCGGGCGCGCCGCGCGCCGCGACCCAAGCCCGCCCTGAGCGTGCTGGAGGAGCGGATCGGCCATGCTTTCTCCGATCGGACCCTCCTGTCCCTGGCTCTGACCCATGTCAGCAAGGCCGGTGGCGGCGGCCGGATCGGAAGTTATCAGCGCCTCGAGTTCCTCGGTGACCGGGTGCTCGGTCTCGCCATCGCCGACCTGCTCTACGAGGCCTTCCCCCTTGCGGACGAGGGCGACCTGTCGCGGCGCCTCGCCGGCCTCGTGCGTCGCGAGACCTGCGCCTCGGTGGCGACGGCCTGGGATGTGGGACCCCATCTCGCCCTCGGCCCCGGCGAGATCCAGAGCGGGGGGCGGCGCAACCAGACGATCCTGGCCGATGCCTGCGAATCGATTCTCGGCGCGGTCTTCCTCGATGCCGGGTATGCGGCGGCGAAAGCCATCGTCGATGCGGCCTTCGCGCCCGGCACCGACACGGCGGCGCCGCGCGGGCGCGACGCGAAATCGGCGCTGCAGGAATGGGCCATGGGCCGCGCCCTGCCGATTCCGGTCTATGACGTGGTGGAGCGTTCCGGCCCGGACCATGCCCCCGTCTTCCGGATCGCCGCGCGGGTCGAGGGCCTGGAACCCGGATACGGTACCGGTCCCTCGAAGCGTCTCGCCGAGCAGGAGGCCGCTCGCCTCGTCCTCGACCGCGAGGTTCACGGCGCAGGCCCGCAAGATGATATGAATCCGCGACACGATATGGAGACGTCGGCGGACGTCGGTGAAGAAAGCAGCCCCGATGCCTGACGACCATAACGATATCGACGACGACGAAGACGGCCTTCCCGAGACCGGGGTCCTGCCCGAGATCAAGCCGCTGCCGGTCATGCCCGCCGATGCGAGCGCCGGTTTCGTCGCCCTGATCGGCGTGCCCAATGCCGGCAAGTCGACGCTGCTCAACAGCCTCGTCGGCACCAAGGTCTCCATCGTCTCGCGCAAGGTCCAGACGACGCGGGCGCTGGTGCGCGGCATCGTCATGGAGGGCAAGGCTCAGATCATCCTGGTGGACACGCCCGGCATCTTCGCGCCGAAGCGCCGCCTCGACAGGGCGATGGTGCATTCCGCCTGGAGTGGTGCTGCCGATGCCGACGCGATCTGCCTCCTGGTCGATGCGCGCAAGGGCGTCACCGAGGAGGTCGAGGCAATTCTCGCCCGTCTGCCGGATGTGCGCCGCCCCAAGGCCCTGATCCTCAACAAGATCGACCTGATCCCGCGCGACCGGCTGCTGGCGCTCGCCGCCTCGCTCAACGAGCGCATCGCCTTCGCGCACACCTTCATGATCTCCGCCCTGAACGGCGACGGCATCGACACTCTCAGGCGGACGCTCGCCGAGATGATGCCGGCCGGTCCCTGGCTCTATCCCGAGGATCAGGTCTCAGACGCGCCGATCCGCATGCTCGCCGCCGAGATCACGCGCGAGAAGCTCTACGACCGCCTTCATGAGGAACTGCCCTACCGCTCCACCGTCGAGACCGACCAGTGGGTGGTGAAGAACGACGGCTCCGTGCGGATCGAGCAGACCATCTTCGTCGAGCGTGAGAGTCAGCGCTCCATCGTCCTCGGCAAGGGCGGCCAGACCATCAAGGCGATCGGGCAGGCGGCACGGCGCGAGATCGCCGAGGCGGCCGAGCAGCCGGTCCACCTCTTCCTGCACGTGAAGGTGCGCGAGAACTGGGCCGACGACCCGGCGCGCTATCGTGAAATGGGGCTCGAATTCCCGCGCGGATAGATGTGTCCTTGACGCGGCACAACATGATTCGACGTATCGGATACGTGTCTCTTGCTGCGCTGCCGCATAAACGTGAGTATCGTTCTGCAGAACATCGGCTTTCTCCAAACGTAAGTTAAAGTGGACAGCCTATTCTGCGGAATTCTGCCTCACGGAGGTTGGCAATGACTTGACACGGTGTTGCCAACCGATTCGCTCGATTTTCCAAATTTATCGGATGTGGCGAAGATAGCCTTTCCATGAAGGCCATCGCCGGCTACCAATCGCGGAGCCGGGCTCCATGTCGAGTCGTGGCACCCGATCTTCTTCTCCCAACGCCCTGACCCTCGAGGCGCGCGCGCCGTCGCGCCGGATTCGTCATGATGTCTGCTTCAACCGTCCCGGATGCCGTCTATGGTTCTCCTCCTGTCGAACTCGCCGAAGTCTCCGCCGGTGCGGCCCAACTGTCGCCGCTGATCCCGGGATCGGTGCGCCTCGAGGACATCGCCGAAGGCAGCCTCGAGAGCGTCACCATGCTGGCGCCGGCTGGGACGATCGAGCGCCGCTACGCGCTGTCGCTGTCGCTGCGCGCGCTCCGTCCCGGCGGACGGCTGCGCGCGCTGGCGCCGAAGGACAAGGGCGGCGCCCGTTTGGGCCGCGAGTTGAAGGAGTTCGGCTGCGAGCCGGCGGAGACGGCCAAGCGCCATCATCGCATCTGCGATGTCGCCCGGCCGGCCGCGATCATCGATCTCGCCGAGGTGATCCAGGAAGGCGGTCCCCGGCACATCGACAATCTCGCTCTGTGCACGCAGCCCGGCGTCTTCTCCTGGGACAGGCTCGACCCGGGCACGGCCCTGCTTCTCGCGAATCTTCCGGCCTTGTCCGGCCGTGGCGCCGATTTCGGCTGCGGCATCGGAATCCTCGCCCGCGCCGTCCTCGCCTCCCAGGGGGTGACGGCACTGACCCTGATCGACATCGACCGGCGCGCCGTGGAGATGGCCCGACGCAATGTCGGTGATCCGCGCGCCGATATCCGCTGGGCCGACATCCGCTCGGCCGACGTCGCCCTGGAGCGCCTCGACTTCGTGGTGATGAACCCGCCTTTCCACGATGGCGGGATCGAGGACCGTTTCCTCGGCGAGGTCTTCATCCGCCGCGCCGCCGAGACCCTGCGCCCCGGCGGCACGCTCTGGCTCACCGCCAATGCGCACCTGCCCTACGAGGCGCCGCTGAAGGCCGCGTTCAAGGCCGTCACGCTGAAAGCCTCCGCCGGTGGCTACAAGATCTACGAAGCGCGCAAGTGAGCGTCTGCCGTCAGTTGAGTGTCCGTCGTTGAGCAAGGGCCCGAGTCTCAGGCTCGATCGCCTGCTGGCCAATCTCGGTTACGGCTCGCGCCGGGAGATCGGCCTTCTCGCCAAGGCGGGGCTCATCGTGCTCGACGGCGCGCCGTTGCGCGACGCGAACCAGCGAATCCCGGTGACGCCCGACCTGTCCGGTCGCATGACGGTGGACGGCGAATCCCTCGACCCGCCGCCGGGCCTCGCCCTGATGATGCACAAGCCCCTCGGCGTGACCTGCTCGCACAAGGAGGCGGGTCCGCTGGTCTATGGGCTCCTTCCCGAGCGCTGGCGTCGCCGCGATCCGGCATTGTCCACCATCGGCCGTCTCGACAAGGAAACCTCCGGCCTTCTCCTCCTTACCGATGACGGGGCGCTGCTGCACAGGGTGATCTCGCCGAAATCGAACGTGGCCAAGCGCTACCGCGTCGCCCTCGACCGTCCTCTCAAGGGCGACGAAGTAATGGTGCTGGGAAGCGGGTCGATGCTCCTCGAAGGGGATGACAAGCCTCTCCTGCCGGCGGAGATGGAGGTCGAGGACGAGACCCATGTGGTCGTGACCCTCCACGAGGGCCGCTACCATCAGGTCCGCCGCATGTTCGCGGCACTCGGCAACCACGTCACCGCTCTGCATCGCGACCGGATCGGCGGCCTGACATTGCCGTCCGATCTGGAGGCCGGCGCGTACCGGATCCTCACGGAGGCGGAGATCGGAGCGATCTTCGGCGAGGCTTCCGCAGTCTGATTCGGTCACGCGCCTCGCTTCATTGTCGGTGAGACGACGTCAGGGCGAGGTGGGATGCCGAGCTCGGACGGGGAGGTGTGGCGAGACCCGGGGAGCGTGCTCTGGCCCCGCGCCATCCGCGGTTTTGCCCACTGACCGATCCCGGATGCCATTCTCCACCCACCTTCGATCATCTTGCCTCGGCGGATATCCTCTGCTAAGGCCCCGCCCATTCCACACGCGGAGCCGGCCTCATGCCTGAATGAGGCGTTTCCGGTGGTCGTTCCTCTTTCGAGGACTCGATCGCTTCCTCCGCGGCGGCATCAACCGGAAGAGAACACGATCATGGCCGTTGATTTCACGATGCGTCAGCTCCTCGAGGCGGGCGCCCATTTCGGACACCAGTCTCACCGCTGGAACCCGAAGATGCAGACCTACATCTTCGGTACCCGCAACAACATCCACATCATCGATCTGGCCCAGACCGTGCCGGCGCTTCACCAGGCGCTTCAGGCCGTGAGCGACACCGTCGCCAAGGGCGGCCGCGTGCTGTTCGTCGGCACCAAGCGTCAGGCCGCCGACACGATCGCCGAAGCCGCCAAGCGTTCGGCCCAGTATTACGTCAACTCCCGCTGGCTCGGCGGCATGCTGACCAACTGGAAGACCATCTCGGGCTCGATCGCCCGTCTGCGCAAGGTCGACGAGACCCTCGAAGGTGGTGGCCAGGGCCTCACCAAGAAGGAGCGCCTGATGCTGTCCCGTGAGAAGGACAAGCTCGAGAAGGCGCTCGGCGGCATCAAGGACATGGGCGGCGTGCCGGACCTGCTGTTCGTGATCGACACCAACAAGGAGCAGCTCGCGATCAAGGAGGCCCAGCGTCTCGGGATCCCGGTGGCGGCCATCGTCGACACCAACTGCAACCCGGACGGCATCACCTACGTCGTTCCCGCCAATGACGATGCCGGCCGCGCGATCTCGCTCTACTGCGACCTCATCGCCCGCGCCGCCCTCGACGGCATCTCCCGCGGTCAGGGTTCCAGCGGTATCGATCTCGGCGCCTCCGAGGCCCCCGCTGCCGAGGAAATCCCCACCGAGCAGGCCGCCCTCTCGGTCGAGTCCGGTGCCCTCGATCAGGCCGATGTGGCCGCTCTCGTGGAATCCACCGAGCATTTCGAGCTGCTCTCCGCTCCCCGCGGCGCTCCGGACGACCTGTCCAAGCTCCACGGCGCCGGTCCGCAGATCGTGCAGAAGCTCAACGATGCCGGCGTCTACCATTACTGGCAGATCGCTGCGATGAGCGATGCCGAGGTCGCCAAGGTCGATGCCGACCTGAAGCTCAACGGCCGCATCAGCCGCGACGGCTGGGTCGACCAGGCCCGTGGCTTCGCCGAGGCTGCCGCCACCGCCTGATCGCACAGGCATCCCTTTGACGGGATGCCGCCGCCGACGTCGAACCAATCCACGAAGCCCGGCGCTCACCCTAGCGTCGGGCTCCTTTATCATTTGAGACAGACCCGAAGAGAGGACTCGCCATGGCCAACATCACCGCCGCATTGGTGAAAGAGCTCCGCGAAAAGACCGGCGCGGGCATGATGGACTGCAAGGGCGCGCTGAACGAGACGGATGGCGATATCGAAGCCGCCGTCGACTGGCTGCGCAAGAAGGGCCTCGCCAAGGCTGCCAAGAAGGCCGGTCGTGTCGCCGCCGAGGGCCTCGTCGCCGTCGAATCGTCGGGCCATCACGCCGCCATCGTCGAGGTCAATTCCGAGACCGACTTCGTCGCGCGCAACGACAGCTTCCAGGCCTTCGCCCGGCAGGCCGCCAAGCTCGCCCTCGATACGGACGGCTCGCTCGAAGGCCTCGAATCCGCTCATTTCCCCGGTGGTTCCACCACGGTGAAGGAGTCGCTCTCCAGCCTCATCGCCACCATCGGCGAGAACATGACCCTGCGCCGCGTCGCCAAGCTCGATGTGACCAAGGGCGTCATCGCCTCCTACGTCCATGCCCAGGTCGCCGACGGCCTCGGCAAGATCGGCGTGCTGGTGGCTCTCGAATCCGAGGGTGACGTCGAGGTTCTCTCGACCCTCGGCCGCCAGATCGCCATGCACGTCGCCGCCACGAACCCGGTGGCCCTCGATGCGGCCGGCGTCGACCAGGCCGTTCTGGAGCGCGAGAGCAACATCCTGCGCGAGAAGAACGCCGGCAAGCCGGACCACGTGCTCGCCAAGATCGTCGAGAGCGGCCTGAAGAGCTACTACAAGGAGGTCACCCTCCTCGAGCAGCCCTTCGTCCATGATGGCTCGAAGACGATCACCCAGGTGCTGAAGGAAGCCGAGGGCAAGGCCGGCGCGCCGGTCAAGCTCACCGCTTTCGTGCGCTACGCGCTCGGCGAGGGCATCGAGAAGGAAGAGGCCCCCGACTTCGCCACCGAAGTCGCGGCTGCCGCACGCGGCTGAGACGGTCGGCCCTTCGATTCGGACTTCCCTCGAGACGGGCGGCGGCAGCGATGCCGCCGCCCGTTCGCGTTTGTCGTGCCCCGTTCTCGTTTGTCGTGCGAGAGTCGTCCTGCCCCTCGACCTGCGCGACCGCATTGCGATAGACAGCGGACGCTTGCCATTGGATCGTTCGGCCTTGCGCCGGTGCTTGAGGGGACTGGCGCCATGCCTGAGACCAAACCGTTTCGCCGCGTGCTCGTGAAACTGTCCGGTGAAGCCCTGGCCGCCCCGGATGGATACTGGCTGCATCCGCCGCTGCTGGCTGCCCTCGCCGAGGACATCTCGAAGACGCTCGAGGCGGGATTTCAGGTCGCCCTCGTGGTTGGCGGCGGCAACATGATCCGGGGCGCCCGCATCTCATCGGCGGGCTGGATCGATCGCGCCACCGGCGATTCGCTGGGCATGATCGCCACCGTGATGAATTCCCTCGCCCTCGAGACGGCGCTCAATGCCGCGGGCGTACCGGCACGCACGATGTCCGCCGTGTCGATGCCGACCATCTGCGAGACCTATGCGCGGCAGCCGGCTTTGCACCATCTCGATAAGGGTCAAGTGGTGGTCCTCGCCGGGGGCACCGGGAACCCGTATTTCACCACCGATACCGCCGCCGTCCTGCGCGCTGCCGAGCTGCGCTGCGGGGCCGTTTTGAAGGCGACCCAGGTCGACGGCGTCTACTCGGCCGATCCGAAGAAGGATCCGTCCGCCCTGCGCTATGACCGCCTCACCCATGACGACGCCATCGCCCGCGATCTCAAGATCATGGATACCGCGGCCTTCGCGCTTGCCCGCGAAAGCCGCATCTCCATCGTCGTCGGCTCGATCCATGCCCCGAGTTCGGTCACGGCGATCCTCACCGGCAATGCGCCTTCGACGCATGTGGTGCCCTGACGAGAGGGCAGTCGCCTAGGCGGAGCGGAGACCGTCATGGCTCGCCGCGTGCGATGCCCGTGATGCTCCCCGATGCGCCGAACCGTTCGATCGGGACGCTCGAGCCATCAAATTGGGGCGCCGCGGGCGCGAACGCCATTTGCGACCTATCGGATTTTGGTTCATTGAGGCCGCACGCACGGGCCCCGGCGGCCCGACGCACTTTTCCCTAATTATCGTCGGGACACACAGTATGGCGACCCCAGAGTTCGACCTGAACGACATCAAGCGCCGGATGCAAGGCGCCGTCAGCGCATTGTCGAAGGATCTCGGTTCACTGCGCACCGGACGCGCGACCCCCAGCATCCTCGATCCCATCAATGTCGACGCCTACGGGTCCTCGATGCCGATGGCTCAGGTCGCCACGGTCAGCGTTCCGGAGCCGCGCCTCCTCTCGATCTCGGTCTGGGACCGGAGCATGGTCGCTGCCGTGGAGAAGGCGATCCGTGAATCCGACCTCGGCCTCAACCCCCAGACCGAGGGCCAGACCATCCGCCTGCGCGTGCCCGAGATGAACGAGCAGCGCCGCAAGGAAATGGTCAAGGTCGCCCATAAATATACCGAGGAGGCCCGCGTTGCGGTCCGCCACGTCCGCCGCGACGGTCTCGACCATCTCAAGAAGCTCGAGAAGGACAGCGCCATCAGCGAGGACGATGAGAAGCGTCAGGCCACCGAAGTGCAGAAGGTGACCGACCAGCACATCGCCGAGATCGACGGCGTGCTCGCCTCGAAGGAAAAGGAAATCATGCAGGTTTGAGTTCTCGGATAGATCCGAGTTCTCGGACGCGTGTGGGATTGACGGAATCAGGGACGGGGAGAAGCGCGTTGGGTCGCTCAGAGGGCGCGCGTCAGATCGGGGCATCTGCGGCCGGGGATAGGGAGGCCGCCAGCGTCACGGTCGGCCTCGCCACGCGCGATCCCGCGACGACGGGGTCCGGCCCGGCTCCCGCCCCGCGTCCGGCCCCCCCGGCCCATGTGGCCATCATCATGGATGGCAACGGTCGCTGGGCCGCGCGCCGCGGCTTGCCGCGCGTCGAGGGGCATCGCCGCGGGGTCGAGGCGGTTCGTCGGGCCGTCCGCTCCGCGATCGAACTCGGTATCGGCTACCTGACGATCTACAGCTTCTCCTCGGAAAACTGGCGCCGGCCGCCGGCCGAGATCGCCGACCTGATGGGATTGCTGAAGCTGTTCGTGCGGCGCGACCTCGCCGAGCTTCACGGCAACAATGTGCGGGTGAAGATCATCGGCGCGCGCGAGGGCCTCAGCGCCGACATCGCGGGACTGCTCGACGAGGCCGAGGCGCGCACACGCGGCAATACCGGGCTCACCCTCGTCATCGCGTTCAATTACGGCGGCCGGCAGGAAATCCTGCGGGCGGTGCGGACCCTGGCCCAGGCGGTGGCCGACGGACGGATGAGCCCCGCCGAGATCGGTCTCGAAGCGATCACCCAGGCGCTCGACACCACCGGCATCCCCGACCCGGACCTCGTGATCCGCACCTCCGGCGAGCAGCGCCTGTCGAACTTCCTGACATGGCAGACGGCCTACGCCGAGTACGTGATCGTGCCCGAGTTCTGGCCCGATTTCGATCACGCCTGCTTCCATGCGGCCATCGACGAGTATCATCGTCGCGACCGCCGCTTCGGCGGCCTCAGCGGCAAGGCCGGGTGATGATCGCGCCCGGCGAAGCGGCCCCCGCGCCGCGGCGTGGCCCCCTCGGCGGCCGCGAGTTTCAGCTTCGTACCGCGTCGGCCATCGTGCTGGCGACCATCGTGCTCACCACGCTGTTCGTGGGCGGCTGGGCTTTTGCGGCCATCTGGCTCATCGCCGGCATCGTCGCCGCCGGGGAATGGATCATGATCAGCCGGATCGCACCGGTCCGGGGCGTCGTGGTGCTCACGGCCCTCGCCCTGTCCGGCCTCGCCCTCTGTCTTCGCCTCGATGCCCCGCCCCTGGTCTGGCTGGCGGTCGCTGCGCTCGGTCTCGTCGCCCTTCTCGTGACCGTCCGGGATTCCGCCGGGCGCAGCCGTGTCGCCATTGGCTTCTTCAGCGCGGCGTTGCTGGCCCTGGTTCCTCCGGCCCTGCGCGACGATCCCGCCATCGGCATCTTCGGCCCGGCCTGGATGTTCGCCGTGGTCTGGTCCACCGACATCGTCGCCTACATCACCGGGCGTACCTTCGGCGGACCGAAGCTGATGCCCTCGGTGAGCCCCAAGAAGACGTGGTCCGGCTCCCTCGGCGGTCTGGCGGCCGGCATCGCCGCCGGAACCGGCTTGGTGATCGTCGCCCGCTCTGAGGGCTGGAGCACGCTCGCGAACGCACCCCTCGTCGTGGTCGCCGTCACCAGCGCCGTCGCATCGATCCTGAGTCAGGCCGGCGACCTCGCCGAATCGGCGCTCAAGCGGCGCTACGGCGTGAAGGATTCCGGCCGTTCGATTCCGGGCCATGGCGGTGTCATGGACCGGCTCGACGGCTTCTTTGCCGTGGCCGTGCTGGCTGGCCTCTATCTCGTCGCACACCGCCTGGCCGTGCTCTGAAGGAACCGATCCGTTGAGCCATACCGTCACCATCCTCGGCGCCACCGGGTCCATCGGTCGTTCCACCACCGACCTGCTGGCCCAGCATCCCGAGCGCTTCCGCATCGGAGCCCTCGTCGGCGGTCGCGATGCGGCGGCGCTCGCCAAGCTCGCCCGCGAGATCGGCGCCGATTTCGCCGCCCTCGCCGACGAGAGCCAGGGACCGGCTCTGCGCGAGGCGCTGTCCGGCACCGGCATCGCCAACGGGGCGGGGGAGGGCGCCGTCCTCGAGGCCGTCGCGCGGGATGCGGACATCGTCGTCGCCGCGGTGAGTGGCGCGGCCGGTCTGCGCCCGACCCATGCAGCGCTCCGTCTCGGGCGCACGGTGGCGCTCGCCAACAAGGAGAGCCTCGTCTGCGCCGGCGACGCCTTCATGCGCGACGCCGCGCGATTCAAGGCGACGCTGCTTCCCGTCGATTCCGAGCACAACGCCCTGGCGCAGGCTCTCGGGGATGGGCGCATCTCCGACGTCTCGACCATGACCATCACCGCCTCCGGCGGCCCGTTCCGGACCTGGACGAAGGAGCGCATCGCGGCGGCCTCACCGACCGAGGCGGCGGCTCATCCGACCTGGTCGATGGGCATGAAGATCAACATCGATTCGGCATCGCTGATGAACAAGGGTCTCGAACTCATCGAGGCGCACCATCTGTTTTCCATCGAGGCCGAGCGCCTCGACGTGATCGTGCACCCGCAATCGATCGTGCACGGCCTCATCACATGGCGCGATGGCGCGGTGACGGCGGGCCTCGCCATGCCGGACATGCGTGTCCCCATCGCCCATTGCCTCGGCCTCGGCGACCGCCTGACCATCGAGCGGGGACGTTCGCTCAACCTCGCCGCCGTCGGCAGCCTCACCTTCGAGGCGGCGGACGAGGCGCGCTTTCCATGCCTGCGCATCGCTCGCGCCGCGCTCAAGGATGGCGGTGCCGCGCCGACCGTGATGAACGCCGCCAACGAGATCGCGGTGGCCGCCTTCATTCGCGGCGAGATCGGCTTCTACGGGATCGCGGAACTGGTGGAGAGCGCCTGCGAGCATTTCGCGAGCGAGTATCGTAGCGCGCCCGCCGACGTGGACGAGGCGCTCGCCATCGATGCCCATGTCCGCGACTGGAGCGCGAAGGCCCTGCCTTCCGCCACCTGAGCATCGGTCAGAACAGGGCGAAGCGCGGCTTTGCCGTCATCAGCCACAGGATGGCGAGCATCGCGGTGAAGGCCGGCACGCCGCAAGCGAGCCAGACCCGATACAGCGCGTGATAGCGCGGTGGCAGCGATAGCCCCGTTTCTTCGGCGGCTCTCGCGAGATCACGCAGAGTGATCTGGATCCCGACGACCGGAAGCCAGCACAGGCCGACGACGACGTAGAGGACGAGCGAGAGGGCGACCCATCCCTCCGTCAGGGACCAGCCGATGGCGCGCGCCAGGAGCCACCCCGTCACCGGCTGGAACACGGCCGCGATCGCCGTGAAGATCGTGTCCGCCACGACGACCGTTCCAGCGACGTGAGCGATGAGTCCGGCTCGTCCCGTGCAATCAGCCATCGTCATGAAGAATGCGATGCCGATCCCGGTGCCGAACAGGATCGTCGCGCCGATGACGTGAAGCCAGCGCAAAACATCGATGTGATCCATGGGGTTCAGCGCTCGTCGGCGAGCGCATAGGCGACGAGGGCCAGCATCGCGCCGGGCAGCGTCTTCAGATAGGCGCCCAGCGGATCGAGCCAGAGGCCGGCGGCCAGCGCCGACCCGAGGAAGAGATAGATTCCCGTCATCGCGACCATGCCGAGGGCGGCGAGCGGCATGGTGCGTCTCACCAGGATCGCGAGTCCGAGGACGAGGTCGATGGCGATCCCGGCGAGCACCATCGCCCGCGCCGGGCCCGGTGTGATGCCGTGAGCCGTCATCGCAGCCATCGCCGCATCGAGATGCGCGAGCGCGATCAGGCCCGACAGCCCCCAGAACAGCGAGAGCATGGCCAGGATCGCGGGCTTCAGGAGCCAGAGCCGGCCGAACCAGCGCTCCTGCACCCCGGACGGCATCCTGCGAAGACTCTCCGACAGGGACGAGAGCGGTGCCCCGCCGGCCCGCTCCCAGTCCGTCGGGTCTCCGCCGATGCCGGCTTCGATCTGGCGGAGGGCCATGGTGCGGATGGGCGTCCGCCAACCGAGGCGGCCGACGAGATCGCCGATGCGAAATCCGATGCGCAGGAGCCAGGTTGGCACCGGCAGCGCGAGCACGGCGGGCGGGCGCCCGAGCCAGGCGCGAAAGCCGGCGACGATGTCCGGCAGGACGTGGCCGTGCGCCTCGACGAGGTCGTAGCTCGCACGAGGAGCGATCCGACCTTCGAGCCCGAGGACAGCCGCCTCGGCGACATCGTCGACATGGACGGTCTGGATTGGCCGGTGGCCGCGCATTCCCACGAAGGCGACCGGAATGGAGGCCAGTGCACGGATGAGGCCGGTGGCCCCGTAGGAGAGAGGCGAGAGGACGAGGCCGGGTCGCAGGATCACCCAGTCGAGATCGAGGGCGGCCACGGCAGCGTCGGCCTCGGCCTTGCTGCGCATGAACTCGGTCGGGGCGTCGAGGGAGGCCCCCACCGCCGAGATCTGAACGACGCGCCGGATGCCCATCAGTCGGCAGCATGCGAACAGGGCGCGCATCGCGGTGGCCTGGACGGCGCGGACATCGTCGCGCGGGCCGTCTTGCAGGGCGCCGGAGCAATTCACCACCGCGTCGATGCCCTGCAGCGTCGCGGTCCAATCGGACGGTTCGGTGAGCGTTGCGATGTCGCGCGCGATCCAATCGGCATCGGGTTGGCGCAGGCGTGCCGCGGAGACGTCCCGTCCGAGGCCGGTCACCGCGTGCCCGGCGGCAAGGCAGCGGCTCACGACCGCAGTGCCGATGAGACCATAGCCTCCGAGAACCAGAATTCGCATCGGTGAATGGCCCGCCGCTTCAGTCGCGTATCGGGCCACCATCGCCTGGATTGCCTAAATCATCCGTGACGGTTCGGAGATCTGCGTTGGTTCAAGCCTCGGGACCGTAGGCCGCGAAGAACACACGCATGGCTTCGCTCACGCGGGGGTCGATCTCGGCCTCCGTCACCGGACCGCCCGCGGCAAAGAGCAGGCGCGTCAGAAGACCGGCCTGGCACAGGTGGAGGAAGTGCTTGGCCGCGAGTTCGGTATCCGCCGGTCGAAGTCGGCCCGCCGCGACCTGCCGGTCGAGATAGGCGGTCAGCCTCGCGACGCCCTGCGCCGGTCCGGCCTCGTAGAAGGCTTGGCCGAATCGCGGAAACTTTTCGGTCGCACCGATCACCATGCGGATGATCGCCACATGGTCGGGGCGTATCATGTGAACGAGGTAGCTCCGGCCCAGCCGGGTGAGCACGCCGCGGATGTCCGGATCGTCGGCATCGAGCTGGAACAGGGCCTCGGCGAGACCTCGCTTCTCCTCCAGCGTCAGCGCCTCGAAGAGCGCCTCCTTGCTGTCGAAGTAGACGTAGAGCGTGCCTTTCGAGACGCCGGCCGCCTTGGCGATCTCGCCCATGCTGGCGCCGTCGAAGCCGGATCCCATGAAGACGGTTCGCGCGCCATCGAGGATCTGCCGGCGCTTGTCCGTTTCCGCGAGATTGCGGGCGCTCGTCCTCTCGATCGTTGGGCTCTCCGCCTCGCCTGCCGCCACCGTTTCCTCCGATTGACCGAACCGTTCAGTCATTCTATCTAGAGGGCATTCGCAGTGCCGGTCAATCCGGCGCGGCAATTGACCGAACGGTTCGGTCATTCCTTCTCTGCCGGGACCAACCTATGTCTCTTCGCGACGAAGACGGACACCGCGACGCTTCTTCTGGTGCCGGACATTCGGACGATATCGCTCCCGCGGCCGCGTCGCCGGCAATCCCCGTCGTGGCCGGACCGCCGGTTTCGCCGGTTGCCGAAACCGTCACGCCGGCACCGAAGCGGCGCCCGCTGCGCAAGGCCGTGCTCTTGACCGTCCTGACCCTCGGCCTCGCCGCTGGTGGCTACAAGGGCTACGAGTGGTGGACGGTCGGCCGCTTCTTCGTCTCCACCGACGACGCCTATGTCCAGGCCGATATCTCGATCCTGGCCGCCAAGGTGCCGGGCTATCTCGCCTCGGTGCCGGTGATGAACGGGCAGGCGGTGCACAAGGGCGACGTCATCGCCCGCCTCGACGACGGCGATTACCGCCTCGCGAGCCAGGCGGCGCACGACAAGCTCGGGACCCAGCAGGCGACCATCGCCCGGATCGGCCGGCAGATCGAGGCGGCACAGGCCCAGCTGCTCCAGAGCTCGGCACAGATCGATGCGGCCAAGGCCGATTCGATCCGCGCCGCCGCCGATTACGCCCGGCAGCAGCAGTTGGAGAAGGTCGATTTCGTCGCGAAATCGCGGATCGAGCAGGCCTTGGCCGACCGTAACCGCACCGAGGCCACGGTGAAGGGCGCCGAGGCGGGCCTCGCCATGATGAAGGCCAATGTCGACGTCCTGCGCGCGCAGGCCAAGGAGGCGGAAGGTCTGGCGGCCGAGTTGAAGACCGCCGAGGACAGGGCCGCCCGCGATCTTGCCTTCACCGTGATCCAGGCGCCCTTCGACGGCGTCGTCGGCAACAAGGCGGTGGAAGCGGGCGCCTACGTCTCGCCGGGCTCGCGCATCGCCGCGCTGGTGCCGCTGGAGAGCGTGCGGATCGACGCGAACTTCAAGGAGACGCAGGTCGAGCGGATGCATCCCGGCCAGCATGTCCACATCGCCGTGGACGCCTATCCCGGCCGCGACATCGTCGGCGAGGTCGAATCGCTGTCACCGGCCTCGGGCTCCGTCTTCAGCCTGCTTCCGCCCGACAACGCCACCGGCAACTTCACCAAGATCGTCCAGCGCTTGCCCGTGCGCGTCCGCGTCCCGGCGGACGTGGCCCATGAGGGCCTCCTCCGTCCCGGCCTGTCCGTCACCGTGCGGGTCGATACCCGCGACGGGGGCGAGCCGCTCCGCACGGCCTCCCGGCACTAGGCGCCGATCATGGCCGCCGCTCTCGCCACCTTGCCGGCCGTCGAGCCGCCCCTCGATCGCCGCCGCATGGTGGCGTTCGTGTGCATGGTGTTCGGGATGTTCATGGCGATCCTGGACATCCAGATCGTCTCGGCATCGCTCGCCGAGATCCAGGCCGGTCTCTCCGCCTCGGGCGATGAGATTCCCTGGGTCCAGACCAGCTACCTCATCGCCGAGGTCATCGCGATCCCGCTCTCGGGCTTCCTCTCGCGGGTGATCTCGACTCGGTGGATGTTCGTCGTCTCGGCGGGCGGCTTCACCCTGATGAGCCTGATGTGCGCCACCTCGACCTCGATCAACGAGATGATCGTGTGGAGGGCGCTGCAGGGCTTCATCGGCGGCGGCATGATCCCGACCGTCTTCGCCTCGGCCTTCACGATCTTCCCGCCCTCCAAACGGCCCATCGTGTCGCCGATGATCGGTCTCGTGGCGACGCTCGCCCCGACCATCGGTCCGACGGTGGGCGGCTACCTCACGGACGCCTTCGATTGGCACTGGCTGTTCCTGATCAACGTCGTGCCCGGCATCGTCGTCACGGTCTCGACCTATCTGCTGGTCGATTTCGACGAGCCGAACCTCGACCTGTTCAAGCATTTCGACTGGTTCGGCCTCGCCTTCATGGCCGCCTTCCTCGGCTGCCTCGAATACGTTCTGGAGGAGGGCCCGAATCACGACTGGCTCCAGGACGAGGCGGTCCTCGCCTGCGCCGTGATCTGCGTCGCCGGCGGCATCGCCTTTTTCTGGCGCGCGCTCACCGCGCGGGAGCCCATCGTCGATCTGCGCGCCTTCTCCGACCGCAACTTCGCGGCGGGCTGCATCTTCAGTTTCGTCCTCGGCATCGGCCTCTACGGCCTCACCTACCTCTACCCGGTCTATCTCGGCCGGGTGCGCGGCTACTCGGCCCTGCAGATCGGCGAGACGATGTTCGTGTCGGGCCTGTGCATGTTCGCCACCGCCCCCATCGCGGGCCGGTTCTCGGGCAAGGTCGATCCGCGCATCCTCATGGGGATCGGCTTCACCGGTTTCGCCGCCGGCACCTGGATCGTCACCGGCCTGACCAAGGATTGGGATTTCTGGGAGCTCCTGCTGCCGCAGGTCCTGCGCGGCTGCTCGCTGATGCTGTGCATGATCCCGATCAACAACATCGCGCTGGGCACGCTGCCGCCGGCGCGGATGAAGAACGCCTCCGGCCTCTACAACCTCACCCGCAACCTCGGCGGCGCGGTGGGGCTCGCCCTCATCAACACCGTGCTCAACGACCGCTGGGATCTGCACCTAGCGCGTCTGCACGAGCGCTTCACCTGGACCAACAATGCCGTGCTGGAGCGGCTCGACATGACCCGCCGCCAATTCGATGCCCTCGGGCTCGACGGCAATTCCATGGCCCTGAAGGCGATGATGAACACCGTGAGGATGCAGGGACTGGTGATGAGCTTCACCGACGTCTTCCTGGTCCTCACCTTTCTTTTCCTCGCCATGGCCTGCGCCACGCCTTTGATCCGCCGCCCGCGCACGGCCTCGGCGGCCGGCGGCGGACACTAACAAGAGGGACAGGGAGAATCCCGTGTCGTCCGTGCTCTTAACCTTCCGTTGAGGAAACGGGGGACGGCGTGGCGCCGTGCGACGATCTCGCCGGCCTTGTCCGGTTTGCGTTCGCTCGACCGCGATCCGATCTGCTATGGACGCATGCTGGCCCCTCGCGAGGCCCTGAAGGATCGACGGAATGGACTTTCTGAATTCGATGGGGGGAACGGCCTCCGACTTCTTCGGGTCGGTGATCCCCTTCGTCATCGTGCTCAGCATCGTGGTCTTCGTCCACGAGATGGGACACTTCCTCGTCGGCCGCTGGTGCGGAGTCGGGGTCCACGCCTTCTCACTCGGCTTCGGACCCGAGCTCTTCGGCTTCAACGACCGCCACGGCACACGCTGGAAAGTGTCGGCGATCCCGCTCGGCGGCTACGTCAAGTTCCACGGTGACGCCAACGGCGCCAGCGTCGCCGATCCGGCTGCCCTCGCGCGGATGACGCCGCAGGAGCGCGCGACGAGTTTCCCGGCCCAGAGCCTGGGTAAGCGCGCCGCCATCGTGGCCGCCGGGCCCATCGCCAACTTCCTTCTCGCCATCGTCCTGTTCGCCGGGGCGATCTACTTCGTCGGCCGCTACGAGCTTCCCCCGCGTATCGATGGCGTGATGCCGGGCAGCGCCGCCGAGCGTGCCGGTTTCCAGGCCGGTGACCTGGTCACGTCCATCGATGGGACGCAGGTCACGAACTTCCTCGACATGCAACGCACTGTTTCCGGGAGCGCCGGCGCCAGCCTCGCCGTCACCGTCGAACGTGGCGGCGAGGTCAAGACGTTGAACGCCGTGCCTGACGCGGTGGAGGAGCGCACGCCGTTCGGCAAGCACCGCCTCGGTCGCCTCGGCATCAAGGGACCGAACGGCGCCGACGCGCAGGTCAGACATTACGGCCTCCTCGAGTCCCTTCGTCTCGGCGTGTCGGAGACCTATTTCGTCGTCGACCGGACCATGAACTACCTCGGCAAACTGGTGACGGGCCGTGAATCCGCCGATCAGCTTTCGGGGCCGATCGGCATCGCCCGCGTCTCCGGCGAGGTCGCCAAGGTCGGTGGCGTCGGTGGGCTCATCGGCCTCGTGGCGCTGCTGTCGGTGTCGATCGGTCTGCTCAACCTGTTCCCGGTGCCGCTCCTCGATGGCGGGCACCTGCTGTTCTACGCGTTCGAGGCCGTCCGTGGCCGGCCGCTGAGCGAGAAGACCCAGGAGATCGGCTTCCGGATCGGGCTTGCCCTGGTCCTGTTCCTGATGCTGTTCGCGGCTTGGAACGACATCCTGAACCTCGGCGCCTCATGGTCGGGACGCGGCTCCTGACCCAGGGCTCCATCCGTGGCGGAGGCTCGGCACGTTCCCTCCAGAAGGGTGTGGACTGTTTGCTAAGCGGTTGAATTACTTTGATAATCGAGAAGCCCGCCCGGTATCCTGGGCGGGCTTTTTGCTGCGAATTGACGATTGATTCACCTTATCGAGCGATGAACGGGAACCGTTAAGTGACCGGAAGGCCACGTCTCCCCAAAATCCCCCTCAGAGCCCGGCCCCGAGCGTTTGCTTCGCTTCGGAAACTGGGTAGAAGCTGAGCTGGGACCAGGTGACGGGACGGTCGGACAACGACCGCCTGTCTGCGGGTGCGAACCCGGACTGTTAATAAATAGAGACGGGCGATTACATGATGTCGATGACGGGGAAGCGCCGGCGTAAGTCGGCCGAACAGACCATCGTCCTAGTCGCTGCCGCGGCCGCAGGGCTGGTTCTGGGCGGCACGGCTCAGGCGCAGCAGATCGTCGTCCAGGGTAACAAGCGCGTCGATGCCGACACCATCCGGTCCTACGTGACCGGTACGGCCTCCGGATCTCCCGAAGAGGCCCGCCGCAATCTGTTGGCGAGCGGCATGTTCTCCGACGTGAAGGTCTCGCGCAGTGGCGCCGGGACGCTGGTGACGGTCCGCGAGAATAACATCATCAACCGGGTGGTGTTCGAGGGAAACAAGAAGGTCGAGAAGGCGACGCTCGAAGCCGAGGTCGAGGCCAAGGGCCGCGGCGGCTACAGCGAGGGTGTGGTCCAGGCCGATCTTCAGCGCATTCGCGAGATCTACCGCCGCGCCGGCCGTGGTACCGCCAAGGTCAGCTTCCGCACCGTCGATCTGCCCAACGGCCGCATCGACCTGATCTACGTGATCGAGGAAGGTGACAAGACCGGCATCAAGGCGATCAACTTCGTCGGCAATAGCGCCTATTCCGAGAGCAAGCTGCGCGAGCTGATGAGCTCGTCGGAGATGAACTTCCTCTCCTTCATCAAGACCTCCGACGTCTACGATCCCGATCGTATCACCAACGATCTCGACCTCGTGCGCCGTTACTACCTGAAGAACGGCTATGCCGATTTCCGGGTCGTGAATGCCGATGCGCGCTACGTCGAAGGCGAGGGCGATGCCGGCTGGGTCATCACCGTGTCGGTGGATGAAGGCCAGCAATACACGGTCGGTGCGGTCGCCATCGATTCGCGCCTCCCGGGTGTCGACAAGCAGATCCTCGACGGCGAGGTCCGCTCCGCCATCGGTGACGTCTACAATGCCGAGGATGTCGAGAAGACGCTTGCCGGCGTGACCAATCAGGTCGCTCGCCAGGGCTTCCCCTTCGCCCAGGTCCGTCCGACCGGCCAGCGCGACCGCGCCACGCACACCGTGGCTCTCGGCTTCGTCGTCGAGGACGGTCCCCGCGTCTATGTCGAGCGCATCAACATTCGCGGCAACACACGCACCCGCGATTACGTCATCCGCCGCGAGCTCGATATCACCGAGGGCGACGCCTATAACCGCGTCCTGACCGATCGTGCGGAGCGTCGCCTCAACGGCCTCGGCTTCTTCAAGAAGGTCCGCTTCTCCAACGAGCCGGGCTCCTCGGCCGACCGCGTGGTCATCAACATCGACGTCGAGGATCAGCCCACGGGTTCGTTCTCGGTGGCAGGCGGCTACTCCACCCAGGACGGCATCATCGGCGAAGTCTCGGTCTCCGAGTCGAACTTCCTCGGCCGTGGCCAGTATGTCCGCCTCGCCGGTACGGGTGGCCAGTATTCGCGCGGTGTCGACTTCTCGTTCACCGAGCCGTACTTCCTCGGCTACCGTCTCGCCGCCGGCTTCGACGCATTCTACAAGTACAGCGATCTGACGCGCTACTCGCGCTACGAGACCACCGTCTATGGCGGTCAGCTCCGCGTCGGCCTGCCGATCACGGAAGAGTTCGGCGTCACCCTGCGCTACTCGCTGTACAATACCGAGCTGACGATCCCGAACAGCGTCAAGCGGCCGTATAACGACTGCTCGAACCCGATCCCCGGTTATACGGTCCTCAATCCGGCTGGAACGATCGATCCCGTCTCCGGTCGCAACACCGGCGGTCTGCCGACATATCCGAACTGTGCTCTCGATGGTGAAGCCTCCATCGCGCTCAAGGGTTCGACTGGCAACACGTTGACGTCACTCGCTGGCGTGACTCTGGCCTATTCGACGCTGGACAATCTCGCCCAGCCGCGGAACGGCCTCTATGCCGAGCTGAAGCCTGAAATCGCGGGTCTCGGCGGCGATTCGAAGTTCTTCCGCGTGGCCGGCGACATGCGCTACTACAAGGAGTTCTACGAGGACGTGGTCGGCTTCGCCCGCTTGCAGGGCGGCCATATCTCGGCCCTGACCGACGAAAAGCTGCGCATTACCGACCAGTACTTCCTCGGTCCGTCGCTCGTCCGCGGCTTCGCGCCAAACGGTATCGGTCCGCGTGACGTCGGCAGCGCCGATGCTCGCTCGAACGCCGTTGGCGGTACCACCTACTTCGGCGGCACCCTCGAAGTTCAGTTCCCGATCTACGGTATTCCGCGGGATCTCGGCCTGAAGGGCGCTGTCTTCGCCGATGCCGGTACGTTGTTCGGCTATAACAGCCGGACCCAGTTCGACGTGAACGGCGATGCGGCCATCAACGGTATCGCGCCTGGTGGGGCTTGCGCCTACACCGCGCTCGGAGCCGGAGCGATCACGGTCGAGCCGGAATGCCTGAACGTCCGCGACAAGATGACGATCCGCTCCTCGATCGGTGCGTCGATCTTGTGGAACTCGCCGCTTGGCCCGATCCGCTTCGATTACGCCTACGCCCTGACCAAGGACGAGGGACAGAAGATCTACGACTCGACCGGCAACTTCCTCGGCCGCGTCGGCAAGGATCAGCTTCAGGCCTTCCGCTTCTCCGGCGGCTCGCGGTTCTGACATAAGACGCACGGGCTTCCTTTCTCGGAGCCCGTGCGTTGTCGCATCATGTCTGATCCCGTCTTCTTCGCACCCAGCACGGCCATCAGCCTCGGCGACATCGCCGGGGTTGCTGGCATTTCGCTTCCCGAGGGCGCAGATCCGCTGCTGACGGTCGCCGGCGCCTCTCCGTTGGAGACCGCCGGGCCCCGCGATCTCGCCTATATGGACAATGCCCGCTACGGCGAGATCCTGGCTCAGACCAAGGCTTTGGTCTGCCTCGTCTCGCCGCGCTTCGCGGCCAAGGTCCCCACGACCACCATCGCGCTGGTCACCCGCGATCCGTATCGGATCTATGCCGGCCTCCTGGCCCGCTTCCATCCGGAAGCCATGCGGCCGCTCTCGCAATTCGGGACCGAGGGCGTATCACCGGGAGCCCACGTCCATCCCAAGGCTCGCCTCGAAGACGGCGTGGTCGTCGATCCCGGTGCCGTCATCGGCCCCGGAGCCGAGATCGGCTCGGGTACGATCATCGGCGCGAATGCGGTTGTCGGCCCCGATGTCCGGATCGGTCGTGACTGCTCCATCGGCGCCGGGACGACGCTGGCCTATGCCCTCGTCGGCAACCGCGTCATCCTTCATCCGGGTGCGCGTCTCGGCCAGGACGGTTTCGGCTTCGCCATGGGGCTGGGCGGCCATCTCAAGGTGCCTCAGACCGGCCGGGTCATCGTCCAGGACGATGTCGAGATCGGTGCCAACACCACGATCGATCGCGGCGCGGGTCGCGATACCATCGTCGGCGAGGGCACCAAGATCGATAACCTCGTTCAGATCGCCCACAACGTCGTCATCGGCCGCCACTGCGTCATCGTCTCCGGCGTCGGCATTTCCGGGTCGACCACCCTGGAAGACTACGTCGTTCTCGGTGGCCAGGTTGGCGTGGTCGGGCATTTGCGGATCGGCATGGGCTCGCAGATCGCCGGCTCATCGAACGTCAACCGCGATGTCCCGCCGGGAAGCCGGTGGGGCGGCACGCCGGCCAAGCCCGTGCGCACCTGGTTCCGCGAACTCACCGCCCTCGCGCGTCTCGCGGAAAAGTCGGGACGCGACACGAGCGAGCCCGACAAGGACTGAGCGATAACGGTGCCCGGCCCTGGATTGTCGCCGGCATAGCCCTCCGAGGCTTGCATCGTGTGGCGTTTATGTCGAAGACAACGCTCCACTTTTTGAGGGATGAGGCGGGGCGTCAGGGGCGCCGGCGCGCGATGGGGTTGTTCGATCGATGAGTGACATGCCGAAAGATCTGGGCTCGGCCGACATCCAGAAGATCCTGGAACTTCTGCCCCATCGCTATCCGTTCCTGATGATCGATCGCATCATCGAGATCGACGGGGACCGCTCCTGCATCGGGATCAAGAACGTCTCGTTCAACGAGCCGCAGTTTACCGGGCATTTCCCCGGCCTGCCGGTCTTCCCCGGTGTCCTGCTGATCGAGGGCATGGCCCAGACGGCCGGCGCGATCTGCTGCCAGCACATCAGGACCGATGAGGTGCGGGCCAAGCAGGTCTTCTTCATGACCATCGACAAATGCAAGTTCCGCAAACCCGTCGTGCCCGGCGATACGGTGCGCTATCATATGACGAAGATGAACCAGCGCCGGACGATGTGGTGGTTCCGGGGCGAGGCGCGCGTCGGCGACACCCTCGTCGCCGAGGCCGAGATCGGCGCCATGCTGGTGACGGAGTGAGCGACGTGACCGACATCCATCCGAGTTCCGTCATCGAGGATGGTGCCACGATCGGCGAAGGTGTGCGGATCGGTCCCTTCTGTCATGTCGGACCGGAAGTCGTGCTCGGCGAGGGCTGCGAACTCATCAGCCATGTGGTCGTCGCCGGCCGCACCGGAATCGGCCCCCGCACCAAGCTCTATCCGTTCGCATCCATCGGCCATCCGCCGCAGGACCTGAAGTTTCGCGGCGAGGCCTCCACGCTGACCATCGGTGCCGAGTGCCTGATCCGCGAAGGCGTCACGATGAATCCGGGCACCGCCGGCGGCGGTCTCGAGACGGTCGTCGGCGACAAGTGCACCTTCCTCGCCAATTCCCATGTGGGGCATGATTGCCGGGTGGGCGATGGAGTCGTCTTCTCGAACAACGTCATGCTGGCCGGCCATTGCAGCGTCGGAGATTACGCGATCCTCGGTGGCGGCGCGGCGGTGATCCAGTTCGCCCGCGTCGGAGCCCACGCCTTCGTCGGCGGTCTATCCGGCTTGGAAAACGACTGCATTCCCTACGGTATGGCCCTTGGCAACCGTGCCTATCTCTCGGGCCTCAACATCATCGGCCTGCAGCGCCGGGGCTTCGCCCGCGAGGACATCCATGCCCTGCGACGGGCTTATCGCCTGCTCTTTGCCCCCGAGGGCACCTTGATGGAGAGGGTGGAGGACGTGGCCGCGGAGTTCGAATCGCATCGCGCCGTCGCCGAGATCATCGCCTTCATCCGCGAAGGCGGTAAGCGCTCGATCTGCACCCCGCGCGAGAATCCGGGCTCGGCTTGACCGCATCGTCCCATCCGGCGCCCCTCACCGACGCACGCGCGGTGGAGCGTCTCGTTCTGGTGGCCGGCGCCGGCCGGCTTCCGGAACTGGTCGCCGAATCCCTCGAAAGGTCGGGGCGCTCGTTCCGGGTGCTCGCCATCCGTGGCTTTGCCGAACGGCCGATGCGTGAGCGCGCCGATGCCACGGTCGATCTTCTCGATATCTCCGGTGCCTTGAGGATCCTCGAAGCCTGGGGGCCCGCCTGCGTGATACCGGTTGGGGGTGTCTCGCGTCCCAGCCCCGCCGCGATCCTCAATGCCGCCGCGGCCTTGCGGAATCGCGACGCGCTGAAGGCGATATCGGCGGGAGGGGACGACCGGCTGTTGCGCGGTGCCCTGGTCCTGCTCGAGGATAACGGCCACCGCGTCGTCGGCATCCACGATGTTGCGCCGGACCTGCTGAGTCCCGAAGGACAGCTCGGACGGCTCGCTCCGGATCTCGCCGCGCAGGCATCCATCGCCACGGGCTGCGGCATCCTCGCGGCGCTTGCGACCTACGATGTCGGTCAGGCCATCGTCGTCGCTGCGCAGCGCGCGCTCGCGGTCGAGGGGCCCGAAGGCACCGACCGCATGCTCGCCCGCGCGCGTGCCCTTGGTCGCAGGCCGTTCGGAATGGGAGCGGCGCAGCCGGGCACCGTCTTGGTGAAGCTCGCCAAGACCGGCCAGGATCTGCGTGTCGACCTGCCGGCCATCGGTCCGCGCACGGTGAAGGCCGCCGCCGCCGCTGGCTGCGCCGGGATCGCCATCCAGGCCGGCTACACCCTCATCATCGACAGGGATGCCACGGTGGCAGCGGCCGACCGGGCGGGCCTGTTTCTCATCGGTTTGCGGATCGAGGTATGACGAACAACGCGTCCAGACGGATCTGGCTCGTCGCCGGTGAGGATTCGGGCGACCAGCTCGGTGCCAAGCTGATGCGGGCACTCTCGGATATCTCCGACGGGCAGGTGGCGTTCGGCGGGGTCGGCGGCGAGGCCATGACGGCGGAGGGATTCGTCTCGCTGTTTCCCCTCGATGATGTCGCCGTGATGGGGTATCTGCCCGTCGCAGCCCGCCTGCGGACCCTCCTGCGTCGCATTCGCCAGACGGTGCGCGACATCGTCGAGTCGCGGCCCGACGTGCTCGTCATCATCGATAGCCCCGGATTTACCCATGCGGTGGCGTCACGCGTGCGCAAGCGGCTGCCGAGCCTGCCCATCGTCGATTACGTGTCGCCCAGCGTCTGGGCCTGGAGGCCCTGGCGCGCGGCCAAGATGCGTCCGTTCATCGACCATGTCCTGGCACTGCTGCCGTTCGAGCCCGATGCGCATCGCAGGCTCGGCGGTCCGGACTGCACCTATGTCGGGCATCCGCTGATCGAACGGCTGTCCGAGCTGCGCCCGGATGCGAGCGAGGCGGCTGCGCGCGAGGCGAGGCCGCCGACGCTCGTGATCCTGCCGGGCTCGCGTCGCTCGGAAATCGAGCGGTTGATGCCGGTCTTCGGGGCCACGCTCGATCTTCTCGTCCAACGCCATGGGCCGATCGATGCCGTTCTGCCGGCGGTGACCCGTCATCGCGCCATGATCGAGAGGCTGGCGCTGGCCTGGTCGCACCCTGTGAGGATCGTGCACGGAGAGGCCGCGAAATATGCCGCCTTCCGAAGGTCCCGTGCGGCCTTGGCAGCCTCGGGTACGGTGACCCTCGAACTCGCGCTCGCTGGCGTGCCGATGGTCGTGGCCTACAAGGTATCGCGTCTGGAGGAGGCCGTGGCACGTCGGCTCATTCAGGTCCCGACCATCGTGTTGCCGAACCTGATCCTCGGCGAGAACGCCATGCCGGAATTCATCCAGGCCGAGTGCACGCCGGGGCGTTTGGGCGAGGCCCTGCTTCCGCTTCTCAAGGGCGGCGACGCTCGCGACGCACAACTCCGCTCGCTCCAGCGAATCGATGGTTCGATGCGGCTTGCGGGCGATGACGAACCGAGCCGGAAAGCTGCCCGGATCGTGCTCTCTGCGGCGCGCCCGTCCGTCAGCGCACCGGCAGGGACGTAGCCGCCCGCGGTCTCGCGCCCTTCATCGTCTCCGAAGCCTGCAGGGCACTGGGCGGAAGAGCTCTGTCATCCGCTTCCGTCTTCGATGACAGCGATGACAAGTCCGGAGTTCGGGTGCTCTTGTCGCGCCCGAAAGCGTAGCCGGCATTCACGCCGGCATAGAAACCGGTGAAATCCTCAGCCTTCGCCATGCTGGCGAAAGCCAATGGCAGGCACAGGCTGATCGTCACGAAGACGGCACGCATCACAGCTCCCGACGCCTGAAATAACTGTCTTGCATTGGTTCGTTGCGGAATCCGGCTTCCGGGTCCTGCAACGACGATCACGACGAAAAACGGCGACCCGAAGGCCGCCGTCTTTTATCGCGATCGTCGGAAAGGCTGCGATAAAGCGGCCATTCCGACGATGCTGATGAGCCGATCAGTAATCGGCGTTGATGCTCTGGGCCTCGCGGCCCTTCTGACCATCGATCACGCTGAGCGTGACCTGCTGGCCTTCGGCGAGGGATTCGAGACCGGCGCGCGACAGGGCCGAGCGATGCACGAACACGTCCTTGCCGCCGTCATTGACGGACACGAAGCCGAAGCCCTTGGCCGGATCGTACCACTTCACGGTGCCGGTCATCTCGACCGACGGGCCGCTGGCGAAACGACCACCGCCGCCGCCGGCACCACCACCGCCGAAGCGATCGCCGCCGCCGCCGTATCCGCCGGCACCACCACCGCTGAAGCGGTCGCCGCCACCGAAACCACCGGCGCGGGGCGCGGGAGCGCGACGCGGGGGCTCGGCCTCGGCCGTCGAGGTGTCGACGCTGGTCACGTCGGTGACCTGCGGACCCTTCTGGCCCTGGGCGGTGTGGACTGTCAGGCGCGTGCCGGGAAGGAGGTCCGCATGGCCAGCGGCCTCGACAGCGCGGATGTGAAGGAACGCGTCGCCCGAACCGTCAGCCAGTTCGACGAAGCCGAAGCCCTTCTCCTTGTTGAACCACTTGACCGTCGCGTCGCGCTCCGGTCCAGAGGGAGCGGCTGCTGCACGGGCCGGACCGCGATCGAAACCGCCGCCGCCACCGCCATATCCACCGCCAAAGCCACCGCTCGGGGGTGCCTGATCCGGCCAACGAGGCTCGGCACCACCCTCATCGAAGCCGCGCTTCTGCGGCCCCCTGAAATCACGACCACGTCCCATCGAAAGCTCGCAAAAACCGTCCGCCGACCATCTGTCATCGAATACCGGGTGCGCCCCGTCCCAGACAGGCACTGCACCACACTATCATCACCCTCGGCAGCGGTGACCAAGAATAACGCCATAGTCCTGACTGAATCTCGGCGCTATCGCAAGATGCTTCTCGTCGGACTCTGTAAGGTTCCGCCACTTTCCTGCGGCAGATTACGCAATGGCGCATGTCCCGCGCCTCCGGCCCCCGGTGAGGGGCATTGCGTACAGGATGCGCAAACGCCATTCGCCTGAATGACTTCACCGGCCGAAATTTACGCGGTCGCGTTAGGACAATGCACATCGTTGGGCCGCTAGGCTGCCGCGAGGCGCTCGCAAAAACGAGCGTCCCGGAACCCTTGGCCGATGATCGCAACCCCGTCATTTCCGGATCTGTCGGCCCTCGTCGTGGACGAGAGCCTCTATATCCGCCGAATCGTTCGCGACATGCTGATGCGTGTCGGGATCAAGCGCGTGCTCGAGGCCCCGGACGGTGCCGAGGCCCTCGGTGTGCTCGCCGAGAGCAAACCGGACATCACGATCATCGATTGGGACCTCGCGATCCTGTCTGGCGAGGAGTTCATCCGCCTCGCGCGCACGCCCACCACCTCACCCTCGCCCACGGTGCCGATCATCCTCATGCTGGCGCAGCCGCGCCGCAACGTCGTCGACCGCGCCATCTCGCTCGGCGTCAACGAGATCATCGCCAAGCCGTTCTCGCCGAAGACGCTGTGGTCCCGCCTTGACGAAGTCATCAACCGGCCGAGGCCGTTCTCCCAGGTGAAGAGCCTGCTTCGGCCGGTTCCGAGAATGTCGGCCGCCGGCAAAGCGCTCTGATTCGATCACGGATCGAGGCTTTGCACTGACGCCCAAGCCCTGTAGGCTTCTTATCGAATGATGGCCGACCTATCCGGTCGGGCCACGATCGAGGATGCCGGCAAGGCCGATGAGGGAAGAGAGCGCCGCCATGACGCCGGCCCGCCCCTTGGCTGGCCCGACGCCCCCGAGCGCCCCCGCTTTGCCGGACGCGGGTCGACCGCCGGTCGTGGGCCATCGCCCCGGGCGCCGGAACACCTACGCGGCTCTCGATCTCGGCACCAACAATTGCCGCCTCCTGATCGCCGAACCGGCATCCCACGGTTTTCGCGTGGTCGATGCCTTCTCTCGTATCGTCCGCCTGGGTGAGGGGTTGGGCACGTCTGACCGCCTCAGCGAGGCCGCGGTCGAGCGCACGCTGGAGGCTTTGTGCGTCTGCCGTGCCAAGATGGAGGGGCGTGGTGTCGCCCGCGCCAAGATCATCGCCACCGAAGCGTGCCGGCTCGCCGTCAACGGAGCCGATTTCGTGGCGCGGGTGCGGGACGAGGTCGGGCTCGATCTTGAGATCGTCGACCGGCAGACCGAGGCCTATCTCGCGGTCACAGGCTGCGCGGCCCTGGCCGACCCTTACGCGGAATCGGTCGTCATTTTCGATATCGGCGGCGGTTCCACCGAGATCGCCTGGCTCGACGGTGCCGCGACCAACCCGTCGGCCGACCCGACCCTGCGGATACGCGCCTGGGATTCCCTTCCCGTCGGCGTCGTCACGTTGGCCGAGCGGCACGGCGCGGCAGACGTCACGCGCCTGATGTTCGAGGGCATGGTCGAGGAGGTGGCGGATTTGCTGGCGCGGTTCGCCATTCGGGCCGCGCCCGCGGCCAACGCCCGGCATTTTCATCTCCTCGGCACGTCGGGAACCGTGACGACCCTCGCCGCCATGCACCTGCGGCTGGCGCGCTACGAGCGCCGCCGCGTCGACGGTCTCTGGATGAGCGACGGCGAAGTGAGCGACGCCATCGACGACCTGCTCGACACGCGCCTCGACCAGCGCGCCGACAATCCCTGCATCGGCCGGGACCGGGCCGATCTCGTACTCGCGGGTTGCGCCATCCTGGAGGCGATCCGCCGGGCGTTCCCTTCCGAGCGGCTCCGCATCGCCGACCGCGGCCTGCGCGAAGGGCTTTTGATGAACATGATGCGCGAAGACGGCGTTTGGCGCCGCGGAGGCTACCGTTGACCGACAGACGTGGTGCGGGCGGCGGGTTGCGAGGCGATCTCAAGCAGCGGGTCAAGACGGGGCGCGGTCGTACCGCCTCGCAGAAGCGCTGGCTCGAACGGCAGCTCAACGATCCCTACGTGGCGCGAGCCAAGCGCGAGGGCTATCGCTCGCGCGCGGCTTTCAAGCTTCTCGAGATCGACGAGCGCTTCACGATCCTGAAGCCCAACCAGAAGATCATCGATCTCGGCGCCGCGCCGGGCGGCTGGTCCCAGGTCGCGGCCAAGATCGTCGGCCCGAGCGGCCGCATCGTTGGCATCGATTTGCTCGAGATCGAGCCGATGGTCGGCGTCGAGTTCATCACCCTCGACTTCCTCGATCCCGATGCGCCGAAGCGGCTGATCGACCTTCTCGGTGGTCAGGCCGATATCGTCATGTCCGACATGGCGGCCAATACGACCGGGCACAAGCAGACGGACCATCTGCGCATCATCGGCCTCGCCGAGACCGCGGCGGAGTTCGCCCGCGAGGTGCTGGCGCCGGGCGGGACCTATCTCGCCAAGGTCTTCCAGGGGGGGACGGAGGGGACTCTGCTGGCCGATCTGAAGCGGGACTTCTCAACGGTGCGTCACGTGAAGCCGTCGGCGAGCCGAGCCGATTCCAGCGAACTCTACGTCCTGGCGACCGGTTTTCGCGGCAGTGCCACCGACGGCACGACCGAGGACGACGCCTGACGCGTCCTCGCTATAGGCCCTGTGGGATCAGGATCGGGTAGCACCGCGCGCCGGCGGCGGCGGCCAGCACCTCGACGGCGCCCACGGTGGAGGCGTCACCAGCGACATGCACGACATCGGTCGTCTTCAGCCCGGTGAGATGCGCGGTGAGCGGACCCGGCCGGACGTCCGGCGGGCGCTGTCTCGTCCTATCGGCGACGAGCGTGATCCGTGAGACGCCCGTGGATCGGAGCCAATCCAATGACGGGCGCATGTAGAGGTCGAGGGGGTCACTCGCGCCGGTCACCACCACGATCTCGCGAGTAGGCTCGATGTAGCGCGCCGCCCGCGCGATCGCCCAGATCGGCGCGAAGCCGGTCTCGCGCCCGACGAGCAGCATGCGTCCGCCGCCCGGGCGATAGTAACCGCGACCGACCGGACCCTTGATCTTGACCGGATGGCCGAGGAGGATTTCCTCACCCAGCGCGTGTCCGACCGGATCGCAGGATTGTCCGATGCGCAGGTGGAAGACGAGTTCGTTGAGTTCCGTCGTGCCGTCGAGCCGCAGGGTCGGGCTCACGTCGATCGGTTCAAATCCCTCGAACGTGGCGGTGACCTGGTGGCCGGGCTCGATATCGAGACAGCGGGTGACCGTCACGATCACTTCGACGACATGAGCACCGAGCGGCGCGATCTGCGTGACCGTGCCGACCCGGCGCACTTGGACCGCCGGTCTCACCTCGGCGAAAACAGCTGTATCCGCTGTCTTGGAGGGGCGTGGAAGGGACAGCTTGACCGCTTCCGCACGGTGCACACGCGCCTGGGCGCGACGCGGCGCGGGTCCTGGGCCTTGGCCGAGCAGATAGGACCCGTGCATGCCGTGGGTGGGTGCGATCACGCCGTCGGCGAGGGCGGCTTCGAGCGGCGTATCGCCGGTCGAGACCCGCACGGCCTTGCCGTTGACGACAAGCGAGCAGCGCGCGCTCATGGTCGAGCCTCGAGAGAAGAGAGAAGTCGAAAGGAAGCCGGCACCCGATAGAGCGCACCGACCGATGGCAGAGACCTCAACGGGGTCCGTCGAGCAGCTGGTCGACGAGAGCGGCCCAGCGGTCGCGCACCGCGCAGGCTTCCGGAGACAGGGGCGCAGGCCCCGCGAGACGCTCGACGCTGGCGCGAATAGTCGCGGTCTCTTCCCGCTCCGCCCGCAACACGGCCTTCATCACCATGATCTCGGAGCGCAGACGGGCCACATCCATGGACGGGGCGGTGTCTTCGATCACATCCGCCTGCGGATCGATCGACCGCGCGACCGGTGCGGGATCGGCCCGGTTGGGGGCGGTGTCGATCCGGACCGGTCGCGCTATCAGGCGTCGCACGATAGCCGTGTCGAAACCTTCGCCGAGTCCGAAATCGTCGCCCAATCGCAATGCCGCTTCGGCCATCACGCCCGCCTCCTGTCGAACGGCATACTGTGCCGCGCCATTCGATCCATCTCGACCATCACGATGGGCGATCATGGTTAAAGGAGACTTAATTCAACCGCCGAGGATTCTCTCTCAGGCGGCTTCCGGTGCTGCGCCGACGAGTTGCCGAGCCTGCAGCATCGACATCGGGTCACCGAAGGCGGTGCCCTGCGCGTACTCGCAGCCGAACTCCGCCAAGGCCTGCGCATCGGATTCGTTCTCGGCGCCGTCGGCGATGATCGACAGTCCGAGTTCCTGGGCCATCTTCACGATGGAGCGCAGCATCACCGTCTTTCCCGTCGCCATCTGCCTCACGAACGTCGGATCGATCTTGATCGTGTCGAACGGAAAGCGCTGGAGATAGGACAGGGCCGAGTATCCCGTGCCGAAATCGTCCAGCGACAGGCCCGCCCCGAGGTCGTGGATGCGGCTCAGCATCTGGGCTGCGTATTCCGGGTTCTCCATCACGAGGCTTTCGCCGAGCTCCAGCTTCAGCGAACCTGGAAGCACCCCTGAGCGTGCCAGGATCGTCTTCACGTCATGAAGCAGGTCGTGGCGGAGGATCTGCCGTGACGACACGTTCACGCAGGCGAAGATCGGCGGGTCGACATCGAGGGAGCGTTGCCAGGCGGCGAGTTCGAGGGCGGTCCGCTCCAGGGCGAAGATACCGAGGTTGACGATGAAGCCGCTGTCTTCGGCGATCGGCATGAAGGTCGATGGCGGGATGCGGCCGAGTTTCGGGTGGTCCCACCGCAGGATCGTTTCGAACCCCGCCACCGTGCGGTCTTCCAGGCGGACGACGGGCTGAAACAGCACCTTCATCTCGTTGCGGTCGAGGGCACGGCGCAGATCCGCCTCGAGCATCAGGCGATCGCTGCGTTCGTTGCGCATGTTGGCGCGGAACACTTCCGTGCGGTCGCCGCCGTTGCGCTTGGCCTGGATCATCGCGATCTCGGCGTTCTTGAACACGTCCTCGCGCTTCAGCGCGGCGCCGGTCTCATGCAGGACGATACCCACGGAGACGGTGAGGAAGATCTCGCGGTCGGCATAGGTGATCGGCGTGGCGATGGCCCGGCGGATCATGTCCGTGAAGGCGATGATGCGGTCGGGTTCGCGCTCGGAGAGCAGGATCAGGGCGAATTCGTCGCCGGCGATGCGGGCCAGGGTGTCCTGAGGGCGTAGTAGCCGGCCGAGGCGACGCGACAGGGTCAGCAGGATCGAATCGCCGGCCGATAGACCGATGGCGTCGTTGATCGCCTTGAACCGGTCGATGTCGAGGAGGATCGTCGTCGGCTTCAGTCGCGCATCCTGGCTCGCGAAAGCGAGGGCGGCGTCGAGGCGGTCGTAGAACAATTCGCGGTTGGGCAGCCCGGTGAGGCTGTCATGGATCGCGTCGTAGAGCAGGCGCTCCTCGGCCGTCTTCAATTCGGTGACATCCGAGATTGTGCCGACGATCCGGATCACTTCACCGTCCGGCCCGATCACCGGCCGGGCCTTCAGGCGGTACCAGACATACAAGCCGTCGGTGGAGCGCAGGCGGAAATCGTGGACGATGCGCCCGCGACGCTCCTCGATGACCGTGTCGAGGGCCGCCGAATAGCGATCGACGTCGAAGGGGTGGACGAGGCCGAGCCAATTCGAGGCGGGACCTTCGAGGGCACCGCGCTTCAACCCGAGCTGGCCTTCGATCTCCTGGCCGGCGAAGACCCGGTCTCCCGGCACGTCCCAGTCGAACACCACGTCACCGGCGCCGGTGAGGGCGAGGGCACGGCGCTCGGTATCCGAAACGAGGGAATGGGTCATCCCGCCGCCAGTGAAGGCGTGCTGCATCACCGTGAAGCCGATCAGCATGACGATGAGGACGAGACCGCCGATGAGGGCCGGCTGCACCAGGTCGCTGCCGATCTGGCCGGTGATGGCGAAGCCTGCGGCCACGACCCAGACGAGGAGGAGGAACCAGGTCGGCACCAGCAGGATCGCGCGGTCGTAGCCGTTATGGATGGCGAGATAGACGATCAGCAGCAGGCCGACGCCGGCGACGGCGGCGATCGAGATGCGGGCGACGCCGGCCGCCACCGGCGGATCGAACACCGCGAGGCCGACGAGGCCTGCCAGGAACGCGAGCCAGAAGAACGCCACATGGCCGTAGCGCACGTGCCAGCGGCTCAGGTTGAGATAGGCGAACAGGAAGACGAGGAGCGTCGCCCCGAGTACCGCCTCGGCGGAGGCGCGATAGACCCGTTCCGCGACCTCCGTGACGGGGAAGACCCGCTGCAGGAAGCCGAAATCGATGCAGGCATAGGCGAGCACAGCCCAGGCCAGGGCGGCTGCGGCGGGAAAGATGATCGCGCCCTTCACCACGAAGATGATGGTGAGGAACAGGGCGAGCAGGCCGGCAATGCCGATGATGATGCCCTTGTAGAGCGTCAGGCCGGTCGACTTCTTACGGTAGGCTTCCTGGTCCCAAAGGTAGACCTGCGGCACGTTGGGTCCGTGCAGCTCGGCCACGAACGTGACGGTGGCACCGGGATCGAGGGTGATGACGAACTGGTCGGCCTCGGGGTTCTCGTCACGCTCGGGCCGGATGCCCTGGCTGGCCGTGATCGCCGCGATGCGCGAGCCACCGAGGTCGGGCCAGATCACGCCGGAGCCGACGAGACGGAAATGCGGAGCTACCAGAACCCGGTCGATCTGTTCGTCGGTGTCGTTGGTGAGCGCGAACACCATCCAGTCCGGCCGCGCTCCGCTGTCGCGCGCCTTCACTACGATGCGGCGGACGATGCCATCCTTGCCCGGAGCGGTGGAGATCTGGATCAGGTCCCCGTCCGAGCGGTAGCGCTCGATCATCGGCGTCAGATCGATGGCGGGCGCGTCCAGCGTCACGCGCACGGCTTCGACGGCCCAGGCCGGCGCTCCCATTCCGAGGATGCCGATCAGAAGCGAGACGAAGGCGGAAAGGACGAGAAGGGATCTGCGCAACGGGCGAGTGTTCCGGCCGGGCGGGCTCTTATGATGAATACGGCTCAGCTTGCGGCCCAGTCGTACCGGCGGGGGTATCCACGGGCAAGGCTCGCGGTCTGCCTGGACGTGAGGCACCCACTGCTTCTTGGCGTAGCGCCGAGAGGTTTTCGATCGCGTGCTTTTGCGGCCAAAACAAGCCGGGCGACCCGCTAAGCGGCGGAACCGCACCGTCAACAGCGGCCGATCGGTTCACAAAGCAGCCGAGACGCTGCTTGCGCGGTCAAATCGGCGCACCAATGCCGACGGTCCGTTGCCCTGGTTCGGAAACCTCGCCGCCGGAACCCGATCTGCGCTCAGCTCGCCTGAAGCGCAGCCTTCATCTTCTCCAGCGACGGAAGCTTCTTGATCGGGCCGATGGCGGCGAGCGTCGGAGCGCCCGAGAGCAGGCGCAATCCCGCTGCTCTCACCTCATCCACCGTGACGGCATCGATCTTGGCGATGACCTCCTGCGGCGGAATCACACGGCCCCAGGCCAGCATCTGGCGGGCATTGCGCTCGATCCGGCCGCCGGGTGTCTCCAGGGCCGAGAGCAGGGCGACCTTCACCTGTGCCTTGGCGCGGTCGACTTCGATGGAATCCGCGTCGCGCGCCGCCTTGGCGGTGGCCGCGAGCGTCACGTCGACGAGTTCGGCGAGATCCGAGCCGGAGGTCCCGGCGCCGATGCCGAACAGGCCGCAATCGACGAAGGACCAGTGGAACGCCTGGATCTCGTAGGCGAGGCCGCGCGTCTCGCGCACCTCGTGCCAAAGCCGTGAGGTGAGGCCGCCGCCGAGCACCTGCGCGAACATGTGAAGCGCGTAGTAGCCGTCATCACGGAAGGAGAGACCGGGAAGGCCGAGGACGAGGTTGGCCTGTTCGAGCTTCTTCTGGATCCGCTTCTCGCCGCCGACATAGGTGCCGGGCACCATCTCCGCGGCGACCGTCGCCGGCATGCCGCCGAAATGATTCTGGGCCGCCTCGACGATGGCCTCGTGGGAGATCGCACCGGCGGCGGCGACGACGATCCGGTCCGGAGTGTATTCGCGGGCGAGATAGGCCTCGATCGCAGCGCGATCGAAACTCGCGATGGTCTGCGGCGTGCCGATGATCGGACGGCCGATCGGCTGGTCCGGAAACGCGGCCGCGGTGAAGGCCTCGTAGACCACGTCGTCGGGCGTATCCTCGATGGCGGCGTATTCCTGCAGGATCACGCCCTTCTCGCGCGCGAGTTCGCCCGCATCGAAGACGGAGCGCGTGAGGATGTCGCCGATGACGTCGAGGGCGACGCCCGCATCCTCGCCGAGCACGCGGGCCGTGTAGCTCGTGCCCTCCGCGCTGGTGGCGGCGTTGATGTCGCCGCCGACATTCTCGATGTCCTCGGCGATGCGCCGGGCCGAGCGGGTCTCGGTGCCCTTGAACGCCATATGCTCGATGAGGTGGCTGAGCCCGCCCTCTTCGGGGCGCTCATGACGGGAGCCGGCGCCGACCCAGACGCCCAGGGTGGCCGTCGCCACGCCCGGCATCGTCTCCGTCGTGACGGTGATGCCGTTGGGCAGGCGAGAGACCTTCAGGCCGGGGGAGGCGCCATGAGTCGCGAAATGCTGGTTCATGCTGTCTCAATTCCCCGCCGTGATGCGTGAATGTCCGCGAATGAAGGCCTCCACCGCAGACTGATCGTTGGCGACGCGCGTGAAGCGCTCCTTTCGATCCAGCAGGTCAGCGAGGTGCGGCGGCAGGGCGGGGCGCAGGCCGCCCGTCGCCTGCGAGACCGCATCCGGAAACTTGGCGGGGTGGGCGGTCGAGAGGGCCACCACGGGAGTGCGGCCGTCCTTCTCCAGAAGGCGCCGGCCCGCATGCACGCCGATGGCGGTGTGCGGATCGATGACCATGCCGATATCCCGGTAGACCCGCGCGATCTCGGCCACGACGGCCTCTTCGGGTACGGAGGCCGCGTCGAACTCATCGCGGACGGTCTTCAACACGGCCTCGTCGAGGGTGAAGCCACCGGATTGCTTGAGCCCGGCCATGAGGCGCGAGAGGCTCGACGCGTCGCGGCCCAAGGCCTCGAACAGCAGGCGCTCGAAATTCGACGAGATCTGGATGTCCATGGACGGCGACGTGGTCGGAAGGACGCCGCGGACCTCGTAAGACCCGTGTTCCAATGTACGGGCCAGGATGTCGTTTGCGTTGGTGCCGATCATCAGGCGGTCGATGGGCAGGCCCATGCGCTTGGCCACCCACCCGGCGAGGATGTCGCCGAAATTGCCGGTCGGCACCGCGAAGGAGACCGGCCGGTGCGGTGCGCCCAACGCCACGGCGCTGGTGAAGTAATAGACCGCCTGCGCCGCCACCCGCGCCCAGTTGATCGAATTGACGCCGGACAGCCGCATCTCGTCGGCAAAATCCGCGTGCTGGAACAGGGCTTTGACGATGTTCTGGCAATCGTCGAAATTGCCGTCGATGGCGATGGCATGGACGTTGTCCGCACCCACCGACGTCATCTGGCGGCGCTGCACCTCGGAGACGCGGCCATGCGGGAAGAGGATGAAGATGTCGACCTGATCGAGGCCACGGAACGCCTCGACGGCGGCGCTGCCGGTGTCGCCGGAGGTGGCGCCGACGATGGTGGCGCGTGAGCCGCGCGCCCTGAGCACGTGGTCCATCAGACGCCCGAGGAGCTGCATCGCCACGTCCTTGAACGCCAGCGTCGGACCGTGGAAGAGTTCCAGCAGGAACAGGTTGTCGTCGAGCTGTACCAGCGGGCACACAGCCGGGTGGCGGAAGGTGGCGTAGGATTCCTCGATCATCCGGTCGAGATCGTCATCCGCGATCTCGCCATCGATCAGCGGCCGCAGAACGAGCTTGGCCGCATCCGCGTAGCGCTGTCCGGCCAGACCGGCGATCGCCTCGCGGGAGATCTGGGGCCAGCTCTCGGGCAGGTAAAGACCGCCGTCGCGGGCAAGGCCGGCGAGGAGAGCATCGGAAAAGCTGAGGGGCGCCGCGGCGCCGCGGGTCGAGACGTGTAGCAAAGAGGCCTCCGGGAAGGCGCCCCGTCTACACGATGTGGGTGACGCTGTCGAAAACAGATGGCGTCCCGCGAAAACACGCGGCGACCTTCATCGATCGCCGGACGACCCGCCTCCGGCTGAGCGGGAATCACCGGAGGTATATGATGCGCCTCCCTGCCAGCCTGCGCCCGCATCGGACCCGCCCGAGGAGAATGCGAGCCCGCCGCGCCGTTGAGCCGTGCACGGCATTTCGTCACAAGGCGGACGACTCAGCCGACGACAGCGGCCCCTGCGAAAGAACGGAGCGAGAATGGCAGCCAGAGCGGCGTCATGCGGCGCTTCCCGGTGCCTTGACGAGACGGCAGCCGCTGATCCGCCAGGCCCCGTCGGTCTGTTTCTGGAGACTGTAGAGCGCCATCCAGTCGACGCCGTTCTCGTCTTGCAGCTTCACGCCTAAGGCGAGCTCGTTCTCGCCGTCCTCCTCGACCCGGTCGATGCTGAAGCTGCGGGCCCGGTAGACGGCGGCGTACCCTTTCCGAACCATCTCGATGAAGGTGTCGGGCGAGGCGAACATGCCCTGGATCGCGGGCGCGGCCTGGGCATAGGCGGTGGCCGCATCGTCCTTCCGGAAGGCTTCGATCTGGCGCTCCACCGTCGCCCTGGCTTCCGACTTCGCGGCTTCGTCGGCGGCATGGGCGGGAAACGGAGTTTCCGCGAAGGCAAGACAGGTGAGGGCGATCAGCAGGGAGAAGACGGCGCGCATGGACCACACTCCGCAATCGGGGACGACCAGAAGCAGGATAGTGCGACGCTTCCGGTCGACAAGAGCGGAGTATCTCCTCCGCCGGACAGGTCCAGCAAGATATCGGCCAGCCTCAGGTCGACGGATCCTTCACCGTCGCGTCATTGTCTTCCGAGATGCGTTTCCAGGCGAACACACCGAACACGCCGATGAGGCAGGCCGCGATGCCGAACCAGGTGAAGGCGTATTGCAGGTGGTTGTTGGGCAGGTCGATGCGAAGTTGCCCTCCCTTCGGCCAGCCGCCCGGATTGGCCGTGGCATCCGCCTCGACGAGATAAGGCATGACGGTCAGGCCCTTCGCCGCAGCGATCCCGTCGATGTCGCGATGGAACCACTCGCCCTTGGCCGGCTCCGGCGGCGGCACGAACATGGTCCGCACCTCGGGACCGCGCAGCATGCCTGTGATCGTGGTCGATCCCGTGATCTGGCCCGACGACCGGCGGGTTGCATCCTTCAGCTCGGTCGGAACGAAGCCGCGGTTGATCAGGACGAGGCTGCCGTCATCGTCCCGCTTCAGAGGAGTCAGGACATAATAGCCCTGCAGTGCGTTGCCGGGCACGGCGCCCGCCGCGAGCCCATGGACCAGCGTTTCCTGGTCGTTAAGGAGCGTGCCCGTCACCCGCACCCGCTCGAACTCGTCGCGTGCCGCATCCCAATCGCCCCGGGCGGGGAGTGGAGCGGGCGGATCGATCCGTGAGCGGGCAACGATGCGGCCGATCAGGGCTTCCTTCTCGCCCTTGCGCTGCAACTGCCAGATTCCGAGGCTCAGCAGGATGGCGAGGCAGATCAGCGAGACGATGGCCGGGGCGGCCAGAGACCGCACGGCGCCAGGGCGAACATCCGTCGACATCAGCGGAAGCGCCCCTCCTCGGCCTTATTGGCGAATTGGAGGGCTGCCAGCAGCCCCTTCAACGGGCGCACGAGCAGCAGGCTGAGCCCGACCGACAGGGTGATGGCGATGACGGCGTGGACCCAGATCGGCGGCTCGAAGGTGATTTCGAGCCAGAGCGCCAGCCCGACGACCACGATGCCGACGATGGACATGACGAAGAAGGCCGGACCGTCGCCGGCATTGAAGGTCGAATAGTCGAGGCCACAGACCTCGCAGGACGGTCGGAAGGTCAGGAAACCATCGAACATCGCGCCTTCGCCGCAGCGAGGACAGCGGCAGCGCAATCCGGTCGGGATGGGCGGTGGTAGCGGCCGTGGTTGGTTCACGATGCATGCTCCTCGGCGACCGACATGTCCGCCTGTCGCCGGATATGGGAAACCGAGCGAGCCATGGCACGAAAAAGGGCGGCTTGCGCCGCCCTGTTTCTCATAGCTGTGTCGCTTCTCGCCGGAATCGCATCCCGCCGCGCATCGTCCCGAAGGGACGGATGCGTCAGTGAGCCGCCGAGCCGGCGCCCCAGACGTAGATTGACGCGAAGAGGAACAGCCACACCACGTCGACGAAGTGCCAATACCAGGCGGCGAACTCGAAGCCGAGATGCTGCTTGACCGTGAACTGGCCGAGATAGACGCGGTAGAGGCAGATCGCGAGGAAGATCGTGCCGATGATGACGTGGGCACCGTGGAAGCCCGTCGCCATGAAGAAGGTCGCCGAATAGATGCTGCCCGAGAAGCCGAAATGCGCGTGGCTGTACTCGTAGGCCTGGCAGGCGGTGAACAGCACGCCGAGAATGATCGTGAGCCACAGACCGTATTTCAGGCCCTTGCGGTCGTCGTGCAGCAGGGCGTGGTGAGCCCAGGTGATCGTCGTGCCGGAGGTCAGCAGGATCAGGGTGTTGAGCAGCGGCAGGTGCCAGGGATCGAACGCCTCGATGCCCTTCGGCGGCCAGGTACCGCCAGTGAAATCCAGGCGCGTGGTCTGGATCGGGTCGGCGGTGTAGAGGGCCGCCTCGAAATAGGCCCAGAACCACGCGGCGAAGAACATCACCTCGGAGGCGATGAACATGATCATGCCGTAGCGGTGGTGAAGCTGGACGACGCGGGTATGGTCGCCGGCATTCGCCTCGTGGACGACGTCACGCCACCAGGAGAACATGACGTAGAGCACGCCGATCGTGCCGGCGCCGAAGATGTAGGGGCCGGGGGTGAGCGTGCCGATCTGCAGGCTCTTCATCCAGAACACGGCGCCGAAAGCCATGAGGAAGCCGGAGAAGGCACCCAACAGCGGCCAAGGGCTCGGGCTCAAGATGTGGAAATCGTGATTCTTGGCGTGCGCCTCGGCCATCTGAACTCTTCTCCTCACCCGGGCCATGTACCGCGAGCGGCTATGACCTTCTGAATGTTCGGCTACACCGGAACCCTTAATCGGGACGGCGCCGTGTTGTCACGCTTGAGACCGTAAAATTCTGGCGCATCGAAAATGCGTCGCGCCAAAATATTTGACGGCCTCAAAAATTCGATTTCGCTCCCCGACCGTCCGCCGTCGCGAGCGCGGCCGTAGGCTGGCCGTTCTTCGAGGCGAAATAGGTATAGGAAAGGGTCATCTCTTGCAGATGCGCCGTATTCGAATCCGCCCGCACCGCAGGATCGATGTAGAAGACCACCGGGAAATCCATCGTCTCGCCCGGCTGGAGCGTCTGCTCGTTGAAGCAGAAGCACTGGATCTTCACGAAGAAGCTACCCATCAGGCCAGGCTGGACGTTGTAGGTCGCGATCCCCGTGGACGGCGTCGTGCCGGTGTTCTTCACGCGGAAGAACACCGTCTTGGTCTCGCCGAGGCGCGCCTCGATCTTCGGCGTCTCCGCGATGAAGCGCCAGGGCAGCGTCGAGGAGACGTTGGTGTCGAAATGGACGACCATGCTGTCGTCCGTGGCGACCTCGGTCGGTGCGAGCCCGATCCGTGGCGTACCGTCATAGCCGGTCGCCTTGCAGAACATGTCGTAGAGCGGCACCGACGCGAAGGCGAGACCGATCATGCCGAGCGCCAGACCCGCGCAAGCGAGGGCGGTCACCGAGGCCTTGCGGTTCGTCTGGCTGCTCGACCTCCCGGTCGTCTTGGGGGGCATGTCGCTCATGATGACTTCCGACTTGTCGGCGCGAACCATCCGGTTCGGCGGCGTCACAGGGGGCGGTTGAGGATTTGCGGTCCGAGCTTCGCGATCGTCAGGACGTAGAAGATCGTCACGAGGGCGAAGAGCACGGCGGCGATGGCGATGGAGCGCTTGCGCTGACGTTGCAGCTCTTCCGGCGTCAGCCGCCGGGGCGGCGTGGATTTCTCCGGCATCGAGGTCATGCGAGCACCGGGCGGAACAATCCGAGACCCTGTTCGGCGAGCACGGCCGAGAACAAGAGGAACAGGTAGAGGATCGAGAAGCCGAACATGCCGAGGGCGGCCTTTCGCTCGGCCTCGCCCTCGCGGTTGCGGAAGACGTGAACGCTGAAGGCCAGCATCCCGAGACCGCCGATGAGGGCGGTGACACCGTAGAGCCAGCCGCCGAAACCGAGGAACACGGGAGCGAGACCCACCGGGAAGAGGACGATTGAGTAATAGATGATCTGGCGGCGAGTGGATTGCGGCCCGGCGACGTTCGGCATCATTGGGATGCCGGCCTTGGCGTACTCGCCGGCCTTGATCAGGGCGAGGGCCCAGAAATGCGGCGGCGTCCAGATGAAGATGATGAGAAACAGGACGATCGATTCGATGCCGACCGAACCGGAGACGGCGGCCTGACCGATCATCGGGGGGAGGGCGCCCGCTGCGCCGCCGATGACGATGTTCTGAGGCGTCGCCCGCTTCAGCCACATGGAATAGACGACCGCGTAGAAGACGATCGTGAAGGCCAGCAGCGAGGCGGCGAGCCAATTCGAGGCAAGGCCGAGAACCAGGACCGATCCAACCGACAGCACGATGCCGAAGGCGAGGGCTTCGCCGGGCTGGATGCGGCCGCCGGGAATCGGGCGGGTCGCGGTGCGGGTCATGACCGCATCGATATCGGCGTCCCACCACATGTTGAGGCAACCCGAGGCGCCGGCGCCCACGGCGATCATCAGGAGCGAGATCACGCCGACGACGGGCTGGATGTGAACGTGCGAGACCACCATGCCGACGAGGGCGGTGAAGATCACGAGCACCATCACGCGCGGCTTCAGGAGCGCGAAGAAATCCGAGACTTCGCCGCCCACCATCATCGGTGCGGGCGCGAAATCTTGAGGCTCGGCGCCAGCGGAGACGCTGTTCGACAGGCTCGTCATGGGTACCCGATGCTGTTGTCGGTCTGGACAGGGTCCGGATCACGCCGTTTCTGGCGCCGCCCTTTGCGGGATGTCCCTCCGCTCGAGGGGCATCCGGTAAAGAGCGAGGACCGCTCTCGCGGTCCTCGCAATCCGTAGGGTCGTTCTAGAACAATCTAGAACAACCGCAATTCAGTGGCCGTGCTCGTCGACGATGGTGGGAAGCGTCTCGAACTGGTGGAAGGGAGGCGGGGAGGAAAGCGTCCATTCGAGAGTGGTCGCACCTTCGCCCCAGGGATTGTCGGCAGCGCGGACCTTCGAACGGAAGGCGATGACGACGCCGATGAAGAACACCACCATGCCGAGAGCGAAGATGTGCCCGCCCCAGGTGGAGACCTTGTGCCAGCCGGCGAAGGCCTCCGGATAGTCGGCGTAGCGACGCGGCATGCCGGCCAGACCCAGGAAGTGCATCGGGAAGAACAGGACGTTCGCGCCGATGAAGGCCAGCCAGAAGTGCAGCTTGCCGGCCCATTCCGGAATGACGTAGCCGGTCATTTTCGGGAACCAGTAGTAGACGCCGGCGAAGATGATGAACACGGCGCCGAGCGACAGGACGTAGTGGAAGTGCGCCACGACGTAATAGGTGTCGTGCAGGTACTTATCGACCGCCGAGTTCGCGAGCACGACGCCGGTGACGCCGCCGACCGTGAACAGGAAGATGAAGCCGACAGCCCAGTGCATGGCGGCGGTGAAGCGGATCGAGCCGCCCCACATCGTCGCGATCCAGGAGAAGATCTTCACACCGGTGGGCACCGCGATGACCATGGTCGCGAAGACGAAATAGGATTGCGTCTGGAGCGACAGGCCGACGGTGTACATGTGGTGAGCCCACACGACGAAGCCGACGACGCCGATGGCGACCATGGCGTAGGCCATGGCGAGGTAGCCGAAGACCGGCTTGCGCGAGAAGGTCGAGATGATGTGCGAGACGATGCCGAAGGCCGGCAGGATCATGATGTAGACTTCGGGGTGACCGAAGAACCAGAACAGGTGCTGGTAGAGCACCGGATCGCCACCGCCGGCCGGATCGAAGAAGGTCGTGCCGAAGTTGCGGTCGGTGAGAAGCATCGTGATCGCGCCGGCGAGAACCGGGAGCGACAGCAGCAGCAGGAACGCGGTCACCAGCTCGGCCCATGCGAACAGCGGCATCTTGTGCAGGGTCATGCCCGGCGCGCGCATGTTCAGGATCGTGGTGATGAAGTTGATCGCGCCGAGGATCGAGCCGGCTCCGGACAGGTGGAGGGCGAAGATCGCGAAGTCGACGGACGGGCCGGGATGGCCGACGGTGGAAAGCGGCGGATAGACGGTCCAGCCGGTTCCGGCGCCGGTCGTCCCCGGTGCGCCTTCGACGAACAGCGAGCAGACGAGGCTCGCGAAGCCGGCGACGGTGAGCCAGAACGAGATGTTGTTCATGCGCGGGAACGCCATGTCCGGCGCGCCGATCATGAGCGGCACGAACCAGTTGCCGAAGCCGCCGATCAGGGCCGGCATCACCATGAAGAACACCATGATGAGGCCGTGGCCGGTCACGAACACGTTGTAGGTGCCGGGATTCGAGAAGTACTGCAGGCCGGGCTCTTCCATCTCCATGCGGATGCCGAAGGAGAGGAACGCGCCGATGATGCCCGCGCAGAACGCGAACAGCAGGTAGAGGGTGCCGATATCCTTATGGTTGGTCGACAGGAACCAACGGGAGAAGAAGGACGGCGTATGAGAGGCGTGGGCGTCGTGATGCCCTGATTGTGCTGCGGCGGATGCCATCGATGCAGACCCTGTTCAGGTTTCTCTAAATCTCTCGATTTGCGAATGGACCGGACCCGGTGAAGGGTCCGATCCGGCCGATGCCGTCAGCCGGCGTCGGCAAAAGCCCTTACTTGGCTTGCGCGAATTTCGAACCGTCGTCGAGGCGGGCGAACTTGGTCTTCCCCTCGACGAGCCAGGCCGCATAGGCCTCTTCGCTCACGACCTGCACGGTGATGGGCATGTAGGCATGGCGTGCGCCACAGAGTTCCGAGCACTGACCGTGATAGGTGCCCTCACGCTCGGCCTTGAACCAGAACTGGTTGAGGCGGCCGGGGATCGCGTCGATCTTGAAGCCGAAGGACGGCATCGCCCAGGAATGCAGCACGTCGGCTGCGGTCACCTGGATCTTCACGATCTTGTTGACGGGAACGACCATGTCGTTGTCGGTGCCGAGCAGCTTGGGCTGCTTGTCTTCGTCGATATTGGCGTCGAACGTGAAGCCGCCGCCGTTTTCCACGGCGGGGTACTCGTAGGACCAGTACCAGGCATGGCCGATCACCTTGACGATGACATCGGCCTTCGGATCGGAGAGCTGCGTGCGCAGCAGGCGGAACGAAGGAATGGCGACCGCCACCAGGATCAGGACCGGGACGATCGTCCAGGCCACCTCGATCATGGTGTTGTGAGTCGTCTTGGACGGGACCGGGTTCGCCTTCGCGTTGAACTTGAAGACACAGTAGATGATCAGGCCCAGCACGAAGGCCGAGATGCCGAAGGAGAGCCAGTGCATCCCCTGCTCGAACGTGTGGATGTCCCGCGCGTTCTCAGTGACGGCGACCTGACGGTCCATCTGCCACGGCTCGGGCTGGCCGATGCCAGCCGCCAGGGCAGCGGAGGATACGAGGGTGGTGCCGAGCGCAGCAAGAGCGCCCGCAGCAAGTCCCCATGATGACCGATGTTGCGCCTGCGTGGTCCGCATGTGCCTCTCGTGGCTCCCCTTAGTAGCGTTCTTCGTCGTCCCGAAGCGTCTTGCGACTTTTGGCGTCGCGCGCAAGTCCCAAGCTTGACGGGACAAGTCGTTGCTCAACGGGAAAGGCGGACCTCGGGCTTGAAATCCGGGCCGCCATTGCCGGTGTCAGACCACATGGACGCCGATGGCGCAACCGCAACAGCGTCGCATGGACGTGCCTATCCCCGGAGTGCGGCTGGGTGGGAAGCGGCGTTCCAAAGGGAATTCAAAATGAATTTTCCTCCGGCCGAACTTAAATTTGTCTTGCCGCGTGCTTCGGAGTCGAATTGCTCGCCAGTATATCGCCTTTTCCGCTATGGAGGGCCGTCGGTCGCACGACCTCGACGCGTGAGGTCTCTGCGAGGGACGGACTTCAGGGACATGATCTGGGGATGGACAGGATAAGGTCCCGTCGGTGATCGAGCGGCTCGAATTCATCCTCGCCCTTGCGCGCGAGCGGCATTTCGGCCGCGCGGCGCAATTCTGCAACGTCTCTCAACAAACGCTCTCGGCCGGAGTGAAACAGCTCGAAGAGAGGCTGGGTGTCCTGCTCGTCGAGCGCGGATCCCGCTTCCAGGGGTTCACACCGGAAGGCGAGCGAGTGCTCGACTGGGCACGCCGGATCGTCGGTGATGCGCGCGCCATGCGTGAAGAGGTGGCGAATTTGCGCCGGGGGCTGTCGGGCACCCTGCGCATCGCCGCGGTTCCCACCGCGACACCGATCGTCGCTTCTCTGACCACACCGTTCCGCGCTCGCCATCCCGACGTGCGCTTTTCCGTCCAGTCGGCGACCTCGGGCGAGATCGGCCGTTGGATCGCCGACCACGAGATCGATGCCGGCATCACCTATCTCGAGAACGAACCGCTCGGGAAAGTCATCGCCGTGCCGCTCTATCGTGAGCGCTATCGTCTGTTGACCGCCATCGACGGTGTCTACGGCATGCGGGATTCGGTGAGTTGGGAGGAGGTCGGGCATCTGCCGCTCTGCCTTCTGACCCCCGACATGCAGAACCGTCGCATCATCGATGGGCATCTTCACAATGCGGGTCGGGACGCGGAGCCGTTGCTGCAGTCGAACTCGATGATCGTGCTTCTGACCCATGTCCGCACGGCGAAATGGGCGAGCGTGATGCCGGCGGTCCTCGCCGACAGCTTCCGCCTGAGCGAACGCGTCCGGTCTGTTCCCATCGGAGAACCCGATGTCAGCCACATGATCGGCCTCGTTGTGCCCGAGAGGGATCCGATGACGCCGCTTTGCGCAGCTCTGATCGTCGAGGCGCAAGCCATCGCTCCTACCGTCGCCGACGACATCGCCTCACTCTAAGCTTGGGCGTCACGCTGCGTTTTTGCAGCGCACAATGGAATTATAACAAAAAAGCATTGTCGAGTGACCGAACCGCGCGATTGATTCACGGTCGGAGATATACCACCTTGGAATGACAACAAGGTCATCTGGGTAGGAACAATGCTGCAGCACGAGCCCTGGAGCGCGCAGCGGGCGGCCGGCATCATCGCCGACCATACGCATCTCGAAGGCGCTACGCTCCCCATCCTCCATGCCTTGCAGGAGGCCTTCGGTTACGTCGACGAGGGCGCCGTTCCGTTGATCGCGGATGCGCTCAATCTGTCTCGGGCCGAGGTGCATGGCTGCATCACCTTCTACCATGACTTCCGCCGCGCTCCTTCCGGCAAGCACCAGGTCAAGCTGTGCCGGGCCGAGGCCTGTCAGGCCATGGGGTCGGATGCTCTTCACGCCGACATCCTCGCGCGCCTCGGCATCGATTGGCACGGGACGACCCCGGACGGTCAGATCACGGTGGAGCCGGTCTACTGCCTCGGCCTCTGTGCCAACGGTCCGGGCGCCCTGGTCGATGACGAGCCGCTCGCCCGTCTCACCGCCGATTCTCTGGAATCGGCTCTGACGGAGATGAAGTCGTGAGCATCACCATCTACGTTCCGCGCGACGCCGTCGCGCTCGGTCTTGGCGCCAACCGCGTCGCCCGCGCGATCTTCGCCGGCGCCGAACGCCGCGGCCTCGACGTCACCATCGTCCGCACGGGATCGCGCGGGATGCTGTGGCTCGAGCCGATGGTCGAAGTGGCGACTCCCGAAGGACGCATCGCCTACGGCCCGGTCACGCCCGGCGATGTGGACAGCCTTCTCGACGCCGGCCTGGTCAGCGGCGCCGACCATGCCCTTCGCCTCGGCAAACCCGAGGACATGCCCTATCTCGCCCGCCAGCAGCGTCTGACCTTCCACCGCTGCGGCGTGGTCGATCCGGTCTCGGTGGAGGATTACCGGGCGCACGGCGGCTATAATGGGCTGGACGCGGCGCTGAAGCTCGATGCCGCCGGCATCGTGGAGCAGGTGCGCGATTCGGGCCTTCGCGGTCGGGGCGGTGCCGGCTTCCCGGCCGGTATCAAGTGGAACACGGTGATGCTCGCCAAGAGCGAGCAGAAATACGTGGTCTGCAACGCCGACGAGGGTGATTCCGGCACCTTCGCCGACCGGATGATGATGGAGGGCGACCCCTTCAACCTCATCGAGGGCATGACCATCGCCGGCATCGCGACGGGCGCGACGCGCGGCTACATCTATCTGCGTTCCGAATACCCGCAGGCCTTCGCCACGTTGAAGGAAGCGATCGTCAATGCCGGAAAGGCAGGCTTCCTCGGGGCCGACGTGATGGGCTCGGGCAAGGCGTTCCATCTGGAAGTCCGGCTCGGCGCAGGGGCCTATATCTGCGGCGAGGAGACCTCGCTTCTGGAGAGCCTCGAAGGCCGTCGCGGTATCGTCCGCGCCAAGCCGCCGATCCCGGCGCTGAAGGGTTTTCTCGGCCAGCCGACCTTGGTCAACAACGTGATGACCTTCACGGCCGTGCCCTACATCCTCGAGCATGGCGCCAAGGCCTACGCCGATTACGGCATGGGCCGCTCGCTCGGTACGCTGGCGATCCAGCTTGCCGGAAACATCAAGCATGGCGGCCTCATCGAATTCGCCTTCGGCATCACGTTGCGCGAGATCATCGAGGATTTCGGCGGTGGCACGATGAGCGGCCGTCCGGTCCGCGCGGTGCAGGTCGGCGGCCCGCTCGGCGCTTACTTCCCCGATCACCTGCTCGACACACCGCTCGATTACGAGGCGATGGCGGCCAAGAAGGGCCTCGTCGGCCATGGCGGCATCGTCGTGTTCGACGACACCGTGGACATGGCCAAGCAGGCCCGCTTCGCCTTCGAGTTCTGCGCGGTCGAATCCTGCGGCAAGTGCACCCCCTGCCGCATCGGCGCGACGCGCGGCGTCGAGACGATGGACAAGGTCATTGCCGGCATCCGGCCGACCGAGAATCTCGCCGTCGTGGCCGACCTTTGCGACGTCATGACCGATGGGTCGCTCTGCGCCATGGGCGGGCTCACGCCGATGCCCGTCATGAGCGCGATCACCCATTTCCCCGAGGATTTCCAGAAGCGCGGACCGATGTCCGTCGCGGCTGAATAAGGAGGCGCGACCCATGGCCCTCATCAAAGAGATCGATTACGGCACCCCGATCCGGGTGAACGAGCAGACTGTGACGCTCACCATCGACGGCATGAGCGTGACCGTTCCCGCCGGTACCTCGGTGATGGCGGCGGCGATGCATGCCGGGACGCAGATCCCGAAGCTTTGCGCTACCGATTCGCTGGAGGCCTTCGGCTCCTGCCGGCTGTGTCTCGTGGAGATCGAGGGACGGCGCGGAACGCCGGCCTCCTGCACCACGCCGGCCGAGAACGGCATGGTCGTCTCGACCCAGACGGACAAGCTCGCCAAGCTGCGCAAGGGTGTGATGGAGCTCTACATCTCCGATCACCCGCTCGACTGCCTGACTTGCGCCGCCAACGGCGATTGCGAGTTGCAGGACATGGCCGGCGCGGTCGGCCTGCGCGACGTGCGCTACGGCTATGACGGCGCCAACCACGTGAAGCCGTCCTCGGACCAGTATCTCGCCAAGGATACGTCCAACCCGTACTTCACCTACGACCCGTCGAAATGCATCGTCTGCAACCGCTGCGTCCGCGCTTGTGAAGAGACGCAGGGTACCTTCGCCCTGACGATTTCCGGCCGCGGCTTCGACAGCCGCGTTGCCGCCGGGCCGACCGATTTCTTCAACTCGGAATGCGTGTCCTGCGGCGCCTGCGTTCAGGCCTGCCCGACGGCGACGCTCCAGGAGAAGTCGATCATCGATCACGGCCAGCCCGACCATTCCGAGATCACCACCTGCGCCTATTGCGGCGTCGGCTGCTCGTTCAAGGCCGAGATGCAGGGCACCCGCGTGGTGCGGATGGTCCCGTACAAGGGCGGCAAGGCCAATGAAGGCCATAGCTGCGTCAAGGGCCGCTTCGCCTACGGCTACGCCACCCACAAGGACCGCATTACCAAGCCGATGATCCGCGACAAGATCACGGACCCCTGGCAGGAAGTCTCTTGGGAGGTCGCGATCGATCGCGCAGCCTCCGAGTTCAAGCGCATCCAGGCCAAGTACGGCAAGGATTCGGTCGGCGGCATCACATCGTCCCGCTGCACCAACGAGGAGGCCTACCTCGTCCAGAAGCTGGTGCGCGCCGCTTTCGGCAACAACAACGTCGATACCTGCGCCCGCGTCTGCCACTCGCCCACCGGCTACGGCCTGATGTCGACGCTCGGCACCTCGGCCGGCACCCAGGATTTCGCCTCGGTCGCGCATTCCGACGTGATCCTCGTCATCGGTGCCAACCCGACCGATGGTCACCCCGTCTTCGGCTCGCGCATGAAGAAGCGTCTGCGTGAAGGCGCCAAGCTGATCGTCGCCGATCCGCGCAAGATCGACCTCGTGAAGTCGCCCCACATCCAGGCCGACTTCCACCTGCCCCTGAAGCCCGGATCGAACGTCGCCTTCATCAACGCGATGGCTCACGTCATCGTCACGGAAGGCCTCGTCGACGAGGCCTATGTCCGCGAGCGTTGCGATCTCGGCGATTTCGAACAATGGGCTCGATTCGTCGCCGACGAGCGTCATTCGCCGGAGGCCCAGGAGCGCTATACCGGGATCGATCCCGCTGAACTCCGTGGTGCTGCGCGCCTCTACGCCAAGGGTGGGGCCGCCGGCATCTATTACGGTCTCGGCGTCACCGAGCACAGCCAGGGCTCGACCATGGTCATGGGCATGGCCAACATCGCCATGGCCACCGGCAATATCGGCATGCTGGGTGCCGGCGTGAACCCGCTCCGCGGGCAGAACAACGTCCAGGGCTCGTGCGACATGGGCTCGTTCCCGCACGAGCTGCCGGGCTACCGCCACGTGTCGGACGATGCCACCCGCGAGATCTTCGAGACGCTCTGGGGCGTCTCGCTCGACAAGGATCCGGGCCTGCGCATCACCAACATGCTCGACGAGGCCGTCGATGGCGCCTTCAAGGGCATGTACATCCAGGGCGAGGACATCGCCCAGTCCGATCCCGACACGCACCACGTGACGGCTGGCCTGATGGCGATGGAGTGCATCGTCATCCAGGACATCTTCCTGAACGAGACCGCCAAATACGCCCACGTCTTCCTGCCGGGCGCCTCGTTCCTGGAAAAGGACGGCACCTTCACCAATGCCGAGCGCCGCATCTCCCGCGTGCGCAAGGTGATGCCGCCGCTGTCGGGCGTCGGCGATTGGGAGGGCACGATGCTGCTCTCGAATGCTCTGGGCTATCCCATGAACTACTCGCATCCGAGCGAGATCATGGACGAGATCGCCTCGCTCACTCCGAGCTTCAAGGGCGTGAGCTTCACCAAGATCGACGAACTGGGCTCGATCCAGTGGCCGTGCAACGACGACGCTCCCAACGGAACGCCGATGATGCACGTGGACCGGTTCGTGCGCGGTCTCGGCAAGTTCATGATCACCGAATACGTGGCGACCGAGGAGCGCACGGGTCCGCGCTTCCCGCTCATCCTCACTACCGGCCGTATCCTGTCGCAGTACAATGTCGGCGCTCAGACCCGCCGCACGGAGAATTCGCGCTGGCATGAGGAGGACGTGCTGGAGATCCACCCGTTCGACGCAGAGGTTCGCGGCATCCTCGACGGCGATCTCGTGGCCCTGGAAAGCCGCTCGGGCGATATCGCCTTGAAGGCGATCGTCTCCGAGCGCATGCAGCCGGGCGTGGTCTACACCACGTTCCACCATGCCAAGACCGGCGCCAACGTCATCACCACCGACTACTCCGACTGGGCCACCAACTGCCCCGAATACAAGGTGACGGCGGTGCAGGTGCGGCGGACCAACCGGCCGTCGGATTGGCAGGCGAAGTTCTACGAAGAGGACTTCTCCCTCACGAGAATCGCGACGCAATTGAATGCTGCCGAGTGAACGCGACGCTTTGAACGAGACTGACGCACCGGCTCCGACGAGCCGGCGCGTTCCGACGCTGGTCGTCGCCTACGAGGACCCGGCGCCCCGCGAGGGGCATCGCGATCTCGCCGTCGAGATGCCGGTCAACCTGATCTACGGCAGCGTACCCTACGCCGTCATGATGACGACGCCTTCGGACCTCGTTGATTTCGCCTACGGTTTCAGCCTCACCGAAGGAATCGTCGAGGCGGCCGAGGAGATCCGGTCGGTGCGGGTCGAGGACGGAGACGGCGGCCTGCGCCTCATCGTCGATCTCGCTCCCGGACGGCTGCGTGAACATCTGGCCCGGAAACGCGCCATCAGCGGGCGCACCGGGTGCGGTGTCTGCGGCATCGACGATCTCGCGGCCCTGCCCAAGGCCGAGCCGCGGGCCCATGCCGCTCAGCTCATCGAGATCGCGTCGATCCAGCGCGCTCTGCTCGGGATGGGCGAGGCGCAGGTTCTCAATCACACCACCCGCGCCGTCCACGCCGCGGCATGGGCGGACCGGCAGGGCAATCTTCTGGCGGTGCGCGAGGATGTCGGCCGCCATAATGGACTAGACAAGCTGATCGGAGCGCTGATGCGGGCCGGGACCGATGCGAGCGATGGCTTCGTCGTCATCACCAGCCGGTGTTCGTTCGAGATGGTGGAAAAGACCGCAACCTTCGGAGCGGCCGTCCTGGTCGCGATCTCCGCACCGACCTCGCTCGCCATCGACCGGGCGCGCCTGCACGACATGACGCTCTGCGCCATTGCCCGATCGGACACACTCACGGTCTTCTCGGGCCGCGATCGCCTCCTTCTCGCCGCCGACCGCTGACTGCGCGCGGCCGATCCTCCTCCCGTCGACAGAGCCAGTACCATGAGCGCCCTGACCACCAACGACAAGCTCGTCCGCATGGCGAACCAGATCGCCAGCTTCTTCAGGTCCTATCCGGATGACGAGGCCGTCGCCGGCATCCACAAGCACATCGTGGCGTTCTGGACGCCGAAGATGCGTCGTGCCCTGGAAGCCCATGGCCCCACCGAGGGAAGCGGTCTCGATCCGCTGGCGCTACAGGCGATTACGTCGACCCATCACGAGTGCAACAGCCCGATCCGCGCGTCCACCAGCGATCCGCACCTCCAGGGTGCCGGTGCCAGCGACGCCGGCTGATCACGGAGCAGCGTGTTCAAGCGCCGCTCGATCGAAACAATGAAAAAGGCGCCGGGCATTGTCCGCCCGACGCCTTTCATAGGTCCGATGACCGTCGCAGGGCGGCTATTCCGCCGAACGGTCGCCTGCCTGATCCTTGTCGGTCGCACCCGGTACGATTGTCGCGCCGCCGATGACCCGGACGGCCTTCTTCTCCGTCGGCGGATCGCTCCAGGCCTGCGCCTTGCCGGACGAGCCCTGGCCTGACGTGCCTTGCGGCGCCTGCGCGGTGTCGCTGCGCGGCTGGTTCGCGGCCGGAGTCGAGGGTTCACGCTTCGGCTGTTCGATCGCCGCGACGGGCGGCTCGTTTTTCTCGGGCGTGGAAGGTGCGGCCGCCGCTGCTGGACGCGTGGCTTCCTCGGGGCGAGGGGCTTCGGGGGCGAGCCTGGGCGCGGCGGCTTTTACTGGCGGGGTCAGCTTGGAGACCTTGCGGGCCGGAGGCGGTTCGGTCGGCCTTCTCGCATCGCTCCCGTTTCGGGTCGCCCCATTTTTGGTATCTGGGTTGAGACCTTGCGGATTGCGGTCCAACGCCTCGGAGCGAACGGACGCTTCCGGGCGGGTCGCGACGTCGAAGCGCGGTTGCCGGACGACGCCATCGCCGTTCGGGATCACGCCGGGAGGGACCAATCGTTCCGCCTCGCGGGCCGGCCGGCGAGGCTGTTCGTCCTCTTCCGTCCAGCCGTAGCCGGGTGCCGGACGGGCGACGCGAACCGGCGCAGTTTGGATCGGCGCACCGAGGCGCTGGCGGTCGAGGACGGCTCCGTCGCGGGCATCGACGAAGAGTCGCACCCTGTCGCCGTATGGGCCCGTCGCCTCGACCACATAGGACCGACCGTCGAATCGCGGTCGCGTCACCTCGGTGAATCCGCGATCGTTGAGGCGCCAGACGACGGCCCGAGGAGGAAGGAGCACATCCGGCTCGTAGCCGTACTGGGCTTGAGCGGAGGTCGTGCCGAGTGCCGACAGGGTGATGAACCCGGCCAGCATCGTCAGGCCGATCGTCGATGAGCGCACAGGCGCCCTGCGGCTCGATGTCATGATGCCTCGTCTTAAATGTTCGTTTTCCGTAGCCCACTGTTGGCGCAGGTCTACGGAAGTCTCCGTGCGGTCCATCACCCCGCATGCCGCTTGTGCTTGGCGAAGCCGGTTAGACCGCCTGATTGGGGCGGGATTGCGGGTGAAGCAGGGCAAGTCGCGGGCGACCGATAATGGTCAGGGCTTGCGTGGTCTCTATGATCCGCCGTCGGGATCTGGCTCAACGGTCAGCGTCTTCTCGCTCGCAGAGTCGCAATGCGCCTCAATCCTGTCCATCGCGCCTTCGTGCCTCTTGCTGGACCGTTTAAAATCTGTCAGGTTCCTTAATTAGGACAGTACGGCTGTCCCATTTTCGGCAGGGTGTTCCGGAGGCGAGTCGGCTCCGAGGACAAGGTGTTTTCGAGGAACGTGGAAGGTCTCGAACGGGTGTTGGATCTCACGAAGAAACGAGATTCCAAGCCGGTCGCCATCGCGGCGATCCGGGCCCGTACGGCTTGATCTCAAGCCGGCGACGAGCCCGCGGATAGCGGGCACTTCCTCACCGAAGACCCTGCCCGAATCCGACCGCGTCGAGGGAGGAGCCTGAGTGCCGATTGGCATTCGGGCATGAAACATGCTCGCATGCGGGCACGGGCGAACGAGGCTGAAGGGTTATGAACATGGCCGCATCTGTGGTTGCCGAGACCGTCCGGAACCCGATCCCCGCCACGCGGGACGGCGTCGCTCCGCTCGTCGTCCGTGATCAGGCGCTTCCGCACGCGCAGGGCCTCTACGATCCCGCCCGCGAGCGCGATGCCTGCGGCGTCGGCTTCGTCGCGGACATGCATGACCGGCGCACTCACGCCATCGTCGCGCAGGGCCTGCTCATCCTCGAGAATATCGACCATCGCGGCGCCGTCGGCGCCGATCCGAAGATGGGCGACGGCTGCGGCATCCTCACCCACATTCCGCATTTTCTCCTGAAGGAGGAGTGTGAGGGACTCGGCATCGCCCTTCCGGAGCCGGGCCATTACGGTGTCGGCCAGTTCTTCATGCCCAAGGACGCGGAAGGTCGCCGCATCGTCGAGGAGATCGTCGAGAAGGTCCTGCACGATGAGGGGCTTCCCTTCCTCGGCTGGCGCGACGTTCCCGTCGATCCGAGCGATCTCGGCGTGCGCGTCAAGGAGACGGAGCCGCATCACAAGCAGGTCTTCATCGGCCGCCCTGCCGCGATCCTGGACGAGGACGCGTTCGAGCGCCGTCTGTTCACCGCACGCAAGGTCATCTCGAACAAGGTCTATGGCCTCAACGACCCGCGGGTGAAGGCCTACTATCCCGTCTCGGTCTCGACCCGGACCATCGTCTACAAGGGCATGGTTCTGGTCACGCAGCTCGGCCATTACTTCAAGGACCTGCAGGACGAGCGCTACGTCTCCGGCCTCGCCCTCGTGCACCAGCGCTTCGCCACCAACACCTTCCCGACCTGGCAGCTGTCGCACCCCTACCGGATGGTCGCCCATAACGGGGAGATCAACACGCTGCGCGGCAACGTGAACTGGATGGCCGCGCGTCAGGCCAGCGTCGATTCCGACCTGTTCGGCAACGACATCTCGAAGCTCTGGCCGATCTCCTACGAGGGCCAGTCGGACACCGCCTGTTTTGACAACGCGCTCGAATTCCTCGTGCAGGGCGGGTACTCGCTCGCCCACGCCATGATGATGCTGATCCCCGAGGCCTGGGCCGGCAATCCGCTCATGAACGAGGAGCGCAAGGCGTTCTACGAGTACCATGCCGCGCTGATGGAGCCGTGGGACGGCCCTGCCGCCGTCTGTTTCACCGACGGTCGCCAGATCGGCGCGACCCTCGACCGCAACGGCCTGCGTCCAGCCCGCTACATCGTCACCGATGACGGCCTCGTCGTGCTCGCCTCCGAGATGGGCGTGCTCCCGATTCCCGATGAGAAGATCATCGAATCCTGGCGCCTGCAGCCGGGCCGCATGCTGCTCATCGACCTGGAGAAGGGCCGCATCATCTCCGACGAGGAGATCAAGAGCGAGCTCGCAGCGGCCAATCCCTACGCTCAATGGGTCAAGAACACCCAGATCGTGCTGGAGGACCTGAAGCCCGTCATCCCGCGCGCCTCGCGCTCCGACGTGTCGCTGCTCGATCGGCAGCAGGCATTCGGCTACAGCCAGGAAGACCTCAAGCTGCTGATGGCGCCCATGGCCGTGACCGGCCAGGAGGCGGTCGGCTCGATGGGAACCGACACGCCGCTCTCGGCCCTCTCCGACAAGCCGAAGCCGCTCTACACCTATTTCAAGCAGAACTTCGCGCAGGTCACCAATCCGGCGATCGACCCGATCCGCGAGGAGGCCGTGATGAGCCTCGTCTCGTTCATCGGGCCGCGGCCTAACATCCTCGATATGGAAGGCGCCTCGCGCAAGAAGCGCCTCGAAGTCCGTCAGCCGATCCTGACCAACGGCGACTTGGAGAAGATCCGTTCGATCTCCCATTTCGAGGACCGTTTCGACACCAAGACCCTCGACATGACCTTCCTGGCCGAGGCCGGAGCCGTGGCCATGGAGGGCGCGGTCGACCGGCTCTGCGACCGGGCCGAGGCGGCGGTGCGCGGCGGCTACAACATCATCATCCTGACCGACCGCGGCGTCGGCCCGGACCGCATCGCCATCCCGGCCCTATTGGCCACGGCAGCGGTGCATAACTACCTGATCCGCAAGGGGCTTCGCACCTCGGTCGGTCTCGTGGTCGAATCCGGCGAGCCGCGCGAAGTGCATCACTTCGCCTGCCTCGCAGGCTACGGCGCCGAGGCGATCAATCCCTATCTCGCCTTCGAGACCGTGATCGCGATGAAGGACGAGTTCCCGCCCGACCTCACCGACGACGAGATCGTCTATCGCTACATCAAGTCGATCGATAAAGGCCTGCTCAAGGTCATGTCCAAGATGGGCATCTCGACCTATCAATCCTATTGCGGCGCCCAGATCTTCGACGCGATCGGCCTCAACTCGAGCTTTGTCGCCCGCGATTTCTTCGGCACCAAGACGACCATCGAAGGCATCGGCATGGCCGAGGTGGCGGAAGAGACCGCTCGGCGTCACGCCGATGCATTCGGCGATGCGCCGGTCTATCGCCATGCCCTCGATGTCGGTGGCGAATATGCCTACCGCCTGCGCGGCGAGAGCCATACCTGGACGCCGGATTCGGTGGCCACTCTCCAGCACGCCGTGCGGCTCGGCCTCCCCGATCGCTACCGCGAGTTCGCCAAGCTAGTGAACGAGCAGGAAAACTACCTCAAGACCATCCGTGGCCTGTTCCGCATCAAGCAGGCGGCCGAGCTCGGCCGGGCTCCGGTGGACATTTCCGAGGTCGAGCCGGCGGTCGATATCGTCAAGCGTTTCGCCACGGGTGCGATGTCCTACGGCTCCATCTCGAAGGAGGCGCACGAGACGCTCGCCATCGCGGTGAACTCGTTCGGAGGCCGCTCGAATTCCGGTGAGGGCGGCGAAGAGGTCGAGCGGTTCAAGCCGATGGCCGACGGTCGTTCGCGCCGTTCGGCGATCAAGCAGGTGGCGTCCGGCCGCTTCGGCGTGACGACGGAATATCTCGTCAACGCCGACATGATGCAGATCAAGGTTTCGCAGGGCGCCAAGCCCGGCGAGGGCGGCCAGCTGCCGGGTCACAAGGTCGACGCCAAGATCGCCAAGGTCCGCTACGCCACCCCAGGCGTCGGCCTGATCTCGCCGCCGCCGCACCACGACATCTACTCGATCGAAGATCTCGCCCAGCTGATCTTCGACCTGAAGAACGTGAACCCGGCCGCCGACGTCTCGGTGAAGCTCGTCTCGGAAGTCGGTGTCGGCACGGTCGCCACCGGCGTCGCCAAGGCGCGCGCCGACCACATCACGATTTCAGGGTTCGACGGCGGCACCGGTGCCGCTCCGCTGACCTCGATCAAGCATGCGGGCGGGCCCTGGGAGACCGGTCTCGCCGAGACACAGCAGACCCTGGTGCTGAGCCACCTGCGCGGTCGTGTCGTGCTGCAGGCCGATGGTGGCATCCGCACCGGTCGCGACGTTCTCGTCGCGGCCCTCCTCGGCGCCGATCAGTATGGCTTCTCGACCGCGCCGCTCATCGCGGCCGGCTGTATCATGATGCGCAAGTGCCACCTCAACACCTGTCCGGTGGGCGTGGCGACGCAGGATCCCGTCCTGCGCAAGCGCTTCAAGGGCACGCCGGAACACGTGGTCAACTACTTCTTCTTCGTGGCGGAGGAGCTGCGCGAGCTGATGGCGACGATGGGCTTCACCAAGCTCGAGGACCTGATCGGCCGCTCCGACTTCCTCGACACGCTGGAGGTCATCAACCACTGGAAGGCGCGCGGGCTCGATTTCTCGAAGCTGTTCCACCGGCCCGACGTCGGTCCCGACGTGGCCATCCGTCATACCGAGAAGCAGAAGCATCCGATCGACAAGGTGCTCGACCGCCGCCTGATCGAGGGCGCCAAGTCGGCGATCGAAACCGCCGAACCGGTGGTGCTCAACGATGTCATCCGAAACTCGGACCGCACGGCGGGTGCGATGCTCTCGGGCGTCATCGCCAAGCGCTACGGCCACGAGGGTCTGCCCGACGACACCATCACGGTGAACCTCGCCGGCACGGCCGGACAGAGCTTCGGGGCGTGGTTGGCGGCCGGTGTCACGGTTGTCCTGACCGGCCATGCCAACGATTACGTCGGCAAGGGCCTGTCGGGCGGTAAGCTGATCATCCGCCCGAGCGATGCGTTGAGGTCGCCCGGTGGCCGGACGATCATGGCCGGCAATACGGTCCTGTACGGGGCGATCGCGGGCGAGTGCTATATCCGAGGCTCGGCCGGTGAGCGTTTCGCCGTGCGCAACTCGGGCGCCATCACCGTGGTCGAGGGCATGGGCGACCATGGCTGCGAGTACATGACCGGCGGCGTCGTGGTCTCCATCGGCGAAACCGGGCGCAACTTCGCGGCCGGTATGTCGGGCGGTATCGCCTATGTCCTCGACGCGGACGGATCGTTCGCCGCGCGCTGCAACCTCTCCATGGTCGATCTGGAACCCGTCGAGGAGGAGGACGACGTCATGCGCCGCTTCCACCAGGACGGTGACCTCGAGACCAAGGGGCGCGTCGACATCCTGGCCGACATGTCCGGCCATGACGAGGAGCGCTTGAGCCAGCTCATCACCAACCACCTGAAGTACACGGGTTCCCCGCGTGCCAAGGCGATTCTCGAAGATTGGGCCGGTTACCGGACCAAGTTCGTGAAGGTGATGCCGGTCGAGTACCGCCGTGCCCTGCGCGAGATGGAAATGGCGCGTATGCCGGTCGCTGCGGAGTAGGGGCGGCATGAGGGTCTACGGCGATCTCGTCTCCGGCAATTGCCTCAAGGTGAAGATCGTCGCCGATCATCTCGGCCTCGCCTATGATTGGGTGCCGGTCGATATCCTCAAGGGCGAGAGCCGGACACCGGATTACCTGACCCGCTTTCCGGCGGGGCAGGTGCCGGGGGTCGAGTTCAAGGACGGGCGGTGTCTCGCTCAATCGAACGCGATCATCCGCTATCTCGCCCGTGACAGCGTACTGATCCCCGAGGATGCGTTCCTCGCGGCGAAAATGGACGCGTGGCTGTTCTGGGAACAGTACAGCCACGAGCCGGCCATCGCGGTCTGCAGGTTCGAGATGCGCTATCTCGGCAAGCCGAAGGATGCGCGCGATCCGGCCCGGGTCACGCGCGGCGAGGCGGCCCTCGACCTGATGGAGCGGCACCTCGGCGGGGCGGCGTGGCTGGTAGGCGGGGGGATCAGCGTCGCCGACGTGGCGTTGTTCGCTTATACGCAATGGGCGGACGAGGGCGGATTCGACCTGGCACCGCGGCCGGCGATCCGGGCTTGGCTCACCCGTTGCGCGGAGACTTTCGGTCGAGGCGCTCACGAGACGAAACCGGGTTAGACGGCGACGGCACCGGGCGACACGAAACGGAAAACGGGCTGAGGCGGACCGGGCCGGTCACGCTCCGCTCAACGGATCAGACAGACTCGCGAAAGACGGTCACGATGGGCAAGATCACGGGTTTCCTCGAATTCGATCGGCAGGAGCAGAAGTATCAGCTCGCTGCGGATCGCGTGCGGCACTTCCGCGAATTCACGCTGCCCCTCGACGAGCACGACCTGAAGAAACAGGCCGCGCGCTGCATGGATTGCGGGATTCCGTTCTGCCACGGCCCGACCGGCTGCCCCGTGCACAACCAGATTCCAGACTGGAACGAGCTCGTCTTCCAGTCGGACTGGCAGGAGGCGGCTCGCAACCTGCACTCGACCAACAATTTCCCGGAATTCACCGGCCGCGTCTGCCCGGCGCCGTGCGAGGAGGCCTGCACTCTCAATCTCGAGAACCAGCCCGTCGCGATCAAGACGATCGAGCAGGCCATCGCCGACCGCGCCTGGAACAACGGTTGGGTCAAGCCGGAAATCCCGTCGACCCGCACGGGCAAGAAGGTCGCCGTCATCGGCTCCGGGCCAGCCGGGATGGCGGCGGCTCAGCAGCTCGCCCGCGTCGGCCACGACGTCCACGTCTTCGAGCGCGAGCCGAAGGCCGGCGGACTCCTTCGGTACGGCATCCCCGACTTCAAGATGGAGAAGCGCCATATCGATCGGCGCGTGAAGCAGATGGAAGCGGAAGGCGTGACCTTCCATTACGGCGTGAATGTCGGTGTCACGAAGCCACTCGACGAACTCACCGCCGAGTTCGACGCCGTGTTGTTCGCCGGTGGCGCGGAAGACCCGCGTAACCCGGAGCTTCCCGGCCAGGATCTGTCCGGCGTGCATTACGCGATGCCATTCCTCGTTCAGTCGAACCGCCGGGTCGGTGCCGAGCCGATGCCGGGCAACGGCGAGCTGCCGATCCTCGCCACCGCCAAAAACGTCGTGGTGATCGGTGGCGGCGACACGGCGTCGGATTGCGTCGGCACCTCCTTCCGCCAGGGCGCCCTGTCGGTGACGCAGCTCGACATCCGCCCGCGTCCGCCCGAGCGCGAGGACAAGCTCTCGGTCTGGCCGTACTGGCCGACCAAGATGCGGACCTCGTCGAGTCAGGCGGAGGGCGCGGAGCGCGAGTTCCAGGCTGCCACGCTGCGCCTCGAGGGGAACAAGAAGGGCAAGCTCACCGGTGTGGTCTGCACCCGCGTGGACGAGAAGCGCCAGCCGGTCCCCGGCGGTGAATTCACCCTGCCGGCCGATCTCGTCTTCCTGGCGATCGGTTTCGCTGGCTCGCTCCGCAAGGGCCTGCTGGAGGAATCCGGCGTGACGATGGACAAGCGCGGCAATGTCACTGCCAACGAAGTCGATTACCGCACGTCGAACGAGAAGATCTATGCCGCCGGCGACATGCGCCGTGGCCAATCCCTCGTGGTCTGGGCAATCCGAGAGGGACGCCAGGCCGCGCGGTCCATCGACGAGGCCCTCATGGGCTCGAGCGTCCTTCCCCGCTGAGAGTTATGTCGCAAGGGCGGGCCGGGTGCTTATCCGGTCCGCCAGTCCGGGGATGAGAGATCTCGTGGCCCAAAGGTGCCGCAGCGTGAGGGCGTTCAGCCCGGCGGCCATTTGAAATCGTCGGCCCGTCCCGGCTGCGCCACGGGCGCCGAGCCGCGCTGAAGCACCCGTTCGACATTTCCCGACGCATCGCCATCCCGCGGCCTGCCGCTGATCAGCCCACCGCCGGGGGTTACTTCCGCGCGTCCCAAGGGAATGATGGGCCCCGCCGGCGGTTTCACGGGCAAAGCGGGGATGCCGGGCGGCTCAGGCAGGCTCGGCAGCATCGCGGTGATCTGGCGATCGATCGCGGCGGTATCGTCGAGCTTCGGTGCCTCGCCATCGAGAATCGGCCCCGGAACCGTCGCCACGGGCGCGACGGCCGGTGCCTCCGTGGAGTTCGAGCCCATGAGGCGTTTGAGTTCGACATCGGCGAAATGCGCGACTTTGCGAGCGCCCGCCTTGGTGAAATGCACGCCGTCCGCGGTCCGTAGCTTCGCCTCCTGGCCCTCCAGATCGGGGCCGGACATGGTGAAGCGGTTGCGGTCGTCGACGAAGCCCGGCCAGATATCTACGTAGGTCCCGCCCGCTTTCGCGACACGGTCGCGGATCAGGTCGTTGATCGTGGCGATATCCTTCGTCAGCGACTCGCTGCGCATCGGCGGAGCTCCCACCCAGATGAACGGAATTTTCTGGCTGGCGAAGACCTTCGCCAGAGCATCGACACGGTCGCGATAGAGGTCGCGCCAACGCTCCGTCCCGGGATCCACGCTCTCGGACCCTTCACGGATCGGCTGGCGATCGTTCGCGCCGAGCATCACCAGGGCGTAGGCGACTTTCGGGTTCGTCTTCAGAAAATCTTCCGCGGCCTTTGGCCAGTCGACCACGTCCTTTCGCACGAGACCGCTATCGGCCTTCGAACGGTCGAGGATTGCCACATCGGAATTCTCCTCGAACACGTCGTCGAGGCCACGGCCGAGATAGCTCGCCAGCGAATCCCCGAACACCGCAATGCGGATCGAGGGCTCGGATTTCGGCTGGACCGGCTTCGGTTGGGCGATCACGGGGGCGGGACGAGGCCTCCTCGTGTAGGAACGCTGGCTCTCCCCGATCGTCGGCGCACGCGGCCGCGCCGGTCGCGCAGATGGTGTGGGAGCCGGATTCGGTTGTGCCTGCTGCGGCCGTTCCTCCCAGGGCCAGTAGAACTGCCGTGGTGCTTCCTGGGGGGGAGGGGAGTATCGGCGGTTTGCCTGACGGTTGCTGTAATCGCCCTCGTCGCGGGAGCGGCGGCGCGGAGCGTAATAGGGGTCGCTCCGAGGGGTGTCGTAGGAATCTCCCCATTGCGCGATGGCGGACGGACCTGACGCGAAGAGCAGGGGGGCCGCGAAGATGGCCAGGAAACCGACGCGCAGGATGGCGGCGCCTACGAGTCCCGCAACTTCGCGGACGCGCGAACAATCTTTGACGATCCTTGATGCCACACTGCGACCTGTCGGGTGATCGACGGAAAGGACGAGAACGGTGACCATCCTAGCCGACGATCCCTGCGGCGTCTAAGGGCGTGCGGTCAGGTGCTCGAGAAGGGCCGGCGTGGCATAGCCGTCCGCAGTCAGCCCCTCCTTGATCTGGTACTGGCGGACGGCTTCCCGCAGCTTCGGCCCGGCCCGGCCATCGGCGTCGCCGGCATAGAGGTTTCGCGCGGCGAGTCCGTTCTGCAGGGATTGCAGGCCCGCCTTGTCGAGACGAGCCGCATTGCTCGGCCAGGGAGCCGTCAATGGCGGCCCGCCCGCGAGGCGATCGGCGAGATGCCCCACCGCGAGCGCATAGGAATCGGAGGTGTTGTAAGCCCGGACGACCTCGAAATTATCGGTGATCAGAAACACCGGGCCACCGGCACCGCCGGGCAGGAACAGGCTCGCCTGGCCCGATGCCGGCAGAGCCTCGCCGTCATTCCGGCGGACGCCGCGCTTGGCGAAATCGGACAGGTCCGCCCGGTACCGTGTCAGGTCGAAGCCGGCGGGAAGCGAGACCGCATAGCCCCAGGACAGGCCCGGGTTCCAGCCGAGGGACTGGAGATAGCCGGCGATGGAGGCGAGGGCATCGGCCTCCGAGCGCCAGATGTCGCGATGTCCGTCCCCATCGAAATCGACCGCGTGTTTGAGGAAGGTCGATGGCAGGAATTGCGTCTGGCCCATTGCGCCGGCCCATGAGCCCTTCATTGCCTCCGGCGCGATGTCGCCACGCTGAAGGATGGCCAGCGCATCGAGCAGCTCGTTGCGGAACAGCGTGCCGCGAAAACCCGCCTGGGCCAGGGTCGCCAAGGCTCGGATGGTCGGCACGGTACCGCCGCTCGCGCCGAAATCCGACTCGACCCCCCAGAAGGCGAGAACGATCCATCGAGGCACCCCCGTCCGTGCCTCGATGGCCGCCAGGGTCTCCGAGAGGCGCGCGGCCTGGGATTGGCCTCGGGCGATCCGACCGGTCGATACCGCGCCGACGAGGTAATCCCAGACGGGCCGCCCGAACTCGCCCTGCGCCTTGGTTCTGGCCAGAACGCTGGCATCGGCGGAGGAAATGCCGCGAAAGGCCGCGTCGAAGGTCGCTGAGGTGACCCCTCTCGCCTCCGCATCGGCCCTCAATCCATCGACGAAGCTGCGAAACGAGGCGCTCGCCGCCCCATCCTGTTTTGCGGACGAATTCGATTTCGCTGGCAGAGTTGGGCGCCCCGCCTCCTGCGCCGTCGCTTCGGCAGCAAGGAGGATGGAGACGGCGATGGCGGCGTAGACGCTCGTCTTCACGTGCGGTTGCGCCGAGCCAGTGATTCTTCCCAGGCGAGGGCTTGGCCCACGATCCCGTCGAGATCGTCATAGCGCGGCTGCCACCCCAACTCGTTACGGATACGGTCGGCCTTCGCCACGATCTGTGCCGGGTCGCCGGGCCTGCGGGGTGACAGCCTGACCTCGAAGTCGCGTCCCGAGATCCGCTTGACCACCTCGATCACCTCGAGAACCGAGTACCCTCGGCCGTAGCCACAATTGAGAGTCAGGCTCGCTCCGCCCGAACGCAGATACGCGATCGCCACGCGATGGGCCTCGGCGAGATCGGAGACCTGGATGTAGTCGCGCAGGCAGGACCCATCGCGGGTCGGGTAATCCGTGCCGAACACCTCGAGATGGCTGCGCCGGCCGAGCGCGGCCTGTGTCGCGACCTTGATGAGGTGCGTGGCATTGGCGGCCGATTGACCGCTGCGCCCGCGCGGATCGGCGCCAGCGACGTTGAAGTAGCGCAGGATGACGTAAGTGAAGCCGTGCGCCTTGGCCGCGTCCGCGATCATCCACTCACTCATCAGCTTCGAGCGGCCATAGGGATTGATCGGCGAAGTGAGGAGATCCTCCGGTACCGGGACGATGTCGGGCTCGCCGTAGACGGCGGCGGTGGAGGAGAAGATGACGTGTTTCACCCCGCCCTCGACGGCCGCCTCGATGAGCGCCCGCGTCTTGACCGTGTTCGAGAGGTAGTAGCCGAGCGGGTCGGCGACCGAATCCGGCACGACGATCTTGGCGGCGAAATGCGCCAGCGTGTCGACCCCATGCTCGGCGATGACCCGCTTGACCAGTGCCTGATCCGATACGTCTCCGACGACCAGGGTGATTTCGGGCGGCAGCGCCCAATCGAAACCCGTCGACAGGTCGTCGATGACGACGATGTCGTCGTGGCCGGCATCCAGGAGAGCCAGAACCATGTGGCTGCCGATATATCCGGCGCCGCCCGTGACCAGAACCGCCATCGTTCCCCCTTCGCTCTCCAGACACGCACGCTCGCGACTTCTGCGGACGATACACCGAAAACGATCCCCGTGATCCTGCGGTCAGTCTGTCGCGTCACCCGTGGAGTGTGCCGCGTCGACCGTGGATATGGTTTCGTTCTTGCTCGCTCGATCACGGCAACGTGCTATCGTTCTTGGCCTCCGGGTTGTTCCCACCACTTTCAAGAGACCGGGTCCCGCTTGATGAAACCGATTCGTAAAGCCGTCCTGCCTGTCGCAGGCCTGGGTACCCGCTTCCTGCCCGCGACCAAGGCCGTTCCGAAGGAAATGCTCACCGTGGTCGACAGACCCGTCGTCCAGCATGTGGTGGACGAGGCGCGAGAAGCCGGAATCGAGCATTTCATCTTCGTGACGGGCCGCGGCAAGGCGGTCATCGAAGACCATTTCGATGTCGCTTTCGAACTGGACCGCATGCTGCAGGAGCGCGGCAAGGACGCGATCTATGAGGAACTGAAGCGCGACCTGCCGGCCGCCGGCCAGACCAGCTTTACCCGTCAGCAGGCGCCTCTCGGCCTCGGCCATGCGGTCTGGTGCGCGCGTGAGATCGTCGGCGACGAGCCCTTCGCCGTGCTGCTGCCCGACATGCTGAGCAAGGGCTGCATGCAGCAGATGCTGTCGGCCTACGAGCGTCATGGCGGCAACGTCATCGCCGTGGAGGAAGTGAAGCCGGAGGAGACCCACCAATACGGGATCGTCGGCGTCGGCGAGACCTATGGTCAGACCTTCGAGATCAACGGCATGATCGAGAAGCCCAAACAGGGCACGGCGCCGTCCAACTTCATCATCTCCGGGCGCTACATTCTTCAGCCGGAAATCTTCTCGATCCTCGAAGATGGCGAGAAGGGTGCAGGCGGCGAGATCCAGCTCACCGACGCGATGATCAAGCTCGCCGAGAAGCAGTCGTTCTTCGGTATGCATTACGAGGGCCGAACCTACGATACCGGTTCCAAGCTCGGCTTCCTCACCGCCAACATCGCCTATGCGCTCCAGCGCAAAGATCTGGCGGAGCCATTGAAGGCTGAGATCGCCCGCCTGCTCAAGGATATCCAGGGATGAAACGACCGAGCCCTGCAAGCTGCGCCGTTCGGTGCGCAAGGCGCGGGCGAGGCATGCACACCGCGCAGCCTTTCGGCGACGAAATACCCTTGCGTTTTGTGCGACGCACTTTACTTTGTGCATTGCGAGATCGCGATGGCGTCGCGGTCCCGTAGCCCTTCTTGGGCGTTTCCTCCCTAGACTTCGGGCCGCTCTTCGGAGCGGCCTTTTTTTGTTGGTCGATCGGTTCCGCGTGAGCGACCGGTCTCGGCGATGTGACACGTCGCGAGCAAGCCACCACGTGTCGTTCCTCAGCCCGTACCTACTCGGCTGCCATCCGACGCGGCGTCAGGTCGTCGATCTCTTCGGCCACCGCCTTGACCACCTCGCGCAGCATCCAGACCAGGTCCGAGAAGCCCTGCGTGATCGCGAGGTTCGCCTCGTTCATGTAGAGCCCGCGATTGATCTCGATCTGCAGCGCGTGGCGGCCGATATTCGGCTCACCGTAATGCTCGGTGATGAAGCCGCCCGCATAGGGCTTGTTGCGCAGGGTGCGGAAGCCGCGCGCGCGCAAATGGTGCTCGAACGCCGCGATCAGGACCGGCGAACAGCTCGTGCCGAATCGGTCGCCGAGCACGAATTCCGCCTTGGTATCCTCCTCGCGGAGCAGGCTGGACGACGGCATCGAATGACAGTCGATCAGGATGGCGTGGCCGAAGACACGTGCGGTGCGCTGGACGAGGCCGCGCAAGGTGCGGTGGTAGGGTTTGTAGAGTTCCTCGATCCGCGTCACCGCCTCCTCGACCGGGAGCCGGGTGCGGTAGATCTCCTGGCCGTCGGCGACCACCCTCGGCACGGTCCCGAGACCGCCGGCGACGCGCATCGATCGCGTGTTGGCGAAGGGCGGCAACCGACCGTCGAACATGCGCGGGTCGAGTTCGTAGGGCTCCCGGTTCACGTCGAGATAGGCCCGTGGGAAATTCGCGCGCATCAGCGGCGCGCCGAGATCGACCACCGGTGCGAAAAGCCTGTCGACATAGGCGTCCTCGGAGCGCCTGAGGGCCAGCGCATCGAGTCGCGACGCGGCCAGGAAAGCTTTCGGATAGACCGCTCCGGAATGAGGCGTGTTGAAAACGAACGGAAGCGTATGTTCCGTCGGCTCGTCGATGACGAAGGGCGGCGAAAAATCTCCCGAATGCGTCGCAGGCAGGCGAGGGTGGGGCTGTGTCATCGCAGCGTGGGCGCCTCGGAGCGGCAGGAAAACGCAGGGCGCCACTTTGCGGTGTGGAAAGGGACGTGTCCACTGTGACACGCCCCGTCCCCAATCCATCGATGTGCCACCGGGCACTCCGTCCGAGCACCGATCTCAACACCTTGTTTACCAAGCCTGCGCTTTATGAAAAGAACACAACGACTCAAGGGTGCGGGACGCCGATCGATGAAGATCCTCCTGGCGGAAGACGACAACGACATGCGCCGCTTTCTCGCGAAGGCGCTGCAGAACGCCGGCTATGATGTGCTGTCGTTCGACAACGGCCTGTCGGCCTACAATCGGTTGCGCGAAGAGCCCTTCGAACTGCTCCTCACCGATATCGTGATGCCCGAGATGGACGGGATCGAGCTGGCGCGCCGCGCCACCGAACTCGATCCGGACATCAAGGTGATGTTCATCACGGGCTTTGCGGCTGTGGCCCTCAACCCCGATTCCAAAGCTCCGAAGGATGCGAAGGTGCTCTCCAAGCCCTTCCACCTGCGCGATCTGGTCAACGAGGTCGAAAAGCTGCTGGCTGCCTGAGCGGGCTCAGCCGGTACCGGATAAGACGTTTCGCGGCGGGCGCATGCCTTGACGGTATGAAGATTCCAGCCGGTCCCCTATATGCTGAGGGGAGTGAAGCGGGACATCTGCCAATATGCCTCCGGTGACCATCTACACGACAGCCTGGTGCCCCTATTGCACCGCCGCCAAGACCTTGCTGCGGGAGAAGGGCGTCACCTTCTCCGAGATCGACGTCGAGAAGATCGCGGGTTCTCGTCTCGCCATGACCCAGCGTGCGGGCGGCCGGACCAGCGTGCCCCAGATCTTCATCGGCGAGACGCATGTGGGGGGCTGCGACGACCTCTACGCCCTCGACCGGTCCGGCAAGCTCGGTTCGCTGCTCGCGACGCAGATGGCCCAACCATGAGCGACGGTTCGTTTTCGGGGTCTGACAAGGCCGAGCCTTGCTTCGTGGCGGCCTGTGTTCAAATGCGTTCCGGATGCGATCCGCTCGCCAACCGCGATGCGGCCGTCGCCCTCGTGCGCGAGGCTGCCTCTCAGGGAGCGCATTACGTCCAGACGCCGGAAATGACGTCGCTGGTGGTGCGGGACAAGGCGAGCCTGTTCGCCAATGTGAGCGAACAGGACGAGGACGTGACCCTGTCGGCCCTGCGCGACATCGCGCGCGAGCAGGGCATCGTCGTCCATATCGGTTCCCTTGCCGTCCGGAACGGCGACAAGATCGCGAACCGGGCGTTTCTGATCGATGCACAAGGCGCGATCACCGCCACCTACGACAAGCTTCACCTGTATGATGTCGACCTTCCCAACGGCGAGCGCTGGCGCGAATCCAACACCTACACGGGTGGGGCCTGCGCCATCGTCGCCGAGACCCCCTGGGCTCCTCTCGGAATCGCGATCTGTTACGACCTGCGTTTTCCCGCCCTTTACCGGGCCCTGGCGGAAGCTGGCGCGACGATCCTCAGCGCGCCGGCCTGTTTCACCAAGCAGACGGGTGAGGCGCATTGGCATGTCCTGCACCGCGCCCGCGCCATCGAGACAGGCTCGTTCATGATCTCGGCGGCTCAGGGCGGTCGCCATGAAGACGGCCGTGAGACCTATGGTCATTCGATCATCGTGGATCCGTGGGGCAAGGTGCTGGCGGATGCCGGCGGGGCCGAGCCGGGTGTGATCCTGGCCGAGATCGACCTCGCCCGCGTCACCGAGGCTCGGGGACGGATCCCCGCCCTCAAACATGCGCGCCCCTTCACGGTGGAACGCGTAGGTCAGGCGGGTTGACGATGCGACTGGCTCGTTCCCGCCGATGATCCGCTATACGCTCGTCTGCGAGCACGGGCACGATTTCGAGGGGTGGTTTCGCTCCAGCGGCTCCTACGACGATCAGGCCAGAAGCGGTTTCGTGGAGTGCCCGATCTGCGGTTCCACCAAGGTCGCCAAGGCCATGATGTCACCGGCAGTGGCCAAGCCCGTCTCCCGACCGCCCGTCTCCAAACTTCCTGCACCCGTCGGTTCGGCGCCGGAGGCCTCGTCGAATGCGTCGACCGTTCCCGCGCCGACACCGCCGACGACCATGCCGGTGATGGCTGAACCGGAGCGGCAGTTGCGCGCCCTGGTGCGCGCGGTCCGCGAGCATGTGACCCGGACAGCCGACGATGTCGGTCGCCAGTTCCCCGAAGAGGCCCGCCGGATGCATTACGGAGAGGTGACCTCGCGGCCGATCTACGGCGAGGCCAGTCCTTCCGAAGCGCGAGCGCTGATCGAGGAAGGAATCGACGTCGCCCCGCTTCCTTCCCTGCCGGACGACCTCAACTGAGGTCTGATCCTCTCAGCGCTTGAGCGCCGCCGTTCCGGCAATGGATGCGAGGACGAAGGCGACGACCGCGTTCCAGCCGGCGAGCGAGATTCCGAGGAAACGCCAGGCGGCGGTAGAGCAATCCGCCACCCGCGTCGCCTTCAGCGTGTCGAGGAAATCGCCGACATCGCTCGGATTGGCGCCGCTGCCGCCGCCGCAATCGGAGGGGCCGGCCCACCACGCCCATTCGGCGCCCGCATGGTAGACACTCAGCCCCGCTCCGTAGATCAGGCCGAGCGCAGCGATTCCGAGAATGAAGCGGGTCAGACGTTCGGGCGCGAACAACGCCAGGATCGCCAGCGGCATCGCGGCATAATAGGGCAGGCGCTCCGTGAGGCAGAGCTTGCACGGCACATAGCCGAGCACGAACTGGAAATAGAGCGCACCCGCGATTGCCAGCGCAGAGCCGAGCAGGACGGCGAGCGCGGCGCGGCGAAGGCGGAGAAGGGACGAATAATCGATCACAGCAGCACCTTGAACAGGACGAAGCCGAGGATGATGACGGCCACCGAGATGGCCGCGACGACATTGAGATGCCGGTCGAGGACGGCGCGGATGGAAACGCCGTAGCGCTTGAGAAGCCCGGCGAGCAGGAAGAAACGCGCGCCTCGGGTGATCAGCGACAGCACGACGAACCAGAGCAGGTCGTAATGGGCGAAGCCCGAGGTGATCGTCACCAGCTTGAACGGGATCGGCGTGAGGCCCTTCAGCAGGATCACCCAATGCCCGTAATGCGCATAGGAGGCCTGGAAGCTCTCGGCCTTGTCGGTCAGCCCGTAGACGGAGAACAGCCAGACCCCGATGGAATCGTAGAGCAGCGCTCCGATCGCATAGCCGAGCAGGCCGCCGACCACCGACGACAGGGTGGTGATCGTCGCGTAGAACCAGACTTTGTCGGGCCGGCTCACCGCCATCGGCACCAGCATCACGTCGGGCGGGACCGGGAAAAACGAACTCTCCGCGAAGGCCACCGCACCGAGCGCGTAAGGGGCCGACGGTTTGCCCGCGAGCGCGAGTATCCACTCGTAGAGGCGGCGGATCATGAATCAGCTTCTATCCGATAGGGGAAGGCGCGAGGCCCTTTGAGCACAACCCGGTCCAGGTTGCGAGCCGGAACCACCGCGGCACGGTCTCCCTGCAAAACCCTCCCGCAAGACACTGGCCGTCCGCGCGATCCTGTGCCATGACGCGAATGTTGCGGGCGTGGTGGAACTGGTAGACGCGCCGGACTCAAAATCCGGTTCTGGTGACAGAGTGTCGGTTCGATTCCGACCGCCCGCACCATTCGCCGCCGCAATCCTAACCATCTGCGTTTTTCGGCTTCCCGTCACGGCGATCGCAGGAAGCGGCGTATCCAGCCGCCGACGCGGGGTGCGTCGCTGGGCTCTCGCAGAGACGTGAGAGCGGCCGTCCGAAATATCTCGTCGTGAGGCACTGACGGATGGTGTCCGGCGATGAGAGCGGTAGCGTAATCGGACTCGAACTCGGGATGGACCTGGAACGAGATCGCCCGTCGTTCGGGGTAGGACAGGATCCCGTAGGGCGTGAAGGCGTTGCCGCCGAGAATGCGGGCGTCGTCCGGCGGAACGATCACCTGATCCTGATGGATGGCCGGGACCGAGACGCGCCGCGCATCGTTCATCCATTCTGCGGATTCGAAGATATCGTAGCTGTGGAGCCCGATGCCCCAGCCCTTCTCGGATTTCTCGACCGTGCCGCCGAAGGCCGCCGCCATCACCTGGTGCCCGAAGCAGAGGCCGACGAGTTTGGCGCGGCCATCGACGCTGCCGAGGAAGTCCTTGAGCGGACCGATCCACGGCAGGTCGTCGTAGACGCCCGCCGCGGATCCGGTGACGACGAATCCAGCGAACCCCGCCGTGGATGTGGGCAGCTGCCCCTCCGCCACCGAGAATGTCACGACGTCCGCCTCGCCGCCGATGAGCCGTTGCACCATACGGCCGTAGGATGGGTAGGCTCCGGCCAGACGGGCGGGCGGCGCGCCCGCCTCGATGATTCCGATCTTCATCTCCGCCTTATGGGCAATGCCGGGCCTCGATGCGAGCGCTCGCGTTTCAGATGGCCGGATCGAACGTCGTGGTGGGGGCGGCAAGTGTCGGCTTCGCCAGAAAATGCGAGGCGAGGACGGCGACCGCCATCACAGCGAGGAAAATCACGAAGATCACGGGATTGAACACGACCAGGGCCACGAAGCAGATCGCGGCCATGGCCAGGGCGAAGGCCGGTGCGGCAGGGAAGAACGGCGCCCGGTAGGGACGCAGCAGATCGGGCTCGCTCCGACGCAGCTTGAACAGGGCGGCCATGCTCATGCCGTACATCACGAGCGCGCCGAACACTGCCATCGTGACGATGCTCGCCGTCAGGGATTGCCCCGCGATCTCGATGAGGTTGTCGCTGTAGATCGCTGCGATGCCGACGAGGCCGCCGGCCACCGTCGCCACATGCGGGGTCTGGAAGCGTGGATGCACCTTGGCGAGGAAGCCGGGCAGGTAGCCGGCGCGGCCGAGAGCGAAGATCTGGCGCGAATAGCCCATGATGATGCCGTGGAACGAGGCCACGAGGCCGAACAGGCCGAGCCAGACCAGCATGTGAAGCCAACCGCTTGACTCGCCCACCACCGTCTTCATCGCCTGGGGCAGGGGATCGTTGAGGTTGCTCAGGGTCCGCCAGTCGCCCGAACCCCCGGCGAAGATCATCACCCCGAAGGCGAGGACGGTGAGCGTCAGGACGCCGGTGATGTAGGCGATCGGAATGGTGCGCTTGGGATCTTTCGCCTCTTCCGCGGCCATGGCGACGCCTTCGATGGCGAGGAAGAACCAGATCGCGAAGGGGATGGCCGCGAACATTCCGCCGATGGACGCCAGCGTGAAGGTCGACTCGCCGGCCCATCCGTGGGCGGCGAAATTGCTGAAGCTGAAGGCCGGGGCGACGACGCCCATGAAGACGAGGAGTTCGGCGACCGCCAGGATGGTGACGAACAATTCGAACGTGGCGGCGATCTGCACGCCGATGATGTTGAGGGTCATGAAGATCAGGTAGGCGCCGAGCGCCGCGTGTTTCGGGTCGAGGCCCGGAAACTGGACGTTGAGATAGGCGCCGATGGCGAGGGCGATGGCGGGAGGCGCGAAGACGAATTCGATCAGCGTGGCGTAGCCGGCGATGCAGCCGCCGATCGGTCCGAAGGCGCGCTTGCTATAGGCGAAGGGACCGCCGGCCTGGGGGATTGCCGTGGTGAGTTCGGTGAAACTGAAGATGAAAGCGACGTACATCGCCGCAATGAAAACCGTCGTGACCAGGAAGCCGAGCGTGCCGGCGCTGGCCCAGCCATAGCTCCAGCCGAAATACTCACCCGAGATCACGAGGCCGACGGCGATGCCCCAGAGGTGGAACGCGTTCAGGCCTTTATGGAGGCCGGTGGATTCGGTTTGCATGATGGGTTCCCGCCGTCGGCACGAGAGGCCGTTGTGCAACGGCCAAGCAAGAGTGCTGCCGAACGCGCGGATCGCCAAATGCGAAATGGGGATCTCGTCCTCTATGCTGCCTCGGCGCGGGCACGTAGGCGCGTCGTTTCTTTCGGGCGGATGTCCATGGCGTTCCCGCGCCAGACGATGGCGCTCTGCATCCAGGCGCTGAGCCACATGACGGGCAGGACCGTGTCGCGGAGCAGGAAGGCGAGGAGGAGGCGGGGTGAGCGGTGCCAGCCGGCGCGAGCGGCCAGCGCGTATTCCGCCCCGTACCAGAGCGTGGCCATCGCGACGACGCCGACGACAACCGGCAGGGTCGGGACGGCGAGAGCGGCGATGGTGAAGGGCAGCAGCGCGCCCGAGCCGATCTCGGGTGCGAAGAAGTGCGGGAAGGTGACCCGGCGTAACCGTGCCCAGCGCACCTGCCGCGACCAGACTTCGCGAAACGCCCGCTGTCCGAGAGGCTGCTCGAAAGGCGACGACACGAGGTGGACGCGTTTGCCGGCGGCGCGCACGAGCTTGGTGGCCGCCGCATCCTCGGCGATCTCGGCGGCGAGCGCCCGAATGCCGCCATTCGCGTCGAGGAAGGGCTTGTGCCAGAGCATGCTCTTGCCCTGCGCGAAGCCGAGGCCGAGGCTCTCACCGGTATATTGCCAGCGGGCCTGGAGGGTATTCAGGAAGGCGCATTCGAGTTCTGCGAAGAACCCGCTCGGCCGTGCGCCGATCGGCGTCGAGCAGACGAGCCCGGTATCGGGGCGCCATGAAGCCTGAAGCTGCTGGAGGTAGTCGGGCGGCATCAGCACGTTGGAATCGGCAAGCACCACCCATTCGTGCCGGGCCGCCTCCCAGCCGCGCACGCAATTGTTGAGCTTCGGATTGTCGCTGATGCGCTCGTCGCCGATGATGAGCCGCGCCGGTATCGCCGGATGGCCCGCCATCAGGCGATGCAGCAGCGGGATGATCGGGTCGCGGCCGTCGGCGACGCAGAAGATCAGCTCGTAATCCGGATGGGCGAGAGTGAAGCCGCGCTCGAGCATCTCCTCGCTGAAGGCTTCGAGGCCGCAGACCGGGCGCACCAGGGACATCGGCGCGGCGGTGGGAAAGCTCGGGGCGCCGCGGTGACGACCGATCCGCCATGCGGCGATGGCGACGCTGAGAAGGTTGACCAGGGTCAGCACGGCACAGAGCGAGAGCGCGACGATCGCGCCGGTCTCGATGCTGCCGATCATGCCGCAATTCCTCCGGGCATCCGCCACCCGACGGAACCTGTCCACGTCCAAGGCCCTAACAGGTGGGCTGTTTCAGTCGTATGACAGAGGTGCGGAGCCGGTCGGCTCCCCTGGCGAGGAAGGGAACGGCGTGGGCCAGACGAAGCGCGTGGCCGTTCTGGGGGCGGGGATATCGGGAGCGGTGGCCGCCCGGCGGTTGATCGAGGCGGGTCTCGGCGTCACCGTCTTCGACAAGGGCCGCGGCATCGGCGGCCGCATGGCCACGCGTCGCGTCGCCGATTCCGGTCTCGCCTTCGACCACGGCGCCCAGTTCATGCGTGCGCAAGGCGCGAATTTCAGCGAGCGTCTGGCCGACTGGACCCGGCGAGGTGTCGCCGGCGCCTGGGATGCGCTGGGCGGATCTGTCGGCATCCCGGGAATGACCGCCCCGGTGCGTGATCTCCTCGAAGGGATCGATACGCGCTCGGACCGGACCGTCACGCGAATCGAGAGGACGGACGGCGTCTGGCGCCTCGCGATCGCGGAAGGCGCCGAAGACGATGATTTCGATGCGGTCGCCGTGAGCTTCCCGTCTCCCCAGGTCGCAAAACTCATGAAAGCGAGCGGCCTGGCACTGCCGGGCCTGGATGTGCCGGTCTACGCGCCTTGCTGGTCGCTGATGCTCGCCTGTGAGCGGGATTGCCCGTTGCAGGCTGGTCCCTTGAGCGACGGGAGCGGGGCGATCGCTCAGATGTTCCGCGAGGACAGCAAGCCGGGCCGTTCGGCCGAAACCGTCCAGGTCGTCGTCCACGCCACGCCGGAATGGTCGCGTGCGCATCTCGAAGAGACGCGGGAGCAGGTCACCCGGATCCTCGTCGGGGCCATCGAGACCAGCCTCGGAACCGCGGTGAGGCCGATTCATGCCAGTGCCCATCGCTGGCGCTATGCCCTCGTCGAGACGGCCCTGAACGAGGATTGCATCTACGAATCCTCGCTCAAGCTCGGCGCCTGCGGCGACTGGTGCCTCGGCCCGAGGGTGGAGGCCGCCTATGACAGCGGCGCCGCGCTGGCCGCGCGGATGATCGCCGATCTGGCATGATCCCGCCCATCGTCGTCCATCCGGCCTATCAAGCCGTCCTGCCTGACGGGCATCGCTTCCCGATGCGGAAATACGGGCGCCTCGCCGAGACGCTGGTGCAGCTCGGTCTGGCGCCCGCCGGCTTCGTCAGGCCGGAGCCGGCCGACGCGGCTCTGCTGAGGCGCGCGCACCGATCGGATTACGTCGAGGCGATCCTGTCCTGCTCGGTGTCGCGGGAGATCGAGCGCAACATCGGCCTGCCGGTGGATGAGAGCGTCGTCGCCCGTTCGCGCGCGTCCGCCGGCGGCACACTCGCCGCGGCGCGCCTGGCTCTGGAATACGGTCTCGCCGGAAGTGCAGCTGGCGGCAGCCATCATGCGCGGCGTGAGACCGGTGCCGGCTTCTGCCTGTTCAACGACGTCGCCATCGCGGCCCTGGCGCTCCAGGCGGAGGGCACGATCCGGCGGGCCCTCGTCGTCGATTGCGACGTGCATCAGGGGGACGGTACCGCCGATTGCCTCGCCGGGTCGCCGGACCTGTTCACGCTCTCGATTCATGCCGAGAAGAATTATCCGACGCGCAAGATCGCCGGCGATCTCGATATCGGCTTGCGAGACGGCGTGGACGATGCCGGCTATGCCGCGATCCTCGCGGCGCATCTGCCGAGCCTCCTCGACGGCCTCGCCCCGGACCTCGTGTTCTACAATGCCGGGGTCGACCCCCATGCGGACGACCGATTGGGACGTCTGTCGCTGACCGATGCCGGCCTGCATGCGCGCGATCGCTACGTCGTCGGCGAGGCGCGCCGCCGCCGCATCCCCCTCGTCGCGGTCATCGGTGGCGGCTATGCCAGCGACATCGACGCGCTCGCCGCCCGCCACGCCATCGTCTTCCAGGCCATGGCGGCCCTGGTCTGACGATCGTCAATCCGAGCCGCAGGTGTCCGTCGTCGGCGTCTCACCCTCCGTGACCGAGCGTGCCACCTTCTCGAGGCCGTCGAACAGCCGCTCGAGTTGCGGCCCCTCCATGGAATGGAAGCCCAAGGTCCGGGTGATCAGCAGGCCCAGGGTCGAGAAGACCAGCGCGGCGCCGATCCCCGGGCATCGTTCGATCTTCTCCAATCCGGCGAGCCGCTCGCTGAGAAAGGCGTTGAAGCCGGCGAAAGCCTCCGGGTTCTCCGCCGAGGCGAGAAGAAGCGCTCGCGGAAATCCCTCCTCGTCGGCATAGACCTCGCGAGCATGGGCGATCAGGGCCAGGGGCAGGGCCGAGGGGCCAGCCCCCTGTGCGACCTCGTGCCGGGCGATGCCCTCCTTGATCTCCTTGAGCTTGCGTTCGGCGAGCGCCGAAATCAGTGCGTCCTTGGATGCGAAATGGTGCAGCACTCCACCCTTGCTCAAGCTCGCCTCGGTCGCGACCGCATCGATCGTCAGGGTGCGCGTGCCCGAACGCCGAATCAGGCTCTCTGCCGCATCGAGGATGATGCTCGCCCGGTCCTCGCGCCGTGTGCGCGGCTTCACCATCTGATTCACTCTCGCTAAAAACCGTCTGGACGGTCGGTAAGATAGCCGATAGGGATAGGGTTCGATAGAGCTTTAACGGAACGGGATTGCAGTGTCTGGTCTGACCAAGTCCGTTCGCCGGGTCCGCACCGCCCGGGCCGTCGTCATGATCGGTGTCGTCGCCATGCTCGGCATTCCCGCGCATGCGACGGAAGCGGCGAGCCCGACCGCTGCGGGCGCGGCGAAGCAGAGCGTCGCGGTGGTCAGGACGGCGAAGGCCGAGCGTAGCACCATCTCCGCCGATCTCGTCTTCACCGGCGATATCCAGGCTCAGTCGCAGGTGAACGTGGCCTTCCGCAACAACGGCAAGATCGCCACCCGTCTGGTCGAGGTCGGAGACCATGTCACCGCCGATCAGGTTCTCGCCAAGCTCGATCCGCAGGAGCAGCGTTCGAATCTCAACAACGCTCAGGCCGCGCTCACCTCGGCCGAGGCGCTGCTGACCCAGGCCAAGGTCAACTTCAAGCGCCAGGAGATGCTGCTCTCCAGCGGCTACACCACGCGGCCGAGCTACGACGATGCCGAGCAGCAATTGCGCACGACCCAGGCGTCGGTGGATTCCGCCAAGGCGGCTCTCGGCACGGCCCAGGAGCAATTCTCCTACACCGATCTGAAAGCGGGCGTCGACGGCATCGTCCTGAGCCGCAGCTTCGAGGTCGGGCAGGTGGTCCAGGCCGGCCAGACCGTCCTCACGATGGCCGAGGATGGCCCGCGCGATGCGGTGTTCAACGTCTTCGAGGCCGTGCTGGCGACCCCTCCCGAGAGCAAGGAGGTCGGTATCACCCTGCAGGCGGACCCGAAGGTGCAGACCGTGGGCACCGTGCGCGAGATTTCGCCGAGCGTCGATTCCGCCTCCGGGACGGTTCGGGTGAAGGTCGGGCTCAAGGATACCCCCTCCGCCATGACCCTCGGTTCCATCGTCATCGGCACCGGCAAGTTCCGGCCGCAATCCGCGATCGTCCTGCCCTGGTCCTCGCTCTATCGCTGGGAGAACGGCCCGGCGGTCTGGGTCCGCGATCCGGCCAGCGGCAAGGTCGCCCCGCGCATCGTCACCATCGACCGCTACTCGCCCAACACGATCGCCCTGTCCGGTGGCGTCGAGCCGGGCGAGGAGGTCGTGATCGCCGGGATCCAGTTCCTCAGGCCGGGCCAGACGGTCTCCGTTGCCGAGGAGATCGTTCGATGATCCGCGCCGGTGCCCGCTTCGTCGTGATCGCGGCCACTCTTGCCGCCCTCGCTGCCTGCCACGCCGCTGAGGAGGATGCCGGCCCGGCGCCGGTACGGCCCGTTCTCTACACGGTGGCGAAGCCCGTCGAGACGATCCTGTTCGGGCCCTTCGCCGGATTCGTCGCGCCCCGCTACCAGTCGGAGATCGGCTTCCAGATCGCCGGCCGCATGATCGCCCGTGACGTGACGATGGGTGACGTGGTGAAGAAGGGGCAGCGTATCGCCGCGCTCGACCCGGTGGTGACGCGCTTCGCGCTCACACGCGCGGAAGCCGACCTCGCCGATGCGATGGGGCAGGCGGAGAACGCCAATGCCACCGAGGCCCGGCAGCGCCGGCTCATGACCAACGGCAACGTCACGCAGGCGCGGCTCGACAGCGCGGTCGCGAGCCGAGACACGGCCCAGGCCCGTCTCGCCCAGGCGCAGGCGAACCTGCAGAAGGCCCGCGACCAGATGGGCTATACCGAGCTGCATGCCGATTTCGACGGCGTCGTCACCGTCCGCAGCGCGGAGGTGGGACAGGTCCTGTCGGCCGGACAGGCGGTCGCGACCCTGGCGCGTCCCGAGGAGCGCGAGGCCGTGGTCGATATCCCCGAGGACCTCGTGGGAGCCATGCCGAAGGATGCGATCTTCGCCGTGGCGCTTCAGAGCGCTCCCGACGTGACGGCGACCGGAAAGGTCCGCGAGATCTCGCCCTTCGCCGATCAGCAGACCCGCACGCGGCGCATCCGGATGACCCTGCTCAACCCGTCGGACGCCTTCCGACTCGGCTCCACCATCACCGTCGGGCTGTCGCGCCACACGAAACCGCGGTTTCCGCTGCCGGCCACCGCATTGTTCGAATCCGATGGACGGAGCGCGGTTTGGATCGTGAACGAGGCAGGGGATTCCGTGTCCCGGCGCGACGTCACGGTGGCCGAGCGGAACGACGATCGCGTCGCCATCACCGAAGGTCTGAAGCCGGGCGAGCGCGTGGTGCTCGCCGGTGCTCGCAGCCTCGGCGAGGGTCAGCGCGTCCGCCTGGCCGACAAACCACAATAGTGGTGCCGCAAGAGCCCTTTTCCGAGCTGCGCCGATCCGAACAGCGTCACGCGAGAGCTGCCCGTGAAGAACTTCAACCTGTCCGAATGGGCGCTCGAGCATCGCTCCTTCGTCTGGTTCCTGATGCTGATCTCGATGGTGGCGGGCTTCCTCGCCTACGAGAAGCTCGGGCGCGAGGAAGACCCGCCCTTCGCCATCAAGACCATGATCGTGCAGGCGCGCTGGCCCGGCGCCACGATCAGCGACACCCTCGATCAGGTCACCGAACGGATCGAGAAGGAGTTGCAGCAGATCGATGCCGTCGATTTCAGCCGGAGCTACACCGTGCCGGGGCAGACGACGGTGTTCGTGCAATTGCGCGAGACGACGCCGCCCAAGACCATCCCGGGCATCTTCTATCAGGTCCGCAAGCGCATCGGCGATATCGCCAATACGTTCCCTCAGGGAATACAGGGACCGTTCTTCAACGATGAGTTCGGCGACGTGTTCGGTAACGTCTACGCCTTCACCGCCGATGGCGTCTCCATGCGCCAGCTTCGCGACTACGTGGAGCGGGTGCGGGCTGACCTGAAGAAGGTCAATAACGCCGGCAAGATGCAGCTGCTCGGCGCCCAGGACGAGGCGATCTACCTCGACTTCTCGACCCGCAAGCTCGCCGGTCTCGGCGTCGATCAGGCCGCCGTCATCAAGACCCTGCAGGCCCAGAACGCCATTGCCCCCTCCGGCGTGATCCAGGCCGGGCCGGAGCGCGTCTCCGTGCGGGTCGGCGGCCAGTTCGTTTCCGAGGACAGCCTGCGGACCGTCAACCTGCGGGTGAACGACCGCTTCTTCCGCCTGTCGGACGTCGCCGAGATCTCGCGCGGCTTCACCGATCCGCCGACCAACCTGTTCCGCTTCAACGGCCAGCCGGCGATCGGCCTCGCCATCGCCATGCAGCCCTCCGGCAACCTCCTCACCTTCGGACACGACCTCAAGGCGCGGATGAAGAAGCTCGAGGGTGAACTACCCTACGGTGTCGGAATCCATCTGGTCTCGGACCAGCCGAAGATCGTCGAGGAGGCGGTGGGCGGCTTCACCAAGGCCTTGATCGAGGCCGTGGTGATCGTGCTCGCCGTGAGCTTCATCAGCCTCGGCTGGCGCGCGGGGCTCGTGGTCTCGTTCTCGATTCCCCTCGTCCTCGCCGTGGTCTTCGTGGTGATGCAGGTGATGGGCGTCACGCTTCAGCGCATCTCGCTCGGCGCCCTCATCATCTCGCTCGGCCTCCTCGTCGACGACGCGATGATCACCGTGGAAATGATGGTCGCGCGGCTCGAGGTCGGCGACACGCTGAAGAAGGCGGCGACCTTCGCCTACACCTCCACCGCCTTCCCGATGCTGACCGGCACCCTCGTCACCGTCGCCGGCTTCCTGCCCATCGGCTTCAACGGTTCGGCGGCGGGCGAGTACACCTACAGCCTGTTCGTGGTCATCGCCGCCTCGCTGCTGGTCTCCTGGGTCGTCGCGGTGCTGTTCGCGCCGCTCATCGGCATCAAGCTCTTGCCGAAGACGATCAAGAAACATCACGACCGCCCGAGCTTCCTCCTCCGCACCTTCCGCGCGATGCTGCTTCCGGCGATGCGCTTTCGCTGGGTCACGGTGGCTTTCTGCATCGGCCTCCTCGGCCTGTCGCTCTACGGCATCCAGTTCGTGCAGCAGCAATTCTTTCCGGCCTCGGACCGTCCCGAGATCCTCGTGGACATGACGCTGCCGCAGAATGCCAGCATCGCCGAGACCAAGGCGCAGATGGACCGGTTCGAGGCGACGCTGAAGGGCGATCCCGACATCCTGCGCTGGAGCTCCTATGTTGGGCAGGGCGCGGTGCGCTTCTATCTTCCCCTCGACCAGCAACTCGGCAACGCCTTCTTCGGCCAGATCATCGTCGTGACCTCGTCGCTGGAGGCGCGCGACAAGATGATGGCGAAGTTCGAGGCGCTGGCGGCCAAGGACTTCGTCGGCACCGACGTGTTCGTCCACTCCCTCGATCTCGGGCCCCCGGTGGGCCGCCCGATCCAGTACCGGCTCAGCGGGTCCGACCTGCAGAAGGTGCGCGGCCTCGCGCTCCAGCTCAGCAACATCGTCGCTTCGAACCCGAATGTTGGCCTTCCGAACCTCGATTGGAACGAGCCGGGCAAGGTGCTCAAGGTCGACATCATCCAGGACAAGGCGCGCCAGCTCGGCGTCACCTCGGAGGACATCGCCGGCCTGCTCAACGGCATCGTCGGCGGCCGCTCGATCACCCAGGTCCGCGACTCGATCTATCTCGTGGACGTCATCGGCCGCGCCCAGGCGGCCGAGCGCAACTCCATCGAGACGCTGCAGAGCCTGCAGGTGCCGTTGTCGAACGGCAGCGTCGTCCCGCTCCTCGCCTTCGCCACCGTGAGCTACGAGCTCGAACAGCCCATCGTCTGGCGCCGCGACCGGCTCCCGACGATCACGGTGCGGGCCGCGATCATCGACGACACCCAGGCGCCGACCATCGTCAATGCGCTCGATCCGGCCATCAAGGCCTTCGAGAAGACGCTGCCCGACGGCTATACCCTCGCTGTCGGCGGTGCTGTCGAGGAGAGCGCCAAGGGCAGCGGGCCGATCGCGGCGGTGGCGCCGGTGATGCTGCTCGCCATGGCGATGTTCCTGATGATTCAGCTCCAGAGCTTCCAGAAGCTGTTTCTGGTGGCGAGCGTGGCCCCGCTCGGGCTCATCGGCGTGGTGGCGATCCTGCTTCCCTTCGGCAAGCCGCTCGGCTTCGTCGCCATCCTCGGCGTGCTGGCACTCATCGGCATCATCATCCGCAACTCGGTGATTCTGGTGATGCAGATCGACGAGTACGACCGCGAGGGCATGGCGCCCTGGGACGCGGTTGTGGAGGCGACTTGCCACCGGATGCGGCCGATCCTGCTCACGGCCGGAGCGGCGAGCCTCGCCCTCATCCCGATCGCGCGGGAAGTCTTCTGGGGGCCGATGGCCTATTCCATGATCGGCGGCATCATCGCGGCGACGTTCCTGACGCTGTTCTTCCTGCCGGCCCTGTATGTCGGCTGGTACCGGATCAAGGCCCCGAAGGGGGATCGGCCGAAAGGCGACGCCCAGAGCGCGACCGCCGCGCATGGTCACGCGTGATCAGGGCGCCGATGCCGGGCAGAGCGCCGGCTCGAGCGCGCGCATGACGCGGCGATAGCCGGCAATATGCAGGTCGTCGCGTAAAGCACCGGCGACGGCGTACCCGCTGTCGCCATCGCGCAGGTCGGCGAACGGATCGGCATAGGCGCAGCCGCTCCGCTCGCAGAAGGCGCGGATGCGTGCGGAATAGACGCCGACCGCCTCGGCATCGAGCTTGGTGGCCGCCTTGCGGTTGAACGGCGGGACGGCCGTGACCACTACGCGATCGGTCACGCCCCGCAGCTTGCCGACGATCCGTGCGAGGGATTGCTCGAACCGTGCGATGCCCTCGGCCGAGCGCGGGTCGCTCTTCGTGAAGAGGTCGTTGGTGCCGATTGTCAGGACCGCCGCGCGAGGCCGCGTCGGCACGGTCACGCGATCGAGCAGGTCGGCGTAGATCGCGGCGCTCGCCCCGTTGACGCCGGCATTGACGAGTTCGAGGCCACAGATGCGCTGGCTGGTACTCTGCAACTCGGCCTGGGAATCGCCCGCGACCAGGATGTAGTCCGGCGGCGCCTCGTCGAGATGGACCTGGACCACGATGAGGCGGTTCGTTGCGTAGAGCAGGGCGTTCAGCTTCGGAACGTGAATCTGCCATCCGATCACCCCGCCGACGGCGAGGGCCGTGAGCGCGATGGCGGCGACTATTGGTAGACGCATCAGGAACCTTTGATCTTGCCGACCGTCCCGGCCCTGTCGACGGTGGCACCCGGCCGTGAATCCGTCGTGGCGTAATACGGCTTGATGTCGAGAAGCGGCGTCTTGTCGAGGCAATCGAGACCCCTGACACTCAAGGTCGTGCCGTCGATGCCGAGGAGTTCCACCACCGAGAGCGCGATGGGATTGGGGCGTGCCGGCGATCGGAGGGAGAAGGTGCCGCGGCTCCCTTCCGTGTGGCGCGGCCTCTGGCGAACGATGTCGCGCGCGGCCTGATCCATCCAGTAGAGCACGATCAGGTGGCTCGCCCCATCGGCGTTCTGCAATCCGGGAGCGTAGGCGGCATCCACCTGCAGGGTACAGACGGCGTCGGTCTGGAGCCCGTTCTTGGGGCACTCGGCGCGGGTCGCCCATGGCGTACGGATACGGCCGATGAAGTAGAGCCCGGCATCATAAGAGGCGGGCAGCGCCACGGTTTCCTCGCCGGGCCGCCGGTCGATTTCGTCGATCATCATGCGCATCGGATTTGGAGAGACGTCGCCCGGCACGAATGTCCGAGCCGTTCCGACGGAGCATGTCGACCAACTCGGCCCGGTTCGCAAGTCGAAGGACGATGCGTCGTCAAGCCGTGGAGCAACGCGTTCAGGAGATGAGGGACGGTCGTCGGTTCGCCAAAACGGGGATCTTGGTAAAGCCGGCCACGGGATCGATGCCGGTGCCTACCAGCGTGGCGAAGCTCATCTTCGCGTTTACGATCATGGCACCATCGCGGACCATCCGTACGTCCCCGGTAAAAGCGGTGTTTGCGAACCAGGACACCTGCACGGTACCGGCAAACCCACTGGCGGTTTCGCGGAAGGGCGATCGACGCGGCGGAGGCCGACATGCAGGCTGCCACAGCCAGCCCTGCGCGATGCCAATCAGGAACAGCGAAAACTCAGCCCGTGATGTCGAACAGGCTCTCGCAATTCCGATGACGCGATCCTGTTTGTACTCCATGATTTGGTTAGAAAATGTATGGAATGTTATTAACAAAATATCATATGAATATACATACTCATCATGCCCATAATACAACGAATAGGTGATATTTGACCGCAATCTATCGCATTTTTAAATGCATTGTCAAAAATTGATTTGACCAGCGTAAAGTTCTCCGCCGTCAAAGTAAAAGTCGGCTATGAAATTTCTCTCGGTTATGGATGCAAAGCGTGGACCTTTCAGGAATGAGGTCGCACCGGCCGGTCTGTCGGTGTAAGTCTCGGAGGTGAAATGGTCGGCGGGCATGCGCGGCCTGTCGCCCTTGAGGACGTAGCCTTTCGAGGAGAGACCGTGACAACCAGCGAATGGCGACCGATGGAATCCGTGGGCGATGCCGAGACGGCCGTCGACCGTCTCGCCGCCTTGTATGCGAGTGCAATTCATTCACTTCAGGCGGCTCTGACCCGCTACCTCGCCGGTGGCCCCGCTCCGGACCACGCCGAACGGCTTCAGTTCCGCTATCCCGAATTGCGGATCACCTATCACCCGGCCGGGCCGATCCCCCGCTTCGCCCGTGCGACGGCGAAGTTCCAGTCGCCGGGGACCTACGCGACGACCGTGACGCAGCCTGCGCATTTCAGAGCGTATCTGCTCGAACAACTGACGCCGCTGGTGCAGGATTACGGCGCAGCCCTCGAAGTCGGCTTGAGTGCGCAGGAAATCCCTTACCCCTACGTGCTGGAGCCGGGAGCCAACCTTTCCGGCAACGGCATCACACCACGCGATCTGGCGACCTACTTCCCCGTGCCGCTGCTTTCCGTGGTCGGAGACGAGATCGCCGATGGTCTTTGGGTGGCCCCCCCCGAGGAGCCGAAACCGTTGGCGCTGTTCGACGCGATCCGGGTCGATTACTCCCTGCGCCGTTTGGTTCACTATACCGGCTGCGACTGGCGCGACGTTCAGCCTTGGATCCTGCTGACCAACTACCATCGCTACGTCGACGGCTTCATCCGGCATGGGTTGGAGCAACTCGCTCATGGCAAGGACGGCTATGAGCGCATGATCCTGCCGGGCGGCATCTCCGTCTCGCGGGAGGAGGCGGCGAGCATCGATCCGGCGAGCCTCATCGCCGCCTCGCCCTGGCACAAGTTCCAGATGCCGGCCTATCACCTCGTGGCGCGTGGCCCCGACGGGTCGATGCAGGGCACGACGCTGGTGAATATCGGCGTCGGGCCGTCGAACGCGAAGACGATTACCGACCATTTGGCGGTGTTGCGCCCGCATTGCTGGCTCATGGTCGGTCATTGCGGCGGCCTACGTCAGTCGCAGACCATCGGCGATTACGTCCTCGCACATGGCTACCTGCGCCGTGACCGCATCCTCGACGAGCTCGTGCCGCCGGACGTGCCGGTGCCGGCCCTGGCGGAGGTTCAACTCGCGCTCCAGGCTGCGGCCGCCAACGTCACCGGCGAGACCCCCGAGGATCTGAAGCGTCGCCTGCGCACCGGCACGGTGGTCACCTATGACGACCGCAATTGGGAACTTCGATTCAGCCAGGAAAGGCGACGGATCAACCTGTCCCGAGCCATCGGCGTCGACATGGAGAGCGGCACCATCGCGGCGCAGGGATATCGGCTGCGGGTTCCCTACGGCACGCTCCTCTGCGTCTCCGACAAGCCGCTGCATGGTGAGATCAAGCTGCCGGGTGCGGCCAACGCCTTCTATGAGCGGGCGGTTGCCGAGCACCTGCTCATCGGACTGTCGGCCCTCGATATCCTGCGCGCCGACCGTCATGGCTTGCATTCGCGCAAGCTACGGAGCTTCGACGAGCCGCCGTTCCGTTGAAAATGGCGACGCGATAAGCTGCCGCCAAGGCTCATCCGACTCAATTACTGTCGAATGAGCCTTGTAGCACTTCAGGGTCGTCGTATATTTTCCTGTCCGGAGCGATGTTATAGATTCCTGCCGGGGACCAATATCTTATGGATCCCCGTTTTTATCGTTCGAGACGATGTTCTATGCTTCGTTATGCGAGAACGGTTCATTCGTCGACGTATGAACGATGTCTCCACTGATGCTCGACGCTGTACGAGGCCAGCGTGAATCGATCAGTCTGCTTTTTGCGATACGCGCAACGCTGACGGAGTTGTTCGTATTCCCGCCGAGGACGTGAAACGCATCGTCGTCCTCGCTTTTATAGAATCCAACATGGCCGAAGACGCCGTTCGGTTGTCCTCGCCAAAACACGAGGATCGCTCCTTTTCGCGGAGTACAGCTATCGCCGAATTTTGCCCAGTTTCGCGCGAGCAGTGGATGCTTCGGCAGAACTTCATCGGGAAGTGTTGACCCAATACAATGGGCCGTAAATAGACCGCACCATGGTATATCGTCATTCTGGAAGTCGATATTCAGATTGACGGCCCATTTGATGATGTCTTCGTTCGAGGCTCGACCAGGGATCTCTCGAATGCCGATGAGATCCACGGCTTCCTGATACCAGACCAGGGGTCCGGCATTCGTCTCGTGCTGGCCGGTCGACGTGTTCGGAACGATGCCGAATAGCGCTTGTGCCGTTACAGGACCGACAATGCCGTCGACTTGCAAGCCTCGCACTTTTTGAAATAACTTAACTGCAGCGACCGTCTTTCTACCCCATATGCCGTCGATATCGCCGGGGTTTATGCCCTGATACTGTAAAGTTTTTTGAACGGTCAGGACATCCATTGCAAATTCACCCTTCGATGCTGAATATCTCAGATACCTCTGAGAATCACATGCGTGAAAAACAGCAACTAAAGATAGCATGCGTGGAGTAGTTTACAATCCAGGGATGGACAAACCGGCGCAATCGGGCGGCCTGAGCAGCCTCGACCGTGTATGGCTTCTCTGGAGCCGGACCGCCTGGAGGATTGTTATCAGCGCTCGCGCCGCCACAACCCGGCGCGTTCGGAGCGGGCCTGTTCCTCCGCCGCCAGGAGGTCGGACGGCGCATTGTCGGCCGCGCGTGCGCCGCCGGCGGTGAGGATGAGTGATGCGAGGTCGTCGCCGTCGATCTGGCAGCGCAGGCCTTGGGGCGCGGGCTCGTCGGCCGCGCCAGTCGCCGCCTGCGAACAGACGACTTCCCGTCTGCGCAGGTAGCGCGCGAGCTGGCGTGCCAAGGCACCGCGCTCGCCATCGACACCCAGGAGGCGCACCGTCCGGCCTCGGAACGACAGGGTTCCGGTATCGATCACCTCCGGCACGCCGCGCAGGGCGCCGGCCGCGACGGTCTCCTTGGCCGGAGCCGGCTCGGCGCGGGCGGCGGAGGGGCGCTTGCGCCGGCTCGCCATCTGCGCGTTGGCGCGCTGCATGAAATCCTTGAAGATCGCGGCGGGCAGGTCGCCGCCGCCGACCTTGTTCATCGAAGCATTGTCGTCATTGCCGATCCACACGCCGACGGTGAGGTCCGGCGTGACCCCGACGAACCAGGCATCGCGGTAATCCTGGGTCGTGCCGGTCTTGCCGCCCACCGCGATATTGGCGATCCGTGCGGCCCGCCCTGTCCCGCTATCGACCACCGCCTGGAGCGAGTCGAGCATCATCGCGCGGCTTTCACCGGGCAGCGGCACCGTCGGCTTGGCGTCCGGGCGCAGGTAGAGTGGATCCGGTCCGGTCCCGCGAATGGCGTGGACGCCGTAGCTGTCGAGGGGCTGGGCGCTCGCCAGAACGCCGGCATAGGCCCGCGTCATCTCGAGCAGGCTCACTTCGGCCGAACCGAGCGCGAGGCTCGGCACGTTGGGTAGATCGGAGGTGACGCCGAGCTTGCGGGCCGTGTCGATGACGGAGGCCATGCCGACCTCGTCGGCGAGCTGCGCGGCGATGGTGTTGATCGATTGCGCGAAGGCGGTGCGGAGGGGAACCGCGCCGCGGAAGCGGCCGCTCGCGTTCTGGGGTTCCCAATCGCCGATCTGGATCGGCCGATCCACGAGCACGGTGTCGGGCGTCAGGCCCTTCTCGTAGGCGGTAAGGTAGACGAAGAGTTTGAACAACGAGCCGGCCTGGCGCTTGGCCTGGGTCGCACGGTTGAACTGGCTGTCCTCGTAATCCCGCCCTCCGACCATGGCGAGGATCGCGCCCTCCTTGCTGAGGACGACCATGGCGCCCTGGCTCGCCTTCTTCTTCGCCCCTTCCGCGTCGAGGCGCCGGGCGATGACGCCTTCCGCCAGACTCTGCAGATCGAGGTTCAGGGTGGTGCGCAGGGTGACGTCGCCGGGCGTGTCCGACAGGCGCTTGGCATCGGCCGCCACCATGTCGAGGAAGTAATTGGTGCCGGGCGGTGTCTCGGGCGGCGTGCGTAGGGTGATCGTCTGGGCTCTCGCTTTGTCCGCGTCCACGGCGCTGATCGCGCCGGTCTCGACCATGGTCTGCAGCACGATGTCGGCGCGCTCCTTGGCGCCGCCGAAATTGCGCGTCGGGGCGAGCTGCGACGGCGCCCGGACGAGGCCGGCGAGCATCGCGGCCTCGGGAAGCGTCAGCGCCTTCGCGCCCTTGCCGAAATAGCGCCGCGACGCAGCGTCGATCCCATAGGCGCCGGCACCGAAATAGGCCGTGTTCAGATAGCCGAGGAGGATGTCCTCCTTCGACATCGTGCTCTCGACGCGCAGGGCGAGGAACGCTTCCTGAATTTTGCGGCGAAGCGTCTTCTCCTGGGTCAGGGAGGTCAGGCGGACATATTGCTGTGTGATCGTCGAGGCTCCCTCGCGCACACCGCCGCTCACCGTGTTGCGCCAGAGCGCCCGCAGCAATCCACGCGGATCGATGCCCCAATGCGAGTAGAATCGCCGGTCCTCGATGGCGACCACGGCCTGGGCGAGATGGGCTGGCATGTCGGCGGCCGTCAGCTTCTGGCCCTGGAACGCGCCGCGCGTGGCGAAGACCCGGCCGTCATCCGCTTCCACTGTGAGGGCGCGCTGTCCCCCTTCCGGCACGACTCCGCCCAGCGGCGGCAATGTCGCGAAACTGTAGAGGACGAGGCCGGCGAGAAGGGCCAGGGGCAGCAGCACGAGGGCGAGCAGCGCCGCCACCAGGGGGCGACGGCGCAGGCGTCCGACGAGGGATTTTTCGGGCGATGCGTCCGCGAGGGGCGCGCCCGGCCGCGCGACGGCGGGGTCCGAAGTGCGGGACCGGAACCGGCCGGCGAAACCCTGCCAGGCGGGTCCGGCGGCCCGCGCCGCGCCGGCCGCCCGGCGTCCGGCCCTGCGCGCGGCACCGGCCGCCAGCACGCCGAGCTGGCGGCCGAGCACCTTGGCGGCCGCGGCGGCCTCGCGGGCGGCGGCCCGCGTCTCTTCGGTCTCGCAATGTTGCGGATCGGATTTGGTCGGGTCCGGCCTCTCGTGGCTCGGGCGGTCCGGGTCGAGAGGATTCATCGGAGGCCCGAGCGGGGTTGTGGTGAAGTCCGGTCCCGGGAGAGCGTCGATGCAGGAACGCCTCGGGGCGGTCAGGCCGGTTCTAAACCATCTCCCGCCGCCAAAGCTACGCCGTTCCCGTCCGCCCTCGGGACGCATCGGACGCCCACGGTTGTCGGACGCGCGGGAACAATGGGTTCCGTCTTCCCGCGTTGAGTCCGAGGCGGTCGTTTCGAGTTTCGCGGGATGAGCCTGCGCAGTTCTTTGCGCAGGCGGATCCGTGGCGTCTCCCCATCCGCCAAAGCCTCGGCCGAGCTGATTTCACCCTGGAACGGGGCGGCTTAGGCCAGCCCGAATTGGGCGTGCAGCACCTTGTCGAAGAGCGACCGCGGAAGAAACCGACGGGCAAACGAACCTTGTCGCACGGCTTTGCCGGAGGCGTATCGCAGGCGCGGTGTGGTGTCGCCCGCCGCGCGCACAATGGTCTCGGCCACGCTTTGCGGCGTGTCGGCCGTCTTCATGGCCTTCGTATAGGCCACATCGTATCTCGCGCGGAGCGTGGCATAATCGGTCAGCGGCGCATCGGCGGCAACGGTGCTGGCCTCGAACGCGGTGCTGGTCGCTCCCGGCTCGATCACCAGGACCCGCACGCCAAACCCCCGAACCTCATGGTCCAGGGACTCGGAATAGCCTTCCAGCGCATGTTTCGTCGCTGAATAATGGGTGTTGAACGGCGCCGGGATCACGCCGAGTCCCGAGCCGACGTTGAGAATGCGGCCGCTGCCCTGGCGGCGCATGATCGGGAGAACCGCATTGGTCACCCGGACGACGCCTAGGACGTTGGTGTCGAAGAGGGCCCGGACCTGATCGATCGAGCTTTCCTCGGCCGCGCCCGAGATACCGAACCCGGCATTGTTGACCAGGAGATCGATGCGGCCGAGCTCGGCATGCGCTTGCGCGACGGCCGCGGCGACGGAGGCGTCGGACGTGACATCGCAGGCGATCAGTCGGATGCCGTCGCGAATCTCACCGGGCGCCGCCTTGCGGCTCGTGCCGATCACCCGGAAGCCTGCCTGCGCCAGCGCTAAGGCTGCCGCCTTGCCGATGCCGCTGGAGGCTCCCGTGAGAAACGCGGTCTTCTGCTGCGTACTTGCTTTGGCCATGTCTTCGCCTTGCCTTCTACCCTGCCATCGTCTTCGCCAGGGTCAGATCGCGGGATCCGCGTTTTTGATGACACCCATCATCATCGCGCATGAATTATGATCGCCATCATCAATGTCAAGGCGAATTTTTTGGCTCAGCGCAGGGTGACGTCAGAATGAACGACACGTGGGCGCCAAAACTCCAATCTCAACGGAGCCGCAGGATGAGTCACCCGCGAAAATGACGAATTCTGGCCGAACGACAATGACCCTGTCGGCCGAACATAGGATTATTAGAGAAAGACTTGCTGCTTTACGGCTTATGCTCAGCCAAATCGGTAGCGATAGCTGAAGATATTCTCGCTAAAAACCGAAGCTTTGGCCCGGATGACTTTGTACTAGCCTGCAGCCGGTGCTTGACAACAGAAGCCAAAGCCAAAAAACGCGTCCGATGCGTGGAGTGTCTCTTCCATCGAGCGACGATCGTCGAATCAACGGTCAGTCTGCATCGTGCCCGCTCAAGTCGGCGAAGCGGCGCGGCAATCTAACGTCCGGGCCGGTTTCGCCGCCACGATCGATGAAACGTCGAATCGGAAGATGCATCCGACACCAGGCTCGCGGGAGCTGAGGTCCCGCCGAGAGTCCATTGCCGGGCGCTCACTCGGCCGGTGCGAGCGCCTCGGTCACGTGGACGCGCTTGGCCGCGATTTCCATCGGGCGCGGCTCCGAGGCGGGGCCGATCTCCGACGTCGACACCTCGGTCTTCGGCTCGGGTGAGACCAGGGCGGTCACGCCTTCGTACTGATCGAGCCGGCGGTCGATCATGTCGCCGAGACGCTCGCGGACTTCCGCCACGGTTAGGCTGCGGCGATGCTTGCCGGCCTTCTCGGTGAACAGGCTGCGGTTGGCGCGGGCGGCGGCACGGAATGCCTGCTTGGCGACCTTGTCCGGGTTGTCGCTGTTCAGCGCCAGGAACTTTCCGGCGCTCGACGTGCCGAGGAAATGGGCGAGATAGAGTTCCGAGGTCTTCAGTTCGCGGCCGATGCGCTGCTCGATGCGGGCACGGTCGCGCTTGATCAGTTCGCCGGCCATGAGGGCCGCGACATAGGGGTCCTGCCGGAGGCGCAGCACGCGGCTGCGCGTGGCGTCATCCTGAATCGTGATGGCGCTGCCGCGCCCGGTGATCGCATTGGCTTCGGTCTCGAGCCCATAGCGGGCGCCGTAGGTCCTGATCAGTTCAAGCCACGTGGCGGACAGGAACTGGAACAGGCCTTCCGCCGACGATGTCGCGGCCTTCACAGTCGTCGAGAAGCTCGATTCCTTGTCGGCGAGCGCCATCATGTAGACCGGATCGACGCCGGTTTCGGTGGAGGCCTTCAGGATCGTCTCGACGATGTCACGCGGCACGGTCATATCGCCGAAGCGGAGGATGTCGCGGCCGGTGCCGTCGCGACCCTGCGGAAGTGACGCGAGGTCGTTTTCGATCAGGCTCGCCGTCGCAGGTTCTTGATCGAGGAGGGGAACTCCTTCCCAATCGGAGGGTTTATCGACAGTCGCGGAGGTCAGATCGTTGGCGACGAACGCCCGTTCGTCGATACGGTCATGGGCGGTCGCGGCCGGTGCCAAGGCATTCTGCGGAAGCCCGGACCCGAGAAGCAGGCCGATCGCGATCTTCGCAAGTATATTCTTTATCGATGTCTTTCCGCGAGCGCGTCCTGTGCGGCGCACGGTGCCGGGCTGAAGCCAGGCGACCATCTCCGCATCGTCGAGGGTCTCGTTGGGCACGAGACGGCGCACGTCGTCGGCGCAGAGCGCCGGCTCCGGGAAAAGCCCCATCATTGTTCCTTGTTCGTGCCGCGGCGTTCTAGGACGCGGCTTCGATCAGTTCAGCGAGAGGACATCTCGCCGGGAGCTGTGACCACATTGGGACAGCTCCGTGATTCAAGCGTGGCACGCTTAAGGAACGGTTAAGGCTATGATTTAACGATATTTTAACGAAACGTTCGGTCCCGGTTCAGCCCAACCGCGTCAAAAAGGCGTCCTGGCCGGGGTTGGAACGGATCGTCCGGAGACCAGTTAGGATGGGCCTGAAAGGTCGGCTCTCGCGGGCCGGAGACAACGCCTGAACAGGCCCACTGAAGGAAGCCTTATCCCAATGAGCATGCAGACCGGTCGCCGTGTCGGCGTTGCCTTCGTCGGTATGGGTGGCGCCGTCGCCACCACCGCCATCGCCGGCATCGAGATGATCAAATCCGGATCGAACCGCCTCGACGGATTGCCTCTTGCCGGCCTCTCGGTCGCAGGATTGGCCGATTACAAGGACCTCGTCTTCGGTGGGTGGGACTTGAACGACGATGACCTCGCCTCCGCCGCGACCGGCCACGGCGTGCTGACCAAGCAGGATATCGAAAATGGCGCCCAGGTGCTGAAGGGCATCAAGCCTTGGCCGGCGGTGGGTAGCGCCAAGTTCTGCAAGAACATCGAAGGTGCGAACCGCATCGTCGCCGCCGATCACCGCGAGGCGGTGTCGGTCATCGCCAACGACCTCCGTCGCTTCCGTCTTGAGAGCAATCTCGACGACGTCGTCGTGATCAATCTCGCCTCCACCGAGCGCTGGCCCGACCTCGATGCGCCGGCCCTGAACTCCCGGGACGCTTTCGAGAAGGGTCTCGATGCGAGCGATGAATCGATCAGCCCCGCGATGCTCTACGCCTATGCGGCGATCCAGAGCGGCGTGCCCTATGCCAACTTCACGCCGAGTGTCGCTGCCGACGTGCCGGCCCTGCTCGAACTCGCCCGCGAGATGGGCGTGCCGCTCGCCGGCAAGGACGGCAAGACCGGCCAGACCATGATGAAGACGGTGCTAGCACCGGCGCTCAAGGCCCGCGCCCTGCATGTGGACGGTTGGTTCTCGACCAACATCCTCGGCAACCGTGACGGTCTCGCCCTCAACGACAAGGATTCGCTGCAGTCGAAGCTCAACACCAAGGGTACGGTGCTGGATTCGATCCTCGGTTATCCGGTCGAGGACCATCTGGTCCACATCCACTACTACCGGCCCCGCGGCGACGACAAGGAAGCCTGGGACAACATCGACGTCACCGGCTTCCTCGGCCAGCGCATGCAGATCAAGGTCAACTTTCTCTGCAAGGATTCCATCCTGGCCGCCCCGCTGGTGATCGAGATCGCCCGCGTGCTCGACCTCGCCAAGAAGCGCGGCGAGAGCGGCCCGCAAGAGCAGTTGTCCTCGTTCTTCAAGGCGCCGATGGTCGCGAACGGCCACGGCCCAGAGCACGATTTCGGCAAGCAGCAGCACATGCTGCTCGATTGGCTCGGCGTGCGGCAATGACCACGTCCGATACGGGGGGCGGCATGGCCGCCCCCTTCGCGTTGCGCGATTTGTTCGTCGAACTCAACGACCTCAAACGCGTGCATTCGGCCGGCCGCATCGGCTCCATCGCTGAGCGGCTGTTTGCGCAGGGTTGGTCGGCGCTGACCGGGGGCGCGGATCCGGAAACGGTGGCGTTCGACATCACCGCCAAGGCCCTCGCGGCATCCCGGCTGTGCGATCTCGACGCGGCCTTCCTCGCATCGACCGGCCTTGGCGAAGCCGAGATCGGCGACGTTCTCACCGCCGGGCTCGATGCCGTTGCCTCTGCGGTCGATCCGGAGCTGAAGGCGCGCCTCGCCGAGGCGCTTCGCCATGGCGAGGCCGTGCTTCCCGGTCACCTGCCCGCTTTTGTCGCAGCGCTGAACCACCAGCCTCGGGCGGGCGTGACCTGTCCCGGCAAGGCGCGCATCCTCCTTGAGCCGCCCGAGAACCATTCCGAACATTGCCTGATGGTGGCGGTATACGGCGTCGTCCTCAGTCCGTTCTACCGAGCTGATCCGGCTCTCGTCTTCCTCGCAGCGATGAGCCACCACTTCCATAATGCGGCGATGCCGGATGCCGGCTTTACCGGTGAAATGCTGCTTGGCGGCCATCTCGGTCCGATCATGGCGCGTACGACGCAATGGGCGCTCGATGAGTTGGACGCGCCGTTGCGTGACAGCGTCGAGCGTGCGCGAGCGGTGCTACCCGACGATGCCACGGCAGAGGGTCGCACCTTCCATGCCGCCGATTGCATCGACCGTGTCCTGCAGATCGCCCAGCACCTTCGGGCAGCCTCGCTGACTATGGAGACGGTGCTCGACGAGATGGAGCTGGTCCATGCGGGCCCGGTAAAGGGGTTTCACGACCGAGTCCTCAGGGATATGCGAATCCCGTGACGGTCCCCTGCGGCAGGATGGGAGGCATCTCATGATCCCATTCGAACTCCTCTCCCCGGAATCTGGACATCCGCTCAAATCCGACACGCCGCACTCCTTGCGCGATGTCGTGACCCATGCGCGCTGGCCCGTGATCGATGGGATTCCCTATCTCCGAACTGGCCGAGACGAATTGGTGGCGGCGACGCTCGCCCTGCTCGACGACGGTCGGACCGATCTCGCGTTGGAGGGATTGCTTGGCGACCAGGACGAATGGTGGACCGGCCCGCCGGCCGACCCGCTCGATCTCCATGGCCTCGTGCGGGACCGCGACAAGGCGAGTCTCAGGGACGCCGTGCGATTGCTCGGTTGGGGCCGGGTCGGAGATTATTTCCTGCATCGATGGACCGATCCCACCTTCCTCGCCGGCCTGACGCTTCTCGAGGCGCATTGGAACGATCCGGTCTGCGTCTTCGAATTCGCCTGCGGCATCGGACACTATTTGCGTGAGATGCAGGCGCGGGGCGTCAAGGTGGCCGGGGCCGATGTTGTCTTTGCCAAGCTCTGGGTCGCGCGGCACTGGGTCGTCGGCGACAAGGCTCAGCTCGTCTGTTTCGATGCCGGATCGCCGCATTGGCCGATCCCCGGCGCCCCTGTGGATCTCGTGGTGTGCAACGACGCGTTCTACTTCCTCGACGACAAGCCGGGCGTGCTCGAATGCCTGCGCCACAATGCCGGCGACGATGGCTGGCTCGTTCTCAGCCACATCCACAACGCCGAACGGCCGGGCTTCTCGGCCGGTCGCGCCGTCTCGGCGGATGAGATCGAGGAGCTGTTTCCGGATGGCCTCGTCTATGACGACGACGAACTCACCCGCGCCCTCGTGGAGAGACGCGCTCCCTCGCCGCAGCGCCCGACGGATCTGCGCCATGTCGAGGCTTTCTCGGTGGTGGCCGGCGCTGGGATGCGGCCGGCGCCGCGTGCCATCCTCGATGGGCTGACATGGCCGAATGAGGGGACGGCCCTTCGGCTCAACCCTCTCTATGAGCCCGATCCGGCGGGCGGCTATGCCGTCACCTGGCCGTCGGAACGCTACGAGGCCGAATACGCGCCCCGAGTGACCTATCCGTTGCATTCGGAAGGCCCCGAGACCCTGGACTGGGTTGGCGGCGATCAATCCCCGCACGAGGATCGCGTCCGTCGCCGCGAGTTCGTCGACCTGCCGGAGCGCTGGTGATGAGCGACTCCATCGGTTGGGGCATCGTCGGCTACGGCTGGGTCGCACGCGATTACATGGCACCGGGCATCCGCGCGGCGGGACATCGGCTGGTCGCCGTGTCCGACCCCGGTGAAGCCTCCCGCGCGGCCGCCGAGGCGGAAGGCGCGCGGGCCTTTCCGGATCTCGCCGGATTGCTCGCTGAGCCCGAGGTCGAAGCGGTCTACGTGGCGACTCCCAATCACCTTCATCGCGAGGCGGTCGAGGCCCTGGCTACGTCGGGCAAGGCCGTTCTCTGCGAGAAGCCGATGGCGGCATCGCTCCTCGACGCCGAAGCCATGGTCGCGGCGGTCCGGCATGGCGGCATCTTCTACGGCACCGCTTTCGACCAGCGCCATCACCCGGCTCACCGGGCCATGCGCGAGGCGATCCGGCAGGGCCGCATCGGCGCGGTGACCACCATCCGCATCGTCTATGCCTGCTGGCTCGACCGGGCCTGGGCTTCGTTTGTCGGCCAGGACAATTGGCGCATCGATCCGGTGAAGGCCGGCGGCGGCGCTCTCATGGATCTCGCGCCCCACGGCATCGACCTCGTGGATTTCCTGCTCGATGAATCCATCGCGGACATCGCTGCGCTGACCCAGGCGAGGGCTCAGAATTACGCGGTCGATGACGGCGCGCTCCTCATCGGCCGCACCGCCTCCGGCATCCTCGCCAACCTCCATGTCGCCTATAATTGCCCGGATGCGCTGCCGCGCCGCCGCCTCGAAGTGATCGGGACCAAGGGCGCGCTCACCGCCATTGACACGATGGGACAGGTGGCCGGCGGCACCCTCACTGTCACCGATGGTGCCAGCGGGCAGGTCGAGGCGATTCCCTTCGACGCGGAGGCCTCGCCCTTCCTCGAGCAGGTCCGCGCCTTCGGCTCGGCCTTGCGTCGCCCTGGTGAGCGCGACGCGTACAGTGCCGAGCGCGACCTGCATACGATGCGCCTTCTGGCGCGGGCTTATGAATGCGGATCGGGCGGTGGCGAGCCGCCGCCGATTTCGAGAACAGGACTTCGTCCATAGGGGACGTCCTTCCCGCTGTCCGACTCCGTGATGTCGCCATTCGTGGCGGCGTCGAAGGAGACGTCCAGTGCGCGGGCGGGGTCTTGAGGCCTTCCTCGAAGCCGCTGACGCGGTACCTCAGGGTAGGGACGTTCGGCGGGAGCAACCGGGAAGTTGACGGACATGAACGAACACGACCAGGACGCCAGGGCTCGCGATCCGCGCATCAAGGCGCCGCGCGCCTACAGCCACGGTGGCGCACGGATCGTCGAGGGCCTGCCCTCTTCGCTGCCCGAGCCGGTCCGCGCCTATCTCGACATCCTACCGAAGGGCCGCATCGTCGGCTTTCCGCTCGCGCCCCTCGACCGAACAGGCATCCCGGTCTGGTTCGTCTCGCTGTTCCTCGACGACCCGTTCTTCGTCGGAGCCATGCCGAGCGGCATCGGCTACGGCGCCACCGACGATGAGGCGCTGATCGGCGCAGTGGCGGAGATCGCCGAGAACCTGATGCCCTCGCTCGCGGTGATGCCGCGCAAGAAGGAGCGGGGCACGTATCATGATCTCGCGAAGGTCTTCGGTGCCGGTTCGGTCGCGGATCCTCTGACCCTGTGCCTGCCCGCCGGCTCCCCGGTCGACCGCGATACGGTGCTCGAATGGACACCGAGCATCCGCGCGCGCACCGGCGAGACCGTGCTGATGCCCCTCGACATCGCGGCCACCGATTACTTCGAGCTGTCGGAGGGCTACAAGCCTTTCACCAACCTCATCACCAACGGCCTCGGTGCCGGGCCGGACGTGGATTTCGCCCTCGGCCACGGCCTGCTCGAACTGCTCCAGCGCGATGGCAACGGCCTGCTGTTCCGGGCCCTCGACCAGGGCGTGATGCTCGATCTCGACGGGATCGGCCCCGAGAACCGGGCGATGCTGGATCGCCTCGACGGACTCGGCATCAGAGCGCTGCCGAAATTCGCCACCGACCAGTTCGGCCTGACCAACATCTACGTGGTCGGCTACGACCGGAACCCCGCCGACGCACCGGTCCCCGTGGCCCTTTCCGCCTGCGGAGAGGCCTGCGACCCGGACCGCGAGCGGGCCATGCGAAAGGCGCTCCTCGAATTCCAGGCCGCACGTGTCCGCAAGGCCTTCGGCCACGGTCCGCTGAGCTTCGCCGAGCGGGTGACCCCGCCGGGCTACGTCAACGCCTTCATCCAAAAGGCCCTGCCGAGCCTCGATCTGGAAGAGAGCCGCGCTCTCAAGGCGATGCTCGAATGGATCGTCCTGCCCCCGGAAGGCCTACGTGACGTCCTTCAGGAGACGGTCTATTCTGAGCGCAGCACCAAGGCCTTCTCGGATTTGCCGACCACCGCGGCTCCCGATGGCCATGCCCGCGGACGTATCGCCCGCGAGCGCCTCGAAGGGGCCGGTTTCGACGTTCTCTACATCGAGTGCTCGCCGCCGGGTGGAAGCGTCGGCGTGGTCAAGGCTATCGTGCCGGGGCTGGAAGTCGAGACGATGAGCTATCACCGCATTGGTGAGCGCAACGCCGCCAAACTGATCGAACGTGATCACCCGCTGATCTCGTTCGGTGAGGCGAGCGAGACGAAGCTGCCGGTGCGCCTCACGCCCGAGGCCCTGGACCGTCTCGGCGGCCAGCCGCTTTTCGACGTGGCGCTGGCGGACGACATCGTCGGACGGCATTACCCGCTCTACCGCGAGCCGGAATCGCATCATGCGCCGTTCCGTCTCGAGCAGCAGGGGAGGGCGGCATGAGTCTTCGCTTCGCCTACAACACCAACGGCACCGCCAACCACCGCCTGGACGACGCGATCGATCTCATCGCGGATGCCGGCTACCAGGGCGTGGCCCTGACCCTCGACATCCACCATCTCGATCCCTTCGCGGAGAATTGGGTCCAGGAGACTCAGCGCGTGTCGAGCCGGTTGCAGCGGCTCGGTCTCGGCAGCGTCATCGAGACGGGCGCCCGCTTCCTCCTCGATCCGAAGGCCAAGCACGAGCCGACGCTCGTGAGCGGCGACGCCTCGGGGCGTGCCCGGCGCATCGGCTTCCTGAAACGGGCGGTGGACATCGCCGTCATCCTGCATTCCGAGGCGGTCTCGTTCTGGGCGGGCGTGCCGAAACCCGGGATCGATCGCGACGAGGCTCGGCTCTGGCTCGCCGACGGCGTCGCCGAGATCGTCGCCTATGCCCGCGAGCACGGTGTCGTCGCGTGTCTGGAGCCGGAACCCGGCATGCTGATCGAGACCCTCGACGACTTCGCCGCCTTGAAGATCGAAGGGCTGCGGCTTGCTCTCGATACCGGCCATTGCCTCGTCACCGGCGAGCGTGAACCGGCGCAGGCGGTGACGGAATTCGCCGACAGCATCGGCACCGTGGCGATCGAGGACATGGCGCGGGGCGAGCACATCCATCTGCCCTTCGGCGAAGGCGACATGGATGTCGCCGGCGTGCTCGACGCCCTCGACGCCATAGGCTTCCAGCGTCTCGTCTGCGTCGAGCTCTCCCGCGAGAGCCACCGGGCCGACGTGATGGTGCCGACATCGCTCGACTATCTTCGGACCTGCCGCAACCACAAGGCCGGGGTGAGCGCGTGAGGATCTGCTTCGTCAGCCGCCGCTACTTCCCGGCGATTTCCGGCATGAGCGTCTACGCGCAGAACCTGCTGCGCGAACTCGTCGATGCCGGCCACGACGTGACGATGATCAGCCAGTACCGGGGCGATGAATTCGGCACCCGCGTCTATGGCGGCGGCCCTCCTCCCGCGGTCCCGGGCGTGCGCGTCGTCGGCCTCGAGCAGCTGGGCGAGCAGGCGAGCGGAGATTTCGAGCGCGATATCGAAACGATGGTCGACACCATCGTCGCCGAGCACGACAGGCGCCCTTTCGATCTGCTGCATGCGCAATACGGCTACCCGACTGGTTGGGCGACGCTCCTCGCCTCGAAGCGGCTCGGCATTCCGAACGTCGTCTCGATCCAGGGCGGCGATGGCCATTGGGTCGGTTCCTGCTGTGAGACCCATCGCGTGGCGATGTGCGAGGTCCTGGCCCATGCCAATGCGCTTCTCATCGGCGGGCGCTCCTTCGTGGGCGAGGTCTGCGACCGGCTGGGCTCGGACCCCGATCGCTTCACCATCGTGCCGGGCGCGGTGGACACGACGCGATTTACTCCCGGTCCTGCCGGGCACGAAGGGCCGGTCAGGCTGTTCTATCACGGCCGCGTCGATCGCCGGAAAGGCGTGCTCGACTTCATCGACGCCCTCGGCCTGCTGCGCGCGCGCGGCACGCCCTTCGAGGCGGTGATTTCCGGCATCGGGCCTGACGTGGATTCCTCGAAGGCTCGCGCGGCCGAGCTGAATTTCTCAGAGGCCTCGATCCGCTTCACCGGCTACGCCGAGTATCACACCGTGCCCGACCTCTACCGGCAGGCGGACGTTTTCGTGTCGCCGACCTATGCGGAGGGGTTCTCCAACACCATCCTGGAGGCCATGGCGGCGGGTTTGGCCGTGGTCTCGACCCATGCGGTCGGCGTGTCCGACTGCCTGCGCGACGGCGAGAACGGTCTCCTGGTCCATCCCGGCGATGTTCCCGCTCTGGCGGATGCGCTTCAGCGCGTCATCGAGGACGAGCGGCTGCGCCGACAGCTCGCACACGATGGCCTGGAGGAATGCCGCCGCGTCTATTCCTGGAATGCCGTCGGTCGCCAGATCATGGAGATCTATGCGGAGGTGGTCGGCGAGCGGCCAAGGACGGATTTCGCCGACACCCTGCCACATGATCCGAACTGCCGGTTCCGCGCAGAGCCGCACCTTCTCTGACCATGCCCGTCGCCCTCGCGCTTTCGCCTCATCTCGACGATGCCGCCTTTTCCTGCGGCGGCACCCTCGCGACCCTGGCCGATTCCGGCTGGCGGGTGGTGATGGCGACGATCTTCACCGCCTCCGTCCCCGATCCGAAGGGCTTCGCCCTGGCCTGCCAGACCGACAAGGGATTGGGACCCGAGATCGACTACATGGCCCTTCGGCGAGAGGAGGATCGCCGGGCGGCGGACGCTCTCGGCATCGCGCCGCCCCTGCATCTGCCGTTCCGGGAAGCGCCGCATCGCGGCTACAGCTCGCCCAAGGAATTGTTCGCCGGTCCGCGCGATGACGATGCCATCGTCGCCGCCCTCTCGGATGCGATCTCGCAGCTCGTCCGCGACGTCGCGCCGGATCTCGTCCTCGCCCCTCAGGCTGTGGGAGGCCATGTCGACCACGTCCAGTTGGTCCGGGCCCTCGGCAGCGTGCGGATGGACGCTCCCATCCTGTGGTGGCGGGATTTCCCGTACACGGTCCGGCACGCTGAGCCAAAGGAGCCTTTCGGGTCCGATTTCGCAGCTCTGCCCGAGCGTGCGATTCACTATTCCGTGAGCGCCGAGGCACGGAAGGGGCGAGCTTGCGCCGCCTATGGGACCCAACTCGGATACCAGTTCGGCGGCGTCGATGGCTTGATGCGCCGTCTCGCCGACGAGGCACGGTCTGAGCGATTCCGCCTCTCCGGCGTGCTTCCTGGCGAAGCGGCAGCCGTGTTCGAGGATCATGCTTCCCGACCCTGATCCGGACCGGCCGAAGAGCCTCGCCGATCCGGAGCAGGTCGCACGTCGCCGCTCCCTTCTCGAGGCGGAGCGCCTTCATCCTCTGCGCAGGCTGGCGCGGAGGATCGCGAAAGAGCGATCGTCGGATGTACCGGAGCCCGATCCGCTCGATGGCGGGACCGAGGCACGGCTGCTCCTGTTGCTGGAGACGCCGGGCCCCAGCATCGGCCGCACCGGTTTCGTCTCGCGCGACAACCCCACCGGGACCGCCGCCAACCTGTTCCGGTTCTTGGCGGAGTCAGGGATTGCCCGGCGCCACAGCCTCATCTGGAACGCGGTCCCCTGGGTCATCCACGCGCCCGGTGCCCTCAACCGAGCCCCGCGGAAGGCCGAGATCGCGACGGCCGCCGCCTATCTCGCCCCGTTGATCGAGCTGCTTCCGTCGCTCGACGTCGTCGTCCTCGCCGGTCGTGTCGCCGGCCTGTCGCGCGAACCGCTCCGGCACCTGCGGCCGGAGATGCCGGTCATCGCCGTTCCGCATCCGAGCCCGACCTATGTCTGTACGTCCCCGGCGGTCGCCGAACGGATCCGCGCGGGCCTGTACGAGGCGTCCGCGATCCTGCTCCGGCCACGGCCGTCACCAACTCAAGAGGGCGGATGACTGGCCTTCCGGACACAAAGACCCTAAATGCCGGGGCACGGGCCGAGGTCCGGCAAAAGCTCGGTCCCATTCCACGCCGCCGTCGAGGTCGAGCGGGAAGACCGGCGGAGGCGGACGCCGACGACATGAACTTTGTGGGAGAGCATCAGCGGCCGGCCGAATCGAAGGCGGCCGACGCCGTGACGACGGCTGAAGTCGAGGATGGCGCGCCGCCCGCGCCCAAGCGTTCCTACAAGAACCGCTACACTTGGCTCGGCACCGCCGCCAGCATCGTCATTTTCGCCGTGTCGCTCGGCGTGCTGTGGAAGCTCTCGCAGCAGGTGACGTGGGCCGAACTGCACGCGGCGCTGACGGCGGCCACGGGCGAACAGCTCGGTCTCGCCTTCCTGTTCGTCGGCGTGAGCTACCTCTTCCTCACCTGTTACGACGCGCTCGCCCTGCGCCAGCTCAAGATCAAAGTCCCCTACAGGACGACGGCGCTCGCCTCTTTCACCAGCTACGCCGTCAGTTTCACCCTGGGCTTCCCGCTCCTGACGGCGGGGACGATCCGCTATTGGATCTACTCGAAGAAGGGCCTCAGCGCGGCCAAGATCGCGGCTCTGACGGTCATTGCCGGCTTCACCTTCTGGCTCGGCATGGGCGTGGTCCTCGGCCTCAGTCTCGTGGTCGAGGCCGGGCAATTGGCTGCACTCACCTTCACCAGTATCCGCCTGAACCAGGGCGTGGGGTTCGCCGCCCTGCTCATGGTGTTCGGCTATCTCGGCTGGGTCTCGCTCAAGCGCCGCCATGTCAGGGTCAAGGGCTGGTCGCTGGAACTGCCCGGCGCCACGGTGTCCATGAGCCAGATGGTAGTCGGCATCGGCGACGTCTGCGCGGCCGCGGCCACGCTCTATGTCCTGCTGCCGGCCGGCACGACCATCGGTTTCACCACCTTCGTCGGCGTCTACGTGCTGGCGGCGATGCTCGGTATCGCCTCCAACGCGCCGGGAGGTCTCGGGGTGTTCGAGGCCACCATCCTCCTCGCTCTGTCGAGCCTGCCGCGGGACCAGGTTCTCGGCTCGCTGCTGCTGTTCCGGGTCTGCTACTACCTCGTGCCCTTCATCGTCGCCCTGGCGATGCTCGGGGTCTATGAAATCGTCCGGCGCCTGCGCCGGCCCTCGCCATCCGCGTCCAGCGGTTCCTGACGGATGGTTCAGGCCACGGAGCGTTAGGCGATGGCCCGCGGTGCGCGCAGATCGGCCTGGACCGGCGCCGGTTTCGCCGCTGCTTCCATGATCTCGGTCGCCGGCGTGAGAGGCGATCTCGACGTCCTGACCATCGCGGCGGGCGCGGGGGCGATGATTGCCGGCGGTCTCGTCGGCAGCCTGAGCCGGCCGCGCATGGTCGCATTGCCCGAGGCGACCACCCGCGAGCGCCATTCCATCGCCGAGGCGCTCCTCGCCAACATTCCCGATCCGGTGATCCTGGTGGACCGGCGCAGCGTGGTGATCGAGGTCAATCCCGCCGCTCGCACGCTGCTGCCCGCACTGAAACTCAAGCACCCGCTCTCCTTCGCTCTCAGGACGCCGGACGTGCTCGACGGGATCGAGGAGGTGCTGCGTACCGGCGCGGCGCTGAAGACGCTCTACACCACGCGGGTTCCCACCGAGCGGGCGTTCGAGGTCCAGATCGGCGCGCTGCCGATGCCGGACGGACCGGGGGGCGGGCAGCCCAACGTCGTCCTGTTCCTGCGCGATCTCACGGCAGCCCGCCGCCTCGAAGCAATGCGGGTCGATTTCGTCGCCAATGCCAGCCACGAGCTGCGCACGCCGCTGGCCTCTCTGCTCGGTTTCATCGAGACCCTGCAGGGGCCGGCCAGGGGCGATGCGCCGGCCCGGGAAAAGTTCCTGGGCATCATGAAGGCGCAGGCGCAGCGCATGACGCGCCTCATCGACGACCTGCTCTCTCTCTCCCGGATAGAACTACGCGAGCATGTGCCGCCGACGCAGATCGTCGATCTCGGACAGATCGCGCGGCAAATGGTGGACATGCAGGGGCCGCTGGCTCGCGAGCGCGGCGTCAACATCACCCTCGACGCGCCGGATGCATCCTATCCGGTTCTCGGCGAGCGCGACGAACTCGTCCGCGTGGTCGAGAATCTCGTGGAGAATGCGGTGAAATACGGTGGCAGCGGCGGCATCGTCGTCGTCGGCCTGGAGCGCAGCATCCGGTCGGCATCCGGAAAGCCGCAGATCGCCCTCAGCGTGCGGGACGAGGGGCCGGGCATCGCTCCGGAGCATATTCCCCGGCTGACCGAGCGGTTCTACCGGGTCGACGTGGCATCGAGCCGCCAGCAGGGCGGAACCGGCCTCGGGCTCGCCATCGTCAAGCACATCGTCAACCGTCACCGCGGCAAGCTCGTCATCGAGAGCGAGCCCGACCGGGGCACCATCGTCCGCGCGTTGTTGCCGGAACATCGGCCGAACAACGACGTGGCCCCAAGCGCCTGACGCGGTCCGGTTAGTTCCGGCTGGTGCCGAGGCGCTTGTACTGAGCTTCGATGATCCCCTTGAGCACGGGCAGGAACGGCGAAGGGCTCAGGCGCTGGTCGACGGCGTGATCGAGCATGCTCAAAGCCGCGACCTGCTTCGGCAGACCCGGAAACGTCGCGAGATAGGTCTCGATACAGGCGTTCGCCGCAGCCTCCCCCGCCGGGATGTCGGAGGTGATCAGCGCGCTCAAGGTTCGCATGCAGGTGTCGAGGGGCTGTATCATCGCCTCCATATGACGCGGAAACGCGTCGGACGCCATGCGCGCGTGACGCGATGAGCCATGCGTCGCAGCCTTGACCTTCCCACCATGGGAAGCCCCACATAGCGGTGTATGAACATCGCTCTCTCCTCTCCCAACCGGCGTCCCGGCATGGGGCGTCGTCTCAGCATCCCGGTCGTCGGCATGAGCTGCGCCTCCTGCGTCGGCCGCGTCGAGCGCGCCCTCGCCGCGCTGCCCGGTGCGTCCGACGTCGCGGTCAACCTCGCAACAGGGCGTGCCGACCTGATTCTGGACGGCGATCCCGCGAACGTCGTCGCGGCGATCGCCGGGGCCGGCTATGACGTGCCCGAGGCCGTGACGGAATTGTCCGTCACCGGATTGTCCTGTGCCTCCTGCGTCGGCCGAGTCGAGCGCGCGCTCGGTGCCGTCCAGGGTATCACGTCGGCGAACGTCAACCTCGCGACCGGGCGAGCGACCGTGCGGCATGCGGAGGGCACGGTCGATCCGGCAGGCCTCGTCGAGGCCGTCCGTGCCGCCGGCTATGAGGCATCTCCCATCGAGAATGGAGTGAGCGAGGCGCAGGCCGACCGCCAGGAGCGCGAAGCGTCCGGTCTTCGGAGCGACGTCATCGTCGCTGCCTCTCTGTCGGCGCCGATCGTGATCCTCGACATGGGGGCTCACCTCATCCCCGGCTTCGGCGATCTCGTCCATGCCCAACTCGGCATGGCACAGGCCGCCCTGGTCCAGGCCGTCCTGGCGACCCTCGTCCTGGCCTGGCCCGGACGACGTTTCTTCCGCCAGGGAATCCCGGCCCTGTTCAGGGGCCATCCCGACATGAACGCTCTCGTCGCCCTCGGGGCGGGGGCCGCCTATTCCTATTCCCTGGTCTCGATCCTCGCCCCGTGGGCGTTGCCGCCTGGAACGGCGCATCTCTACTTCGAGGCCTCCGTTCTCATCATCACCCTGATCCTGCTCGGCCGAACCCTGGAGGCGCGCGCCAAGGGGCGCACCGGAGCGGCCATCGCCCGGCTCGTCGGGCTCGCGCCGACGACGGCGCGGGTCGTCCGCGACGGAGCGGAGGACAACGTCGCCCTGGCTTCCCTGCGGATCGGCGACATCGTCCGTGTCCGCCCCGGCGAGCGCATCGCTGCCGACGGAATAGTCGTGGCGGGCAGGAGCTTCGTCGATGAAAGCATGGTCACCGGTGAGGCGGTGCCGGTGGAGAAAGGCGAAGGCGACCGCACGGTCGGCGGCACGCTGAACACAAACGGCAGCCTCGATCTGCGCGTCGACACGATTGGCGCGCGGACGGTGCTGGCGCAGATCGTGGCGATGGTCCAGGCGGCGCAGGGCGCCAAACTGCCGATCCAGGCGCTCGTCGACCGGGTGACCGGCTGGTTCGTCCCGGCCGTCATCGCCGCGTCGGTCGTGACCTTCGTCGGATGGCTCGCGCTCGGTCCGAGCCCGGCCCTCGGCTTCGCCCTCGTCAACGCCATCGCCGTCCTCATCATCGCCTGCCCCTGCGCCATGGGGCTGGCGACGCCGACATCGATCATGGTGGGCACCGGGCGGGCGGCGAGACTCGGCGTGCTGTTCCGCAATGGGACCGCCCTGCAGGCCCTGCGTGACGCGAAGGTCGTCGCTTTCGACAAGACCGGGACCCTGACCGAGGGCAGGCCCGCCCTGACCGATCTCGTTGCTGCACAGGGCTTCGAGGCGGATGCTGTGCTGCGGCTTGCCGCGTCTCTCGAATCGCGGTCGGAGCATCCGATCGCGCGCAGCATCGTCGAGGCGGCGCGGGAGCGCGGCCTCACCCTCCTTTCGCCCGACCGCTTCGAGGCGGTGCCGGGCTACGGTATCGAGGGAGAGATCGGAGGACAGTCGATCGGTGTCGGCGCACGGCGGCACATGCAGAAGCTGGGAATCGCCGTCACCGATCTCGCCGAGGCGGCGGACCGCATGGAGGCAGAAGGCAAGAGCCCGCTCCACATCGCCATCGACGGCCGGCTTGCAGGCCTCGTCGCCGTATCGGACCCGATCAAGCCGGGCGCGGCCGAAGCCGTGTCCGCATTGAGGGAGCAGGGTCTCGTCGTCGCCATGGTGACGGGCGATGCCCAGGGCGTGGCCTCCGCCGTGGCGGCCCGGCTCGGCATCGCCGAGATCGCCGCCGAGGTTCTTCCCGGTGGCAAGGTCGAGGCGGTGAAGGCATTGCGCGCACGCTTTGGTCCTGTCGCCTTCGTCGGGGACGGCATCAACGATGCGCCGGCCCTCGCCGAGGCGGAGATCGGCCTCGCCATCGGGACCGGCACGGATATCGCCGTCGAGAGCGCCGACGTCGTGCTGATGTCCGGCGCCTTGTCCGGCATCGTCTCCGCCATCGGCCTGTCGCGCGCGGTGATGCGCAACATCGCGCAGAACCTGTTCTGGGCCTTCGCCTATAACGTCGCTCTCATCCCCGTGGCGGCGGGCCTGCTCCACGTCGTCGGCGGGCCGTCGCTGTCGCCGATCCTGGCGGCCGGCGCGATGGCGCTCTCGAGTGTGTTCGTGCTCGCCAACGCCCTCCGCCTCCGCCGGGCAGGGGCGGATGCATGAACGGCTCCGTCACCATCGGCGAGGCGGCCAGGGCCACCGGGGTCTCGGCCAAGATGATCCGTTACTACGAAGAGACCGGCCTGCTGCCACCGGCGCGCAGGACGGAAGCGGGCTATCGCGTCTATGGCGAAGAGGATCTGCACACCCTGCGCTTCGTGCGCCGCGCGCGCGATCTCGGCTTCTCCGTGGAGGACATCGCCGGCCTCCTCGCGCTCTGGCAGGATCGCGGACGTGCCAGCGCTCAGGTAAAGGCGATGGCCCTGCAGCATGTCGGGGATCTGCGCCTCCGCATCGCCGAACTGGAGGCCATGGCCCGCACCCTGACGACCCTCGCGGACCATTGCAGCGGCGATTCCAGGCCGGATTGTCCGATTCTCGACGACCTCGCCGCCGACCGCGTGCCGATTGCACGACGCTCAAAGCGGGCGACGCCGCTGTCTTGATCGCGACCCTCCGACACGTTCTGCACATGATCCGCCGGCCGTGCCGTTTGAAATCGATCTAAATGGCCTCGCCTTTGCTGAGATGGGCTATGATCGAGCGGCTCGAACCACGATGAGCCAAGGCCCGCGAAAGACTCGAAACCATGCCCATCGTCGACCGGATCGCAGCCCTGGCGGACGAGATCACCGCTTGGCGGCACGACCTCCACGCCCATCCGGAACTCCAATACGACGTCCATCGCACCGCCGGTTTCGTCGCGGACAAGCTGCGGGAATTCGGCTGCGACGAGGTCGCCACCGGGATCGGCCGGACGGGGGTCGTCGGACTCATTCGCGGGCGCTCGCACGGTTCCAACCGCGCCGTCGGCCTGCGCGCCGACATGGACGCGCTGCCGATCCAGGAAGTGCGCGACCTCGCCTACCGCTCCACCGTGCCGGGAAAGATGCATGCCTGCGGCCATGACGGCCATACCGCCATGCTACTCGGTGCCGCCAAGTACCTGGCCGAGACCCGCGATTTCGATGGGACGGCGGTGATGATCTTCCAGCCGGCAGAGGAGGGCGGCGGCGGCGGAGAGGCGATGGTGCGCGACGGGATGATGGAGCGCTTCGGCGTCGAGGCGGTCTACGGCCTGCACAACGTTCCCGGGCTGGAGCTCGGTCGCTTCGCGATCCGTCCCGGCCCGATCATGGCCTCCACCGATCGCTTCACCATCACCATCGAGGGGCGCGGTGGTCACGCGGCGCAACCGCATCTCGCCATCGACAGCGTGCTCGTGGCGAGCCACATCGTCATTGCGCTCCAGTCGGTGGTGGCGCGCGGTATCGATCCCCTCGAGAGCGCGGTGGTGTCGGTCTGTGCCCTGGAGGCCGGCGACGCCTTCAACGTGCTACCCCAGCAGGTGACGATGCGCGGCACCATGCGCGCCCTCTCGAAGCAGGTCCGCGCCACCATGCAGGAGCGCATCGGCGCCATCGTGACGAACACCGCTGCGGCCTTCGGTGCCATTGCCCGCGTCGATTACAGCGGCGGATACCCGGTGACGGAGAACCACCCGGCCGAAGCGGATTTCATCGCCGATGTCGCGGCCGGGATCGTCGGCGACGAACGGGTCGCGCGCGACGTGGCGCCGATGATGGCGGCGGAGGATTTCTCCTACATGCTGGCCCACCGGCCTGGCGCCTACATCTTCCTCGGCAATGGCCCGAGTGCCGGACTTCACCACCCGCATTACGATTTCAACGATGCCGCGATCCCCTACGGCGCTTCGCTCTGGGCACGGGTGATCGAGACGGCATTGCCGGTTCGCTGAGCGGCCGCACGCTCGCTGACGACCGGCTTCCTCCCGTTCTCCATTGGAACATGGGGGCATCGCATCATCATACGCCGCGCCCCTCAGGTCGCCGGGCAGCCGACGCCGCCGGGAAGGATGATCTCCTTGCCGTTCGTCGCCCGGATGGGCCAGGTCACTTCCCTCTCGAACGAGAACGCGTTCAGCGCGGGAAGGATGTTGAAGATGGGTTTGTACTCGATCGTCAGTTTGGCGATGACGTAGCGGGCCTTGTCGACCGCCTCCGACGGGGGCGGCGCCCCGAGGTCGGTCGACGCCACGTATTTCACGGCGTTGACCGCGTTGCTGGAACAGACCTTGGCCTTGAACGAGCCGTCCCTCTGCAGATAGACACCGGCGGAGGTCAGAATGATCTTGGCATCGGTGGCATCGTAGGGAGCCACGATGCTCCGCCCGGTCTTGTAGACGCCGTCGACTTCCTGAGTGGTCAAGGTCCGTCGAGAGATCAGGTCCGCCATCGAACGGGCGGCGCGATGCGCATGCTGCCCCGTCGTGTAGGCGCGCGGCAGTTCGACCGTCCCCATGAAGAGCAGGATCATCACCGGCGCGACGAGCGCGAATTCGACCGCCGACACACCGGAACGCTCGGCGATGAGGCGTCGAAGGTGGGCCGCGACCTGCATCAGTTGGACTGACATTTGCCCTGCGCGTACGGTTCGGCGCGAAAGACGACCATCGAGCGGATCATCTGCTCGTTGTTCGGCAATGGCGGCAGGGTCAGTTTCGACGTCGGAAAGTACCGCGGTATGGCCGCCGTGGCGCAGATGCTGACGATGTCGTCGCCATTTGGACATTGGAACTTCTTGCCGAAACTGCTGGAGATCGTCTGGCTGGTGGCGTCGTAGGGCGAGCAGGCGACGGGTTCGTCATCCATGCCTGCGGCGGTGACCTCGATCTTGATCTTGTCGGCACTGCAATTGAAGTAGGTCGCGTCCTTGCACATTTCCTTGATGAGCCGGGCCGCCGGGTCCGTGCTGTCTGCGCCCTGCTGAAACGTCCCCGTGAACACCGCCCGACCGGCGCGATCGAGGGCGTTGTCGAAGGAGGTCTGGGCGATGGTGAACATGAAGGCTTCCAGCATCGCTCCGACGAGCAGGACGAAGGGAAGGCCCACCAGCCCGAACTCGACGGCCGTCGCGCCGCGACGGTCCGCCGAGAGTTTGCGTAGGCGAGCCGTCAACAGGCCTGCGCCCGATCTGATGGTCATCGGGAGATCCGCAATTCGCTGATCTGCGCTCCGATGGCCTTGAAGGCGTCGGTCAACGTCGCCGAATTCTGGACGTCGTAGAATTTGTCGGTGCTGGTGGCGCAGTTGCGAAGGATGTCGCTGGTGCCGTCGGTCACCTCGACGCGGACGGTGAAGATCGTGATGCCGGCATTCTTCATGTTGGAGCACAGCGTGGAAAGCCGCGTATCGATGGCGTTGGTCCGTGTCGCAGCATCGAACGAGGTGGTCCCGATCCGGTTCTGCCAAATGTAGCCGATGCCGGAATAGAAGGATTGGTTTGACGAGTAGGTCTGCGCCGAGGTGTTCTGCCCGTCGGTCATGAGGACGACGAACTTGCGCGTGTCCTTGTTATTGTAGGCGACACCCTCGGCGAAGGGTCCATTCGGCGACAGGAGGTGCCAACCCCAGACGAGCCCCATGGCGATGTTGGTATCGCCGATGACGGTCATCGCGTTGATGGCGCTGGTCAGGGTCGATTGAGACGTGGTGAGATGGGTGATCGGCTGCAGATCGCAGCCGGAATTGGGGCCGTACAGATAACTAAGCGAGCCGTTGGGGCGGTTCGTCTTCGAGACCTTGAAAGAGTTGGTCGAGTACTTGTTGATCTGCCCCTGTCTTGTACGATTGGCGCTCGATCCAGAGTTCTGGCTCGCATAATCGTTCATGTAGTCGTTGACGGCATAATCGTCACCGTCCGACTCGTCGGGCGCGAAATACGGCACGAACAGCGTATCCGGCGTGGCGATGGACGGAGCGGTATCCTGAACGTCGTAGGGATAAGGACGACTCTCGACACATCCGCCCCAGGCGATGCCCATCTTCCCGAACAGGGTCAGGCGGTTGGCGGCCGAGACGAAGATCTGCGAATGGTACGAGGCCTTTGCGTCCTTATCGAGCCAGTCCTGCTTGGAGTTGCCCGGGCCGACATTGACCGTCATCGAGAACGGGACGATTCCGATTTTGAGAGCATTCGGCTTGGCCGGATCGACCTCCTTGAACAGCGCCGTGACGAGATCGTTGGCAGCCGATTTCAGGTTGGTGATCTTCGCTCCGCTCATCGAGCCGGTATTGTCGAGGACGAGAGCGATTTCGAGGTTCCCCGATCCACGGGTGCCGACGCTGGTCACGGAAAGCGGAAAGGCATTGTAGCCGACGATCTTGGAGAGACTCGTCGGAGTCTTGCCGGTGACGGCCACCGTGATCGTGTTCTCGACGCGCGTGACGGTGATCTTGGTGTCCGCGTCAATGAGTTTCGGAACCGCCGCCCTGATCTGCCTGTCGGCCTTTGTCTGCAGGTCGGCATCCGTCGTGGACGTCGCGAGCTTGAGCAGGGACAGGACGGTGGAGTCGGAGGCGTCCTGGAAGCCCTGCTGGGCCATTGAATTCACACCGTAATCGATCGCCAGCCCCGCGAGGACGAGGAGGGGAATCGACAACAGGCCGAACAAGAGGGCGACCGCGCCGCCGGAATCCTTGCGGAAGCGCTTCAGAAGATTCGAGGGTGGAGGTTCGACATCGCTCGACATGTCTAGAGGCGTATGACGAACTGTCTAACGGATACCTAAACCCGACAGGGCACGGGTGCCCTGAGCCCTGGTTTGGTAAAACATCGCTGACGACATCTTACGCAGATCGAGCGGTTCCGCCGAGGTGGAATACCCGGTGAGGAACGAGTTCGCCGCGTTCGACATCGCCAACCGCCACGAGAATCCCGCCGCAGGTGGCGAAGGCCTTGCCTTCCATCGGCGCGTCTTGCCCCCGCAACAGAACGGACTGGCCGCGCATGAGGCGCAGGGCCATATCGCGGGACACCGGCACCGAGGGGACCGCATCGAGGGCCGTCTCGACCGGCTGGAGATGAGCGCCGTTGCCGTCGGGGCCGCCTTCCTCGAGGACGGCGACGACGCAGGAATCGGCCTCGGCGAAGGGGCCGACGCGTGTGCGGCGCAGGGCCGAGACGTGGCCGAAGCAGCCGAGCACCCGTCCGAGATCGCGGGCAATGGCGCGGACATAGGTGCCCTTGCCGCACTCGGCCGAGATGACGGTCCGATCGGGCGTATGCTCGACGACCGCCAGGTGGTCGATCTGGACCGGACGCGCCACGAGTTCCACCACTTCGCCGTCCCGAGCGAGGTCGTAGGCCCGCTCACCGGCGATCTTGATCGCCGAGTAGCGCGGCGGAACTTGTTCGATTGCGCCGATGAAGGCGGGGAGAGCGGCCTCGACGAGGGCGCGATCCGGCCGGGATTCACTCGTCGCGACCGGGCGGCCTTCCGCATCGTCGGTGTCGGTCTCGATGCCCCAGGTCACGGTGAAGATGTAGGCCTTGCGCCCGTCCATGACGAAGGGAACGGTCTTGGTCGCCTCGCCGAGAGCGATCGGCAGGATGCCGGAAGCCAACGGATCGAGCGTTCCGGCATGGCCCGCCTTCTTGGCGTTGAAAGCACGCTTCACCACCGCGACCGCATGGGTCGAGGTCATGCCGACGCCCTTGTCGAGGATGACCCAGCCGTTGACGTCCCGACGCTTCGGCCGATCGGATGCCTGGCCACCACGCTGCTGGCGACGCCCCTGCGAAGGCCTGTCCTCGCCGGTGCGCTGGGGCGGCGGAGCGGCGACGTCGGAACGCTCGATCGTCGGATCGTTGATCATGGTGTCCTCGTTGGCGGCGAGACGAAGGGGACGGCCGTGCGGCCGGACGATCCTGGTAACGCCGGGGTCGGTTCGTGATGGGGGTAACGCAGGGATCGGGCCCGTCGGGTCCGAAGAATGTCGAAGCGAGGGCTAGCTCTCCCGGCCGCCGTCTTGATCGTTCGTATCCTGAGGCTGCGATTCGAGATCGCGCCGGACCTTGTCGGTCCTGAGAAGAGCATCGATCCGATCCGCCTCGTCGAACGTCTCGTCACGAAGGAAGCGAAGATCGGGGGCGAATTTCAGATTCACGCGCCGAGCCACTTCCTGTCGCAGCGCCTTCTTGTTGCGTTCGAGAGCCGCGATGACCGGTTTCTCGTCAAGCCCGCCGAGCGGCATGATGTAGGCCGTGGCGATCTTGAGATCGGGGGACATCCGCACTTCCGGAACGGTGATCACGTGCGAATTCAGGACGGGGTCCTGGATATCGCCACGTTGAAGCACTTCCGCGATGGCGTGGCGGATGAGTTCGGCCACGCGCTGCTGACGCTGCGTAGGGCCGCTGGAATTGGGTTTCTGAGCCATGATCGCTTGGTCTCGGATCCGGGATCGCCTGGAGGAGGAGCACCCGCCTCGTGGGGGCGCACCGACGTGCCGGCCGTCTTCAAAACAAAACGGCGGCTGCAGCGCGCGCTGCAGCCGCCGGGTTCGTCAGGCCGCGTCGCTTTTACAGCGTGCGGCGGATCTCTTCGACCCGGTAGCACTCGATCGTGTCGCCGGCGCGCATGTCCTGGAAGTTCTCGAAGGACATACCGCACTCGTAGCCCGAGCCGACTTCCTTGGCGTCGTCCTTGAGGCGTTTCAGCTGGGACAGCTTCCCCTCGTGGATCACGACGCTGTCGCGGATCAGGCGGACATGGGCGCCACGCTGCACGACACCGTCGGTGACGCGGCAACCGGCGATCTTGCCGACCTTCGACACGTCGAAGATCTGAAGGATCTGCGCCTCGCCCAGACGCTCTTCGCGCAAGGTCGGCGGGAGCATGCCCGAAAGGGTCGCTTTGATGTCATCCACGAGGTCGTAGATGATGTTGTAGTAGCGGATCTCGACGCCCTTGTTCTCGGCCGACTCGCGCGCTTCCTTATGGGCACGCACGTTGAAGCCTATGACGACGGCCTTCGAGGCCTCCGCCAGCGTGACGTCCGACTCGGTGATGCCGCCGACGCCTGAGAGCAGGATGCGGGCCGACACTTCGTCGTTGCCGAGCTTGTCCAGCGCGCCGGTGATGGCTTCGACCGAACCCTGCACGTCGCCCTTGATGACGATGGCCAGTTCCTTGCGGCCCAGGCCTTCCTTGAGATCGCGCATCATGTCGACGAGCGAGCGATTGGCGCCACCGGTACGGGCAGCGATGCGCTCGCGCTTCTGGCGGGCACGATACTCGGTGACCTCGCGGGCACGGGCCTCGTTCGGCACCACGGCGACGCGGTCGCCCGCATCCGGGGTCCCGTTGAAGCCGAGCACCTCCACCGGCACCGACGGGCCGGCATAGGGGATGCTCTCGCCCTTGTCGTCGATGAGGGCGCGGACGCGGCCCCATTCGGCGCCGGCGACGACGATGTCGCCGGTGAAGAGCGTGCCGCGCTGCACGAGAACGGTGGCGACAGGGCCGCGACCGCGATCGAGCTTGGCCTCGATGACCGTGCCTTCACCATCGCGCGCTTCGTTGGCACGCAGGTTCAGGATTTCGGCCTGGAGCTGCAGACCTTCGAGGAGGTCCGGCAGACCGTCGCCGGTCTTGGCCGAGACTTCGAATTCCAGGGTTTCGCCGCCCATGGACTCGACCTGGATGTCATGCTGCAGCAGCTCGGTGCGCACCCGCTGGGGGTTCGCGTCGGGCTTGTCGATCTTGTTGATCGCCACGATGAGCGGCACGCCGGCCGCCTTCGCATGGCTGATCGCCTCCACCGTCTGGGGCATGACGCCATCGTCGGCCGCCACCACGAGCACGACGATATCCGTCACCTTGGCGCCGCGAGCGCGCATGGAGGTGAAGGCCGCGTGGCCGGGAGTGTCGATGAAGGTGACCATGTCGCCGGACGGCGACGCGACCTGATAGGCGCCGATATGCTGCGTGATGCCGCCGGCCTCGCCGGAGACCACGGCCGTCTTGCGGATGGCATCGAGCAGCGAGGTCTTGCCGTGATCGACGTGGCCCATGATGGTCACGACGGGCGGACGCGGATCGAGATCCTCTTCGAGATCCGGCTCGTCGTTGAACAGGCCTTCCTCGACGTCGGATTCGGCGACGCGGCGCACGGTGTGACCGAGCTCCTCGGCGATGAGCTGCGCAGAATCCGAGTCGATCACGTCGGTGATCTTGTGGATCTCGCCCTGCTTCATAAGCAGACGAATCACGTCCACGGCTCGCTCCGACATGCGGTTCGCGAGTTCCTGGATGGTGATCGTCTCGGGGATCGTCACCTCGCGGGAGAGCTTCTCCTTCTGCTCCACCTGCCGGTTGCCGCTCATGCGCTGCTGGCGGCGGCGGAACGAAGCGACGGAGCGTGTCCGCTCGTCCTCGCCCGACGTGGCGGTGGCGATGGTGAGACGGCCACGATTGCGGTCGCCGCCCGGCTGCTTCGGGGTCTTGGGCGGCGTGATGATCTTGAGCGGCATGCCCGGACGGCGGATCACGCGCTTCTGCTCGCTCTCCTCCTCGGCAGCCTGGGGCCGGCCAGGGGCACGGGCAGCCGGCGTCGCACCGGCCGGACGAGCGGCAGTGGCAGTCGTCGGCGCTGCTTCAGGCTCGGGCGCCGGAGCCGGGCGGGCCATGAAGTTCAGGTCGCGCGGCTTGCGCACGTCCGCAGTGATGGTCTTGCGCGGCTCGGCCGGGGTCGGACGTGCCGTGAGCGGCTGGCGAACGGCCGGAGCCGCAGGACGCGCGGGCGCCGCAGCCTGGGGAGCGGGAGCGGGAGCGGGCGCGGCGGGAGCCGGCTTCGGAGCAGCCGCGATGGGAGCGGAGACCGGTGCCATCGGTACGGTCTTCGAAACGGGCTTCGGCGGAGCAGCCGGGGCCGGAGCCTCAGCAGCGGCTTCCTTGGCGGCCGCCGCCGCAGCAGCGCGTGCTGCCTCTTCCTCGGCACGCAGGCGAGCCTGCTCCTCGGCGCGAAGACGCTCTTCTTCCTGGCGGCGACGCTCTTCAGCCTCGCGCTTGCGGGCTTCTTCAGCCTCGCGGGCGCGCTCTGCAGCCGCTTCTTCCTCGACCTTGCGGCGGGCTTCCTGCTCGCGACGCTGAGCATCGGCGAGAGCCGCGGTGCGCGCATCGCGCTCCTGCTCGCTCAACGTCCGCAGCACGACGCCGGAGGCGGCACGCTGGGCGGGACGCGGAGCCGCGGGTGCGGGAGGCGCCACGCGGGACGCGGGAGCGACCGGTTGCGTTTCGCGCACGGGAGCGGCCGGTGCCGCCCCGATGACGCGCCGCTTCACGGTCTCGACCACGACCTGCTTGGAGCGGCCATGGGAGAAGCTCTGACGCACAGTTCCCTGCTCGATCGGGCGCTTCAAGGACAGCGGCTTCGAGGGGGGTCGTGCCTGCGTCTTGTCGCCCGGATTGTTCGTATCGCTCATTCAGTCCAAACCCTGAGGGTTTCCATCGTCCCGTGAACCGGCAAACTGCTGTGCGCCGGGTAAATCCGTCTCGTCGTCGTCCTGCAGAGTCGAAGCGGTCCGCCCTGTGCGGGCATAACCGGCCTCCTCGGCCGTCGTAGGCCTGCCCTCGAAGGAGCGTAGCCGACGCCAACGCGCAAGGCAGCCGGAAGACCCGACTCCTGCGACAAGCGCCGCATGTATCACATGATCCCGACCCAAGGCCATGTCCAATTCTTCATTGGACAAATCATCGATGATCGGGACACGGGATATGGCATCGCCATGCCTCCGGTGCAATGCCGCAGCAATCTTCCGTCTGCCATCGGCACTACCGTCGGAGGCCTGAATTACGGCGGCGACGCCGGCCTTTTCGCCGATCGCGGCCTCGACCTTGGCAAAGCCCGCCACGAGGCAGCCCGCCTTGTTGGCGAGCGAGAGGGATTGGCGAAGATCGTCTCGCAGAACCATCGCGACCCGGTCGGCGAGGTCGGCAGGTGAGGCGGCGTCCTTGGTCTTGAACGCGCGCTGGAACAGCCGTTTCTTGAGCGCCGTCTCGACGGAGATGCGATCGGCGCTCAGCCATGCCCCACGGCCCGGCAGTTTCGCCTTGAGATCCGTCACGACCTCGCCATCCGGCGACAGGACGAACCGAATCATTCCATCGGGATTCTGCGAAACTCGGGTGACGAGGCATGTGCGCATTGCATTGCGACGGCCGCGCCCAAGGCCGGGATCGAGCAGCGTGCTCGGCTCCGGCTCGGCGGCATCGTCGGATGCGTCTACGTACTCGCCCGTCATGCGGCGGAGGTGTCCTTGTTACGGTGCTGAGACAGCTGCGATGGGCCGAGCGAAGCTCGTCCCCGATCGCATTGATGCCGTCGTTCTGATGCGCGGAAGCGGAAGCCTGGAAGGATATCTCCAGCCGGCTCCGTGGTCGTCGGACCGTGCCCCGAGGCGGGTGCCTCGGGGTCCAGTCGAATCGCCGGAGGCTCCGTTGCTCAGACCGCTTCGGCTTCTTCGCCGGTCGGCTCGGCCGCGTCCGTCTCGGGCGGCGCTTCGATCCAGCCGGCTTTGACGCGGGCTGCCATGATCATGGCCTCCGCCTCGGCGCGAGAGATCTCGAACCCGTCGAGATAGCCCGCATGTTTCGTGGCCTCGGGGCCGCGTCCCTCGGTGTAGCCGACGAGGTCGTCGGTGGCACAGCCGGCGAGATCCTCGATCGACTTCACGTCGTTCTCGCCGAGAGCCACCAGCATCGGGGTGGTCACTCCGTCGATCTCACGCAGTTCATCGGCGACGCCGAGTTCCTGGCGCTTGGCGTCGAATTCCGATTCGACGCGAGCGAGATGGTCCTGGGCGCGGGCCTGGATCTCGGTGCCGCTCTCCTCGTCGAGGCCTTGGATGTTGGCGAGTTCGCCGGGCTCGACATAGGCGATCTCCTCGACGTTCCGGAAACCTTCGGCGGCCAGCAACTGTCCGACGGTCTCGTCGACGTCGAGCGCTTCCATGAAGATGGCGGTGCGCTCGGCGAATTCCTTCTGGCGACGCTCCGATTCCTCGGCCTCGGTCAAGATGTCGATATCCCAGCCGGTGAGCTGCGAGGCGAGACGCACGTTCTGGCCGCGACGGCCGATGGCCAACGAGAGCTGGTCGTCGGGCACCACCACCTCGATGCGGTCGGCTTCCTCGTCGAGCACGACCTTCACCACCTCGGCGGGCTGTAGCGCATTGACGATGAAGGTCGCCTGGTCTTCCGACCACGGGATGATGTCGACCTTCTCACCCTGCAACTCGCCGACCACAGCCTGGACGCGGGAGCCGCGCATGCCGACGCAGGCGCCGACGGGATCGATCGAGCCGTCGCGGGAGATGACCGCGATCTTGGCGCGCGAGCCCGGATCGCGGGCGACGGCCTTCACCTCGACGATGCCGTCGTAGATCTCGGGCACTTCCTGGCCGAAGAGCTTGGCCATGAATTGCGGATGCGAGCGGGAGAGGAAGATCTGCGGGCCGCGCACTTCCCGGCGCACGTCGAACAGATAGGAGCGGATGCGGTCGCCGGGGCGGAAGGTCTCGCGCGGGATCATCTCGTCGCGGCGCACGATGCCCTCGCCACGGCCGAGATCGACGATGACGTTGCCGTATTCCACGCGCTTGACGAGGCCGTTGACGATCTCGCCGATGCGGTCCTTGTACTCGTCGAACTGACGGTCGCGCTCGGCGTCGCGAACCTTCTGGACGATGACCTGCTTGGCCGATTGGGCGGCGACGCGGCCGAAATCGAAGGGCGGCAGCGTGTCGGAGATGACGTCGCCGACCAGCGCGCCGGGATTGTAGCGCCGGGCCTGATCGAGGGTGACCTCCCGGGCATCGTTCTCGACCTGATCGACCACCACGAGATGGCGGGACAGGCGGAGCGCTCCGGTCTTCGGGTCGATCTCGGCATGGACGTCGGTCTCGGCGCCGTAGCGCGAGCGGGCGGCCTTGGCGATGGCCTCCTCCATGGCGTCGATGACGATGGAACGGTCGATCACTTTCTCACGGGCGACCGCCTCGGCGATCTGGAGGAGTTCGAGCCTGTTGGCGCTGACGACGGCCATCGGATTTCGTCCTTCTTGTTCGTCTGACGAGGGTGCTGGCTCCGGTCGCCATCGCGGGCAGCCGGGGCTCGAAACTCAGTGGAGGCTGCCGGATTCCTTGACCCGGACCGCCTTGGTCCGAACGGGCTTGGCCTTGTTCGCCTTGCTCTCGGCGGTCTCCGGCTTCTCGATCTTCGGCTTGGCTGTCTTGCCCTTGCCTGCCTTTTCCTTGGTCGCCGTGGGCTTGTCGCCCTTGGATTTGGCGTCCTTGGATTTGGCGTCCTTGGCCTTGTCACCCTTGGACTTGGGAGCCTTGGATTTCGGTGCCTTCGGGCGCTCGTCGGAGGGCTCGTCCTCCTCCTCGTCCAGCAGCTCATCCTCATCCTGAGGCGGGCCGCCGCGGCGCAGGGATTCCCGGACGAGTTCGTCGGTGAGAACCAGGTAGGCGTCGCCGAGGTCCCGCATGGGCAGGTCGATCCGGCTCGGCAGGCCTTCCTTCACGTCGGGCAGGTCGATCGGCACCGTCACGCCATCGGTATTGGGAGCGCCGATAATCCCACGAAACCGCTTGCGGCCGTCCAGGGGAACCGCCAGCTCGATCTTGGCCTCGTAACCGGCCCAGCGCTCGAAATCGCAGGCGCGGACGAGAGGCCGGTCGATGCCGGGGGACGAGATTTCGAGGTAATAAGCCTGACCCACCGGGTCGTCGAGATCGAGGAGCGGCGAGATCGCCCGGCTCACGATCTCGCAATCGCCCACCGTCATGGTGCCATCCGGCCGTTCGGCCATGATCTGCACCGTGCAGCCATTGGCATTCGACACCCGCACGCGAACCACGCGGTAGCCGAGCCCTTCGATCGATGCCTCGATCACCTGGACCACGCGTGCGGCGACGCCGGTCTCGGTGATCAGACGTTTCTCGGGAGTATCCACCATGCTGCGCTTGACGTTCCGGCCGTGCGGGAGGCGTCCTGGCGCAAAGGCGTTGCGGCAATAAAAAAGAGCGGACCCGGTGGGGCCCACTCCCGAACCGCAGCCTCAAGACTGCAACCAGAACTGATGAGTGATAGGTAGCTTCGTCTCACGGATATTTCAAGCGGTTTTCCAAGTGCCGATCCGCTCGCCGATCCGCTCGCCGATCCGCTCGCCGAGCCGAGCGATGGCGGGCCACGCGATCCCGAACGCGTCAGCGCGAAGCGAGGCGGAGTGTGGCGGGTGCTCGCTGCACGACGGAGGCCAGATCCGCCGCGAGACCGATCGCCAGGACCATGAGGTAGCCCGATACGATCGCCAGGAACACGGTCTCGCCAAGGGCCAGGAGCCTGCGCGACCGGGTCTGCGAGAGGTGGGAGGCCGGCATGGCGTCGATCCTTGAGCCGAGAACGGGCGCATGATTCGCACCGGATTGTTGCGCCAAGATGTGAGGATTGTTTCTCCCCGATATCTCACCCGGATCGCCGGCGCTCCGGCAGCCCTCGGCGCGTCACGCTCATCGAGGATTCGATCAGAATTTGAACCGACGTCTGAACCTGTTCATCAGCAGGGCCGCGATGTATCGCGGCGATCGCCGACGGCGTGCGACGAGACGGCGGCGCTCGGCCAATTGCGCGGCGAGGACCTCGGGATCGGCCTTGGCAACCGCCGCGTGACCATTGCGCCCGATCGACAGGTCGAGCAGCCGCGCCTTGCGGTAGGACGCGTGGAGGCGCGCTTTCGACAGCCCCGGTATGCAGTAATAATGCTCGAAGACCTTCATGTTGAAGTCGAGCACATGGCCATAGACATGGCGCCGATCGGCAGTCCATTGGTTGTCGAACCCGTACATCACCATGTCGTAGCTCGGAAAATAGAACAGCGTGCTGCCCTTGCCCTCCGCGTCCTCGTAGAACTCGTCCACGGCGCCGCGCAGGATCGCTTTCGACACGGCATTCGCCGAGATGCAGCCGACGTCGCGGAAGGTCGCGGTGAGCGGAATCGGCGAGATCGTCAGGACGACCTTGGCATTGGGCCGAAACCTCCGAATGAGAGCCCAGATCTCCGCCAGATTGCGCTTGGTCTCGTCGGAGCGCGAGAGCCGGAACTTGTGGCGCGAGGGATCGAAGACTTCTCGCGGAGGCGCGCGCCAGAACACCTCTCCCGTCACCTCGTCGTACCAGACCTCGCTGAGGCCGAGGGTGATGATGAACAGGTCCGCCCGGTCGAACAGAGCCTTAGTCGCTAGGCGCGCCTCCTCGTCGTAGCCGAAGCGCTCGGCCTTGTAGCCGTGCCAGAGGGCGACCTCGGGCTGCTCGTTGGTCCAGGCCCAGCGGAACTGCTGAAGGATGGCATGGGTATGGACCATGCCATCGCCCATTTTTGTCACGTAGGCCGCGCTTTCGCCATGGGAAATGACGGAATAACCGCGTTTGGAAAGGTAGTTGCTGACATTCGATGCGAAACACGACCCGAACGCGACGATCGGCGTGTCTTTGGTCACGAATCCGGTTTTCGGCATCCAGCCCCTGGCGAGATAGTCTCCGACCACGTCGGGCGTCTGCAGGGATTCGTCGGTCGGGTACCATTGCGGCGCCGTCCCGCGAAAATAGGACCCGCAGGTGGTGATGACCGCACCGTCCCGCACACCCTCGATGGTCGCCATTCGTTCGGTCGTCCCGGATTGCACGCTCGCAAACGGACGGTCACCCCTGTCCGGTGTTGCTCGCTCTATGGCTAGCAGGTCTTCGCTTAATGGAGTGTCCGTCAAGGCGTTGTAGACGATGAGGGAGAAGTTCGACCGAGAATGTCTTTATCGCGTGCCGGCCTTCTCGTGAAACGGGCAACGGTCACGCCGCCGCCGATCACGTCTCTTCCAGAGGAAATGGGCTCGGCGCCCAGTAGGGTTCGAGGGGACTGCCCACGAGGTACTCCGCTTCCCAGCGATGCAGGATCGCGGCAAGACCGGCCCGATCGTCGGCCATGAGCGGCTCGCCAATCAGGCAATACCGGTCATAGACAGGCTGAAGGTATGGGTCCTCGATATCGAAGCCCTTCCGGTAGGAACGGCCGATTTTGCTCCAGATCGTCCGGGCCTCATCGAGTTCACCCAGCGCAATGGCGGTGATGAGGTGCCATTGCGGGCCGAGGTATCCTTCCGTTTCCGGGCGAGTCCTCGCGAATTCGAGGCATTTGCGGGTGGAATCCAGCGGCCTCAGCATCGCGAGCGCGTCGGCTTCGACGCGTGTCACGATATCCTGGTAGATTGTCGGGTCCGACCAGAGCCAGCCCCATCCGCCTTTAAAACCCTTCGATCGACCGATCCGGTCGTTGCAGCGGCCAAGAAAAGGCCAGCGCAGTGCCTCCGGCATAAAGAACTCTGTCAGGTGCCAACTCACGACGCAGCAATCGGAGCCGCCCGTGCGATCGACCAAAATTAACCGCCCAACATGACCGATCGGCAGAAGCCAGAATAGATTTCTTCCGGCAGGTGCAAGATCGGTATTTCTCGCGATAAGAGGACTGACTAAAGCCCTAACCTGTCGTGCAGTCGTCATAGTTGCGGTTTCACTTGTATGATGACAATGCCGATCGATTGTGGATAGTACATTTTTGCAACCCTAGCTAGAGCCAGTGCTCTCGTCGGGCTAAGTCCCTTGTTGCCGGTTTTATAATCGTAAACGCAAACCATTCGGTCAGGTGTAAGCTCGAAAAGGTCGAGGCGGGACGAATTTTGTGTTCCATATTTTGCTGGAATTCCAGAGATATCCAAAGAAAACTCGACTTGAAGATCGGGATATCCCAATGCTTTGATGGTCGTCGCTATGTCATAATGAATGAGATTTCCGAGCTGTTGTTTTGACAATTGGGGATTCAAAGCGGTCAGCCGCTTCGTAGCCTCATCGGTAATGGCTTGGACTTCATTGTTGCGTGGACACGCTTGGTTGAGTTGGCTCTGATGAATTTGCCCAACCCAAATTAGGGGAAATTTCTTATTTGGATCTGGATCAAAGTCATAGCGAAATGCCGTCCTCCCAGGAGCTTTGCCGTAACCCGTGTCCCGAGCGGCAAGGTAGGTGAAGAGGAGCGCAGCCGCCTCGATCGTGGCAGCAGTCGCTGCAGAGGCGGCGGCCGATAAGACCGGCAAGAATGCCGACTGGATGGTGGCATCTGATTGCGATTCTGACGTTGAGAACGTGCTGCTCGATAGGACTTCGCCGGAATGCCCATCTCGGATGGTCTGCGTTTCACCCGAGTTTTCGAAAATGCGGCTCTCGCCATCAGACGTGATGACGGTGTGTTGGTCCTCCCATTCGCCACGGCGTGAGCGGATCCGCAGGGAGAGAACACGGGCCCCCTCGTCGCCGACAATTGTTTCCTGAACAGCTGCCCCCGGAGCGCTCTCACCGTTAAGAGAGGACCAGCGTCCAGCATTCTGAGCGAATCGGTTGATTGCGTTGTCCGCAGCGCCTCCGCCACCCGAGATCCACTGCCCTCCGTCACTTTGGCCTGACGGCGCGCGAGGCTGGCCCGGGTCGTACTTTCGGTTCAGGCTCTGGCGGAGACGGATCAGTTTCGTCTCGGCGTCCATCACGGCGAGCAGGCAACGGAGAGTTTCGGTCTCTCGTCTGCGTTCTGAAGCGTCCCGCATCACGGCCACCTGAGTTCATGATTTGTTCCATGCCTGACTATCTCAGAATAAGTTTATTTTCAACATAAATAGGTTTTATATCCTTAAATTAGAGTAGCGCGGTCATGAAAAAACGCCGCCCCGCGAATGGGACGGCGTCGATGGCTTGCGACGAGTTCGAGTTCCGATCCTGAGGATCGGTAAGGCGCCCGATCAGGCTGCGGCGGCGCGGCCCTTCAGCAGCTTCCGGTTGATCAGCATCTCGGCAATCTGAACCGTGTTGAGAGCCGCGCCCTTGCGCAGGTTATCGGCGACGCACCAGAACGACAGGCCGTTATCGACCGTCGAATCTGCGCGGATACGCGAGATGTAGGTCGCGTCCTCGCCGGCCGCCTCGTGCGGGGTCATGTAGCCGCCGGGCTCGCGCTTATCGACCACGAGGATGCCCGGTGCCGAGCGCAGGATGGCCGTGGCCTCCTCCGGCGAGATCGGGTTCTCGAATTCGACATTGACCGCCTCGGCATGGCCGATGAACACCGGCACGCGCACGCAAGTCGCCGTCAGCTTGATCTTGGGATCCAGCATCTTCTTGGTCTCGGCGACCATCTTCCACTCTTCCTTGGTGGAGCCGTCGTCGAGGAACACGTCGATCTGCGGGATGACGTTGAAGGCGATGCGCTTGGGGAACTTCTCCATCGTCATCTGACCGGCGGTGAAGACGGAACGGGTCTGCTGGAACAGCTCGTCCATGGCCTCCTTGCCGGCGCCCGAGACCGACTGGTAGGTCGCCACGACCACGCGGGTGATCTTGGCGACGTCGTGCAGGGGCTTCAGCGCGACGACGAGCTGCGCCGTGGAGCAGTTCGGGTTGGCGATGATGTTCATCTTCGAGAAGCCATCGATCGCCTCCGGATTCACTTCCGGCACGATCAGCGGCACGTCGGCGTGGTAGCGGAAGGCCGACGAGTTATCGATGACGACGCAGCCGGACTGGCCGATGCGCGGCGACCATTCCTTCGAGATCTCTCCGCCGGCGGACATCAGGCAGATGTCCGTATCGGAGAAATCGTAGGTGTCGAGCGCCTTCACCTTCAGGATCTTGTCGCCGAAGGAGACTTCCTGTCCGGCGCTGCGGCGCGACGCGATAGCCACGACCTCGTCGGCGGGAAAAGCCCGCTCCGACAGGATGTCCAGCATCTCGCGTCCGACATTGCCCGTCGCACCGACGACGGCGACCTTGTAACCCATCTCTCCAACTCCGCTTCGTGGTGCCCTGGCTCCCGGCCGTGGCCGGGCGTCTCGCCCCGGCGCTGCCGGCAGGATCTCCGGGCAGGTCTCAGTGCACCGATGCCAGTGGGATCCGCAGCGGTTTCCGGTCTGGTCCAGACTCTCGAGGAGTAGCCGAACCCGTCTCAAGCGGCGGAGCAAGACGCCTCGTCTTCGCGACTGTCAAGGGTTGCGCTGCACCCGGGACCTTCGCGGCAGCACAAACCGACCGGTCGGAACGCGAGGGCGGAACGACGGGGAAGGATTGATTCACCGCGAATTCCGAAACGCCCGCTCCGGGCCTCGGCGGGAAACCCAATCTGCGCATCCCGGACGCCATGGTCGCCGCCGGAGCGGCGCGAGCCGCGAGCAGGGGCGCGGGTCGGGGTTTGGTTCAGGGTTTCATGCATCGCATCACTTATCAGGACGAGATCGGCGATCCGCCAGGCAGGGTTAAGAGCGGACCGCTGTTTCGAATGGTCCTGCCATGCCTCGTCGCGATGGTCTGTTTCGGCGCTATCGGGCGTTTCTCCTGGGGGGAGACGACCTCACGCGGGACAATGCCCGGAGGTGCAGCCAGCGGCCTGGCGGACGCGAACTCTCCGCCCTTCGTCCCATCCGCTGCCGTCGCCGTTCGCCCGGCGCTCCCGGTGGCGGCGTCGGCACCACGTTACCGTCTCGATGATCCGGACGCGCTCGACGAGGCGAGGATCGAGCCTGCGCGCATCAATCCGAGCAGCGGTCAACGCGAGGACGGCCTCTCCCAGGGTCGCTTCGATGCGAGCGAGGCCCCTTATCTGCGGATCACCATCGGCGAGGGGCCGAACCCGCCCGCGAGCCTCTTCGTCACCATCGCACGCCGTGCCGCCGACGGGCAGGGCCTCGCTGTGTTGAGGACCGGCGAGCGGGGTCTGATCCAGACCAAGTTCGGTCCGGTGGAAATCCTGGAAGCCACGTTGAGCGGTCCCGTGACCCGGGTCTGCACCGGCTTCTCCAATGCCGGACAGAGCGGGCTCTCGCCCCTGGCCCCGCGTTTCGACGGTTGGCTCTGCGCGCCGTTGAGCCAACCACCGGAGCCGCGCGCCATCGCTTGCACCTTGAACAAGCTCGTGCTCAATGGCCAAGCTTCCGCCAACCTCGAAGCGGCGTATCGCGTTTTCGAGAACAGACGGATGGAAGGGTGTGCGCCGGCGGTCGCCGATGCCCCCCGACGCGAGGCGGCCGGCGAAACCGGCTCGATCTCGAAGCGCCAAATTCGACATAATGAGGCAAAACTGCGGCGAACCGTCCAAGCGCGGCCATAAGCCGGGAACAACGGCGCCGCTGGCACGTCTTCTCACCATGAATGGCCGAGTTTCTTAAGGAAGCCAGGCCTACCCTCACACAGGTTCAACGAAGGTCCGTCATGCGCACTGCCACGATTGCCCTGATGGGCGCGCTCACCCTCACCGCCGTCGGCGCGAACACCGCCGCCGAGGCGCAGGGTCGCTACGCTCCCGGTATCCGCGTCAGCCAGCCGCTGCCGATCCGCATCCGCCCGCGCAGCTGGCTCGATGCCGGCAACGTTGTCGAGGCGAATAACGGCTCGATCAGCAACCCAGCGACCAACCCGCACTTCATCACCGCGAGCTACCTGAATTCGCCGCCCTACGGCCGCAACGAGCGCTTCGGTGGCGGCATCCTGCCCGATCCGATCACCAACGGGCCGTTCATCGGCGCCCGTTCCAGCGCGATCCACAACGTCGACTTCTCGGCAGTCGATGCGATCGACCCGACATCGTACGTGTCGCGCAACGGCAACCCCTACTGATTTCCGTCCCCAGCGGAGAAAGAGAAAGGCGTCGACCCTGCCGGGTCGGCGCCTTTTTCATGTCTCGACCCCTATGGCGAGCGGCGCCCTACCGAACCCGCGACTTGAGGGCGGCAACCACGGCCTCGCCCATCCCGACCGTTCCAAGCAGGCTTGCACCCTCTCCGGCGATATCCCTGGTGCGGGCGCCGGCCGCCAGGGCATCGGTGATGGCGCCGTCGAGGAGGTCCGCCGCCTCGCCGAGGCCGAACGAGTAGCGCAGGGCCATGGCGAGCGAGCCGATCATCGCGAGCGGGTTGGCGAGATCCTGGCCGGCGATGTCGGGTGCCGAGCCGTGAACGGGCTCGTACAGCGCCTTTCGGCTGCCCTTCGCGTCCACCGCGCCGAGTGAGGCCGAGGGCAACATGCCGAGCGACCCGGTCAGCATCGCCGCGACGTCAGACAGCACGTCGCCGAACAGGTTGTCGGTGACGAGCACGTCGAATTGCTTCGGGCGGCGCACCAGCTGCATGGCGCAATTGTCGGCGAGCACGTGCTCGAGCTCGACATCGGTGTAATGCTCGGCATGGACCTTGGTCACGACCTCCTTCCACAGGACACCGGACTTCATCACGTTGTGCTTCTCGGCCGAGGCGACGCGGCCCGAGCGCTTGCGCGCCAGGTCGAAGGCGACATGGGCGATGCGCTCGATCTCGCCCGTGGTGTAGACCTGCGTGTCCACCGCGCGCTTCGTCCCGTCGGGTAGGGTGGTGATCTCCTTCGGCTCACCGAAATAGACGCCGCCGGTGAGTTCGCGCACGATCATGATGTCGAGCCCCTCCACCAGCTCGCGCTTGAGCGCGGAGGCGTCGGCCAGCGCCGGGTAGCAGATCGCCGGGCGCAGGTTGGCGAACAGGCCGAGATCCTTGCGAAGACGAAGCAGCCCCGCCTCCGGCCGGATCTCGTAGGCGACATCGGACCATTTCGGGCCGCCGACCGCGCCCAGCAGGATCGCGTCCGCGGCATCCGCCCGCGCCAGAGCCGCGTCGGTAAGCGGCACGCCATGGGCGTCGATGGACGACCCGCCGACGAGGTCGGTCTCGGTCTCGAAAGTGGCGATACCGGTCTCGGCGAGCACGCCGATCACGGTCTTCACCTGGGCCATCACCTCCGGGCCGATGCCGTCGCCGGGAAGGAGGAGGAGCTTGTAGGCATTCATGGGAGCACTCGCGGCCAAGGGTGATGCGTCGGGCGGCTGTAGCGACGGGTTCGGGCGCTTGGCAAGTCTCGGTGGAGTCGAGTCTCGGTTTAGCTCAGGCTCGGTGCCGGTAAGCCTCGGCGAGACGCACGCCCGTCGGCGCGACGACGACCGGACGGTTCAACAGGATTGGGTGGGACGCGACCGCATCCGGAAGCCGCGCGTCGTCCAGGGCGGCGTCGACGAGGCTCGGTTCCGCGCAGCGCGTGCCCTTCTCGCGCAGGAGACCGCGATCGTGATGCCGGCCTGCCGGGCGAGTTCACGCAACATGGCACGGCTCGGCGGTGTCTTCAGCTCCTCCACCGGATGCCGCCCGATCCCGGCATTCCGCATCAGTGCCAAGGTCTTCCTGGACGTGCCGCAGGCGGTGTTGTGATCGATGACGACGTCGATGGAATCAGGCACGGGCGGGCTCCTCGGGAGGCGTGCAGCAGGCGAACAATGCGGCTACCGCCGGGTCACAGACTTCCGGGCGGCCCTGGCAGCAATCGCGCATCAGGAATTCGATCAGACCGGAAAGCGCCGGATAAACCGCGCTGTAGATGATCGAGCGACCCTCCCGTTTGGACTGGATCAACCCGGCATGTTCGAGTTCCTTCAGATGGAAGGAGAGGTTCGAAGTCGAGACCCCAACATCCTTCGCGAGTGAGCCCGCGGCGAGGCCGTCAGGACCCGCAATCACCAGATGACGCACGATCCGCAGCCGGTTCTCCTGGGCCATGGCCGCGAAGGCCAAGAGGGCTTGCCGTTCGTCCATCTTCTATCCAATATATCCATGAATATTGAAACGTAGGGGAACGACGACGCGTGGACAAGCCCCGACCGCCCTTCGACGATGGAATGCCGAACCTCGGCGAAGCCCATTTCGTGGTGCCGTCCGATGACCATCTCGACCGACGGAAACGCATCACGCACGCCCCGCGGTTTCTGATCCTGTACGGCTCGCTTCGCGAGCGCTCGTTCAGCCGGTTCCTCGCTTACGAGGCGGCGCGGTTGCTGGAGCGCATGGGCGGTAAAGTCAGGATCTACGACGCGCATGGGTTGCCGTTGCCCGACGACACCACCGTCGACCACCCGAAGGTTCAGGAACTTCGCGACCTATCGATCTGGTCGGAGGGACACGTCTGGGTCAGCCCGGAACGTCACGGCACCATGACCGGGGTCATGAAGAGCCAGATCGATTGGCTGCCCCTGTCCGAGGGTTCGGTGCGACCGACGCAGGGACGAACCCTGGCCGTCATGCAGGTCTCGGGAGGGTCGCAGTCGTTCAATGCCGTGAACGCCCTGCGCATTCTCGGGCGTTGGATGCGGATGATCACCATCCCGAACCAGTCCTCGGTGCCGATGGCCTACAAGGAGTTCGACGAGGCCGGCCGAATGAAGCCGGGGCCGCTCTACGACCGGGTGGTCGACGTCTGCGAGGAGCTGATGAAGTTCACGCTTTTGACCCGTGAACGAGCCGATTATCTGGTGGATCGCTACAGCGAGCGGAAGGAGCGCGAGTCGGAGGTGTTCAAAGCCGTCGCAGCCGATATCGGCATCGTGAAACGGTAGCGCCGCCGATCTGCCGATGGACGTGCATCCAAGGCCGGCGCCGTGATGGAGCGCGTCATTTCGAGCCCCATCCGAGCGGTTGGAAACGGACAGGCGGCCACCTGATCAGTGATCCGACCCGGCCAGCACCGCGCCCGGCTTCTGGTGGGTGCCGACGCGGTCGACGAGCGTCGCCGTCGCGGCGTTCATGCCGATGATCTCCACCGGGATGCCGTGGTGCCGGAACTTCAGCACCACGCGGTCGAGGGCGTTGATGCTGGTGATGTCCCAGAAATGCGAGGCGGAGCAATCGATCGCCACGCCCTTCAGGTCGTCCTCGCGGAAGTCGAAGGCGGAATGGAACGCCTCCGCCGTGGCGAAGAAGATCTGGCCTGTCACCCGATAGGTGCGGATACGGCGCGCTTCGTCGCGCACCGACGAGATGCCGAAGAACCGCGTCACCTTGTGGGCGAAGAACAGCCCCGAGAGGATCACGCCGAACAGCACGCCCTTGGCGAGGTCGTGCGTGGTCACGACGACGGCCACCGTCCCGAGCATCACCGCGCTCGAACTCTTCGGATGCGTCAGCAGGGTGCGGACGGAGTTCCACTGGAAGGTGTTGATCGAGACCATGATCATCACCGCCACCAGGGCCGCCATCGGGATCCGCGCCACATAGGGGCCGAGGACGACGATGAGGAACAGCAGAAACGCGCCGGCCCAGAGCGTCGAGAGCCGGCCTCGCCCACCGGACGAGACGTTGATCACCGATTGCCCGATCATGGCGCAGCCGGCCATGCCGCCGAACAATCCGGCGGTGACGTTGGCGAGGCCTTGGCCGGCGCATTCGCGATTCTTGTCCGAGGTCGTGTCGGTCATCTCGTCGAGGATGGCCGCCGTCATCATGCTTTCCAGCAGCCCGACCATCGCTAGCGTGAGCGCGTAGGGCAGGATGATCCGCAGGGTCTCCAGGGTGAACGGCACCTGGGGCAGCGCGAAGACCGGCAGTTCGCCGGGCAGGGCGCCCATGTCGCCGACATTCCTGATGTCGAACCCGAACCACATCGCGGCTCCGGTGAGGACGAGGATGGTGACGAGCGGGGAGGGGACGGCCTTCGTCAGGTAGGGCAAGCCGTAGATCATCGCGAGGCCGATGGCGGTCATGGCGTAGACGATCGGCCCGCGGCCGATCAGTTCGGGCATCTGCGCGAGGAAGATCAGGATCGCCAATGCGTTGACGAAGCCGGTGACCACCGAGCGCGAGACGAAGCGCATGAGGTTGCCGAGGCGCACCGCGCTCGCGACGATCTGGAACAGGCCGGTGAGGATGGTCGCCGCGAACAGGTAGCCGAGCCCGTGCTCCTTCACCAGCGTTACCATGACGAGGGACATCGCGCCGGTGGCCGCCGAGATCATGGCAGGCCGCCCGCCGGCGAAGGCGGATATGACGGCGATGCAGAACGAGGCGTAGAGCCCGACCTTCGGGTCGACGCCCGCGATGATCGAGAAGGCGATGGCTTCCGGGATCAGCGCCAGGGCGACGACCGTTCCGGCCAGGAGTTCACGCGTGATGTCCGGAGCCCACTCGCTCCGAAAGGACTGACGGTTCATGGGACATGGCTCTCAATCGTCCCCGCGCGCGAAGCGTCGACAGGGACAGGCATCGACAGCCCCGTGCGCAACACGCGCCATCGGGGCCGGTTCAAACGAATCATCTCGGAGCGCCGGCTACGGCGGCGTCAGCCCGAGGAAATCGATGAACCGCTTGAGATGCATGGAAGCCTGATAGCACGCCCCTGCCGCAACGCAACATGCGGCAGGAGCTCTCGAACGGTCGCGTCAGACCTTGCGGGCCACCGTGAACCGCGCGGCCTCACGCAGGGTGCGGGCCTTGTCACCCCAGGCGGACACGGCCTCTTCGCAAAGTCCGACGAGGCGATCGCATTCGGCGCGGGCACCGTCGATGCCGAGGCGGTCGACGAGGGTCGCCTTGCCGGCATCCTTGTCCTTGCCGGTGGCCTTGCCCATCGCTTCCGGCGAGGCTTCGCGATCGAGGATGTCGTCGGCGATCTGGAAGGCCTGGCCCAATGCGAGGCCGTAGCGCCACAAAGCGGCGCGCTGGTCCGGCGTCGCGCCACCCACGAGGGCACCCGCATCCACCGAGAAGGCGAGGATGGCGCCGGTCTTCATCGCCTGGAGCTGGAGCGTGTCCTCGACATCGAGGGACACGGCGCCGAAGCGGCCTTCCGCGCCGAGGTCGAGAATCTGGCCGCCGACCATGCCGCCGAGGCCCGACGCCTTGGCGAGGCCGAGGACGAGGTCGGCGCGGATCGACGGGTTCGGCTGCCAGGTCGCATCGGCCAGGATTTCGAAGGCCAGAGTCTGCAGCGCGTCGCCGACCAGGATGGCGGTCGCCTCGTCATAAGCCTTGTGGACCGTGGGCTTGCCCCGGCGCATGTCGTCGTCGTCCATGGCCGGCATGTCGTCATGGACCAGCGAATAGCAGTGGACGAGCTCAATGGCCGATCCGGCGGCCAGTGCTCCGGCCTCGGCGCCGCCGAGCATCCGCGCGGTTTCCACCGCCAGGAACGGGCGCAGACGCTTGCCGCCGCCGAGAACCGAATGGCGCATCGCCTCCATCAGCCGTACCGGTCGGGTGATCTCACCCGTCTGGGTCTCGGGGCCGAGGCGCTCGGCGAGAAACGTCTCGACGGCGTCGGCCACGCTAGAAAGCTTGTGGGAAAACGCGTCCGATTCGTCCGCCGTGACCGAAGCGTGGGATGATGGCGTTGAGGTCATCGTAAGAAGGGCCTTGGTCGAGGGGTGGGCGCGTCGTGGTGCGGGTGGGGCGAAGTCAGGATCGAGGCGACGATGCGGCGGAGGTCAGCGAACCGCAATCCCGCCATGAACGGCACCTCAATCCGGTTCGAAGGAGACGGCAATCGTCCCTGGCGAGGCGGATCGTCGGCCTCGCCATGCTGCTCCCCGTCGTGGTGCTGGCCCTGATTCTTGTTCTCGGGCTCGTCTATAGTGCGTTGACCCCGCCCTCAACCCTGATGCTGGCGCGATGGTTGACGCTCAAGCCCGTCAGCCGCGAGGTCGTCGCCCTCGAAGCGATCTCGCCGCTCCTGGTCCAGGCGATCATCGCCTCGGAGGACCAGCGTTTCTGCCTGCATAACGGCGTCGATTGGGGCGCGCTTCGCGACGTAGTCGACGATGACGAGGGGCCGAGCCGCGGCGCCTCGACGATTTCCATGCAGACCGTGAAGAACGTGTTCCTCTGGCCTGGCCGCTCCTTCATCCGCAAAGGGCTGGAGATCCCCCTCGCGGTCATCGCCGACACGCTGTGGGGCAAGCGGCGGATGATGGAAATCTATCTGAACGTGGCCGAATGGGGGGAGGGCGTCTACGGCGCCGAGGCGGCGTCGCAGCGCTGGTTCGGCAAGAGCGCACGCACTCTCAACCGCAGCGAGGCGAGCCTGCTCGCCGCCGTCCTGCCGAACCCGATCCAGCGCAACCCCGCACTGCCGTCGCGTGGCGTGCGCGCCGTCGCCGCCCGGATCCAGGGGCGGATGAATGCAGTCGGCGGGCTGATGGGGTGCCTTCGCTGAGGCCGGAGGCGTGGAGGCTTGCCGCGACTCATGCCATAGAGCCGTCCATCCTCCGACAGACGGTCGGGGCCGACCCGTGATGGGGCGGATACGAGACACGACGAGCACCACATCGGTGGCGGAAACGACATGGCCGACAGCACAACCTTCGACCTCACCCTGGAGCGGATCGCCCTGCTCCGCCGGATGGTGGTGGCCTGGAATCCGGCCGGGCAGGGCGCGCCCATCGTCCATCCCGACGCGCCCTACGGCAGCACCGACCGCGACGGCGACATCTTCAACGTGACCGGGGACGATGACGGGGCCGACGAGGAGCACCGGGCGCTGGGGGATGCACTCGCGGTGTTTCTCCACAATGCCGTTCTGAAGCCGGGCCGCTATGCCTATCACAACACCCTGGCCAAGCTCTCCTCGGACGATGTCGGAGACGTCTTTCGTGACGAGGCGACGGGTGAGACGCCCGAGCACGTCACCTTTGACGTCACGGCCGAGCATCTGGCTCTGATTCCGAAACTCAACCTGCTCTGGGACGAGGGCCGCGACGTTCCCGCCTTCGATACGGCCGAGCCGTACGGAACGGGGACCGAGCGTCCGGCTTTGCATCACGAAATGCAGCCGGCCCTGCAGATTTTCCTGCGCTACGGCGATCTCGGGCCGGGACCGTTCGGCAAGACGGGCGACCGCTGGGTCGCCGTCTGAGTTTGACGTTCTGCCCTCTCCCGTGATGGGGAGAGGGCCAAGACGCGCGGATTACGCCCCGAGCTTCTTCTTGCGTTGGGCAAGCGTCCGCAGGCGCAGGGCATTGAGCTTGATGAAGCCCGCCGCGTCGCGGTGGTCGTAGGCGACGGCCCCCTCTTCGAAGGTCACGAGGTCCTGATCGTAGAGCGAGTTCGGGCTGGTGCGGCCGATGACGTGGATGCCGCCCTTGTAGAGCTTCAGACGGACTTCGCCGGTGACCATCTCCTGGCTCTTGTCGATGAGGGCCTGGAGCATCTCGCGCTCCGGCGAGAACCAGAAGCCGTTATAGATCAGCTCCGCATATTGCGGCATGATCTGGTCCTTGAGATGGGCCGCCCCGCGATCCAGCGTGATCGACTCGATGGCGCGGTGGGCCGGCAGCAGGATCGTGCCGCCCGGCGTCTCGTACATGCCCCGGCTCTTCATGCCGACGAAGCGGTTCTCGACGAGATCGAGCCGGCCGATGCCGTTGTCGTGGCCGAATTGGTTGAGCTTGGCGAGCAGGGAGGCCGGCGACAGCATCTCGCCGTCGATGGAGACCGCATCGCCCTTCTCGAAGCCGATGGTGACGATGGTGGGGGTATCGGGCGCTTCTTCCGGCGAGAGGGTCCGCGAGTAGACGTAATCCGGCACCTCGTCGGCCGGATCCTCGAGGACCTTGCCCTCCGAGGAGGCGTGCAGGAGGTTGGCGTCGACGGAAAACGGGCTCTCGCCGCGCTTGTCCTTCGAGATCGGAATCTGATGCTGCTCGGCGAAGGCGATGAGCTGCTCGCGGCTCTTGAGGTCCCATTCGCGCCAGGGGGCGATGACGGTCACGTCGGGCTTCAGGGCGTAGTAGCCGAGCTCGAAACGAACCTGATCGTTGCCCTTGCCGGTGGCGCCGTGACACACCGCGTCGGCACCGAGCCGCTCGGCGATCTCGATCTGCTTCTTGGCGATCAGCGGGCGGGCGATCGAGGTGCCGAGCAGATAGACGCCCTCGTAGACCGCGTTGGCGCGGAACATCGGGAACACGTAATCGCGTACGAATTCCTCGCGCAGGTCCTCGATGAAGATGTTCTCGGGCTTGATGCCGAGCAACTCGGCTTTTCTGCGTGCCGGCTCGAGCTCTTCGCCCTGGCCCAGATCGGCCGTGAAGGTGATGACCTCGCAGCCATAGGTGGTCTGTAGCCATTTCAGGATGATCGAGGTGTCGAGGCCACCGGAATAGGCGAGCACGACCTTGTTGACGGGCTTCGGATTCGCGTCTGACATCGGGTTCGCTTCGGTTCTCGTGGAGTGGTGGCGGCTTATCAGCGGAGAGCGGCGTCGTGCAACCGGCATGCCGCCGGAGACGTTGCGTCGGTGTGCGGCCACGCTGTCCACGGCCGCGTCAGCGCATCATGTTGTCGCTTGGCCAGGAACAGCGGAAGCTGCGTATTCTGACCTCATCCTTAATTCCATACCGGAGATTCGACGAATGCCGCGACGGCCGACCCTCGAATTCTGGTACGAATTCGCCTCGACCTACTCGTACCTGGCGGCCATGCGGATCGATGGGATGGCGGAAGCCGCCGGCGTCGAGGTGCGCTGGCGGCCGTTCCTGGTCGGACCGATTTTTGCCGGCCAGGGCTGGAATTCTTCGCCATTCAATCTCTTCCCGGCGAAGGGACGGCATATGTGGCGAGACGTGGAGCGTGAGGTGGCGCGACAGGGCCTGCCGCCTCTGACGCGACCCGATCCGTTTCCGCAGAACAGCCTCAGCGCGACCCGCGCAGCCACCTACGGCATGGATTACGACTGGCTCGTTCCATTCTCGAAGGCCGTCTACGAGACCGAATTCTCCGCCGGACAATCCATCGCCGAGCCCCAGGCGGTGGTCGGAATCCTGAACGGACTCGGTCTCGATGGGACGGTGATCCTCAAGGCGGCGGCGTCGGAGGGCAACAGGGGACGCCTGCGCGTCAATGGCGAGGAGGCGCGGTCGCGTGGCATCTTCGGTGCACCGACGTTCCTGACCGGGGATGGAGAATTGTTCTGGGGGAATGACCGTCTGGAACAGGCACTCGCCTGGGCGATCGGAGACCGCCCCGGAGCGATGCGTTAGCTCATTTCAGCATTGGGGTACGGCCCGCCATTGCGACGGCGACGGGTCGCCGTGGAACGCGTAAGGCGCGCGACCCTCGCGGGTCGCGCGCCTTACAGATCCGCGATGGCGCGTAAGCGAGAAGGTGGACGTCGAAAGACCGCTCCCCTCAGGCGGCGCTCGACGCGATCCTGACTTTCTGGGTTGCGGTGTCGACCTCTTCGGTGGATCGGGCGATCTCGTCGAGACTTTCGGTGATGAGGGTGACGCCGTTGGAGGCGGTCTGCATGCTGGAGGACATCTCGCGGGTGACGGCGCTCTGTTCCTCCACCGCCGCCGAGATGGCGCTGGCGACCTCGTTGAGGGTCATGATCGTGCTCTGGATCGAGGAGATCGCGCCCACCGCCTCGCGGGTCGCCTGCTGGGTCGACAGGATCTGGGCGCTGATCTGCTCGGTGGCCTTGGAGGTCTGGGCGGCGAGCGCCTTGACTTCGGTGGCGACCACCGCGAAGCCGCGGCCCGCCTCGCCGGCGCGCGCCGCCTCGATCGTGGCGTTGAGCGCCAGCAGGTTGGTCTGGGCGGCGATGCCCTGGATCAGGGCGACGACCTCGCCGATGCGGGTCGCGGCGCCCGAGAGGCCGGTGATGATGGCGCTGGTCTCCTGGGCCTGCTTGACCGCCTGGCCGGAGATCTCGGAGGCGTGGGTGACCTGCATGCTGATCTCGGAGACCGAGGCGGCCAGTTCCTCGGCGCCGGAGGCGACGGTCTGGATGTCGGACGAGACCTGGGTCGAGGCCTGGGCGGCCTGACCGGCCTGGCGCGAGGCGCCCGAGGCGGCGCCGGCGATGGCGTTGAGATCGCTGGCGATGGAGACCTGGAGGGCGGCGCGGCTCTGGCGCTCGAGCACCTGGCGGGTGACGTCGATGGCGAACTTGACCACCTTGAGCGGACGGCCCTCGCGATCGAAGATCGGGTTGTAGCTGCCCTGGATGAAGATCTCGCGGTCGCCCTTGGCCATGCGCCTGTACTCGCCGGACTGGTACTCGCCCTGGCCGAGGTTGTCCCAGAAGCTCCTGTACTCCGCGCTCGCCCGGAAGTCCGGATCGACGAACAGGCTATGGTGGCGGCCCTGGATCTCGTCGAGGCGGTATCCCGTCACGTCGAGGAAGTTCTTGTTGGCGGTGAGGATCGTGCCGTCGAGGGTGAACTCGATCACCGCCTGCGAGCGGTCGAGGGCCTTGACCTTACCTTCCTGGTCGGTGCTCCGGTTGACCTGCTCGGTGACGTCGGAGGCGAACTTGACGATCCGGGTGGGCCGGCCGTCGCGGCCGAGGATGGGATTGTAGGTGGCCTGCAGCCAGATCTCGCGGCCGTCCTTGCCGATGCGCTTGAACTCGCCGGACTGGAAGGTGCCGCCGGCGAGCGCGACCCAGAAGGCGCGATAGGTCGGGCTCTCCCTGAAGGCCGGGTCGACGAACAGGCTGTGGTGTTTGCCCTGGATCTCGGCGAGCTCGTAGCCGACCGCGTCGAGGAAGTTCTTGTTCGCCGTCAGGATGGTCCCGTCGGTCTTGAACTCGATGACCGCCTGCGAGCGATCCAGTGCATCGATCCGGGATTGCCGATGGCTATCAGCGAAAAAGTTCATCACCCTGTCGGACGCGTAAGGGTTATTCGGGGTCGCCGCGCTCGACCCTGCAATCTCAGATGCGCAAATTTCCCTATCGTTCACTTAACTTCGGCTTCGATAGTGTGGAAATAGCAAGAATAATGAATCAAATTTCCGTCAGACCAATTCTAAGAGAAGGATCTAGACCACACAGATCCCCATAATACGGAATTATAAACCGAAGTATCCATGATATATTGGAATTACCATAAATACGATCCGTGCGTATTCGCCAGTAATATGTAATAAATCCTATCAAAGATGACATTAGTGCGGCGGTATATGTATCACGAAGTTCTCGGATGAATGGGGCGGGCCCGCAGCGTCTCCGCGTCCGCGACCACTCGCACGCCTTGCCGCTGATGGCCCCTGGAGCCTGCGTCTGGCGACCCTGGCAAAGCAGGGCTAGAACGCGTGTCGCCGATATCGTCCGTTCGCAAACACGCAGATCCAGGGCTTCGTCATCCATGAACATCACCCGCCGGAGCCTCCTCGCCACATCCGCCGGATTGTCCTGTCTCGTCGCGTCTCCGGGTGCCGTGCGTGCCCAGGGCTACGGCCAGACCTTCAAGGTCGATAACGACGATGGTCGACCGGTCGCCAACACGCGGCTTCCCGGAGAGATCGTCGGCGAAATTCCAGCCTTGAAGGGCGTCACCTATGTCGGTCCGCGCGAGGCGGAGATCACGCTCTACGAGTTTTTCGACTACAATTGTCCGTATTGCCGGAAGGCGGCGGTGGACATGGTGTCCCTCTCTTCCAGCGATCCCATGCTGCGCATAGGGCTCGTCAACAATCCGATCCTGTCACCGCAATCGGCGCAGGCGGCCAAGGTGGCCCTCGCAGTTCAACGCAGGCTCGGGTCCGCAGCTGCCTGGACGCTGTATCAAAAGCTCCTCGGCAAGCCCGGTCGGGTCGACGGCACGGCCGCGTTGCAGGCCGCGTCGTCATTGGGTGTGCCCGCCGCGGAGATCGAGGCGATCGGCGACAGCGAAGAGATTCGCCTCGCCTTGAAGGCGCAGATGCGGATGGCCGCCGATCTCGGTCTTGCGGCGACACCCTCCTATGTTCTCGGCAATATCGGCCTTCTCGGGCATCCGGGTCCCAGGTCGCTGGCAAAGATGATCGGGGCGATGCGCCGCTGCGATCAGATCTCCTGCTGAGGCTTTCCCGGAACGCCTCACCTTCGCCACCGTTGTCGCGGATTGGCGAAGGTCGAGCACCTTCGGTGCGTGCAAGCTGTGCACGGCCGTCTTCGTCTTGCGCCTCCCCAACACGCATGCTAGGCCCTCGCCGCGCCGGGAGAACGGGTTTCAGACCTGTATTCCGAGGCGGTTCCCACTCCTGACGGTTTCAGAGCCGACGCCGAGAACGGTGTCACGGGCCGGAGCCTCGGGCCGGATTAAGAGAGAGAGTGGCGCGTGGCGCAGACCAGTTCCGAGGCGGGTTCCCCGGTTGCAGGCGTAGCAGGTCGCTATGCGTCCGCACTGTTCGAGCTGGCCCGCGACGAGCGTCAGATCGATGCCGTGGCCGGGAGCCTGCAGAACTTCGATGAGCTTCTGAAGGAAAGCGCCGACCTGACGCGCCTCGTGCGCAGCCCGGTCTTCACCGGCGAGCAGCAGGAAGCTGCGATCGGTGCGATCCTCGACAAGGCCGGCATCACCGGCCTCGGTGCCAATTTCATCCGCCTGGCAGCCGCCAATCGCCGCCTGTTCGCATTGCCGGACATGATCCGTGCCTTCCGCAGGCTGGTGGCCGAATCGAAGGGCATCGTGCGTGCCGAGGTGACCGTGGCCGAGCGTCCCTCGGACGCCGTCCTCGAAGAGATCAAGACCTCGCTGCGCGACGTCGCCGGCTCCGAGATCGATCTCGACCTGCGCGTCGACCCTGCTCTGATCGGCGGGCTCATCGTCAAGATCGGCAGCCGGATGGTCGATGCATCCCTGCGGACCAAGCTCAACGGTATCCGACTCGCGATGCGGGAAGCCTGAGGTCTGCGCTCCGGCGCAGGTCCGCTCCCGTTTCTCCACAGCAACTTCGTTCGATTTAAAGAGGCCAGACGATGGACATCCGCGCTGCCGAGATCTCCGCGATCCTGAAAGAGCAGATCAAGAATTTCGGCCAGGAAGCCGAAGTGACCGAGGTGGGCCAGGTGCTCTCCGTCGGTGACGGTATCGCCCGTGCCTACGGCCTCGACAGCGTCCAGGCCGGCGAGATGGTCGAGTTCGAGTCCGGCGTGCGCGGCATGGCCCTCAACCTCGAGCAGGACAACGTCGGCATCGTGATCTTCGGGTCCGATCGCGACATCAAGGAAGGCCAGACCGTCAAGCGCACCGGCGCCATCGTCGACGTTCCCGTCGGCAAGGCGCTGCTCGGCCGCGTCGTCGACGCGCTGGGCAACCCGATCGACGGCAAGGGCCCCATCGCCACGACCGAGCGTCGCCGCGTCGACGTGAAGGCGCCGGGCATCATTCCGCGCAAGTCGGTTCATGAGCCGATGGCCACCGGCCTCAAGGCCATCGACGCGCTGATCCCCGTCGGCCGCGGCCAGCGCGAGCTGATCATCGGCGATCGCCAGACCGGCAAGACCGCCATCGCTCTCGACACGATCCTCAACCAGAAGCCGGCCCATGCGGGCACCGACGAGAACGCCAAGCTCTATTGCGTCTACGTCGCCATCGGCCAGAAGCGCTCCACGGTCGCCCAGTTCGTGAAGTCCCTGGAGGACAACGGCGCGCTCGAATATTCCATCGTCATCGCCGCCACCGCTTCGGACGCCGCGCCGATGCAGTTCATCGCCCCCTTCGCCGGTTGCGCCATGGGCGAGTATTTCCGCGATAACGGCATGCACGCCGTGATCGTTTACGACGATCTCTCCAAGCAGGCCGTGGCCTACCGCCAGATGTCGCTTCTGCTGCGCCGCCCGCCGGGCCGCGAAGCTTACCCGGGCGACGTGTTCTATCTCCACTCGCGCCTGCTCGAGCGCGCCGCCAAGATGGGCGACGCTGCCGGCAACGGATCGCTGACCGCGCTGCCGGTCATCGAGACCCAGGCCAACGACGTCTCGGCCTACATCCCGACCAACGTGATCTCGATCACCGACGGCCAGATCTTCCTCGAGACCGACCTGTTCTACCAGGGCATCCGTCCGGCGGTGAATGTCGGCCTTTCGGTCTCCCGCGTGGGCTCCTCGGCCCAGACGAAGGCGATGAAGAAGGTCGCCGGCAAGATCAAGGGCGAGCTCGCCCAGTACCGCGAGATGGCGGCGTTCGCGCAGTTCGGCTCGGATCTCGACGCCTCGACTCAGAAGCTTCTGAATCGTGGCTCGCGTCTGACGGAGCTCCTGAAGCAGCCGCAATTCTCGCCGCTGAAGATGGAAGAGCAGGTCGCCGTGATCTATGCCGGCGTGAACGGCTACCTCGACGCCCTGCCGGTCTCGAAGGTCCGTCCCTTCGAGGACGCTCTGCTCTCGACCCTGCGCACCAAGCACGCCGATCTGCTCACCAAGATCCGCGACTCGAAGGACCTGTCCGACGACAGCGCGAAGACGCTGAAGGGCGTCGTCGAAAGCGTCGCCAAGTCGCTGGCATAAGGCTCGTCGACTTGTCCCTCTCCCATTGCGGAGAGGGGCTGGGGTGGAGGTTCTGCCGGATAGGCCGAGACCTCTTCGACACCGCCCCACCTCCGGCTCCTCCCCGCTAGGGGGAGGAGAGATGGCGTCGAACCGCACCGTACGGATCTGGAAGTCACCCCATGGCGAGTTTGAAGGATCTGCGTAACCGCATCGCTTCGGTGAAGGGCACGCAGAAGATCACCAAGGCGATGCAGATGGTCGCCGCCGCCAAGTTGCGGCGTGCGCAGAATGCTGCCGAGAATGCACGTCCCTACGCCGAGAAAATGTCGCAGGTGCTGGGCAATCTCGCCGCGAACCTCATCGGAGGCGTCCAGGGTCCGAAGCTCCTGTCCGGCACCGGCTCGGACAAGGTCCACCTGCTCGTGGTCTGCACCGCCGATCGCGGCCTGTGCGGCGGCTTCAATTCGTCGATCGTGCGTCTTGCCCGCGAGCACATCCGCAAGCTGACGGCCGAAGGCAAGACGGTGAAGATCGTCACCGTCGGCAAGAAGGGCTACGACCTTCTCCGCCGACAGTACCGTGACCAGATCATCGAGAATCGCGATCTGCGCGGCAACAAGCCGGTGGATTACGAGTTCGCCGCCGAGATCGCGGACAGCATCATCTCGCGCTTCGAGGATGGCGAGTTCGACGTGGCGACGTTGTTCTACTCACGCTTCCGCTCGGTCATCGCCCAGGTGCCGACTGCGCAGAAACTCATCCCGGCCGAACTTCCCGAGGCTGGCGATACCGTTACCGATGCCGCACTGGAATTCGAGCCGAGCGAGGAAGCGATCCTCGACACGCTTCTCCCGCGCAACCTCACCGTCCAGGTGTTCCGCGCGCTCCTCGAGAACGCGGCTTCCGAGCAGGGCGCACGCACGGGTGCCATGGATTCCGCCACGCGCAACGCGGGCGAGATGATCAAGAAGCAGACGCAGATCTACAACCGTACGCGTCAGGCCATGATCACCAAGGAACTCATCGAAATCATCTCGGGCGCTGAAGCGCTCTGACCGTATCGAAGGACCGTATCATGGCGAATACCGCTCTCCCCGGCGCCGGCTCCACCAAGGTCGGCAAGATTACCCAGGTCATCGGCCCCGTGGTCGACGTTCATTTCGACGGCCACCTGCCCGAGATCCTGAACGCCCTCGAGACCAAGAACAACGGCAACCGCCTCGTCCTCGAAGTGGCCATGCAGCTCGGTGAGAGCACCGTGCGCTGCGTCGCCATGGACACGTCGGAAGGCCTCGTGCGTGGTCAGGAAGTGACCGATACCGGCGAGGCCATCAAGGTCCCGGTCGGTTTCAACACCCTCGGCCGCATCATGAACGTCATCGGCGAGCCGATCGACGAAGCCGGTCCGATCGTGTCGGAGACGCTCCGCGCCATCCACCAGCCGGCCCCGTCCTATGCCGAGCAATCCACCGAGTCGCAGATCCTCGTCACCGGCATCAAGGTCGTCGATCTCCTCGCTCCTTACGCGAAGGGCGGCAAGATCGGTCTCTTCGGTGGCGCCGGCGTCGGCAAGACCGTGCTGATCATGGAGCTCATCAACAACATCGCCAAGGTGCACTCGGGCTACTCGGTCTTCGCCGGCGTCGGCGAGCGCACCCGCGAGGGCAACGATCTCTATCACGAGATGATCGAGTCCAAGGTCAACATGGACCCCAAGGAGAACAACGGTTCGGCCGAAGGCTCCAAATGCGCTCTGGTCTATGGCCAGATGAACGAGTCGCCCGGCGCCCGTTCGCGCGTGGCTCTCACCGGCCTGACCATCGCCGAGGATTTCCGCGACCAGGGCCAGGACGTTCTGTTCTTCGTGGACAACATCTTCCGCTTCACCCAGGCCGGTTCGGAAGTGTCGGCTCTTCTCGGCCGTATTCCCTCGGCCGTGGGCTACCAGCCGACGCTCGCCACCGACATGGGTGCCCTGCAGGAGCGCATCACGACCACCAACAAGGGCTCGATCACCTCGGTGCAGGCCATCTACGTGCCGGCCGACGATCTGACCGACCCGGCGCCCGCCGCCTCGTTCGCCCACTTGGACGCCACCACCGTGCTGTCCCGCTCGATCGCCGAGAAGGGCATCTACCCGGCCGTCGATCCGCTGGATTCGACCTCGCGCATGCTCAACCCCGCCGTTCTCGGCGAGGAGCACTACGCCGTCGCGCGTCAGGTCCAGCAGACCCTGCAGCGCTACAAGGCGCTCCAGGACATCATCGCGATCCTGGGCATGGATGAGCTGTCCGAGGAGGACAAGCTCACCGTCGCCCGCGCCCGCAAGATCGAGCGCTTCTTCTCGCAGCCCTTCTCGGTGGCCGAGATCTTCACCGGCTCGCCGGGCATTCAGGTTCCGCTCGCCGACACCATCAAGGGCTTCAAGGGCCTCGTGAACGGCGATTACGACGACCTGCCTGAGGCGGCGTTCTACATGGTCGGCACGATCGAGGACGCCAAGGAGAAGGCGAAGAAGATCGCGGCTGCGGCCTGATCCTTTGAACGCCAAAATCGTCCTGCTGATCGTCGGCCTCGTGGCCGGCGGTCTCACCGGCTATCTCACCCGGCCCGAAGCCGCCGAGATCAAGATCGGCTCGTTCAGTCTCGAAGTTCAGGGAGATTCGCCGGCAGGTACGCGCGGCGGCTCCCTGACCACCGGTCAGATGCAGCATGTCGGCCTTTTTGCCGTGATCGGCGCGGTGCTTGGTTTTGGGATCGGTTTCGTTGCCGATCGGCGTAAGGCCTGAGCTGATAATCACGGTGCGGCTCTCAAATGTCCGCGCCGCTTTTTCACCACGACAACTCGAAGCGGGACTACCCTCGCCATGGCCACCTTCCAGTTCGATTTCGTCGGCCCCGAGCGGACGGTCTATTCAGGCCAGATCGAGGCCGTGCAACTCCCCGGTGTCGAGGGCGAAATGACCGTCCTTCCCGGTCACGCTCCCGTCCTGACCGCTCTCAAGGTCGGCGTCATCGTGATCAACGAGGCCGGTCATGCCGGCAAGCGCGTGCTGGTGCGTGGCGGTTTCGCCGATATCGGTCCGACCATGGTCACGGTCATCGCCGAGCGGGCCAACCCGTTCGAGGAGATCACCCCGGAATCCTTGGACAAGGACATCGCGGCCCTCGAGATGCAGCGCGACGCGACCGAGGACTTCGCCAAGAAGGATGAGATCAACGGTCAGATCGTCCAGCTTCAGGATGCCAAAGTCGCCCTGAACTTCTGATCGTCCGGCGCTGCGGTCAGCCTTTCGTCCCGGCCGCAGCGACGGCAAAGTCGAGGAGAAGGGTGTGCTCCTCCTCCCCCGAGAGACATCCCCGTTCAAGCCACAGGGAACGGGCCGCTTCGAGACCCTTCCCGACCGAGCGGCCTGGCGAAACGCCCGCCGTAACGAGGTCGCTCCCTCTCAAGGGAAATCGCGGTACTGGCCGCGTCCCGTCGAGGAAGGCCGCCAGCTCGGCGTGAGCCTCGGGGCCTATCTGTTGCGTCCGGGCTGGGCTCAGCACATCGACAGCCAGAGCTAAACCCGGCAGGTCATGCGTGGCTGCCAGCCGACGCATGTCGATGGCTCGGATCGTCGGCAGACTCTCGATCGCGCGCCGCGCGGTCGCATAGGCTTCGAGCAGGTCGTGCTCCTCGTTGGACAGGCGCAGCGCCTGCCTCAACCATGTGGCGTCAGTGACGGTATCGACCGCGAGCGCGGCAAGTCGCGTCGCGGCCCTCATCTGATTAGCATCCATCGTTTCTGCCGCGATGGCGCGCGTCAAGCGATCGAGGTGTCCGTCCGTCCCGATGATACGCTCCAGCAGCCCGGCCTTGCGCATGGTGGCGATCACCTCGACGGCGCCAGGGCCTTCGAGGAGTTTCAGTAGTTCCGATCGGACGCGTTCTCGCGACAGGCCGTCGAGAGCTTGCGCCGCTTCCATCGCGGCACGGAATCCCTCCTGGTCCGGGGCGCCGATGCCGTAGCGTGCATGGAAGCGGAAGAAGCGGAGGATACGCAGAGCATCCTCGCGAATTCGGGTCGCTGCGTCGCCTATGAAGCGGACGCGGCCCGTTTCGAGATCGGCGACGCCCTCGGTGGTGTCGTGCAGCTCGCCTTTCTCGTCGATGGAGAGAGCGTTGATGGTAAAGTCGCGCCGCGCGGCATCACGGGCGAAATCCCGCCCGAACCTCACTACCGCATGCCGGCCGTCGGTCTCGATATCCTCGCGCAGGGTCGTGATCTCGAATGCCCGGTCTCCGCGAAGAACCGTCACTGTCCCATGCTCGATACCAGTGGGAATGGCCCTGAGGGACGTGGCGGTTGCACGCCGCATCACCTCCTTCGGCAGCAGGGTGGTGGCGAGATCGACATCCGAACTGACATATCCGAGCAGGGCGTCTCGGACGGCGCCGCCGACGATGCGTGTTTCCTCGGTCTCCGCCTTCAGCACTGAGAGCAGATGCGAAATGTCCGGATCCGCGAGAAGGTCTGCGAGCCCATCGCGATGCAAGGTCCGGATCGTCATTGGAAATGTCCGGGAACGACCTGTCCGTTCTCGAGCCTCGGGGGAACGTAGCCGCCGCGGTGCGTCTCGCCGACCAACCCGGTAAGGACGAGAGACAGGATTACCAGCACGAGCCCTCCCATGGTCAGGCGGAACACGAACCCTTCCCAGTGGGCGCTGTGGCGCGGGTTGCGTCCCCTGATCGCGAGATAGAGGCCGAACAGCGCGAACGGCAGCAGGAAAATGAGGACTTCTTCGACGAGGCGACGGATCATGGGGCTTTCAGGCGGCGGCGGGAGACCGTCATGTCACGGAAACAGGCGTTCGTGCAGATTGTTCACGATTCCCGCGGTGACGCCCCAGATCATGCGCTCTCCGAATGGGATCGCGTAGTAGCGGCGCGGACGATCCTGCCACACGCCGACACCGAGCCTGCGGCGGACCGGGTCCATGAGGCGTGCCAGCGGAACCTCGAATACCTCCTCCACCTCGCCGGGATCGAGTTCGAGCCTCGCATCGGCATCACAAAGGCCGACCACGGGCATGACCAGGAAGCCTGTGGCGGAGAGATAGGCGTCGAGATAGCCGAGAATGCGGATGTCGGTGGCCCGAAGTCCGATCTCTTCTTCGGCTTCGCGTAGAGCGGCGTCGGCGGGGCTCCTGTCGTCGGGTTCGATCTTCCCGCCGGGAAAGGCGATCTGGCCGGAATGGTCGCGCAGGTGCGAGGCCCTGACCGTGAACAGCACCGAGAGTTCCGAGTCCCTGACGAAGACAGGGACGAGAACCGCCGCCGGCCGGTGTGGCTTGCCAGGGCGAAGCGCGATGCCGACGGGATCGAGGTCGTGATCGCCCCGCGGGTTCGAGATCGGGTCGTCGGGCTCGGGCGGGGTAGGGGAGAGGCCGCGCCCCGCCCTGTCGAGCAGGTCGGCGAGTGCGTCGAAACTCATACGCCGTCGCTGGGCGCGACGGCGTGGAAACGACCGCCACCAGCGATCCCGAACCATGGCCGACCGTCGACCATGCGGTCCTCGCCGAGTGACAGGAGGTCGTAGGTCAAGGCCCTGGTCAGGAGCGCCCAAAGGCCCCGCCGCACATGCACATAGGGCCGCAAGCCTCCATCCTCGCCTTCCTCGAATCGCAGGCCATGGTCGGCATCCACGGTGACGAGGTCGTCGACATTGGTCCGGAACGCGAGGCGTCGCGCCTCGCCTGTCCCCTCCGCCGCCATCTCCACGGCAACGAACGGCGCATCGTCCACGACGATTCCGACACTCTCCACCGGTGTCACCAGCACGATGCGCCCATCGGGTTCCCGCCTGAGAATGGAGGAGAACAGCTTGACCATCGCCGGGCGTTGAATCGGCGAGCCGTTGTGGAACCAGGTTCCATCCGCGGCGATCCGCATGTCGATTTCTCCGCAATAGGGCGGGTTCCAGCGCTCCACCGGCGGCGGTCCGCGCTGGGGCATTCCGTCGAGCGCCAGACTGAGCCGGGCGATGGCCGGGTCCGGTGCGGGCTGTACTGTCTGTGTCATGGGTTCAGGAGATAACGCGTTCTCGCGCGTTTGAAACCGTCCCCTGAGTTGGGAAACGATGCCGAGGCAGATGCCGGCGCGTCTCGTTTCGCTGCGCTGCATCCTGAATCGAACAACGCAGGATAACGTGCGAATACGAATGATTTCAATCAAACTCTTAGCGATTTGTGCGATGCAAAAATATTCGCTGCTGAAAAAGCTAGGCAGCATTTGCGCTCGCCCCAGAAGTTTGGCACTCAGAGCGTGCATCCCAGGGAGGGAATGCCGAAATCACACCGAGCGCTTCGTCCCGCGGCCGGCCAGCCAAGCTCGACAATCATGATAACAACGCAAGGACGGTAGAATGACCGCATTGTTGCTTATTATCCTGGGCGGGCTGTGCGCCGTCGCCTACGGCATCGTCACGATCAACGACGTCATGAAGCGCGACGCCGGCACTCAGCGGATGCAGGAGATCGCCGGGGCGATCGCGGAAGGCGCGCAGGCCTATCTGCGTCGGCAATACGCCACCATCGGTATCGTCGGATTGGTTCTATTCGTGGCTTTGGCCTACTTCCTCGGGCTCAAGGTCGCCATCGGCTTCCTCATCGGTGCCGTGCTCTCGGGCGCTGCCGGCTTCATCGGCATGAACGTATCGGTGCGCGCGAACGTCCGTACGGCACAGGCGGCCTCGACATCGCTCGGAGCAGGCCTCGACGTGGCCTTCAAGTCGGGTGCCGTCACCGGCATGTTCGTCGCCGGTCTCGCGCTCCTGGGCGTCGCGCTCTACTACACGTTCCTCACGCGAGTATCGGGCCTCGCCCCGGCCAGCCGTGAAGTCATCGACTCGCTGGTGGCACTCGGCTTCGGCGCCTCGTTGATCTCGATTTTCGCCCGCCTCGGCGGCGGCATCTTCACCAAGGGTGCCGATGTCGGCGGCGATCTCGTCGGCAAGGTCGAGGCCGGTATTCCCGAAGACGATCCGCGCAACCCCGCCACTATCGCCGATAACGTGGGCGACAATGTCGGTGACTGCGCCGGCATGGCGGCCGACCTGTTCGAGACCTACGCGGTGACGGTCGTCGCCACCATGGTGCTCGCCGCGATCTTCTTCGCCGGCCAGACCGATATCGGCGGCCGCAACATCCTCGAGGCGATGCTGCTCTATCCGCTCGCCATCGGCTCGTCCTGCATCCTGACCTCGATCGCCGGCACCTATGCCGTGCGGCTCGGCGCCAACCAGTCGATCATGGGAGCGCTCTACAAGGGGCTGGTCACGGCTGGCGCGCTCTCCATCGTCGCCATCGCCCTCGTCAATGTCGCGCTGTTCGGCGGCTTCGCCACCGAGTTCAAGACCAATGCCGGCGTCACCTTCACGTCGGGCGGCCTGTTCGGCTGTGCGGTGATCGGCCTCGTCATCACCGCACTCATCGTGGTGATCACCGAGTACTATACCGGCACCAACTTCCGTCCGGTGAAGTCGATCGCGGACGCTTCCGTCACCGGTCACGGGACCAACGTGATTCAGGGCCTGGCGATCTCACTGGAATCGACGGCGCTGCCGGCCTTGGTCATCGTGGCGGGCATCATCGCCACCTATTCGCTGGCGGGCCTGTTCGGCATCGCCATCGCGGTGACCGCCATGCTGGCGCTCGCGGGCTTCATCGTCGCCCTGGACGCATTCGGCCCGGTCACCGACAATGCCGGCGGCATCGCGGAGATGGCCGGCCTGCCACCGGAGGTGCGCAAGTCCACCGATGCGCTCGATGCCGTCGGCAACACCACCAAGGCCGTCACCAAGGGTTATGCCATCGGGTCGGCCGGCCTCGGCGCCCTGGTGCTCTTCGCCGCCTACACCAGCGACCTGAACTACTTCATCGCCAATGCGAGCCCGACCCAGTACCGCTTCTTCCAGGGCGTGACCGTCGATTTCTCCTTGTCGAACCCCTACGTCGTCGTCGGTCTGCTCCTCGGCGGCCTGATCCCGTTCCTGTTCGGCGGCATGGCGATGACGGCGGTCGGACGCGCCGCCGGTGCGGTGGTCGAGGAGGTGAGGCGTCAGTTCCGTGAAAAGCCCGGCATCATGGCGGGAACGGACCGGCCGGATTACGGACGAGCCGTCGATATGCTCACCCGCGCGGCGATCAAGGAGATGATCCTGCCCTCGCTCCTGCCGGTTCTGTCGCCGATCGTGCTGTTCTTCGTGATCCAGGCGATCGCCGGCAAGAACCAAGCCTTCGCCACCGTGGGCGCGTCCCTGCTCGGCGTGATCCTGACCGGCCTCTACGTCGCGATCTCGATGACCTCCGGCGGCGGCGCGTGGGACAACGCCAAGAAGTACATCGAGGACGGACACCACGGCGGCAAGGGTTCCGACGCACACAAGGCGGCGGTGACCGGCGACACCGTCGGTGACCCCTACAAGGACACGGCGGGACCCGCCGTGAACCCCGCCATCAAGATCACCAACATCATCGCTCTTCTGCTTCTGGCGGTGCTGGCCCACCTTTAGGTGGCAACGAAATCAAAGGTCTCGGCTTAATCGATCTAGAGTAAAGCAGGGCTGCCGCTTCTAATGGAGCTGTGGCCCTGCATGTTCTGGCTTGGAGCAACAGCGCTAGCCTCAAAAGGGTTAGTCATTGCTTGGTTATCTAGAATTTGGATTACCTTGTTTTAAGTCGCAGCTTCGCGGACAGTGACCCTCGCTATCATGAGGGTATGTCGGTGAGTCACGCTGTGACCGCCTCGCCATTACTGACTGCCAATGACCAACATCGTCCTGTTCTACCAAGGATCAGCCTTCGGCGCGTAGCCAATCAGCCAATACGCCTTAGGGCAGCTTTTACCTCGGCCGGCGCTGCCGAGCTGTCCCAGATCGTAAATACATTCATCGAATGCATCGAGACCGAGGGACGAAAGCCTTCATTGCGCCAGGAACCGCGTCACATCCATGAATGGATATCCTGCTTTCCCGTACGACGCGGCGAAGACATTAATTTGCGCTTGTATACGGTCGTGCTCGATCTGTGGTGAGTTCACTTCGACAGAACATGAAAGACCTGCCTCGAAAACCAATCGCAAGTACGCCTCCGCTTCCCTACATACGAGCTCGACCTGATCGCCGCGAATGACCCTCACCTCTCCAAATCGCCCGGTATCGATGATCACCTCCAAATCAGCTGTCCATTCGGTTTCAGCGCCCATACGTCCACCTTTCATGCCCGATTAAGGGGTCAGCCGTGACCGAAATCCTAGATCGCATGTCTGTTGGCCGGTTCGCCCACAGCGACCCGATGAGTGTCATTCGTTTTCGACGTAATTGGTTATTTAAGACACTAAATGCGAGCTATAGAATTCAGGTGTAGCGTCGGGCAAATCGGTGTTTCGAAGAATTGGTTTGATTTAATTTGGGTGTGTTCAGGCAGACTTAGAGCGACGCGTTATATAAAGTATTTTCTTGAAGGCTTGGCTCGGTTTAATAGACCTGCCGTGCCTGAGATCCAACAAGATGTGAGCAATTTCAAGCCGACACTCTAGTCGAAGGCGCGCCTTCGACCGAGGGCTGTCGAGATGACTGATGTATCGACTTATGTGCGTGAATGTAGAAAGGTGAATATTTTGTCTTAAATAGGGGCCTACTTTTGTAAAATAATTGAGTGCCGCCTGTTAGATAATAAAAATTATCGCGGTTACCAAAACTTAACACTATAAAACAATTTGAGCTTATTTCCGGATTCAAGCTGTTTTATCCTTTGATCAATTATATCCATATCGTAAATTCTTGAACTTGTTGCCATGTGCGCGCGCGAAATGACGTTGGTTGTTGATAATAACGCGGCAGTCAAGAGGCATCCGCCGACTGTCCACCATGCTGGGGCATCGGGTAACGCGGCAGCTGACGGAGTCATTCCTTCAATATATCTACGCATTACGGGATGTTGGGCTGTTGACCCCATAACGTTATTTGTAAGAAACAGAGCCCCCAATCCGAGCTGACGATAATGTCCGGCTGGAAGCCCGACTAGTCCGTTCATACTCAGAAGTTCGTGGTACGAAGCCCCGACATCGACTGGAAACATGTCCATATCGACATACAGGCCGCCGATATCATGCAGTATTTCAGCTCGTATTACATCGACAACCCCAGCGTAAAGCTTACGCTTCAAATAAATGGTGTAAGCAGGACTCTCGTAGCAGCGAAGCTTTTCTACTTCCTCTTGAGTCCATAAATGGTATTCATAGCCGTACTTTGCACACCATTTCCGCCAGTAATCTGGTGACCCTACAGGGCATGGCTTGGTGCCTATCCATACCTGATGGATTATCTTTGGAATTTCTCTCCGTCCATGCTCACTTGAAAGCTTGAGATCTTCTAGACTTGCTGTTGAGACTTTCAATGCTTCTGGGTTTGGGGTCTGATTTTCTGCTAATCCAATGGCTTCGAATTTGTTGCCAGCCTTTTTTGCCAGCAATCTGCGCAAAGTTTGCTCTTTTGTATTCATTCCGGCAAAAGTTAAGGTTTCGTCTTTTGACGGCATTGAACTCAATACATCGATGGCACTACGAGCTTGATCAAGCTTATTATTGTCAATAAAAGATAATATCAAGTTGGATAAATGGCGCCTGTTTGCGAATTTTGGCAGTGAAAAATCTGAGTTATATTCATGCAATGTTTCCGCGTCGGGAGCTTTCATTGCTTTTTCTGCGGAAACACTATTTTTTCTAACCAAGATTTTTCTCCCTCTTGAATAAAGGAAGCCGCACAATTTCGGGGCTTGAGTACCACCTCTAGTAGCAATGACGAGATTTTGCGAGTGGGAACGTGCTCGTTCTCGGACAATAATACTCGGCGCCAGCCGGTCGCTGGCAAACTTCCCACGATCGAGAGAAGCGACCTGGCCGCCAGCCTGGATCACGCGGCGTTTTTCACCAGCGTGCACACCCACCGCGTTCGGAGGAGCCCTTGAGAAGGGGCGGGTTTCCGGCGCAGGTGCCATCCCTGCCGCGTGTCCGCCCGATCTCGGACGCAACGCCCTGGAGAACCGCCTCGCAACCGCATTCCATAATGTATTGAATCACCTCAGCAGGGCTGTGTCAGGTTGCCCGCAGCTTGGCGCTGGCAAAAGCGCGTCGCAGAGAAGGCCCTACTTGGCCATCAGGCCCCCCCGCCCGCCGCCCGTCGCATTCCACGCGAACGGTGGGGGGAGTACGAGCGCTCGTCTGTTCGGAGCTGCCGCATGAGGTCGACCAATGGAACGGGCGCGTCGTGTCCAAACGCAATAGGATCTTAATGCGCTTCCCTGCAACGGATCGAGGAAGCGCACGGCTTGCGCCCACATCGGATCCGCATTGTCAGGCTCTCACAAGACCGCGCCTTCGCCCAAAAAATCGAGGTTGTGCTGGACCAAGGCCCGGATCCCGGCGCCTACGCCGCGCTACTGTCCAGCGATGCAAAGTGCCGGGTCCGGGCTCTTGAGCAGACCGCCTCGACCGGACACCCGGGTCCCGAGCTCCCCAGCCGCCCGGATGCACGCCTAGAAATGAAAGGGCCGCGCAGTTTTCGCTGCGCGGCCCTTTTTGTCTGGGAAGAGAGTCGGGAAGAGGACGATTAGCGACCCTGCTGGATCGCCGAAAGGATCCAACGGCCGCCGCGCTCGCGCACGAAAGTCCAGAGCTCCAGGGCCTCCGGCTCGCCGGTTTCGACGGTCTGGTTGCTGCGACGGTCGATCGTCACATCGGTGATGGCGTAGCGCATCGCCAGGGTGGCGTATTCCATCCGGCCCTCGCTCCAGGCTTCCGACAGGTCGCCCTGCAGCAACTTCACATTCGAGATCCGGTTGACCACGCCACGGGATTCGTTGGCGCCCAGTTCCTCGATGAAGTAGCTCGCCATTTCCGGTGTCGCGAGGTTGCGCAACGCCTGGACGTCCTCGCGGCCATAGGCCGTCTGAACGTCGTTGAGCGCGATCTCGAAGCTCTGGAAATCGCCGGGGCCAATATCGACCTTGCCGATGGTCGGCTGCGGGGCACCGCGCGGAGCAGCACCCATCGCCGGTCCGGCTCCCATGCCAGGAGCGGAGCCATATCCGCCCTGGTTGGAATTGCCGGACATTTCCGAACGGGCATAGCCGGCGGGGGCCGGGCTGCCCTGGCGGCGGCGGAACCAGCGCACGGCGAAGGCCACGACCATCACGATGAGGCCGACCTGCAAGAGGAGGCCGATCATCGATGCGATACCGCCGAGGCCGCCGAAGAAGCCACCGCCCAGAAGCGCGCCGAGCAGGCCCGCGCCGAGCAGGCCGGCCATGAACCCGCCGCCGAAGCGGGGGCGCTGCGTGGCGGCACTGTTCATGCCGGGATTACCCATGGCCGGTCCGGGCTGCGTCTGCGAGCGCTGGATCGGCGCCGCGCTCGGGGCCGTAGTCGTGGAAGAGGGTGCATTGAACGTCTTCGAGCCGCGCGAGCCCATGCCGCCGCCGCCGCCCGGACGGGCCTCGGCAACGGGCGCAGCGACGGCCAGCACCGCGGCAAGCGCGAAGATGGTCGCGGCGCGCGTGCGACGCGTGGAGGAGGTGAACATGAATACGCCTCTGAACGAAGTCTGAGATGGTCGCGGCGGGAATGCCGAACCTCATATGGTGACGTTGGAAGAAGAGTTTTAGTCCATTCCCATCGCCGCTTTTGTCCGGCGGACCATGCGAAAGAAAGCGTGACGCACTCAGCCGGCGGCCGGAAAAATCATTCGCACCGTCGTTCCCTCACCGGGCTTGCTGTCGAGGGAGACAGTGCCGTTCTGGCGCTTCACCAGCCCATGGACGATGGCGAGCCCGGTGCCGCGCCCGGCCTCCCGCGTGGTGATGAAGGGAGCGAGTGCGCGGGCCGCCATCTCCGGCGACATCCCGTGTCCGGTATCACGTACCAGAATCCCGATTGCGCCGTCCCCCGGCCGGCGGATGGCGGGATCGCCCGGAGGCACCGGGAAGCTCGCGATCTCGACGGTGCCACCGCGCGGCATCGCCTCGCAGGCATTCGCCAGGATGTGGGAGAGCGCCAGATCCACTTGGGTCGGGTTGCTCAATCCATTGGGAAGATTCGGTGCCGTCCGGATCGTCAGCGTTACGCCGGGGGGGAGGGTCCCGCGGCGGTGTGTCCCGAAGGCGGTGATGAGCGCATTCATGTCGACGGGCCGGACGTCCGGTGCGATCCGCCGCGAGAAGGTGAGAAGCTGGCGAGTCAGGATCGTCGCCCGTTCGGCGGCGTCGGTGGACCGGGTCACCGCCCGCTGGATGAAGGGCTCTTCTCGGTCGGACAGGCGCCGCTTCAGCCCGTCGATATAGCCGATGAGGATCTGCAGGAAGTTGTTGAACTCGTGGGCGACGCTGTTGGTGAGCAGCCCCAGCGCTTCACGCTGTCGCGACAAAGCGAGGGCTCCCTCCGCATCCCTCCGGCGCGTCACGTCGACGACCTGAGCGAGGAGGAGATCCGTATCGGGAAGACTCACCGCGAAGATTTCCGCCCAGAAGGTCGAGCCGTTCCTCCGCCATGCCAGAACCTCGATTCCTTCGGGCCGCTTCCCGGCGAGGGCGGCGGCGAAGGCGGTGCGGGCTTCCTTGTCGGTATTGGCGCCGAGGAGAAGGTGGATGTCGCGCCCATCGAGATCGCCGGCCTCGTGGCCGGTGAGACGGGCAAAGGCAGGATTCGCGGAGACGATGGTCGCCTTTCCCGGATCGATCAGCACGGCCGGAACGGCACTGGCATCGAAGGCCGGACGGAAAGCGATGTCCCTGTTCGAATCCTCGTCTCGTTCGCCGTCCTCGTCAGGCAACGCCATGCTGTGTCCAGGCTCGTCGGGGCGGATAGCGACCCAGCGATAAGCGCATCCGGTGCCGGCGCCAAGTTGCCTCGCACCGGCCTGTCCTGACGATCGCTACTGCCGCACCCACATCACCCGCGCGATCCAGGCGATCTCGCCCATCTGGACGACGCGTTCGGGGTGGCTCGGATTCAGCGAGAGCAACTCGATCGTCCGCGCTGTCTTACGGCGCAATTCCTTGGCCAGCACCTCGCCATTGACCAGCCGCACCACCACGCGGTCGCCCTTGCGCACGCTGGCGGTGGGGGAGACGATGAGCACGTCGCCGTCGCGGTAGAGCGGCTCCATGGAATCGCCCTGTACTTCCAGGGCGAAGGCCCGGTCCTCGCCGAGATCGGGAAACTCGATCTCCTCCCAGCCGGGGCCACCGGTAGGCATGCCCTCTTCGGTGAAGAGCCGGCCCGCGCCGGCCTGCGTCAGGCCGATCAGCGGGACCATCGCGCGCGGCATGCCGTCCCGCGGCTCGATGAGGCGAAGGAAATCGTCGAGCGTCGCGTTGGTGGCCGCGAGAACCTTCGACACTGATTCTGTGGAGGGCCAGCGCTTGCGACCGTCCGGCCCGATCCGCTTCGACCGGTTGAAACTCGTCGCATCGAGGCCGGCGCGGCGTGCGAGACCGGAGGCGGAAAATCCGTGGCGTTCCGCGAGTCGGTCGATCGCGGTCCAGATCTGCTCGTGAGACAGCATGGCAAGGCTCGATCAAGGCGGCTAAGACAGACAGCCTAGCTCTAGGAAAGTAGAACTAAAACACGCCGGAAGCAACGGCACATGGACATTATCCTGAAGGTGTAGAACCTTCGGACTAACGACCTGGGATAGAAGTCGTTCACGGTTGCGATGGAGGCGGCACCGTTCTATCGCGGGGGCCTTCGAACCGGAAGCAACGCGCGATGCCCCTGATCTACAAGATTTGTCCGCGCACCTTGTGGCGGCAGGCCGAATCGCTCGGGCGATTTGTCGGTGCCCCTGTGGATCTGGCCGATGGCTTCATCCATTTTTCCGCCGCGGATCAAGTCGCGGAGACGGCGTCACGCCATTTCTCCGGCATCTCCGATCTTCTTCTCATCGGCATCGAGGCCGATGCGCTGGGCGAGGCGCTACGCTACGAACCGTCCCGAGGCGGTGCGCTGTTCCCCCATCTCTACGGCGACCTGCCGCTCGATTCGGTGAGGTCCGTCGCCGAGCTTCCGATTGGGCCGGACGGCCGGCATGCCTTTCCTGCAGGCGTGACGGCGTCGGGTGAACCGGCATGATCGGCGCGCTCTTTCCCCTGGCGAAGCCGATCCTGCATGGTCTCGACGCCGAGACGGCACACAATCTCACTTTGCGCGGTCTCTCGCTGTTGCCGCCACGTCGGCCGGCACAGGATGACGCCAGGCTCGCCGTCACGGCTTTCGGCCGCCGGTTTCCCAACCCCGTCGGTCTGGCTGCGGGTTTCGACAAGGGCGCGCAGGTGCCTGACGCGCTGCTCGGCCTCGGATTCGGCTTCGTCGAGGTCGGTGGGGTGGTGCCGAAGCCGCAGCCCGGCAACCCGCGTCCCCGCGTGTTTCGCCTGAGCGCCGACGGCGCCGTCATCAACCGCTTCGGCCTCAACAGCGAAGGGCTCGACGTCGTGCGTGGACGCCTCGCCGACCGGTCCGGCAGAGCCGGATTGGTGGGCATCAATATCGGCGCCAACAAGGATTCGAACGACCGGATCGCCGATTACGTAGCCTGCACCACGGCGCTGGCGCCGCACGTCGCCTTTGTGACGGTCAACGTCTCCTCGCCGAATACACCCGGTCTGCGCGATCTCCAGGGTGAGGCGTTCCTCGACGATCTACTCGGCCGCGTCGTCGAAGCTCGCGACAAGGCGTCAGAGCAGACCGCGATCCTGCTGAAGATCGCCCCGGACATTTCGCTCGAAGCCTTGGATTCCATCGTCGCCACCGCCTTGCGCCGCAAAGTCCAGGGCCTCGTCATCTCAAACACTACCGTTGCCCGGCCGGCCCACCTCGCCGAGACGTCCCTGGCGAAGGAAACTGGCGGCCTGTCCGGCCGGCCGCTCTTCGCGCCGGCGACCCGGCTTCTCGCCGAGACCTATCTCCGCGTCGGCGGCACTATCCCGCTCGTCGGCGTCGGCGGCATCGATTCCGCCGAGGCCGCCTGGACGAAGATCCGTGCGGGAGCGAGCCTGCTGCAACTCTATTCGGCCTTGGTCTATGCCGGTCCCGGTTTGGTCGGCTCGATCAAGGCTGGCCTGCTACGCCGGCTTGCCGCCGAGGGCGAACGAGACCTTTCCGCAATCGTCGGACGGGATGCCTCGGCGCTGGCGACCCTCGGGATGGATGCGGCGTAGACGAGTGGGAGTCTGAATTTCCCGCAAGGCCGGCCGTGGCACGTCGAACGCCGCTGCCCTGCCGTGCATGGAAGCCCGCCCGACGAAGCACTTTCGAGCGCTGTGTCAGAGCGCTGCCCCCGCGTTGATCGCATGCGATTCATGTGTTTGAAGCGGGGCTCAGTTTAGAACTCGGAAAGACTGCTCGATTTCCTGTCAATGAGACGTTGCAAGCGCATGACTGTCCTGCGTTTTCTCCCGATTGAGTGACCCTTGTGCGGTGCGATATCGCTGCTGGCATCCACGATGACATCGATCTGCGATGGCACCGTCCAGGCCATATCTGCCGAACCAGGATCGTTCATGGATCACCCGGTCGCGTCCCCGAAGCGCTCGTCCGCAGCCGGCGGCTGGGGTGCACTGAAGAGTTGCGGCAAGCATCTCCTCGGAAGTCGGGCTCCGCTCTCCGGCGCGCGGGCCATGCTGAAGGCGAACCAGCCCGACGGATTCGATTGTCCCGGCTGCGCCTGGGGTGATCCGGCTCACGGTTCGTCGTTCGAGTTCTGCGAGAACGGCGTCAAGGCGGTCTCCTGGGAGGCGACGGACAAGCGCACACCGCCGAAATTCTTCGCCAAGCATACCGTTTCGGACCTGCGCGGATGGACGGATTACGCCTTGGAAGGCGAGGGCCGTCTGACCCACCCGATGCGCTACGACGCGGCCAGCGACCGCTACCTGCCGACAAGTTGGGATGCCGCTTTCGCGGAGATCGGCGCCACTCTGCGGGGCCTCGACAGCCCCGACCGGGCCGAGTTCTACACGTCCGGCCGCGCCTCCAACGAGGCGGCCTATGTCTACCAGCTGTTCGCCCGGCTCTACGGCACCAACAATTTCCCCGACTGTTCCAACATGTGCCACGAGGCCAGCGGCATCGCCCTGCAGGCGGCCATCGGCATCGGCAAGGGCACGGTCCTGCTCGAGGATTTCGAAAAGGCGGACGCGATCTTCGTGGTCGGTCAGAACCCCGGCACCAACCATCCGCGCATGCTCGGCGACCTGCGCAAGGCGGCCGTGCGCGGCGCGCGCGTCGTGGTCTACAACCCCGTGCGAGAGCGCGGCCTGGAGCGTTTCGCCGATCCGCAGAATACGGTGGAGATGCTGCGCGGTTCCAGCGCTCCGGTGGCGAGCCATTATTACCAGCCGCGTCCGGGCGGCGACATGGCGGTGTTCCGCGGTATCGCCAAGGCGGTCTTCGCAGCCGACGACGCGGCGCTCGCCTCCGGCAGACCGTCCGTCCTCGACCTCGCCTTCCTCAGTCACCATGCCGCCGGCCATGAGGCCTACCGCGCTGTGGTCGAGGCGACCGGTTGGGATGCGATCGAGGATCAGTCCGGCTTGTCCCGCGCCGATATCGAGGTCGCGGCCGAGGTCTATCTCGGCGCCGACAAGGTCATCTGCACCTGGGCCATGGGTGTCACCCAGCACAAGCATTCGGTGGCGACGATCCGCGAGATGACCAACGTCATGCTCCTGCGCGGCAATGTCGGTCGGCCCGGCGCCGGTCTGTGCCCCGTGCGCGGCCATTCCAACGTGCAGGGCGACCGCACGGTGGGCATCAACGAGAAGCCCCCCGCCGCTCTCCTCGATGCTCTGGAGCGCGAAGTGGGCTTCGTCGCGCCGCGCAAGCACGGCCACAACGTGATCGGCGCCATCGGTGCGATGCTCGACGGGTCCTCGAAGGCCTTCATCGGCCTCGGCGGCAACTTCGCCCGGGCCACACCGGATACCGCGCTCGTGGCCAAGGCGCTCGCCTCGTGCGAGCTCACCGTCCACATCGCCACGAAGCTCAACCACTCGCACCTCGTGCCGGGTCGTGTCGCCTACCTGCTGCCCTGTCTCGGTCGCACCGAGATCGATCGAAATTCGAAGGGCAAGATCCAGATCGTCACGGTCGAGGATTCCATGAGCATGGTCCACGGCTCCGGTGGCATCAACAAGCCCGCTTCGCCGGAACTGCGCTCCGAAATCGGAATCATCGCCGGAATGGCCGCCGCCACCGTCGGCTCGGACAAGGTCGATTGGGCAGCGCTCGCCGACGACTACGACGGCATCCGCGCCTTGATCGAGCGCACCATTCCAGGATTTGCCGGCTACAACGTCCGGGTCCGCCGCCCGCGCGGCTTCATGCTGCGCAACCTCGCCGCCGAGCGCAATTTCGAGACGGAGTCGGGCAAGGCCACCTTCGCGGCGGATGCGCTACCGGAGGCGACGGACCATCAGCAGGCAAGGGCGAAGGGCGGTGTCTTCGTGCTCCAGACCTTCCGCAGCCACGACCAGTACAACACCACCGTCTACGGGCTCGACGACCGCTATCGCGGCGTCTACGGCGAACGAAAGGTGCTGTTTGCCCATCCCGACGATCTGGCCGAACTCCGCGCCGCCGCGGGCGACCGTGTCGACATCGTCGGCGCTCATGACGACGGCGTCGTGCGCGTCGCCGAAGGCTTCCGCCTCGTGCCATTCGACATGCCAAGGGGGAGTCTTGCTGGCTACTACCCGGAACTCAACGTCCTCGTTCCCCTGTCATCCTTCGGTACGGAGAGCGATACGCCGACCTCGAAATCGGTGATGGTCTCGATCCGTCGTCCGGCAGAGGCCGCGTGAGCGAGCCTCCCGCCGATGCCGAGACGTTCCTCGCCGTCACCGACTCGATTGCCGATCTCCAGCCCGGGCTCTCGACCCTAGAGGCCGGCCTCCTCGCCGGATTGCATCTGAAGCTCGCCGCCGATAGCCGCAGTTTCGCGCGGGTCTTCGGCGTCGAGCACGCCCTCGTCCTGCGTGCAGTGGAAACGCTGTCGGCGGAAGCCGAGCTTCTGGCGATCACCGAGCGGAACCAGCGTACCCAGCGCGCTCGCTACCAGGCGACACCGGCGGGGCTCGCCATCCTGGATCACCTCCACGGCTGAATGGCCGGGGAGTAATCCCGGATCATGTTCCGTAGCTCTGGATCAACGACCCCGCCACCAGCGTCCAGCCATCCACCAGCACGAAGAAGATCAGCTTGAACGGCAGCGCCACCGTCGCCGGTGGGACCATCATCATGCCCACCGCCATCAGGATCGAGGCGACGACGAGGTCGATGATGAGAAAGGGGATGAAGAGGAGGAAGCCGATCTCGAAGGCCCGTCTCAATTCCGAGATCATGAAGGCCGGAGTGACGATCTCGAGGCCGATCGCCTCCGGGCCAGCCGGGGTAGGGGCCTTTGCCATGTCGAGGAAGAGCTTCAGGTCCTTTTCGCGGACGTTCTTCAGCATGAAGGTCTTGAACGGGGCCGATGCCCTATCGAACGCCACGCCTTGCGTGATCTGCCCGGCAATCAGCGGTTCGATGCCGGTGCGGTAGGCCTCGCGCGCGGTCGGCGCCATGACGAAGGCGGTGAGGAACAAGGCGAGGCTGGTAATGACCGCATTCGGCGGCGCGCTCTGGGTGCCGAGCGCCGAGCGCAGGATCGAGAGGACCACCACGATCCGGGTGAAGGAGGTCGCCATCACCAGGACCGAGGGGGCCAGTGCGAGGACGGTGATGAGGGCAACGAGCTGAAGCGCCCGCTCGGTCACTCCACCCTGGCCGAGATCGAGCGAGAGGCTCTGCGCCTCGGCCGCAACAACGCCGGCGGCCATGAGGCCGCTCACCACCAGCAGAAGGCCGGTGGCACGGAGGAGACGGGATGGCGTTCGGCTCACGGGTGTCATCACGGGCGGCAAACTGCGTCGCCTGAAGCGCGGGCGCAAGCGCTCTGGCCGCGAAGAAAGCTCGATCGAGAACGAAGGAACCTAACCTCGGCGAAACGTGACAACTCTCCGGGAATGCACGGGGAACGCTTTGCGCTCGTCCATCGGGATGACTAGGTTCCCCCGAACATAGCCGGACGACGCCGAAGGACGACCATGACGAACGCAATTGCCGCCGACGCCCGGGATATCGGGCCGTTCGCCGAGGCCGTATGGCCGACGCCGTTCGGGCTGCCGCCGTTCGAGCGCATCCGGTCGGAGCATTTCCTGCCCGCTTTCGAAGCTGCTCTCGACACGCATGATGCCGAGATCGCCGCCATCGCCGGAAACCCTGAACCGGCGAACTTCACCAACACGGTGGAGGCACTGGAGCGTGCCGGTCTCGATCTCGACCGCGTCGCTTCCGTCTTCTTCAACCTGAGTGGCAGCAACACCAGCCCCGAACTCCAGGCTGTGGAGCGGGCAATCACGCCGCGCCTCGCCCGCCACGGCAGCGCCATCTACCTGAACCCGCTTCTCTGGGCACGCATCGCCGCCGTCGATGCGGATACCGAAAGGCTCGGTGACGAGGAGCGTCGCGTTCTGGAGCGTTACCGCACGCGGTTCCGGCGGTCGGGAGCGGATCTGGCGCCCGAGCAAAAGGCTCGGATGGCGGAGATCGCCGGCCGCATGGCCGAGCTCGGCACCAATTTCAGCCAGAACCTGCTGGCGGATGAAGGCGCCTTCACTCTTCCCCTCGACGGTGACGGCGATCTCGACGGCCTGCCCGAATTCCTGCGCTCGGCCGCTGCCAGCGCAGCCAAGGATCACGGCGGCGAGCATAGCCACGTCATCACCTTGTCGCGCTCGCTGATCGAGCCGTTCCTCGTATTCTCGACCCGGCGCGACCTGCGCGAGAAGGCCTATCGGGCCTGGATCAGCCGGGGCGAGAGCGGGGGCGCCACCGACAACCGGGCGATCATCGCCGAGATCGTCGCGCTCCGCGCCGAGCGCGCCCGCCTTCTCGGCTTCGACAGCTTCGCCCATTTCAAGCTGTCCGATACCATGGCGGGCTCGCCGGATGCGGCCATGGATCTCCTGCGCAACGTCTGGACGCCGGCCCATGCCCGCGCGGGCACCGAGCGCGACCGCCTGCAGGCGTTGGCGACGGCCGAGGGAGCGAACTTCGCCATCGGGCCGCATGATTGGCGCCATTACGCCGAGAAGCTGCGGCGGGCCGAGCACGATCTCGATGAGAGCGAGGTCAAGCCCTACCTGTCCCTCGACGGCGTCATCGCGGCCTCGTTCGACACGGCCTCGCGCCTGTTCGACCTGCGGTTCGAGGAACTCGCCGACTTTCCCCGCTACCATCCGGACGTGCGGGCCTGGGTGGTGCGCAACGCCGACGGATCCGAGGTCGGTGTCTTCCTCGCCGATTACTTCGCTCGCTCGTCGAAGCGCAGCGGAGCCTGGATGAGCGCCTTCCGCTCGCAGGAGCGGCTCAACGGCGTCGTCACGCCGATCATCGTCAATGTCATGAATTTCGCCAAGGCGGCGGAGGGCGAGACGCCGCTCCTGTCCTTCGACGATGCGCGCACCCTTTTCCACGAGTTCGGCCATGCCCTGCACGGCCTTCTCTCGGACGTCACCTATCCGCTTCTGTCGGGCACGGCCGTGGCCGGCGATTTCGTAGAGTTGCCCTCGCAACTCTACGAGCATTGGCTCGAACAGCCCCAGGTTCTGCGCGCCCATGCCAGGCACTACCGCACCGGTGAACCGATGCCGGAGGAATTGCTGAAACGGCTGCTGGCGGCTCGGGCATTCAACCAGGGCTTCTCCACCATCGAGTATACTGCCTCGGCCATCGTCGACATGACGCTGCACCTGTCGAGTGCGGGCGAGGGCGGGCTCGACGTGCTGGCCTTCGAGGCGGACGCGCTTCAGCGCATCGGTATGCCGGCGGAAATTTCGATGCGGCACCGCTCGCCGCATTTCGCGCATATCTTCTCCGGCGACGGCTACGCGGCCGGCTATTACAGCTACCTCTGGTCCGAGGTGCTGGATGCCGACGCCTTCGACGCATTTCGCGAGGCCGGCGACATCTTCCACCCCGCGACGGCGGCGCGTCTGCGCAAGTTCGTCTACGGCGCCGGCAACCTGCGCGCTCCTGGTGAGGCCTACATCGCCTTCCGGGGACGCCTGCCGAGCATCGATCCTCTGCTGCGCAAGCGCGGCCTCGCCGCCGCCTGACTCAGCTGAGGTAATTCACCAGGCTGAGCTTCGAGAGCATCGAGGTGACCTGATAGCTCGCCTGGAGCTGCGTCTGAAGCGACAGGAGCTTGGCGGTGACCTCCTCGGTCGACACCGTGTCGACGCTGTCGAGGCTGTCCTGAAGTGCCGCTCGGGTATAGCTGTTCTGTGTCTTGGCGTCGGCCATGCTCTTGGCCGCCAGGCTGAGTTCGCTGGCGATGCCGGCCACTCCGTCCTGGCCATTGCTGGAGGACAGCAGCGCACGCGACCGCTCGGAGACGGCGAAGTAGCGCGCTTCCTCGCTCGACCCGACCGTGGGCGCGGCGAAGCTCTGCACGGCCACCTGCGCGATGCCCGCGAGGACCGCCCGGATCGGAGCCTCGTTGGCCTGGGCGCCGATGCCCAATTTGCGGTCGGCGCCGACCTGAACCGTCGCGGTGGCGCGGGGATCGGTGGCGGTATCGTCACCGGTGTACCAGATGACGGTCTTGGTGCTGGCCTGCTCGGCATAGCCGTTCCCGTCGGCGGACACGCGGCGTGGGGCGAAACCGGCGGATTTCGAGCCTGCGAAGAAGTCCTGTGACGCACGCGACGCCGAACTCGCCGAGAGCGTCGTTCCCGCCGCTTCCTTGAGGGCGTTGGAGAGGGCCGTGGAGATGTTGCCCGCGACGTCGCCGCTCAGGGAGAACTCGTTCTTCGACGTCGGGTCGGCCGACGCCCTCGCCGTCAGCGTGATCGTCTTGGTCGTGCCGTCGCGAAGGGCGAGATTGAAGGTCAGCGTGTCGCCCGCCGTCGGCGTGCTGTTCACCGTGAGGCCGATCGAGGCAGGGGCGCCGGTGCCGAAATTCGCCGCTATTCCGAGAGACGCGTCGCCCTGAATGCTGGCGACGGGCTGCCCCGCGAACTTCGCGTTGAGGGCTGCGGCGGTGGCCGCGGCGCTGCCGAGCGGGATCGTATCGGTCGAGCCCGCCGGCGGATTCGCCGTGACGGTCAGGTCGGTGAAGGTCTGGGTGCCGTCAGCCTGGTTGATGGCCACACGGATACGGTCGCCTTCCTTCGGTGCGTTGGCCAGCGTGAACGTGACGTCCGGCGACGTTCCGCCCGTGGTCGCTCCGGCCGCGATGGCGGTCGGGTTCGAACTCGTCGCGGAGACGAGCTTGAACCCAAAATTCTCGCGCGTCTCCGTCCCGGCCGTACCGGTGCCTTCCTCACTCACCGTCACGGTCGAACCCGACGCGCTCGTGGAGATCCGGCCGTTGCCGTTCGGCCCGAGATCGGCGGCGACCTGTTCGCTCACCAACGTCTTGAGGCCATCCAATCCCAGGCTGGGCACGCCGTTCAGGATCGCATCCGACGACGCCACCGGCGGCGTTTCGGTGATCCGGCCGCCGAAGACGTAATTGCCGGCCGCTTCCTGGTTGAGGGCGTCCACGACGGCGTCGAAGCTGTTTCTGGCGCTCTGCACGACGGTGCCGGCCGCGACCGAACTCGTGGAGGTCAGTGATTTCTGAACCGTGGCGCCGAGGGTAGAGACCTGCGTCACCGCCGCGGTCGTGAGCTTGACCCGGGTGTCGTTCGCGGCGATGGCGGCGTCGTAGCCATCGAGGGCACTCAGGGACGCGTGGGCACTGAGGCTGGTGGTCCTGGCTCCGCCGATTCCACCATACGTCTCCGAATTCCGACCGGTGGCGAGCTGACCGGACAGCGTATCGAGCCGGCTCTTTAGACCGACCAGATTCGTCGTGTTGCGATCCTGGAAGTAGGTGCCGGCCGTGAAGGCGTTGATCGTCATCGGGACCTCGGCATGGGAAACGTCGAAAGGGGTCTGTCGGTACGGCTACGAGAACCGTTCGCTAGATTCGCAGGAGGGTGTCCATCATGTCGCGTGCTGCCGTCAGCACGCGGGCATTGGCGCTGTAGGCGGTCTGCAATTCGACGAGCTTCGACATCTCCTCGTCGATGCTGACACCGGAAGAACTGGCGAAACGCCCCTGAGCCGTGGCTAGCGCGATGCCCTGGCCTTCGTCGAGATTCTGCGCCGTCGCCGCGGCGGCGCCCTGCGCATCGATGATCCGCTGTGCGAAATCCCGCACCGACGAACTGTAGGGCGCGTCGACACCGCCGATTCCACTCGCAGCCGAGAAGGTGCGGCTCGCGCTGGTGAGGGCGTCGTAGAGATAGTTCGGCCTCGTCGCGTCGGACGTCTGGGTTTGGGTCGACGACTTCACCAGGGTCTCCGTCTTCGCGACCACGGTCGGGTTCACCGTGATGCGCTGGGCGAAACCGGTGAGCTGCGATCCGCCGTCGAAAGACCCGGTATAAAGTCGGCCGCTGCCGATTCCGTCGATGAAGAGGGGAATCTGAACGGCGCCGTTCTGCGTGTCCGTGGGCGATGTCGACTGCGTCACGCTGGCCGTGACGCCCTGGATCGCCGGAGCGCCGCTGCCGGTCTTCGACAGGATCCTGACGCCGCCCACGCCGACGCCGGTCTGCGCCGTCACGGAAAAGGTCGAGCCGAGCGCATTGGCAATCGCCGTACTGATGCTGGCGGGATCACTGGTCACGGTGATCGGAACGATGGTCGCCGTCGGATCGGACGTGTCGGCGGGGTTCACGGCCGCCGCCGGAGACGTGTTGGACGGCACCAGGATCAGGTTGCGCTGCGTGCCCGACGCGTCCTTCAGGGTGATCGTGATGGCGTTGCCGGCACTGAGGCCGGTGAGGTCGATGTCGACGCCAGTCCCGACGGAGGTCGACACGGGCGTACCCGTCGCGGACTTGTCCGAGAGTGAGCGTGACAAACCGGCGGCGAGATCGTCGAGCTGGCGCTGGGCCTGCGGCAGGACCGTGTCGCGCAGCTCGATTCCGGCGGCCAGCGAACCGGACCGGATCGCATTCGAGGCGACGAGGTCGATCTTGGCGCCGCCGGGCGTGGTCGCCGTGATGGTCCCGACGCCGCGTTTCGCCGGATCGCTCGAATAGGCGGAATCGGGAGTCAGCGTCCCTCGCCCGTCGAAGCTGAGGGTCGCTGCCGCCCCCCGGTCGACCAGGGTCACGCCGGATGCGGTGATGACCGTGACGGTGCCGTCTCGCTGCGGAGAGGTCTGCACATCGAGATAGCCGGACAGCGAATTGATGGCTTGGTCGCGCTGATCGAGCAGGTCGGCCTTGGCTGCGTCGTCGCTGGTCGCCGCGATCTTCGTGTTCAGTGCCGCGATCGACGACAGCAGTCCGCTCGCCGAGGCCGTGTCATTGCCGAGCTGGTTCTCCGTGGCGGTGCGGAGGGATTGGACGCCGTTCGCGATGGATCCGATCTTCGAGGCGAGATTGGAGGCGGCGGATACCACCGTCGAGCGGGCCGGGGCCGAGGTCGGGTCCGCGGCGAGCGTCTGGAGCGCCAGGGTGAAGTCGTTCATCACCCCGTCGAGAGCCGTGCTCGTACCCGGGATACCGTAGAGCTTGTCGAGCTGGGTCCGGACGTCGGACATCATGCTCGTATAGGAGGAGCCGGACGTTTCGAGACGCAGTTGCTTGAGGGCCGCATCATCGAGGATGCGGCCGATCGTACCGATGGCGACGCCGGAATTTCCGGGCCCCTGTGCGACCGTGTCGAGGGTGCGCTTGATGTAGCCGGCGGTGCCGACATTCGCGATGTTCTGCGACACCACACTGATGGCGGCCTGAGTGGATTTCAGGCCGGCGGCAGCGGTGCTGAGAGCAGTGAACGACACGGTCGTTGTCCTTCTATGTCACGCGGTACCGGAGCCTTCAGCGAATGATGTTGATCAGAGAGGACATCATATCCTGCGCGGTCGAAATGACCTTCGTATTGGCTGAGTAGGCCTGTTGGGTTACGATCATCTTCGAGAATTCGCTCGCAATGTCCGTATTCGACTGCTCGACGTTGCTGCCTTCGATCGTCGCGCCGTTGAGGCCCACGCGGGGTGAACCGGATTCGAGGGTCTGCCGATAGTTGCCGGCCGAATCCGCCTTCAATCCGTCGGGGTTCGTGAACTGCACGACCGCGACCTTTGCCAGCGCGACGCTGTTGCCGTTGCTGTAGCTGCCGACGACCTCGCCTTCGGCGTTGATGGAGACGCTGTTCAACTGACCGGCGCTGTAGCCGTCCTGCGTCAGCGTCCTCGTGGTAGCCGCGGTCGCCGTATAGGCCGTCAAGCCGCCGGCACCGTAGGCGACGCTGATCGCTCCGAGATCGATGCCGTTGACGGTGAGGTTGGGGATCGACACCGACGTCGTCGTCGGCGTGACCAACTGCCCGCTGCTGTTGAATGCGAAGGCGGTGCCGGCATTCGTCCAGGTGCTCGCCGAGGAATCGACAGCGTTGTTGTTCTGATAGAACAGGTTCCAGACGTCGTTTGTCGCCGGCGTAGCCGAGGCATCGCCGTTGGCGACCTTTGCCCAGACCGTGTTGATCGTGACCGGAGCCCCGCTGGCGGTATAGGCGGTGAGGCTCGGACCATTGATGCTGTTGGCCAGCAGCTTCGACGCGTCGCCCGGGGCAACCGTCGCGGTCCCGGTCCCGGTGGTGATCCGGGGGTCGGTGGCGAAACCCGTCGCGGGAAGCAGTTCCGACCCGGCAACCGTCGACGAGTAGTTCTTCGTCGCAGGAGTCTTCGGCAGGTTGGCCGCATAGTTAATCGTCGACGTTGCCTTGGCCGGCAAGGTCGATGTCGAGATCTGGATCGGGCCCTCGCTGGTCGCTCGCCCCGTGACGGGGTCGAGGCTCGTGCCCGTCAGATACGCCCCGCCGCCATTCCGCAGATAGCCGTCCTTGTCGGGAGCGAAATCGCCACGGCGGGTGTAGACATTGCCCGATGAGAAGGTGGTCTGATTGTTGGCGTCGCCGGTCTTGGTCTGGACCACGAAGAATCCAGGGCCGTTGATGGCGATGTTCGTCGGAACCTCGGTGGCGTTGATGCTGCCCTGAATCGTGGTGGTGAGCCGGGAATTGGCCGCGACGCTGCCTGCGACCTGGCGGTTGGGAGCTTGCTCGGCGACCAGGTCGACGAAGTTGGTGTCGACCCGCTTGTAGCCCGTGGTCTGCGAGTTCGCGATGTTGCCGGAGATGTTCTCGAGGGAGAAGGCCTGGGCCTTCAAGCCCGAGACCGCCGTCTGCAACGCGGTGAACACATCCATGACCGGCAACCCTTGACTCGAATGACGTGGACCGGAGACCGGCTCGACAATGGGTCAGCAATCGCGGTGCCAAATCTAAGATATTGATTTAATTAAATAAAATCTTGTTCCGCCCGGCAAGAACGACCATTCGATGGTGCCGCCCCGGCAGCTTTTGCCGGTTCCCGTCAAGGCGGTGGAGCCGTTTACCCAGCGTTATGCCTGGAACGGCTATCGTGACGCCGGCACTGCAATGGACGGGGATTATGAAGAGCAAACGGACGACCCTTGTCCACCTCATCTACTTCTCACGCCTGAACCTCGCCGCCGATGCCGCGGGCCGTACCCGTCAGCTCGGCGAGATCACGAGACAGGCGCAGAAGAAGAACGAATTTTCGGTCATCACCAGCTTCCTGCTGGTGGAGCAGAATTTCGCGGCCCAGATCATCGAGGGCGAGCGCACCTCGGTGAACGACACGTTCGGACGGATCAGCAACGATTCACGGCATCGCGACGTCCAGATCGTCGAGTGGCGGGAGATCGTGAAACGCGAATTCGTCAACTCGTTCGTGACCGCCGTCCGCGGACCCGTGAACGACGCCACCTTCCAGAAATCCGGTCTCCTGCCGATGTTTCAGCGCGGCACGCCGAAAGCCGCGGCGATCCACGCCCTCGCCGTCGCCCTGCAGGCCGAATCCATGTCGAAGCAGGGCATCGACCATCTCTTCGTGTGAAACCTCGTCCGTCACTGTCCCTGATGCCGACCATCCGGCCCTGAGCCTCGAAAGCCCATGAGCGAGACGCCACCGATCCTGATCGTCGACGATCAGGAGAAACTGCTGAAGCTGGTCATCCTCCTGATGACGCGGATCGGTTTCCCCGACGTCGACGGCGTCACCAGCGGAGTCGACGCGCTGGAACGCATGCGCGAGCGTAAATATGCCCTGGTCATCTCCGACCTGATGATGGAGCCGATGGACGGGCTCACGCTCTTGCGCGAGATCCGTGGAAACGACGTGTTGATGAACACGCCCTTCATCCTCACCGAGACCTCGTTCGATTTCGAGGACATCAACCTGGCCCACCAAGCCGGTGCCGATGCCTTCATCCTGAAGCCGTTCGATATGTCCGTGCTCAAATCGAAGCTGAAACAGGTGATCAACCGTAAGCCGCGCCGCCGTGAGGCTCCGCTTGCCACCGAATCGACGTTGAGCGTCGACTTCCCGATGCTCGGCAAGTTCTGATCATCCCGCCGGCGCGAGTCGACGGCGCCGCATTCACGTCACTACGAGCCGCTTGTAGAGGTGCCACGTAGCGTGTCCGAGGATCGGCATCGCCACGGCGAGGCCGATGAAGAGCGGGATCGAGCCGACGACGAGCATCGCCGCGACGATGCATCCCCAGGTGATCAACGTGCGCGGGTTGCGCCGGAACGCATCGAGAGAGGTCTCGACAGCTGTAAGTGCATCGACATCCCGGTCGACCATCATCGGCATGGACACGATGCTGGTCGCGAGCACGATGAGTGCGAAAGCGAATCCGACCCCGGTGCCGAGCGCCATCAAGGCCCACCCCCGCGATGACGTCAGCACGTCGGTGATGAAGGCAGTGGGAGTGGCGGGCACGTCCGCGCCATAGAGCGCCCAGAACAGGCCTTGGGCCGACAGCAGCCAGGCGACGAAGACGATCGCCAGGACGAGCCCCATAGTGGCGAGCCCGGTCGACGTCCGGCGGCTCAAGCTTCTGAAGGCGGCGTTCCAGCCCGTGTCCCGGCCGCTATGGCGTCGCCGGCTGAGCTCGTAGAGGCCGACGGCCGCGAATGGCCCGATCAGCGCGAATCCCGACGCGAGCGGGAAGATCATCGGCATGAGATCCGCACCGAAGGCGGTGAGGGCGATGAAGAGGCCGACGAGAGGATAGATCAAGCCGAGAAACAGGACGTGGGTCGGCATGGCGAGAAAATCGTCGACGCCGAGCGACAGGGCGGCCTTCAGATCGGCGGCCCCGATCTCGCGCACGGGCAGGGGAGTGGTGACACGGCGGGACGAGGTGATGGGAAACGTCGTCATCGATCGAAGCCTCCGAGATGAAGCTCACGACGCCGGCCGGGCCTTGATACGCATGCTCGCGCGTGACGGCGCCGAAAGCAGTATCCAGACAAGTAAGGCCCGATCTCGAAAAATGTCCATGGCCGTCATGGGGTCAATACCGAAGACATCGCGACGTTTGTCATCGTCTCAACGCGGATCTCAGCCGGGTCTCGCATTCGTGCGATTGCTCCGGGTCGTTGATTGGCGCGGATTTATTCGACGACCAGTGTCGCGTTCTCGGAAACCAGTATCGAACCAGGAGGTCGAGGTTGTGCGATGATCCCGCTCGAAGGCTGGCCATCCGAGAGGATCGGACTCGGTCCGGGACGACGCTCAGGCTTGCGGCATCCGTATCCGACTCAATCGAGAGCTCGCGCCATTGCGACGAAACCCGCCACCGGGACCTCCTCCGCACGGGCAGTCTCGGCTATGCCCGCCGCGTCGAGCAGGCGCCCGGGGTCCGGTGTCGCGGCTTTCAGGCTCTGCCGCAGCATCTTGCGGCGCTGGCCGAATGCGGCCCGTGTGACGCGCTCGAGGGATCCCACCGAGCAGGGGAGGGGCTCCCTCCTCGGCTTGAGATGGACCACGCTCGACGTCACCTTCGGCGGCGGTACGAAGGCCGAGGGAGCGACGTCGAACAGGATATGCGCTTCGGTGCGCCAGCCGCAGAGGACACCGAGACGACCGTAATTGGCCCTGTCGGATTCGTCGGCGACGATCCGCTCGGCGACCTCGCGCTGGAACATCAGGGTGAGGGATTCCCACCAGGGTGGCCACACCGCCTCCGTCAGCCATCCGGTCAGCAACGGCGTTCCGACATTGTAGGGAAGGTTGGCGACGATCCGGACCGGCCCGTCGCCGACGAGCGGACGTGGATCGAACTTCAGCGCATCGGCATCGACCACATCGAGGCGGCCCGGATAATGCGCGGCGATCTCCGCGAGCGCCGGCAGGGCGCGGGGATCCCGCTCGATCGCGACCACGCGGGCGGCGCCCGCCGAGAGCAGGGCGCGCGTCAGGCCGCCTGGACCCGGACCCACCTCCACCACCGTGACCCCGTCGAGGGGACCGGCGGCACGGGCGATGCGCCCGGTGAGGTTGAGATCGAACAGGAAGTTCTGTCCGAGTGCCTTCTTCGGCGCGAGATCGTGCTTCAGCACCACATCGCGCAGCGGGGGAAGTCCGTCGTCGCTCAAGTCCGTCGCCCGGCAAGTCTGGCGGCGAGCCGCAATGCGCCCATGAGGCTGTCCGGCCGTGCCACGCCCTTGCCCGCGATGTCGAAGGCCGTGCCGTGGTCGGGCGAAGTCCGAATGAAGGGAAGCCCGAGGGTCACGTTCACACCATCGTCGAAGGCGATCGTCTTGATCGGGATCAGAGCCTGATCGTGCGTCGGTGTCAGCGCGACGTCATAGGCCGCGCGGGCTCGGGGATGGAACAGGGTGTCCGCCGGGAGCGGTCCTCTGATGTCGATCCCCTCATCCTGAAGCTGCGCGACCGCGGGTTCGAGGACGTCGCGGTCTTCCGTGCCCATCGTGCCGGCCTCGCCCGCATGGGGATTCAGCCCCGACAGGACGAGACGGGGACGGGCGATCCCGAAGCGCTCCCTCAGGTCGTGCGCCACGATGCGTGCCGTGCGGACGACGAGGTCCTGGGTCAACAATTCGGGCACCCGCCTGAGGGCGACGTGGATGGTCACCGGGACCACGGCCAGGGTCTCGCTCCACAGCATCATGACGGCGAGAGGCGCGGCCTCGCCGGGCTCCACCGACAAGGCCCCGAGGAACTCCGTATGGCCGGGATAGGCGAAGCCGACGCTGGTCAGGACGTATTTCGCGATCGGATTGGTGACGAGGGCGATGGCCTCGCCCGACCGAACGAGGCCGACCGCCGTGGTGATCGATTCGAGCGTGGCGCCGGCATCCGCCGCATCGGGCCGTCCCGCCACCGCACCGACACGGGTGCCGCTCGGCAGTGGCATCACCGGAAATGCGCGGGGAAAAACCTCGACCGCGACATCGGGACCGACTTCGGCCACGGGAACCTGGAGGCCGAGGCTGCTCGCCCTCGCTTCGATGAAATCGGGATCGCCGACGAGGAAGAACGGGGGCAGCCCGACGCCTTCGTCACGCGCCAGCCAAGCCATGAGCGCGATCTCAGGCCCGATACCGGCCGGATCGCCCATGGTGAGGGCGATGGGTCTGTGCAGCGTCATCGCCTGTTTCGGTCTTCGCGCGCGTGTGCGGCCGGTCTGGTGCCCGACCTCACCGGGCCGCCGCGATGCCGTCGGCCGTGGCCGCAACGTTGACGTTCTGGCGCAGGTCGACCTCGCCGAGCGTCTTCAGTTCGACGCGCAGCAGGACGGTGCGGTTGCGCTCGGTGACACCGAGAGCGGCCGCGGTCGGAGAGACGATGTAGTTGAGCGAGAAGGTGGTGCATTCGTCCTGATAGCCGCCGCCCACGCTCAATCCGGCGAGATAGGCCCGGCCGGGATTGGTATAGACCGGTGCCGCGCCGACAGGGTTCGAAAGATAGGCGGTATAGGCATTAGCATAGGTGTCGCGCACGTCGATGTAATGGGTGAGGTCGACGAGTGCGGAGCCCGTGACGAACCAGTTCGGGGTGATGTGATAGGTGGCCGTCGCCGTCAGGCCTTCCCTGCGGTTGTTGAAGCCGAGCTGCGGCTGCGCGTCGTAGTAGGAATAGAACATCGACAGATCGATGGGCGCGAAGGGAGCGAGCCGTGCGATCACGCCCGTCTCCATGCGGTTGACGGAGAAGTCACGCTGCTCGAACCGAGCACGGGTGATGAAGGTGATGTTCTGGTTCGGCGACAGCTGGAAACGTCCGACGTAATCGGATTCGCGCCGCTCCAGACCGGAATCGAGGCCGACATTGGCGATATCGCCGCGCCGGAACGAATTGACGCCGGCGACCTGAATGGACTCGCCGAACATCACGTTCGCGTACCAGCCCGACGGCGTCACCACAGAATACTGCGCGCCGAGATTGGTGCGGACGCCGCCTTCCACGCGGTCGTAGCCCGAGAACTTGTCCCATTCGAACAGGGACGTATCGTCGAAGACGAGGCTCTGCGCGTCTTCGTTGGGCAGGCGCCCGATATGCGTCTCGCTCGGCCTGATGACGACCTGTGCGATCGGCTCCAGCGTATGGACACCGAGCGGACCGAAATTGCTCACGAACGGATAGCGGTAATCGAGGCCGACCGCGGGCATGATGCGGCCCGAGAAGTCCGAATCCGTGGTGCTGATCGTCTGTGCGAGGGCGTTCTGATAGCCAGAATTCTTCGGGTCGACGAAGAACGCGTCCGTGCGGAGATAGGCGAAGGGCGTGAAGACCTGTCCGACGTCGTCGATGAAGCTCCGGCGCCAGGACAATTGCGCGGATGCGCGCGTGTTGCTCCCCGCCAGACCGCGGATGATGCAGGTGTTGCGGTTGAAGGTCGTGCAGGTCTCGTAGAGCGGATAGGTCACCCCGTTGACCGTGGGATTGTAGAGGTACGAGCCCGTGCGCGGGATGCCCTGGAAATCCGTGGCTTCACGATCGAGATGGGTGATGTTCGCCTCGAACCGCACTTCACCGCCCAGGAATCCGGGACCGTTGATGCGTTTGTCGTAGTCGATCACCGGCGCGACGATCGGCTGTTCCTTCTGCCAGTCGTAGCTCGACAGGCCCTTGAAATAGTAGGCGCGCGCCTCGAACCATGAGCGGTCGCCCTGGCCGATCAGGTAGGCGGTCGACACCGCTTCACGGAAGTAATCCGTCGTGATGTTCGAGTTGCGGATGCGATAATTGTCGAGGAACCATTTGTCCGTGACGCCGACCACGTCCCAGCCGGTGCGCCAGCGGTCGTTGAGGTAGAACTGACCCTTGGATTCGATCGCGCCGCGGAAGTCGCGGTCGCCCGCACCGAGCGGGCCGGGCAGGAAGGCGCTGGGTGTCGTCTGGAAGATGCCGCTGGCACGAACCAAGTACGTTCCGGTCTCCAATCGATGCCGGATCTCGCCCTGACCGAGAAGACCCTGATTGCTCAGGAAGGCCGGAGACAGGGTGATGTCGAAATTCGGCGCGACGTTGATGAAGAACGGCGTCGAGACACCGCGACCGAGGGCGGTCGAGGTGATGAAGCGCGGGGTGAGGAAGCCGGTCTTGCGTTTCACCGTCGGGTCCGGCGCTTCGAAATAGGGCAGGTAGCCGACGGGGATCCCGGCCAGTTCCAGGACCGATTCCTCGAACGAGATGATGTGGGTCTCGTTGTTGTGGATGATCTTGGCGGCGCGCACCTGCCAGAGCGGCGGCGTCTCGGGATGGTTCTTACACGGCTCGCAGGCGGTGTAGGTGCCCGACTCGAAGGTCGTCTGCTCGCCGTCCACCCGTTCGCCGCGCGGCGCCGAGAAGCGGGTGCGGACGGGTTGACCGTGCATCTCGACGGATTGCTGGATGCGCAGGGCGTCGACGAAACCGTTCTTGAAGTCGTCCGTCAACTCCATCGTATCGCCGGTCACGACCGCACCGGTCTCGTCGGTGAGGCGGACGTTGCCTTCGGCGAAAACGCGGCTGCTCGCCCGGTCGTATCGGACGCGGTCGGCCTGGAGGATGCGCGGTCCGTAATGCAGCTCGGCGTTGCCGCGAGCCGTCACGGTGTTGTTGTCGTTGTCGTAGATCAGCTCGGCCGCCTCGACGAGGAGACGCTCCGCGGGCTTCCCCGTCGGCGCCGGTTGCGCGGGCGCCTTGCGCGCCGCAGCCGCCCGGGGCTGGCCCGGACCGTTCCGTGCAGCCGATTGCGCATTCGCTCCATCGGAGGCGAGCGCGAGCGCAGCACCTGAGACGAGCGCCAGGAGCCTGGCGAGCTTCGCGATGTCGGAGACTTTACGCAACCCGTGTCCCAACCTCTGCCTCGGCCTCGTTTCGCGTCCCGTCATCGGCAACGGCATCAGCCGTCCTCCTGATAGAGAAGCGTAAGCGTACCGAGAAGACTCCCTACCACGGCCGGGAACCATGCTGCCACCGGTGGCGACACGATCCCTGATGCGCCGAGGCTCTCCATGACCTGCCGAGCGACGTAGAGGATGAACCCCGCCGCCACACCGCCGAGCACAAGCTTGCCCACTCCACCAAAGCGGAAGAACCTTAAGGAAACGCTGGCTGCCACGAGCACCATGGCAACGAAGAGAATGGGCCTCGCCATGAGGACATCATACTGGAGTCGGTAGCGCGTCGCATCCAACCCAGCCCTCTCCGTTCGTGCGATGGTGTCGGTCAGTTGCCAGAAAGGCACAGATTCGGGAGGCGTGAAGCGCTGCCTCACCTGACCCGGGTCGAGATTCGAGGCGAGGAGGTAGGTGTCGAAGCTCTCGGGAGCCGTTCCCTTGGTGAGCAGCCGCGCATCCTGCAGGCTCCAGTAGCCGTCATGCAGGGTCGCCCGCGCGGCCTCGATCTGCGACAGGAAAACACCGGTGTCGTCGAACGTGTAGACCGAGACTCCCGCCAGGGTGGTGGTGCCCTCGATCGCCGTTCCGGCCCTGAGGATCGCTTGTCCGTCGAGACTGTTCTGGCGGATCCACAAGTCCTTGCCGGTGTTCAATTTCGTTGATTTCGTGAAGATCTTGGCTTCGATCTCGGTGGAGCGCTGTTTCATCGCTGCGGAGACGGGATTGTAGATTCCCACCGCGAAGGCTCCGACGGCGAGGGCCACCATGATGCCCGGCTGAAGGAACTGCCAGGCCGAGATACCGGCGGCTCGCGCCACCACGAGTTCCAGCTTGCGTGACAGCTGGAGAAGGGCCGCCATGGAACCGAACAGGATCGCGAAGGGCAGGACACCCTCGGCCACCGCCGGCGTCCGGTAGAGCGAGAGCTGGGCCATCAAACTTGTGGATGCGCCCTCCGTGTCGCCCGCTCGCCGCAGCAGCTCGACGAAATCCAGGGTGTAGACGAGCGCGAAGACGGTGATGAAGACGCCGAGCACCGTACGCAGGAAGCGCATGGCGAAGTAGCGGCCGAGGGTGAAGCCGATCATCATGGCGGCGGCCTCAACCGTCGCCGAGGCGCGGCCGGCGCAACAAGGCGCGGCCGACATTCGAAAGGTTCTTGGCCACGCGCGCGTTCCAGTCCCTGACCACCGCTCCGTTGAAGACGATCATGCAGGAGATGGCCAACGCCAGGGCGGGGGCGGCGTAGATCGCGATCACGGCGCCCTGGCTCCGCACGGCCGCGCTGCTGGCGGCAAAGCCGGCGATGCGCAGCACGATGACGGCGATGACGGCTCCCGCCACCGCCAGGCCGCGCCCCTGACGCGTGGTGCGCGGATCACCGAGGGCGGCGAAGGCGATGAGCGTCAGGGCTAGGGGGTAGAGCCATGCCGAGAGCCGGTCGTGAACCTCGGCACGGAAGCGCCCCTTCTGCGACTGATAATAGGTCTCGGTCGTGTCGGGGAAGAGGAGCTGCGCGGTCGACCGCTCGCGCGGCTTGTAGACGGTCTCGGCGTCCGGGGGCGTGAAGGCGGCGAGATCTACCGTGTATCGCTCGAAGGTGATGATTGAAGAATCCCGCGAATCCTTCTGCTGCCGGTGGATGCTGCCCTTCTCCAGGGCAAGGTAGCTCTGACCCTCGTAATCGACCGCCTGTCCCTGCTCGGCGAGATAGACCACCGTCTTTCCGGCCTCCCGCTTGTCCTGGATGAAGATGCCCTGCAGCGTTCCGCCGGGGCCGCGCTCGCGGAAATGGAAGGTGATCCCGCTGTCGAGCTCGGTGAACTGGCCCTCCTTCACCACATTGGAGATGAAGTCGCCGCGCACGCGCGTGAGCACATCGCGCAGTTCCTGGAACGACGAGGGCATCACCTGAATCGTGAGGAAGGCGACGCCCGCGCTCACGATCAGGCCGAGCGTGAGGAATGGGCGAAGAATGCGCCGCGGCTGCATGCCGGCGGCGGACATGACGATGAGTTCGGAATCGCCGTTCAACCGGTTCAGGGCATAGACCACGGCGATGAACAGGGCCACTGGGGCGATCACGGTGATCAGCGTCGGCACCGAGAGGCCGGTGATCAGGAAGAAGATGATGAGGGTCTGGCCCTTGGCCGTGATCAGGTCGAGTTCACGCAGGGCCTGGGTCACCCAGATCGTGCCCGTGAGGCCGATCAGGCAAGCGAGGAAGGCCCCGGCCACGATCCTGAATATGTAGCGCTCGATCTGCGTCATCGGATCTCGTGGCGGGCCATACGCACAGCTTCCCTGAGAAGCTTCCCTCGGGCCGTCCTCATGCCCCCCGGCATCGCGCCCGTCCACCGATGTCAGACGCTTTGGGGCGCTTCAAATCGGGCGGTTTCGCGGCAGCGGGATCGCGTTGCGTTCTTCGCCTCAACGGGTACACAGGGACCATCGCGGCGCTGCGTGCTGAGCCGCACGGACCATTCCAAACCTTCGGAAAGCTTGACTTATGGCGGACGGTATCACGATCGCATTCGGGCCGCTCGGCGCGGTCGGCCAGGGCGACATCGTACTCTTCGTCGGCGACGATCTGGCCCTCTCACCCGCCGTCGCGCAGGCCGTCGGCCGCACCGCGTCCGACTTGGTGGCGCGTGCCGCCGCGAGCGAGCGCTTCAAGGGCAAGTCGTTGACCGCGCTGGCGCTTCCTGCACCCGCCGGGCTCGATGCCGACCGCCTCGTCGTCATCGGTCTGGGCTCCGAGAAGGACCGCGCCAAGATCGACTGGCCGGCGCTCGGCGGCTTTGCCGCGAGCAAGGTCAGCGGCCGCAACGCCCACGTGGCTCTGGATTGGCCCGGCTCCTCGGTGAGCCCGACGAACGCCGCCGATTTTGCCCTCGGCGCCCGCCTGCGCCTCTACAGCTTCGACCGCTACAAGACCAAGAAGAAGCCGGAGGGCGAGGAAGGCCGCGTGACCGCGCTGACCCTCATGGTGGCCGATCCGTCGGCGGCCGAGGCCGCCTCCAAGGTCTCCGAGTCAGTGGCCGGCGGCGTGCTGCTCGCGCGTGAACTCGTGAACGAGCCGCCGAACGTGCTCTATCCCGAGGAGTTCGCACGCCGTGCCGAGGAACTGACCAAACTCGGTGTGGAGGTCGAGGTTCTCGGTCCCGGCAAGCTCGAGGCGCTGGGTATGGGCGCCCTTCTCGCGGTCGCGCAGGGTTCCACCCGGGAAGCCCGCGTCGTGGTGATGCGCTGGAACGGGGGCACCGACCCGGCGGAGGCGCCGATCGCCTTCATCGGCAAGGGCGTGTGTTTCGATTCCGGCGGTATCTCGATCAAGTCCGCCGGCGGCATGGAAGACATGAAGGGCGATATGGGCGGTGCCGCCTGCGTCGTCGGGACGATGTTCGCGCTGGCCTCGCGCAAGGCGAAGGTCAACGCCATCGGCGCCATCGGCATCGTCGAGAACATGCCGGATGGCGGCGCCATGCGACCCGCCGATATCGTCACCTCCATGTCGGGCCAGACGATCGAGATCATCAATACCGATGCGGAGGGACGCCTCGTCCTCGCCGACGTGATCTGGCACGTGCAGAGCGCCTACAAGCCGAAATTCATGATCGACCTGGCGACGCTGACCGGAGCGATCATCGTCGCGCTCGGCCAGGACATCGCCGGCATGTTCTCGAATGACGATGCCCTCTCCGCCAAGATCACTGCCGCCAGTGAGGCGACAGGCGAGGCGGTGTGGCGGATGCCGCTGATTCCCGCCTACGACAAGGCCATCGATTCGAAGTTCGCCGACATGAAGAACACCGGCGGCCGCCATGGCGGTGCCGCCACCGCTGCGTCCTTCATCAAGCGCTACGTCAACGACGTGCCGTGGGCGCATCTCGATATCGCTGGCGTCGCGATGTCGTCGAGCCCGAGCGAGATCAACCGGAGTTGGGGAGCCGGTTGGGGCGTTCGCCTCCTCGATCGGCTCGTGCGCGACAATTACGAAGCATGAGGCCATCCGGCGGCGCGTCTGTCGCTTTTCCCTTTGCGGCAGCCCTTCCTTTGGCTGCGGCGGCGCTTGCGGTCTGTGCGACCGCAAGCGCCGGGCTGAGCCAGGCTTCGGCGCTGCCGCCAGAGGTCCAGGCCCGGTTCTACGGGTTCTTCCTCAATGGTTACCCGCTCTTCGCCTTCGCCCTGGTCTACGCCCTGGCGCGGATCGTCGTGATGGCGACGACGAGCATCGCATCCCCTATCAGGCGCGTCCTGGGCGCTCTGGTCGGAATCGGTCTGCTCGTCGCGCTCAGCCTGCATCCGACCTTCGGCGGTCTCGTCCTACGGGCAGGGTTCGCAACCGGCGGAATGACCTTCCTCACCTACCAGCCGATGAGTGCCGCCTACGCCGTCGGTGCCGCCGCTTCGGCCTTCGTATTCGGCTCGGCACTGGCGGTCAGCCGCCTGCTTATCGGTGGCAGCGCTCCTCCGGCGTCCTGGAGACGGCGGATGGGCTTTGGGCTCTACAGAGGCGTCGGGGCCTTCCTCGCGCTTTGGTTCGCCTTCGCGGTGATCGGGGCAGCCCATATGGCCGGCTTTGGCCCATGGCCCCGTCGCGCCATGTCGGCGAGCGAAGCAGGATTGGCCCTTTCCCTCGTCGTCGCCGGCTTTCTTCCCCACGCCATCCTGATCTGGCTGGTGCTTCGGGCGAAACCTCGACAAGCATCGTTTGCGGCTTGATCCCGTGCTCGGGATACCGGAAAGATAGTTTATATGTGAACGAAGGTGGCGCTAAGCCGCCGCGGGCATCAGAGGGAGGATCGCGATGATCCAAGGCATGGCCCAAGGGCCGGTTTCCGCGCGCCCATGGCTCTCCATGTATCCGCCCGGCATGCCGGGCGAGATCGACGTCGCGAACCAGGGTACGCTCGTCGATCTCCTGCGCGCCGGCACGGAACAATGCGCGACGCGGCCGGCGATCCGATGCTTCGGCAAGTCGATCACCTATGCCGAGCTCGGCGCCTCCGGCGATGCGATCGCGGCATGGCTGATCGCGCAGGGATTCGCGAAGGGCGACCGGATCGCGATCATGATGCCGAACGTGCCGGCCTATCCGGCGGCGATCTATGGAATCCTGATGGCCGGTTGCGTCGTCGTGAACGTCAACCCGCTCTACACCCCGCGCGAACTGACGGCACAGATCAACGATTCCGGCGCGCGAGCCCTCTTCGTGCTGGAGAATTTCGCCCACACCGTCGCCGGCGCGCTGGCCGATATCGCCCTCGAACGGATCGTCATCGCAGGACCCGGCGACGGGCTCGGCTTCAAGGGGCGGATCATCAACCTCGCCTCCCGCCACGTCAAAAAGGCGGTGCCCGCCTATGACTTGCCGGCCGCGAAGACGGTGCGTTTCGAGGCCGTGGTGCGTCACGGGCGCGGACTGCCGAAATCGGTGGTCCCGGTCGGGCCGCAGGATCTGGCGTTCCTGCAATATACCGGAGGCACGACGGGGGTCGCCAAGGCTGCGATGCTGACCCACGCGAACATCGTCGCCAATGTGGCGCAGTGTCGGGTCTGGTTCTGCGTATCCCAGGCCGACCATGTCGACCGTGTGATGGTGACGGCGCTGCCGCTGTATCACATCTTCGCACTGACCGGATGTTTCTTCCTCTTCATGAACATCGGCGGATGCTGTCTGCTGATTCCCAATCCCCGCGACGTGGACGGGTTCGTGAAGACCTTGAAGAATAACCGCTTCACTCATTTTTCGGGTGTGAACACGCTCTTCAATCTGCTCAACAACCATCCCCGCATTAACGAGGTGGATTTCTCCGCGATCCATTTCGTGATCGCCGGCGGTATGGCCGTCCAGGCGCCGGTCGCAGCGAAGTGGAAGTCGATCACGGGCAAGTCCATCGTCGAGGGCTACGGGCTCTCCGAAACTTCCCCCGTAGTCTGCGTGAACATACCTGACGTGGAATGGACCGGCACGATCGGCTTTCCGGTGCCCTCCACCGATGTCGCGATTCGCGATCCCGACGGAAAGGATGTCCGTCCGGGCGAGCCGGGCGAACTCTGCGTGCGCGGACCGCAGGTCATGGCCGGCTACTGGAAGCGGCCGGACGAGACCGCGCGGGCCACGACGAGCGACGGCTACTTCCGGACCGGCGACGTCGCGGTCTTTCAGGCGGATGGTCAGGTCCGCATCGTAGACCGGATGAAGGACATGATCCTGGTCTCGGGCTTCAATGTCTATCCGAACGAGGTGGAGGAGATCCTGGTCGGCCATCCCGGCGTGCTCGAATGCGCCGTGGTGGGGACGCACTGCGAGGAGACCGGCGAGATGGTCGTCGCGCATGTGGTGCTCAAGGATAAGAGCGTCGGCATCGAAGCGTTGCGCGCCTACGCGCGCTCGCAGCTCACCGGCTACAAGGTGCCTCGGCGCGTCGTCTTCCACGAGACGTTGCCGAAGACCAATGTCGGAAAGGTGCTGCGTCGTGCGCTGCGCGACGAGGCGCCGCGGGCGTGAGCCCTGCCGCACCGTAACCTGCGACGGTTTCTCGCCGAATGGTGACGGTCGGCCGTGCTTGCGCGACGGACCGGCGGGACCGATGTTCCAGGGATAGGGCCGCCTCGCGCGCGGCAACCGGCTTTTGCTCGAGGACACCAAATGTACATCAAGCGCCAACGCGGTTGGGAAATGCCGGAGCGCCTGGCTACCCCGGAGAGTGTGTTCCTGAATCGTCGCGCGCTGCTCGGTGGTGCTGCAGGCCTCGCGGCGACGTCTCTGGTCGGCGTCGAAGGCGCATTCGCCGCTGCCGATCCGACGAGCGGCCTCTACCCGGCCGCGCGCAACGACGCCTACACCCTCGACCGGCCGCTGACGCCGGAGAAGTTCTCCGCAGAGTACAATAATTTCTACGAGTTCGGCACCTCGAAGACCGTGCTTCCAGCAGCGTACGCGCTCAAGACCCGACCCTGGACGATCAAGATCGACGGCCTCGTGGAAAAGCCGCTCGAACTCGGAATCGACGATCTCGTCCGCAAGATGGCTTTGGAGGAACGGCTCTACCGCCATCGTTGCGTCGAGGCGTGGTCGATGTCGGTGCCCTGGACAGGCTTCCCGTTGTCGAAGCTGGTGGCGCTGGCAAAACCCGCATCGGGTGCGAAGTACGTGCGTATGGAGACGTTCATGGACAAGTCCATGGCGCCGGGCCAGCGCTCGTTCCTCTACCCCTGGCCCTATGTCGAGGGGTTGACGATGGAGGAGGCGAACAACGATCTCGCCTTCATCGCCACCGGTGTCTACGGCAAGCCGCTCGCCAACCAGTTCGGCGCACCGATTAGGCTGGCGGTGCCCTGGAAATACGGGTTCAAGTCGGTCAAGTCGATCGTGAAGCTGTCATTCGTCGCCGAGCGCCCGAAGACCTTCTGGGAAGGCCTGCAGGCGTCGGAATATGGGTTCTGGGCCAATGTGAACCCGGCCGTGCCGCATCCGCGTTGGAGCCAGGCGACGGAACGCGTGCTCGGCACCGACCAGCGAGTCCCGACGCTGATCTACAACGGCTATGGCGAACAGGTCGCCGGGCTCTACAAGGGCTTGGAGAACGAGCGCCTTTTCGTTTAACGACGCGGTTCGCTAGTAGGTCCAGCGCTGGGCTTTCGCGACGAGGAAGTCCCGAAACGCCTGTACGCGAGCGACCGAACGCATCTCCTCGGCATAGACGAGGTAGCTCTCCATATGCGGCATCTCTGCCTCGCGCATGACCTGCACGAGGTCGGTCTGACCCTCGACCGCGTAATCGGGCAGGATGCCGATGCCGGCGCCCGTCTCCATCGCCTTCTGCAAGGCGGCGATGTTGTTGACCGTGAAGTGGATCGGGCGCCGTTCCAGCCCCTCGCGGCCGACCGTCGAGAGCCAGTGGGTCGCCAGAAGGTAGGACGGTTCGTTCCCGCCGAAGGAGACGAGGCGGTGGTTGTCCAGATCCGCGATGGATTTCGGCTCGCCGAACCTCTTCACGTAATCGGCCGAGGCGAAGGCGTGATAGTGGACGGTGAAGAGACGCCGCTGGATCAGGTCGGGTTGGGCCGGGCGCCGCATCCGAACCGCCACATCGGCCTCGCGCATGGCGAGATCGAGTTCCTCGTTGGTCAGGATCAGCTCGACGCGGACATCGGGATAGAGGTCGAGAAACTCGGCGACCCGTTGGGCCAGCCAGGATGTGCCGAGTCCCGTCGTGGTCGTCACCTTGAGATCGCCGCTCGGCCGCTCGCTCGTTTCCACGAGCCGCGCCCTGGTGTTTTCCAGCCGCAGCTTCATGTCTCTCGCCGCCCGGAACAGCAGGTCGCCCTGCTCGGTCAGGATCAGGCCACGGGCATGCCGGTGAAAGAGCGGTGCCTTCAGTTCCCGCTCGAGCGCGCTGATCTGGCGACTCACTGCCGATTGACTCAGGCCGATATCGTCGCCCGCGCGGGTGAAGCTGCCAGCCTCGGCGACATTGAGGAAGATTCGGATCTTGTCCCAGTCCACGGCGTCCAACCCCCTCACGCAGCCCCGTGCCGGTGGCCAAACGCCCGATGCCGGACCCAATTCGGGCAGGCACCGAGCCTTGCCGTGTTTCGGCGTGCCCGACTGCCGTTTCATACGGTTCAGCCGCGCAACACGGGACGCCGAGCCGATCGAATTCGGCTCGCGCTGGTTTTAGGACAACGATCTTGCGATTAGGTTGATGCCCGACGCAAGGCGCCGGGCAAAGATTTCCCTATTCGGCTGCGGCCTGACGAGGGGTTTCGCCAAGTTCGAGAGCTGCGAGGTACTTTTCAGCCTCCAACGCGGCCATGCAGCCCATGCCGGCCGCGGTGATCGCCTGACGATAGACATCGTCGGTGACGTCGCCGGCGGCGTAGACGCCGGGAATTGCTGTCTCGGTCGTCCCCGGCCGGGTTTCGATGTAGCCGCCATGGCGCATGGCCAGCTGCCCCTCGAAGATACCGGTCGCCGGCTGATGTCCGATGGCGACGAAGACGCCATCTGCCTTACGCTCGGTAATCTCGCCGGTGCGAACGTCCTTCAGTCGCAGATGCGTGACGGATGGCGGCGTCTGAGTTCCGCAGATTTCCTCGATCGCATGATGCCAGACGACCTCGACCTTCGGGTGCTTGAACAGGCGCTCCTGGAGGATGCGCTCGGCACGGAACTCGCCGCGGCGGTGGACGACCGTCACCTTCGAGGCGAGGTTGGCGAGGTAGAGCGCCTCCTCGACGGCGGTGTTGCCGCCGCCGACCACCACGACTTCCTTGCCGCGAAAAAAGAACCCGTCGCAGGTAGCGCAGGCCGAAACGCCGAAGCCCTGGAACTTGGCCTCGGAGGGAAGGCCGAGCCATTTCGCCTGCGCGCCCGTCGCGATGATGAGGGCATCGCAGGTGTAGGTTTCACCGGAATCGGCTTCCAGCTGGAAAGGGCGCGTCTGAAGATCGACCTTGGTGATGTATTCAGACACGATCTTGGTGCCGACATGCTCGGCCTGGAGCCGCATCTGCTCCATCAGCCATGGCCCCTGGATCGGATCAGCGAAACCGGGATAATTCTCCACATCGGTGGTGATCATCAGCTGACCGCCCGGCTGGAAGCCGGAGATCAGCAATGGCTCGGCCATGGCTCGGGCGGCATAGATGGCTGCAGTATAACCCGCAGGCCCGGAGCCGATGATGATAAGCTTGGAGTGATGAGGGGCCATAGTTCTAAAGTCTCCTACGACCGCGTCGCAGGTGCCAACCTGGAGCGGTGCTCGATATAGGCGCAAGCCATAGCTTGTGCGATGGCCGGCGTCGCGTCGAGAGGTGTGTAATGCAAATCTTCCAGGCGGCCGACGAAGGGCTTTAAAGCACCTGCCATTGCCAACCCAGCAAAGAGCCGCCTGTGCCGAATATAGGTGTTGGGAAGATCGAAGAGAAGCACCGGCGCCCCGCTGCTCACAGCTTCACCCACCATATTGGCCGAATCGGACGTTACGACGATCGCATCGGCCAGGGCCAGCATCGACACGTAGGGGTTCGCGCCCGTGCCGTCCCAAAAGAACCCGCCTTTCTGCTCGACGAGGCGGTGTAGCGCCGTCCTTAACGGCGCTGGGGTGCGACGGGACACCGTGAGCATCAGGGAGGATCCGCTCTCGGAGAGTTTCGTCAGGTTGGCGAGCAGCCGCTTCATATCGGCCGCGCGATAGCTCAGATGCCGGCTGTCTCCGCCGATCAGCACGGCGACGCGAGGTTTCTCGAATCCGATCAGGCGTGGATCAGGCGAGCGGCGTGCCGCCGCCAACCGCGCTGCCGTGACTTGGTGGGGCGCGGTGAGCGTCGTGAGGACGTTCGGCCCGCGAAGATCGTCGTAATCCGGCACCCAGATGAAATCAGCGGTATCGTGCCCGGTGCGAGGGTCCTTCAGGAACGCGGTGAAGGTTCGGCCCTTCGTGGCCTTGCGGATGGCGCGAAGATACGGAACCGCGCGGCGTCCGGAAGCGATGACGATCTCGGGAAAGGGGCCCGACAGGGCGCCCCCCCGATGGCCCGGGCGGTCGCGCGGGTCGATCGGCCCCCACGGAGCGAGCCAGCCGAAGGGAGGTCGCGGCGACACCCTGCGGATCTCGAAATCGAGCCCGAGCGTCTCGGCGATCCCGATGCACTGATTTTCGTCGCCGGCCTTGCCATCGGTGACGATCCAGGCGCCGACATGGGGGAGCTGGGTCGGAGAGGCTTCTCCAGCAGATCGCATCATGCCGGACGCTCCCGATATCGACATGGCCGCGTCAATTGGAGGGGAATGCCCGGCGCAGCCAGCCGGCATAATGCTGAGCGATCGCGGCAACGCGGCGGCGTTCCGAATCCGGATCGTACCACGCCCCGCCCGAACTCGATGGAAGTGCTGAAAGCTGCGGATGGCGGGCGAGAACCTCGCCGCGACGACCAACGATCAGGGCTTCTCCCTCGAGGTAATCGGATTGCGAGCCGCCGCCGAAGCCGCTGCGCCCGCCCTCGCTCCCGGTATAGGGCCTGAGTGAGAGGCTCGTGATGCGGACCACCAGGACCGGACCGGCACCGCCGAGTCTCTCGGCGAACTCGCTCTTCAGCGCCCCGAGAAGGTCACCGCGAAGTGCCTCGGCAGGGGCGCCGCCTCCCTGCGCCAAAAGCGGACCGACATCGACGCGAATTTCCGACAGACGCGATGCGCCAAAGGACGAAAGCCCTTCGGCCCCGACCGGAGAAACCATGGCCAGAGCGGCGGAGATCGCTACCATCGCTCGTCTCCAGCCAGCGATAGGCCGGCCGAATGCAGTCTGGCGCATGTTGCAAGCCTCAGGCGTCAGACGCCGTACTGGACCGCGACGACCTCGTAGGATTTGCCGCCGCCCGGCGTGGTCACTTCGACCGTATCGCCGACGCCCTTGCCGATGAGAGCACGGGCGATGGGCGACGTGATCGAGACCAGGCCCGAACGAACATCGGCCTCAGGTTCGCCCACGAGCTGATAGGTCTTCTCTTCCTCGGTATCCTCATCGACGAGCCGCACGGTCGCGCCGAACTTGATCTTGGTGCCCGACAGCTTGGTGACGTCGATGACTTCGGCCCGGGCGATCATGCTCTCGAGCTCCATCACGCGCCCCTCGTTATGGGACTGCGCCTCCTTGGCGGCATGATACTCGGCATTCTCCGACAGGTCGCCGAGGGCCCGAGCTTCGGAGATGGCCTGGATGATGCGCTGGCGCTCCACCTGCTGGCGATGCTTCAGCTCGGCTTCCAGAGCAGCGAACCCGCGCACCGTCATCGGAACCTTGTCTATCGTCATCGTCTCGCGCCACAATGAATAGGCCCGGTCGGGGGCGGAACGCTCCCTCCGGGCCAGAGTAAGATGGTTCTGAAGCCTTGGCAGTTGCTGTGTCCATCCAAGACGGACACGACATCAAATGTTAGGCTGCGAAGTATTCTTGCAAGGCGCGGACTTGGAGATCACCCTCGAGATAGGCCTTGATCCCCTCGGCCGCTGCCATCGCTCCAGCTAGAGTGGTGTAGTACGGCACTTTATGCAAGAGGGCCGCCCGGCGCAGGGAGCGAGAGTCCGACAGCGCACCCGCGCCTTCCGTGGTGTTGAACACGAGTTGAATGTCGCCGTTCTTGATCGAATCGACCACGTGCGGTCGGCCTTCGAGAACCTTGTTCACACGCTCGGTCGGAACGCCGTTCTCGACGAGGTAGCGCTGCGTTCCGCTCGTGGCGACGATCGTGAACCCGGCCTCCGACAATTGCCGGATCGCCGGCAGGATACGCGGCTTGTCGGCATCGCGCACGGAAACGAATACCGCGCCGCTCTTCGGAACCAGGGTGCCCGAGCCGAGCTGACTCTTGGCGAAGGCGACGCCGAAGCTGGCGTCGAGGCCGATCACCTCGCCGGTGGACCGCATCTCGGGTCCGAGCAGCACGTCGACGCCGGGGAACCGCGCGAAGGGGAAGACCGCCTCCTTCACGGCGATATGGTCGAGCACCTTCGGCTGCAGGTTGAAGCTCGCGAGGGGCTCGCCGGCCATGACCCTCGCCGCGATCTTGGCGATCGGCTCGCCGATGACCTTGGCCACGAAGGGCACCGTGCGCGAGGCCCGCGGGTTGACTTCCAGCACATAGATCGTGCCGTCCTTGATCGCGTATTGGACATTCATCAGGCCGCCGACACCGAGTGCCATGGCCATGGCCTTGGTCTGCCGCTCCAGCTCGGCCATGGTCTCCGGCGAGAGTGAGCGCGAGGGCAGCGAGCAGGCGGAATCGCCGGAATGGATGCCGGCTTCCTCGATGTGCTCCATGATGCCGGCGATATAGACGTCCTTGCCGTCGCAGATCGCATCGACGTCGATCTCGGTGGCATCCGACAGGTAGCGATCGAACAGGAGCGGATTCTTGCCCAGCACCGTGTTGATCTGCCCCGTCTTGTCGTTGGGATAGCGCGACTTCACGTCGGACGGGATCAGGCTCGGCAAGGTGTCGAGGAGGTAGTCGGCGAACTGCACCTCGTCGCGGATGATCGCCATGGCGCGACCGCCGAGCACGTAGCTCGGGCGCACCACGAAGGGCAGGCCGAGATCCGAGGCGACGAGCCGGCTCTGCTCCACCGAATAGGCGATGCCGTTCTTCGGCTGCTTCATCCCGAGCTTGTCGAGGAGGCGCTTGAACTGGTCGCGATCCTCGGCGAGGTCGATGGCGTCCGGCGAGGTGCCGAGGATCGGCACACCGGCGGCTTCCAGGGCGCGGGCGAGCTTCAGCGGAGTCTGGCCGCCGAACTGGACGATGACGCCGTGAAGCGTCCCGGCCTGGCGCTCGGTCTCGATGATCTCGAGGACGTCCTCCTGCGTCAGCGGCTCGAAATAGAGCCGGTCGGAGGTGTCGTAATCCGTCGACACCGTCTCCGGATTGCAATTGACCATGATGGTTTCATAGCCGGCCTCGGTGAGCGCGAAGCAGGCATGACAGCAGCAATAGTCGAACTCGATGCCCTGTCCGATCCGGTTCGGGCCGCCGCCGAGGATGATCACCTTCTTGGCATCGGTGGGCTGAGCCTCGTCGACCACCGTTCCCGCAAAGGGCGCCACATAGGTCGAGTACATGTAGGCGGTGGGTGCCTTGAACTCGGCCGCGCAGGTGTCGATGCGCTTGAAGACCGGCCGCACGCCCATAGCCCGGCGGGCGGCGCGGACGCTGTCCTCGTCGGTCTTCGCGAGCACCGCGAGGCGCGCGTCGGAGAAGCCGGCAGCCTTGAGCTGACGCAGCGCTCCGGGCGTGGTGGGAATGCCGTGCGCCTTCACCCGGTTCTCGAGATCGATGATCGCCTGAAGCTGCTCGAGGAACCACGGATCGATCTTGCACGAGGCATGGACCTCCTCGTGGCTGACGCCGAGGCGCAGGGCCTGTCCGACCTTCAGCAGCCGATCCGGCGTCGGCGTGCCGAGGGCCGCCTTGATCGCATTGTGGTCGTCGCCCTTGCCGAGGCCTTCGATCTCGATCTCGTCGAGGCCGGTGAGGCCGGTTTCGAGGGAGCGCAGCGCCTTCTGCAGCGATTCCGCGAAGCAGCGCCCGATCGCCATGGCCTCGCCCACCGACTTCATCGCGGTGGTCAGGGTCGGCTCGGCGCCCGGGAACTTCTCGAAGGCGAAGCGCGGGATCTTGGTGACGACGTAATCGATGGTCGGCTCGAACGAGGCCGGGGTCGCGCCGCCGGTGATGTCGTTGGCGATCTCGTCGAGGGTGTAGCCGACGGCGAGCTTGGCCGCGACCTTGGCAATGGGGAATCCGGTGGCCTTCGAGGCCAGGGCAGACGAACGCGAGACGCGCGGGTTCATCTCGATGACGATCATGCGGCCGGTAGCCGGGTCGATGGCGAACTGCACGTTCGAGCCACCGGTCTCGACGCCGATCTCGCGAAGCACCGCCAGGGATGCATCGCGCATCACCTGATATTCCTTGTCCGTCAGCGTCAGGGCCGGCGCGACGGTGATGGAATCACCGGTATGGACGCCCATCGGGTCGATGTTCTCGATGGAGCAAACGATGATGCAGTTGTCGTTCCTGTCGCGAACGACCTCCATCTCGTATTCCTTCCAGCCGAGGACGGATTCCTCGATCAGAACCTCGTTGGTCGGCGAGGCGTCGATGCCGCGCTCGACGATGTCGAGGAATTCCTCCCGGTTATAGGCGATGCCGCCGCCGGTGCCGCCCATGGTGAAGGACGGGCGGATGATCGCCGGCAGGCCGACCTCGGCAAGAGCGATCAGCGCCTGCCCGATGGCATGCTCGCCGTAGCGCTTGCGCCGGTCGGATTCTCCCGCGTGCCACTTCTTCTCGAATGCGGCGAGCGCAGCCGTTCGCGCCGAGGCTTCGGTCGCGGTCTCGATCCTGGCGATTTCGGCGAGATACTTCTCGCGGTCCACCTTCTTGGCGGCGGAGGCGTTGGCGACCGCCGATTTCGGCGTCTCAAGGCCGATCTTGGTCATGGCGTCGCGGAACAGCTGCCTGTCCTCGGCCTTGTCGATGGCCTCAGCCGTGGCGCCGATCATCTGGACGTCGAATTTCTCCAGAACGCCCATCTTCTTGAGGGACAAGGCGCAGTTCAACGCGGTCTGGCCGCCCATGGTCGGCAGGAGGGCGAAGCCGCCGGGAACGACGTGACGCTCTTTCTCGATGATCTTGGCGACGATTTCCGGGGTGATCGGCTCGACATAAGTCGCATCGGCCATGTCCGGGTCGGTCATGATCGTGGCCGGGTTCGAGTTGACCAACACGATCCGGTAACCCTCCTCGCGCAGGGCCTTGCAGGCCTGCGTGCCCGAATAGTCGAACTCGCACGCCTGACCGATCACGATCGGACCGGCACCGATGATGAGGATCGTGGAGAGGTCGGTGCGTTTCGGCATCGGGCGCCTTGGCTTGCGGGCACGCGCGCCCGACAAGCGCGGCGCCACACTCTCGAGGCGGGCCGGATGTGAGCGCGTGCGGCGTGAATGATCGTTGGGCCTCGCGTCTACACCCCGAATGCCGGTTTTGGAAGAGCTCTGAACGGCTTGAGCAGGTCCGTGCCCGGCTCTGGCGTGATCGAGCAATCACCGAATGATCGAAAGCTTTCATTGTTATAAATTTTAGTTATCGAGAAATTTTGCTTGGTCGATGGCAATCGTGTATTTGCAATGATCGACGGAGGGTCGACTTTTATCAAGAATAAGTCGAGGGAAGAGATGAAGAAATTCGGAGTGTTCTCCACCGTCACGGCTTTCTGCATGGCCGTTGCCGCGGTCGGCGCCACCGCCGCCGAGATCACCGTGAAGACACTGAACAGCGGACCCGGGGGAGCGATGGTATTCGATCCGTCCTTCGTGAAACTCGCGCCGGGCGACAGCATCAAGCTCGTGCCGCAGGACAAGGGTCACAACGTCGAGTTGATCAAGGGAATGGCCCCCGAAGGCGCAGAGACCTTCAAGACGGTCCTGGGCAAGGAAGAGAGCGTCAGGTTCGACAAGCCGGGCATCTACGGCGTGAAATGCTCGCCGCATTACCTCATGGGCATGGTCGGCCTGGTGATCGTCGGGGACAAGCCGGACAATCTGGAAGCGGCCAAGACCGTCGACCACAACAAGCTCGCCAAAAAGCGCTTCGACGCTCTTTTCGCGCAGCTTCCATGAGGGAGGTCGGAGGCGGTGTCGTGCCGCCTCCGGTCATCCCGATCGGACCTCTCAGACGCCGATATACAGGGCTGCGACCGCACGATCGATCGAGAGGTAGAACACGCCGAACGCGATCAGGGCGGCGGCGGCAAACTCAACGGCGACGTTGGGGAGCGTCTGCGAGCGGCGGATGATCTCCCGGCCGAAATACAGGCTGACCCAGGCGATGGTCAGGATCACCGGAAGCACGAAGAGAAACGACCACGTGCTCTCGACGCGGTCGATTCCGCCGGTCGGATCGATCAGGGCGCGGATGTTGCGGACCCACGGAGCGTAGCAGGCGGAGTAGAGCGCCGTCATCCAGGCAAGGCCGACGGCCACGCCGAGATGGAACGTGAAGACCCGATGCAGCCGCGAGAAATCGTCCCGCGCGTCGTCGAACGTCATATGGAAATCCCCGATCCTGGCCCGCCGGACGATCTTTGAAAGCGTCGTCGCTCGAACGGCCCGTTGATGATTCGGGAATGCCGGCCAAAGCTGGATTTTTTATGACGGGCGCGGGAACCAATCGACGATCGGCGAATCCAAGCTGGCCGACCTCGCCCATCCTTACGCCACGCGCACGGACTCCCGGATGAGGCCGATCTGTCCGGGACGTCCGAGACTTACTCGCTGGTCGCGACCAGCGTCTCGGCCTTGCCGCTGCGCATCAGCGTCACGAACCGCTCGAACAGGTAGTGGCTGTCGCGTGGGCCAGGCGAGGCTTCCGGGTGGTGCTGCACCGAGAAGGCCGGGCGGTCGGTGAGGGTGAGACCGCAATTCGAGCCGTCGAACAGCGAGACATGCGTCTCGACGGCGGTGTCCGGCAGGCTCGCCGGATCGACAGCAAAGCCATGGTTCATCGAGACGATCTCGACCTTCCCCGTCGTCTTGTCCTTCACCGGGTGATTGGCGCCGTGATGGCCCTGGGCCATCTTCACCGTGCGGCCGCCCAGCGCGAGTCCCATCAGCTGATGCCCGAGGCAGATGCCGAAGGTCGGCACCTTCTCGTCGAGGAGCGTACGGATCACCGGCACCGCGTATTCGCCGGTAGCGGCCGGATCGCCCGGTCCGTTGGAAAGGAAAACGCCGTCCGGCTTCATCGCCATGATATCGGCGGCCGAAGTCGTGGCGGGCACGACGGTTACGTCGCAACCGGCTTCGGCCAGCAGGCGCAGGATGTTGCGCTTCACCCCGTAATCGATGGCGACGACCTTGAGGCCCTCGCCGATCTGCCTCGTGCCGTAGCCGCCCTTCACCGCCCAGGTCGTCTGCGACCAGTCGGAGTTCTCGCGGCTCGTCACCGGGGGCACGAGGTCGAGACCTTCCATGGGGGCGAGAGCGGCGGCGCGCGCCTTCAGCGCTTCGCGGTCGAACGCTCCGGCCGGATCGTTGGCGATGACGGCATTGGGCATTCCGTGATCGCGAATGAGCGCGGTCAGCGCCCGGGTGTCGATCCCGGTGATGCCGACGATGCCGCGCGCCTTCAGCCAGGCGTCGAGATGGCTCGACGAGCGCCAGTTCGACGGATTGGTGACGGCCGAGGCGATGACCGCGCCGCGCACGCCGGAGGCCGGGGCCGCGTCGAGGCTCTCCAGGTCTTCGTCGTTGGTCCCGGTATTGCCGATATGCGGGAAGGTGAAGGTGACGATCTGGCCGGCATAGGATGGGTCGGTCAGGATTTCCTGATAGCCGGTCATCGCGGTGTTGAAGCAGACCTCACCATCCGCCGCTCCGGTCTGCCCGATACCGAAGCCTTCGAGAATGGTCCCGTCGGCGAGGACGAGGAGAGCGGTGGCCACTGGCTCTGCCCAGGGAGCGGGCGTGGAGGAAAGCCGCGCCTGGGCGCCTTCGTCTTGCAGCATCGTCGCGATCTCGCTTATGTCCGGCCGACCCATCGACGCCGGTGCGACGGCGCGTGCAGGTGGCGCATTGTGCGGCGCTCATAACGAGCGGGCCGTGATGGGGTCAATGTGGCCCCTGTCTTCGACCGGCTCAACCACCTCGATTCGCCGATCACCGCAATTCGTCGACCATTTCAGACGCTTACGACGATTCTCAGGAGACGACCATGCTGCGCGCCCGCCTCACCACCGAAATGAAAGAGGCCATGAAGGCCGGCGACAAGGCGAAGCTCGCCACCGTGCGGATGATTCAGGCCGCGTTGAAGGACAAGGACATCGAGGCGAGAGGTCTCGGCAAGGAGCCGGCCTCCGAGGAGGAGATCCTCGCGCTGCTGCAGAAGATGATCAAGCAGCGCAACGAATCGGCCGGCGTCTATGATCAGGGCGGCCGCCCCGAACTCGCGGAGAACGAGCGGGCCGAGGTCGCGATCATCGCCGGCTACCTGCCGCAGCAGATGGACGAGGCGGAGACCAAAGCCGCGATCGAAGCCGCCGTCGAGGAAACCGGCGCGGCCGGTCCGAAGGACATGGGCAAGGTCATCGCCGTGCTGAAGAGCAAGTTCGCCGGCCGGATGGATTTCGGCAAGGCCAGCGGATTGGTGAAGGATGTGCTGAACGCCAAGGCGTAAGGGCCGGGGCGGTATGGGCAGGGTGCGTCGAAGCGTTCGGGACTCCTTAAACGCGCTCGGCTAGAATGCCGGCCTGCAAAGGTCCGGTCCTCCCGTGCGTTACCCACCCCATATCCTCGAAGAGATCAGAGCCCGGCTTCCCGCCTCGGATGTGGTCGGGCGTCGGGTCAGGCTGAAGAAGGCGGGCCGCGAATGGCGCGGCCTGTCGCCGTTCAATTCGGAAAAGACGCCGTCCTTCTACGTGAACGATCAGAAGCAGTTCTATCACTGCTTCTCCTCGGGCAAACACGGCGACGTCTTCACCTTCCTGATGGAGACCGAGGGCCTGAGCTTTCCCGAAGCCGTCGAGCGTCTGGCCGGCGAGGCGGGCGTGACTCTGCCGGCTCCCAGCGCCGACACGCGGGAGATGGAAACCAAGCGCACCGGCGCCTTCGAGGTGATGGAACTGGCGGCCGGCTATTACGAGGATCAGCTCAAGGGCCGTCTCGGCACCAGCGCCCGCGCCTATCTCGACCGGCGCAGCCTCGGCCCTGAGATTCGCTCGCGCTTCCGGCTCGGCTATGCCACGTCGGAGCGCTATGGGCTGCGTGATTATCTGGCCGCGAAGGACGTCGACAAGGAGTTGATGGCCGAACTCGGCCTGCTGGTGAGTGGCGACGACATCGCCGTGCCGTTCGATAAGTTTCGCGACCGGGTGATGTTTCCCATCACCGACAGCCGGGGCCGGGTCATCGCCTTCGGTGGGCGTGCGATGCAGGCCGACGCCAAGGCGAAGTATATGAATTCGCCTGAGACGCCGCTCTTTCACAAGGGGCAGGTGCTCTACAATCTGCATGGCGCCCGGAAGGCCGCTCATGATCGCGGGACGATCATCGCGGTGGAGGGCTATGTCGACGTCATCGCGATGACCATGGCCGGGCATCCGAATGCCGTGGCACCGCTGGGTACGGCGCTGACGGAAGAGCAGCTCGCGCTCCTCTGGCGCAACGCCGACGAGCCGATCCTGTGTTTCGACGGTGATGGTGCCGGCCAGCGCGCGGCTTTCAGGGCCCTCGACGTGGCCCTGCCGGGGCTCACGCCCGGCAAGTCGCTTCGGTTCGCGCTTCTGCCGGAAGGGCAGGATCCCGACGACCTGCTTCGTTCCGCCGGCGCCTCGGCCATCGACCGAGTTCTCGAAGGGGCGCGGCCCCTCGTGGAGGTGCTGTGGTCGCGCGCTACGGAGTCGACGCCCACCGATACGCCCGAGCGCAAGGCCGGCCTCGCCAAGGGTCTGCGCGAGATGGTCGCCTCGATCCGGGACGAGACGGTGCGACGGTTCTACAAGGATGAGATCGAGGGGCGACTGCGGGCCTTGTCGCCCGGGGGTAGTAACGGCGGCCAGCGCCGGAACGGCTACGAGCCTCGGAATGTCGGAACCTCGACGTTCCAGCGCCGCCCGAGGCCGGGCGATCCGCCGCCTTCGCCGCGAATCACGACGAAGTTCAATCCGCTCTATGCGGGCTCGACGAATTCCGGCGGGACGGCGATGTTCCGGGATCGCGAGGCGATGATCGTCTCAAGCCTGCTGGCCCACCCGGAACTGTTGGGGATAGAAGCCGAGGATCTGGCGGCGCTGGAACTCGACGATCCCGATGCTCAGGCGCTTCGGTCGCTCCTGCTGGACCAGGCCGCCGACGCCGACCAGCCCGATGTCGAGGTTCTGGAGAGCCGTCTGCGCAGGGCAGGGCTCGAAGCGGCGGCGGCGCGGCTTGCCTCTCATGTCAGGCCGGGAGACCGATGGACGCTCGATCCACATGCCGACCGGATGCGTCTGGAAGACGCATTGCGTCAGGCCGTGATCTTGCACCGGAAGTCTGGAGCGCTAAATAGCGAGCTTCGCTCTGCCGAGAGAGCATTGGTCGAGGATGAATCCGAGGCCAACTTCGCTTGGCTATGCGACGTCAAGGAACGTATGGCCGTGATCGCAGGGGCAGAGGCAGACGCCGACGTGCCAGAATCAGACGATACGGCGGCCGCGTAGCCCGCGATGAATTGAGATTTGGGGCGCCTTTCGAGGCGCATGGTTAACAGTCGGTCAAGCGTATCGCTTGTACACCGAGATATGCGATATCGACGCGGTCGCTTCGTGCGCGCCGTACATCACTTGAATGGCGGCGTTGACGACGCGGAGTGAGCCGAACGCTCCCGCTCAACGCGACCAGGACAACAATAGGCGGAACATGGCGACGAAGGCAACGGAACGGGACGATACGGATGCTGCTCCGGAGCAACAGACCGACGGACCGCTCCTCGATCTGACCGATGCCTCGGTCAAGCGGATGGTGAAGCTCGCCAAGAAGCGCGGTTACATCACCTACGAGGAGATCAACGAGGTGCTGCCCGAGGGCCAGTCCGATCCGGACCAGCTCGAGGATGTGCTGTCGCAGCTCTCCGAAATGGGCATCAACGTCGTCGAGGCGGAAGAGACCGAAGATGCCGGCGGCGACAAGCCGGCGAGCGGCGAGGCGTCCGACGACGACGACGCTGCCGAGGGTACGGAAGTCGCCGAGATCGCCCCGGCCAAGCCATTGGCCGTGCGCGAGACGACCGCCAAGGAGCCGACCGACCGCACCGATGACCCGGTGCGCATGTACCTGCGCGAGATGGGCTCGGTGGAGCTTCTCTCCCGCGAGGGCGAGATCGCGATCGCCAAGCGTATCGAGGCCGGCCGCGAGGCAATGATCGCGGGCCTCTGCGAAAGCCCGCTGACGTTCCAGGCCATCATCATCTGGCGCGACGAGCTCGTCGACGGCCGGGTGCTCCTGCGCGACATCATCGATCTCGAAGCCACCTATGCCGGCCCGGACGCGAAGAACGCGCCGCAGCTTACCGAGGGCGAAGAGAGCGAAGATTCCGAGGCCGAGGCGCCGATCCCCGCCGAGGGCAGCGACGACGACGACGACATGGAGAACAACGTCTCGCTCGCGGCGATGGAAGCCGAGATCAAGCCGCGCGTTCTCGAGACGTTCGACAACATCGCCAACAACTACAAGAAGCTTCGCAAGCTCCAGAACGAGCATGCCGAGCTGAAGGCCGGCGGCGGCACGCAGACCTCCGGGCAGAACCAGAAACAGAGCGATCTCAAGGATACCGTCGTCGCCGACGTGAAGTCCCTGTCGTTGAACTCGAACCGCATCGAGGCGCTGGTCGAGCAGCTCTACGACATCAACAAGCGACTGATCAGCCATGAGGGCCGCCTCATGCGCTATGCCGAGAGCCACGGCGTCGCCCGCGATGAATTCCTGCGGCACTACCAGGGCTGGGAACTCGATCCGAACTGGATGGAGCGGGTCGGTAAGCTCGGCGGCAAGGGCTGGAAGAACCTCGTCGAGAAAGGTGCCAAGCAGGTCGCCGACCTGCGTGAGCAGATCCTGACTCTCGCCTCCGAGACGGGGCTGGAGATCGGCGAGTACCGCAAGATCGTCAACATGGTCCAGAAGGGCGAGCGCGAAGCCCGTCAGGCCAAGAAGGAGATGATCGAGGCCAACCTCCGCCTCGTGATCTCGATCGCCAAAAAATACACCAATCGCGGCCTGCAGTTCCTGGACCTGATCCAGGAGGGCAATATCGGCCTCATGAAGGCCGTCGATAAGTTCGAATATCGCCGCGGCTACAAGTTCTCGACCTACGCCACTTGGTGGATCAGGCAGGCGATCACCCGTTCGATCGCCGATCAGGCCCGGACCATCCGCATCCCGGTCCATATGATCGAGACGATCAACAAGATCGTCCGCACGTCGCGCCAGATGCTGCACGAGATCGGGCGCGAGCCGACCCCGGAGGAATTGGCCGAGAAGTTGGCCATGCCTCTCGAGAAGGTGCGAAAAGTCCTCAAGATCGCTAAGGAGCCGATCTCGCTCGAGACGCCTATCGGCGACGAGGAAGATTCGCATCTCGGCGACTTCATCGAGGACAAGAACGTCGTCTTGCCGATCGACGCGGCAATCCAGTCGAACCTGCGCGAGACCACCACGCGCGTTCTGGCTTCACTCACGCCGCGCGAGGAGCGCGTGCTGCGAATGCGCTTCGGCATCGGCATGAACACCGACCACACTCTCGAAGAGGTCGGCCAGCAATTCTCGGTGACCCGCGAGCGTATTCGTCAGATCGAGGCGAAGGCGCTCCGCAAGCTGAAGCACCCGAGCCGCTCGAGGAAGCTGCGGAGCTTCCTCGACAACTAAGAACGAAACGTCCCGCTCGTCGGGATGAGAGATGTCTCGGACCATTACGACAACGGCGCACCTTTCGGTGCGCCGTTGTCGTTGAGGCTGGCTCTTTAAAAAAAGCCGATTTCTCAATCGCTTCCGGCCAGCGAAGGATCGAACCCTCGCCCTCTCGAATAGATGCTCTCGGAATCGGGCATGCCGCGCCCTACACTCGGGCTCACGTTACCCGTGACCTTCGGCTTATGCCGATGGGCCCTCGCTCTGCAGCCGTCACACAGCGATGAGATCGCCCGTTCGCCGCGCCGAGCGATTCGTTTGTTGAAGGCGGCCTGGCGACGGACGCTGGCCTCGTTCGCTTGCGCGAAGCTCGATGCCGTCGGCTTGAAAGCATGGTCTCCCGGATTGGCGGGAGCTGGCATCGGATTGTTGGCGGATGGGAGCAATGCAGGCTCCGCTCCTGCGGTTCCTTGGAGCGCGAGGAGCGTCACGACGGCGAAAGACGCGAGTGCGATACGCATAGGCAAGCTCGATGACATGAAAGAACGTCTGCGTCCCGTGCGACCGGTGATGGTATTTTTCACCTTATCATGGCACGACTTGAGCGACACCCGACTTCGGAAATCGTGACGATCTTCGCGGCACCCGTTGCCGCTCGCCCCTCTCCGACCCACCTTGGCGTTATGCTTGAACTCGGTCCGCCTCATCCTCCGCCGACTGCCGATGCAGACGGATCGGAGGCCAACGACGTTCCGTTCGGCGCATTGCAGGATTGCGTGGCATTGCGGGATTGGCTGCTGAGCGAAGGTGCGCGTCTGCCGCAGGCTGACGACCTCCTGGCCGGGATGTCGGAGCGGCTGAACGGACTTGGTGTGCCGGTCGATCGTGCTTCGACCGCCATCGACACGCTGCACTCCGAATATTCCGGTGTCGGCCGCTTCTGGACTCGTGAGACGGGATCGACGGTCCGCCTGTTCCCGCACGGAGATGCGTCCGACAGGGCCTATCAGGAGAGCCCTTTCTTCACTGTCCACGAGACCGGCGAATGGCTCATCGTCGACCTGAAACAGCCGTTGGATCTGCACTACTCGATCATTCCCGACCTGAAGGCCGGGGGGTACACCCATTACATCGTCGCACCGTTGTTCTTCACCAACGGCACGCGTAACGGCATCACCTTCGCGACCCGCGCTCCCAATGGTTTTCGGGACGAGGACATCGCCATTCTGCGCTTCGTCATGCCGACCCTGGCGGCCGTGATGGAGATGCGGATCGTCAACAAGACGCTGGATCAGGTGCTGCGCATCTATGTCGGCGACGAGCCTCACCGCGCGATCCTCTCGGGTGACATCCGCCGTGGGCAGGTCAAGCGCATCCGCTCGGCGATCCTGTTCGCCGACATGCGTGACTACACCCAGATTTCGGCGAATATGACGCCGGAAGAGGCCGTCGATCTCCTCAACATTTTCTTCGATTGCCTTGTACCGGCGGTGGAGCGCGAAGGCGGCGAGGTGCTGAAGTATCTCGGCGATGGGTTGCTGGCGATCTTCCGCGAGCGCGGCGACGATCTCGGCGGTGCCGCCAAAGGCGCTCTCATCGCTGCCCGGACCGCTCTGTCCGCCCTCGACGAGGCCAATGCCATCGGCCGCTTCGCGCAGCCGGTCGTTGCCGGAATCGCGCTTCATCACGGTGAAGCCGCCTACGGCAATGTCGGCTCCGGCGCTCGGCTCGACTTCACGGTCATCGGCCGCGACGTGAATCTCGCGAGCCGGCTCGCCCGCTTGAACAAGACTCTCGGCGAGCCGCTTCTCATGTCGAAGCCCTTCGTCGATTTCCTCTGGGACGAGTCTGAATCCCTTGGGGAGCACGATCTCGACGGGTTCGTCGAGCCGATGGGCGTCTACCGGCCGGGGCGAACACCCGCAGCACTCTGAATACGGTTTCGCGCGTCCGGGGATTGACCGAAGCGTGATCCTTGCCCACATCAGGCACGTTCCAGGGAGATCCCCGTCAAGGGGCTGAGAAACCGATGAGCTTGGACCGTGAGTCCGGGCAGCGCGGAAATCCTTTGAACCTGAACCGGCTCATACCGGCGTAGGGATTGGACCGCGGGTTTTTCTCATCGGAAGCCCGGCATGCTTCGGATCAGAAGCGGAAGGACACCAATCTCTGCGGATCATCGCGGAGGTTCCTGTTGGACGTCTCAGCCACATCAACAATCGGTTCGCGCCGAACCACCGGTATCGCCATCGAAGCCGCTACGCTTCCTGAGCGAAGCGACGTCGTTGTCGTCGGCGCCGGGCTGATCGGACTTTCGTCGGCTTGGCGTCTGGCCGAGGCCGGTCTCACCGTGACGGTGATCGAGCGCGATACGGTCGGCGCCGGGGCGAGCCTCGCGGCCACCGGCATGCTGGCCCCAGCCGCCGAACACGAACCCGGTTCTGATCCGCTCCTGCCGCTGGCGTTGGAGAGCCTGGCGCGCTGGCCAGGGTTTCGTGACGATCTCCAGACCGCTTCCGGTATCGGCATCGACTACCGGGAGGAGGGGACCCTCGTGCTGGCGATCGGCCGCGACGAGGTCGACCGCCTGCGGTTTCGGCACGATCTGCAGGTCCGGTCCGGCCTCTCAGCACGCTGGCTTTCCGGAATGGAGGTTCGTGCCCGAGAGCCGGCTTTGCGTCCCTCGGTCACGGCCGGCCTGTTCTGCGCGGAGGATCATCAGGTCGATCCGCGCCTCGTCATGGCGGCACTCACTCGTGCCGCCCAGGCCGCCGGCGTCGTCATCGTCGAGCATTGTCCGGTCGAGGCGCTCGATTGGGAAGGCGGTCGTGTCCGTGGCGTGACGACGCCTCGCGGGCAGATGTCGGCCGGGGTCGTGATTCTCGCAGCCGGTGCCTGGAGCGGCGAAGCCGGGCTCCTCCCGGATGAACTCGCCCTGCCGGTGCGACCCTTGCGTGGCCAGTCGCTCGCTCTGAAGACCAACGCCCGGACGGGCAATCTCTCGCACATGGTCTGGACCGAGCAGGTTCACATGGCTCCGAAAGCCGACGGGCATCTCATCATCGGCGCCACTGTGGAGGATTGCGGCTTCGTTCCCGGCGTCACGGCCGGCGGCCTCTATGCTCTGCTGGAAGGGGCGAGGCGCGTCCTGCCCGGCATCGAGGAGATGGAAGTCGAGGCGGTCTGGAGTGGCTTCAGGCCGACATCCGACGATGATGCGCCGATCATCGACAGGCTCGCTCCCGGTCTCGTCGCGGCCACCGGCCATCATCGCAACGGCTACCTTCTGGCTCCCGCGACCGCAGATGCCGTCGCCGCCCTGATCGTCGAAGGTGCGCTGCCCGGTTTCGCTGGCGGCTTCGGCCTCGCCAGATTTCAGCGGCCGGCGCGCGCGGAAAGGAGGGCCTTCGCATGAGGCTCACCATCAACGGAAACCTGCGCGAGATCGAGGCCGCCGACCTTTCCGGCCTCTTCCTGATCGAGGCGGAGGAGACGGGAATCGAAAGCCCGCAAGGGATCGCGATTGCGTTGAACGGCACGGTCATCCGCCGACGCGACTGGGAGGCAACCCCGGTCGCGGAGGGCGACAAGGTCGAGATCGTGCGCGCCATGCAGGGCGGATAGGATAGTCGAAGGATCAAGCTCATGAACGGACACACGATCGAAGCCGCCGCCGAGGATGCGCTCGTCATCGCCGGCGTGGCCTTGAGTTCACGGCTCTTCATCGGCACGGCGGGTTATCCGACGCAGAGCATCATGGTCGATGCCGTCGAGGCTTCCGGGGCCGAGATCGTCACCGCATCGATCCGCCGGGTCTCGCTCCAGGGCCATGGGTCGGACACGGTGAGGCGCCTCAAGGGATATCGCTTCCTGCCCAATACCGCTGGATGCGAAACCGCGCGCGACGCGATCATGACGGCGGAACTGGCACGCGAGGCGCTCGATACGAACTGGATCAAGGTCGAGGTCATCGGCGATCGGGAAACGCTCTACCCGGACGTCTCCGAATTGCTGGAAGCCTGCCGCCATCTCGTCGATGACGGGTTCATCGTACTGCCCTATTGCAACGACGATCCCGTCGTGTGCCAGCGGCTCGCCGATATCGGCTGTGCGGCGGTCATGCCGATGGGGTCGCTCATCGGCTCGGGGATGGGGGTGGCCAATCCCGCCAATCTCGAACTGATCTGTCGACGCGCCAGCGTGCCCGTCATCGTCGATGCGGGAATCGGCACCGCTTCCGATGCCGTCGTGGCGATGGAACTCGGAGCAGCCGGCTGCCTCCTCAACACCGCCGTCGCCAAGGCCGACGATCCCGTGCGCATGGCCCGCGCCATGCGCCACGCCGTCGAAGCCGGCCGCCTCGCCCATCTCGCCGGCCGCATCCCCAAGCGGGGCCGCGCCGAACCGTCGAGCCCGCAGCTTGGTCTCGTCGGTTCGTGACGCCGGCTCTATCACCGCTTCTCGTCGTGACGGATCGAACGGGCAGCACGCGCCCCTTGGTCGAGAGAGTGGTTGCGTCGCTCTCGGGGGGCGCTCGCTGGATCTGGTTCAGGGATCGCGATCTCGACACGGCCGCGCGGCGATCCCTCGCTGAAGCGGTGATGCGTGCGGTGCGCATGGCCGGTGCCCGGCTTGTCGTCGGCGGAGACGTTATGCTCGCCCGCGCCGTCGGTGCCGATGGCGTCCATCTTGGCGGTCATGCGACTTTCGAGGACATCACCACGGCACGGCGCGATCTTCCGCCGGGGTGCCTGATCGGCGTCTCGGCTCATTCTCCAGACGATGTCGCCCGCGCCGAGCAGGCCGGCGTGGATTACGCCACGTTGAGCCCGATCTTCGCGACGCCGAGCAAGCCTGGATACGGGCCGGCACTCGGACCCGACGCTCTTCGGTCCCGTCGCGATCTGAGAATCCCGGTCTTTGCTCTCGGCGGCATCACATCCGAAAACCTCCATTCCTGCCGCGATGCCGGTTTTGCCGGAATCGTCGTCATGGGTGGGGTAATGAGAGCGGATGACCCGAGCGCTGCGGTGCGCGCCTACCTGAAAGCCTGGGACGGCAGAGGCTAGCGTGCCGCAGGGCCGTAAGGCGGCCGGGGGATAGCGCGGTGCGCGGCGCGCAGGGCCGCCGACCAACGCTCCCGGAGGTCGTGGAAGTACGATTCCCCCGCCTCGATCCGATGGCTGACCTCGAGGTCGAGAGCGCCGCGCCTCGCCACGGCAATATCGATGGGCAATCCGACACCGAGATTCGAGCGCATGGTCGAATCCATGGAGACGAGGCTGACCTTCAAGGCATCGTAAAGTTCGGTCTCGAATTTCACGGCACGGTCGAGGATCGGCTTGCCGTATTTATGTTCGCCGATCTGGAGGAACGGCGCATCGGTGCTGCACTCTATGAAGTTCCCGGCCGAGTAGATCAGGAACAGGCGCATCGGCTCGTTGCCGATCTGGCCGCCGAACAACAGAGAGATCGAGAACCGCAGGTTGGCCGCCTCGAACCCGGCCTTCTCGACGATGCGGACACGACGGATCGCCTTGCCGATGAGCTGGGCGGCCTGGAACATCGTCGTCGTTTCGGTGATCTTCAGCGTCGGCTCACCATCGTCGTCGGATACGCCCTCGGCGAGCATGCTCAGCACCGATTGTGTGATTGAGAGGTTGCCGGCCGAGGCCAGCATCATCACACGTTCGCCCGGGACGTTGAAGTGATGCAGCTTGCGGTAGGTCGAGATGTCGTCGAGTCCCGCATTCGTGCGGGTGTCGGCAACCATCACGAGCCCTTCCTCGACGAGGAGCCCGACGCAATAGGTCATGATACCGGTACCTCTGATGGCCCGCGATTCATCGGGCCACGCTGCATGGAATGAGACGTTAAGCCTGGATGGCGGCTTGAGCCTGTTCCACGCGAAGCTTCACTTCGAGCGTCTCAGTCCCGCCACCCATCCGGCTACCGCGGATCGGAGCCGCTCCCAGATAATCGAGCCCGATCGCGACGCGGATATGTGCCTCCGTCGTAGCGATACCATTGGCCGGGTCGAAACCCACCCAGCCGAGGCCGGGCACCAGGGCTTCCGCCCAGGCATGCCCCGCCTCCTGATCCTCCACGCCATCGGCGCGATGGAAATAACCCGAGACGTAGCGAGCGGGAATCTCCAGATGCCGCGCTGCAGCGATGAAAATATGTGCAAGATCCTGGCAGACGCCCTTTCCGGCCGCGAAGGATTGCGCGGCGGTGGTGCTGGCGCTGGTCGGGCCCGGCTCGAACACGACGGTGTCGTAGACGGCAGCAAGGAGGCGATGGAGGCAAGGCAGGACCGAGGAATCGCCCTCGTCGACCACGCTCTTGGCAAAAGCCTGAAGCTCGCTGTTGGCGACGGCGAGATCAGAGTCGCGCAGGTAGAACACGTCGGGCAGGCGTTCCACCGTGCCGCGAACGATGCCGTGCATCTCGTTGGTATCGACTTCGCCGGTCACCCGGATGGTCAGGGCATCGGCCGGCTCATCGGCCGTGAACCAGTGAGTGACGTTTCCGAATCCGTCCTCCCGCTCACTGATCCGCCCATCCACCGAAGGCTCGATCCGCCAGCGGCGGACATATTGTCCATCATGGTCGCGCGGGCGAAGGCGCAGAAGCTGGATGAGTCCGCGAGCCGGATGCTCATAGGTGTACGTGGTCTCGTGGAAGACGCGAATGCGCATGGACGTCTCTTGCAGAGCTCGGGATTCGGTCGGACCCTACACCAGATATTGCTCGATGACCGCCGCGCCGAGGCGATTGTTTTCCACGATGAAGGCGGTGACGAACTCGTGTAGCCCCGAGCGGAAGACCCGGTCGATGTTTTCGCTTTCGAGGCGAGCGAGCGTGTTGCTCGCAAGCCGCTGGCTCGCACCGCGCCGTCCATAGGCGTCGGCGATGAGATCCAGGTGTTCCACCAGCATGCCGTAGCAATTGGTGAGGGAGCGCGGCATCTGCCGGTTGAGGATGAGCAGGTCGGCCACCAGGAGCGGCTTGACGCTCTCGCGGTAGACCCAATGATAGGCGTTGAAGGCCGAGACTTCGCGCAGGATCGTGGTCCACTGGAAATAATCCAGGCTTCCACCGACCTTCTCCGTGGCGGGAAGGAGGATCCGATACTTCACGTCGAGAATACGGGCCGTATTGTCGGCGCGCTCGATCGCCGTACCCAGCCGGGTGAACCAATATGCGTCGTTGCGCAGCATGGTGCGATAGGCCGAGCCATCGAACGCGAGCGACACGCCCTTCACCCATTCGAGGAAGCGGCTGAACTCGTCGCGGTTGAGATCTCTGCCCTCGTAGTTGCGCAACTCGAGCCATGCGCCGTTGATGGCGTCCCACATTTCGGTGGTCAGCGCCGTGCGTACGGATCTCGCATTTTCACGCGCCGTCTCGATGCAGGAACGGATCGAAGATGGGTTGTGCGGCGAGAAAGCGAGGAAGTTGCACACCGTCGCTTCGTTGACGCTGTCGTAGAGTGGCTTGAACACTTCCGGGTCGCCGGCGGAGGCCAGGGCCGACGCCCATTCGTTGGTCTCGCCACCGCCGTAACTAGAGGGGAGGGCGGCGAGCCGGTGCGCCGCATCGAGGATGCGGGCAACGAACTCGGCCCGCTCGGCATAGCGCGAGAGCCAGTACAGATTGTCGGCGGTCCGGGATAGCATGGGCTTCCGTTAAGGCGATGGACGAGAAAACGATCCGCCTCGTTCCAGAGGCAGGCTCCGAAAGAGCGGATGGCGTAGGGTCAGGCGTCGAGCACCCAGGTATCCTTGGTGCCGCCACCCTGGCTCGAATTGACCACAAGCGACCCTTCCTTGAGAGCCACGCGGGTCAATCCGCCGGGAACGATCCTGATCTCGTCGGAACCGCATAGCACGAACGGCCGCAGATCGACGTGACGCGGCGCGACGCCCGAGGCGACGAAGGTCGGGCAAGTGGACAGGGCCAGGGTCGGCTGAGCGATGAACCCGTCAGGCGAGTGTCGCAGCTTGCGGCCGAAATCCTCGATCTCCCGCTTCGTGGCATGCGGACCGACCAGCATGCCGTAGCCGCCGGACCCATTGACCTCCTTCACGACGAGGTCGGCGAGGTTGTCCATGACATAGGAGAACGCCTCCTTCTCGCGACAGCGGAAGGTCGGCACGTTGTGCAGGATCGGCTCCTCGCCGGTGAAGAACTTCACGATCTCCGGCATGTAGCTGTAGACGGCCTTGTCGTCGGCGATGCCCGTACCGACCGCGTTGGCGAGGGTTACGGTCCCGCGCTCGTAAGCATTCATCAGGCCGGGAACGCCAAGTACGGAATCGGGGCGGAAGACGAGCGGATCGAGGAAATCGTCGTCGAGGCGGCGGTAGATCACGTCGACCCGGCGCGGACCTTCGGTCGTGCGCATGTAGACCACGTCGTCCTTGGTGAAGAGGTCCGACGCCTCCACCAGATCTACGCCGAGCTTGTCGGCCAGAAACGAGTGTTCATAGAACGCCGAATTGTAGCGGCCGGGGGTGAGCAGAACGACGGAAGGATCACGCGTCGCCGTCTGCGGAGCGAGGCTGCGCAAAGTCGCAAGAAGCGAATCCGGGTAATTTTCCACGGGCGCCACGCGGTGACGCGAGAACAGTTCGGGGAAGAGGCGTAGCATCACCTCCCTGTTCTCCAGCATGTAAGAGACGCCGGAGGGAGTGCGGGCGTTGTCCTCCAGCACGAAGAAATCGTTCTCCCCGGTGCGGACGATATCGATTCCGGCAATGTGGACGTAGAGGTCGTGCGGGACTTTGAAGGCACGCATCTCCATGCGGTAATGCGGGTTGCGATAGACCAGATCCGCCGGAATGATCCCGGCCTTGATGCATTCCTGGGCACCGTAGATGTCGCTGAGAAAGGCGTTGATCGCCGTCACGCGCTGCTTCAGCCCGCGTTCGAGGAAGCTCCATTCGGGCTTGGTAATCACCCTGGGGATGATGTCGAACGGGATCAGGCGCTCGGTGGATTCGTTGGCGCCATAGACGGCGAAGGTGATGCCGATGCGCCGGAAGAGCATCTCGGCCTGGCTGCGACGCGTGTTGAAGTGTTCGGGCGGCGTCGTATCGAGCCATGATTTCAGGCTGTCATAGGCCTCGCGAACCGCGGAATCGCCCATGGCGGCTCCGGGTATCCCATTCATCTCGTCGAACGCAGCGAGCGCCATTCGCGCCTCCCCTTTTATCCCGGCATCTTCGCAAGAGGCGCGCCATCGGTACGATGCGCGCCTCGAAGGAGGCCGACGTTTTCCCCGGACGAGCGCGGAGCGAGCGATCCAGGCAGTTCGATCATCAAAGTAGCACGTTCATATCAGCTTCAACCCTTTCAGACTCGCATGTCCATCGCGGCCGAGAATGACGTGGTCGTGGACGACAATTCCCAGCGGGTCGAGGATGGCGACGATCTCCCGCGTCATCTTGATATCGGCGGCCGACGGCGCCGGGTCGCCGGACGGGTGGTTATGGGCGAGGATGATGGCGGTGGCCGACAGTTCGAGGGCCCGGCGTGCGACCTCGCGTGGATAGACAGGAGTGTGATCGACGGTGCCCTGGCCCTGGACCTCGTCGGCGATGAGGTGGTTGCGCTTGTCGAGAAACAGAACGCGGAACTGCTCGCGGGCCGAGAACGCCATGGTCGCGCGGCAATATTCCAAGAGCGCCGCCCAGGAAGAGAGCAGGGGGCGCGCGGCGATAGCGCCTCGCGCGAGGCGGTGGCCTGCCGCCTCGATGAGCTTCAGATCGCCGATGACGCCCTGGCTGACACCCTCGACCTCCGCCAGCCGGTTCGGCTCCGCGCTCACCACCTCGGCGAAGCTGCCGAAGCGGCGGATCAGGGCCTTGGCCAGAGGCTTCACGTCCCGTCGCGGGATCGCGCGGAAGAGAACGAGTTCGAGGAGCTCGTAATCCGGCAGGGCATCGGAGCCGGCCTGAGCGAAGCGGGCGCGCAGCCGGTCGCGATGCCCGAGATAGTGCGGCGCCTCGAGCGCGGCCTCGCCGATGGACGATTCGATGGGGAGGCGCGGCATCGTCTTGCCTCCGGATTCCGTGACGTCAGGCGGATGGATTGACCGGCTGATGCAGGCCCTTGGGGGAGTAGGTGAAGACCTCGACCCCCGTCTCCGTCACCGCCACCGTGTGCTCGAACTGCGCGGACAGCGAACGATCCCGCGTCACCGCGGTCCAGCCGTCGGAGAGCACCTTCACTGCCGGTCGACCGAGATTGATCATCGGCTCAACCGTGAAGAATTGCCCGGGCTGGAACGCCACGTCGTAGCTCGGCTCGACATAATGCAGGATGGTCGGCGCATCATGGTAGGTACGCCCGAGGCCGTGACCGCAGAAGTCGCGGACCACCGAGCAGCGCTCGGATTCCGCATAGGCCTGGATCGCGCGGCCGATATCCGTGGTCGAGCCGCCCGGCTTGATCGCGGCGATGCCGCGCATGAGGCATTCGTGGGTGATCTCACACAGGCGTGCCGCCTTGCGCGGCACTTCGCCGACATAGGCCATCCGGCTGGAATCGCCGTGCCAGCCGTCGACGATCAGGCAGATGTCGAGATTGACGATATCGCCCTCGCGCAGTGGCTTCTCGTTGGGGATGCCGTGGCAAACCACGTGGTTGATCGAGGTGCAGATCGACTTCGGATAGCCGCGATAGAGCAGCGAAGCCGGGTAGGCGCCGTGGTCCATGGCGAATTCGTAGGCAAGCCGGTCGAGAGCTTCCGTGGTCACGCCTGGGCCTGTGGCTTCCATCAGCACGTCGAGGGCTTCCGCCGTCAGGCGTCCGGCCCTGCGCATGCCTTCGAACCCTTCGGGACCGTGGATCGGCGGACGAGGCGCGCGGCGTCCGCCTTCGACGACGGCCTGTTCGTTCTGGGTCATGACGCGTGCGGTTTCGTAAAAGCGACGGTGATCGATCTCTATCTACGGCGGCACGTGCGGGAGGCCAAGCCTCGACGATGCAAAGCGACCCGGTGATGATGGCTTTTCCGGTTCTGCGACCTGGGATGCGGGCTAGGCTTGCGCGAACGTCGGCGCTAGGTTTGAAGCGGCCGAGCGGGTAGAGGATGCCCCCGACGGAGCAATGGTGCCCGCGCGGGGTCTACCCCTGGCGGGCCAGAAGCAGGATCGGGCTATGGCTGACAAGGCGGTGCCGCATTTCCACAACGACCTTGGGGTCGCCGTGATCCATGTCGGCTCCAAGGAGTTCATGTGCATCGGCGCCAAGCCGCCCTTCGATCATCCGCACGTGTTCCTCGACATGGGGACCGATGAGGAGATCATCTGCCAGTATTGCTCGACACTCTACCGTTATCGGCCCGGCCTGAAGGCCGGAACGGCCGATCCGGCCGCGAGCGTCTGGGACGATCACAGCGCCAAGGCCGCCTGATCGCCCAAGCTCCCCCCGTGTCTACCGGCTCACACGTTCCCTCGGCGTCTCGCAGTATGACCGTCGCCATCGTCGGCGCCGGAATCGGTGGCCTGACCGCCGCCCTCGCGCTCGAAGCCGCCGGGCATGGCGTGACGCTCATCGAGCGCAGGACCGGATTCAGCGAGGTCGGGGCGGGCCTGCAGCTATCGCCTAACGCCAGCCGCGTTCTGATCGGCCTCGGCCTCGGCGCGGCCCTTCGCAGGGCCGCGAGCGAACCGCCGAGGGTGGTGGTCCGCGCCCTCGGATCAGGCCGCGAGATTGGCGGCGTCGATCTCGGCGCCGAGCTGCGTGGGCGCCACGGCGCGCCCTATTACGTCATCCACCGGGCCGATCTCCAGACGCTGCTGCTCGACGCCGTCCGAAGCCGGCCGGGGATCCGCCTGCTGATGGGGCGGGACGTGAAGGGGCTCGTCGAGTCGAACGTTTCCGTCGAACTGATGCTGGAGAGTGGCCAGGGCTCGAAGTCCGAGACCCTTTCGGTCGACCTCGTGGTCGGAGCCGACGGCGTACGCTCGACCCTGCGCGGACATTTCGACGGCAAGCCGCTGAAATCCTGTGGCGAGGCTGCTTGGCGCGCGACGATCCCGCGTGAGGCCGCCCCACCCGAATTGCAGGGTGACGAGACCGGTCTCTGGCTCGGACGTCGCCGGCACGTCGTGCATTACCCGATTCAGGGCGGACAGAGCATCAACATCGTCGCCGTGGTGCCCGAGCGGCTCGGCAGCGAGGATTGGGGCCAACTTGGTGAGCCGGCGGTCCTGCGCGCCCAGTTTCCCGATGCCACTCCAGTGCTGGCAGGTCTCCTGACCGCACCGGATTCCTGGCTGGTCTGGTCCCTCGTCGACCGGCCTACGGCACGGCCCATGGCGCGGGGCCGGGTCGCGCTCGTCGGCGACGCGGCCCATCCCGTCCTGCCGTTCCTGGCACAGGGGGCGGCCCTCGCCATCGAGGATGCGGCCGTCCTTGCCCTGACCTTGAAGGCCGATGACGTGCCGACATCACTGGCCGCCTATGCCGCGACGCGCGCCTCCCGCACGAAGCGCGTGCAATCCGCGGCGCGCGGCAACGGCCGAACCTACCATGCCGGCCCGCTCGTCGGCTTTGCCCGCAATGCCGTGATGCGCCGCCTCGGTCCGTCCGGAATGGGCCGTCGCTACGACTGGCTCTACGGCTGGGCGCCGTGATCTTGTCTCCCCGATCCTGATGCCTTGATCTCCCGGCCCGGCATCGCTACCGCTCTTGCGGGTATGCGGACGTGGCGAAACCGGTAGACGCACGAGACTTAAAATCTTGCGGCTGAAAGGCTGTGCGGGTTCGAGTCCCGCCGTCCGCACCATCGTCGTCGAACACTTAGCGATGGCCTAAAACGTGCTGTGCCGGGTTGGTCATTGACCGTATCGCTTGCCGGCCGATCTATCGCCTGCGAGACGAGCCCTCTACGTTCCTGACAGCAGGCGGCTTCGCATCAGCGAGGGAAGGATCTGCCATGACCGAGCTTCACCCCGAAGTCGCCGCCGTGACCGAGCGCGTGGTGGCGCGCTCGAAGGCGAGCCGGCGCGCCTATCTCGATCTGATCGCACGCGAACGCGATGCCGGCGTGCATCGGCCGATGCTGAATTGCGGCAACCTCGCTCACGGGTTCGCGGCGTCCGGCGAGGACAAGCCAGCGATCAAGTCCGGCCGGACGATGAATATCGGCATCGTCACCGCCTATAACGACATGCTTTCCGCGCATCAGCCCTACGGCCGCTACCCGGAGCAGATGAAGCTCTTCGCCCGCGAGGTCGGTGCCACGGCGCAGGTCGCGGGCGGTGTCCCCGCCATGTGCGACGGCGTGACCCAAGGACAGCGGGGCATGGAGTTGTCGCTGTTTTCGCGGGACACCATCGCACTGTCCACCGCGGTGGGCCTAAGCCACGGCATGTTCGACAGCGCGGCGCTGCTCGGCATCTGCGACAAGATCGTGCCGGGGCTGCTAATCGGCGCGCTCCGCTTCGGCCACCTGCCGCAGATCCTGATCCCGGCCGGACCGATGCCGTCGGGCCTCGCCAACAAGGAGAAGCAGCGCATCCGCCAGCTCTATGCAGAGGGCAAGGTCGGTCGCGACGAGCTTCTCGAATCCGAATCCGCGTCGTATCACGGCGCTGGAACCTGCACGTTCTATGGCACCGCCAATTCCAACCAGATGATGATGGATGTGATGGGCCTGCACATGCCAGGCGCGTCCTTCATCAATCCCGGTACGAAATTGCGCCAGGCCGTCACCCGCGCGGCCGTTCACCGACTTACCGAGATCGGTGCCGCCGGCAACGATTACCGCCCCCTGGGCCGCTGTGTCGACGAGAAGGCGATCATCAACGCCGTCATCGGATTGCTGGCCACCGGTGGTTCCACCAACCACGCGATCCACCTCCCGGCGATCGCGCGGGCGGCCGGCATCCTGATCGACTGGGAAGATTTCGACCGGCTCTCCGCCGTCATCCCACAGGTCGCCAAGGTCTATCCCAATGGCTCGGGAGACGTGAACCACTTCCACGCCGCCGGCGGGATGTCCTATGTGATCGCCAGCCTCATCGATGCCGGTCTGCTGCACGACGATATCCTGACCGTCGCCGGCGGCCGTTTGCGCGACCATGCCCGTGACCCCAAGCTGATCGATGACGTATTGGTGTTCGAGGACGCGCCCGCGGCCTCGCATGACGAAAGCATCCTGCGCGGCCCCGCAAACGCCTTCCAGCCGGATGGCGGAATGCGGCTGGTCAAGGGCAATCTCGGCCGGGCCACTTTCAAGACCAGCGCCGTCGATCCGTCGCGCTGGACGGTCGAGGCACCGGCACGGGTGTTCGACGACCAGGACGACGTCATGGCTGCCTTCAAGGCCGGTGAATTGGAGCGGGACGTCGTCGTCGTCGTCCGCTTCCAAGGGCCGAAGGCCAATGGCATGCCCGAACTTCACAAGCTGACGCCGCAACTTGGCGTGCTTCAGGATCGCGGATTCCGCGTCGCCCTCGTCACCGACGGCCGCATGTCCGGCGCCTCCGGCAAGGTGCCGGCAGCGATCCACCTGAGCCCCGAGGCACTCGGAGGCGGCCCGCTGGCGAAACTGCGCGACGGCGACATCGTCCGCCTCAGCGCCGAGGACGGAGCGCTTCAGGCGCTCGTCGACCCGGCGGAGTGGGATGCCAGGGGCGATGCCACCGCACCGCCGCCGGCTCTCGGGACCGGGCGTGAACTCTTCGCCTTCATGCGGCACGGCGCCGATGGTGCCGAGCAGGGCGCTTCCGCGATGCTCGCTGCGGCGGGGCTTTAAATAATAGCCCCTTCACCCCCTCCTGCGCGGGAGAGGGCGCGCTTGACCTCTGCGCGTCGATCCCTTGACCGATAGATGCTCCGCCTTTCGCAAGGATGCCTCTCAATGACGAATATCGACGCACTGATGCGCTCTGTTCCCGTAATCCCTGTCCTCGTGATCGAGAAGGCGAGCGACGCCGAGGCCATCGCCATGGCGTTGGTCGACGGGGGACTCACGGCGCTGGAGGTGACTCTGCGGACATCCTCCGCCCTGGAGGTCATCCGCATCATGGCTCAAGTCGAGGGTGCGGTGGTGGGTGCCGGCACCGTCCTCAATGAACGAGATCTCGATGCGGCGATGGAGGCCGGGGCGCAATTCATCGTCAGTCCCGGTCTCACCGATCCTCTCACGAAGGCCGCGATCGATCGCGGCATCCCCTTCCTGCCAGGCGTTGCCAATGCCGCCGACATCATGCGTGGCCTCGACCATGGCCTCGACCGCTTCAAGTTCTTCCCGGCGGAGGCCGCTGGAGGGATCAAGGCGCTGAAGGCGCTCACTGGACCGTTTGGACAGGTGCACTTCTGCCCGACCGGTGGAATCACCGAAGCGACTGCGCCGGACTGGCTCGCGATCAGCCAGGTCCTCTGTGTCGGCGGAAGCTGGGTCGTTCCGGCCGGCGAGCCGCACCCGGAAGCGATCCGCAAAGCGGCGAGGGTCGCGTCAGGCCTGCGGCCGCATTGACGCACCGGACATCCCCATCGGAGTCTGGGGCTCTCGGCAAGAGCGCCGACTTTAAGATTGGCCTTTAGAAGTCGGTCGGGAGAACATCCGATCAGCGCTTGCGCGACAATGGAAATAGAATAGCCTCCTTACACATCGTCATAATGGAGAGCTTGGTCATCGTGCCGGAAGCAGAACCGAGTGTTCGCACCTGCAGCATGCGGGGGCGCTCGGTCGCGGTGGTATCGCTGAGCATCGTAACTTCGTGATGCGACGTCGATGGCAATGGCATGCGTCATGCAGGTCTTGCCATGCAGATCAGAAGTCGATCTTGCCGGTGGGGAAACGCGATGCAGTCCAGGCTGACGACCTATATCTTCATCGGCATGCTTCTCGGGATCGCGGTCGGCTATCTCTGTAACGTGACGTGGCCGGACCCGCAGACGTCCAAGGAAATCTCAGGCTACATCGCCCTCATCAGTGACATCTTCCTGCGTCTGATCAAGATGATCATCGCGCCTCTGGTTTTCTCGACCCTCGTCGTCGGCATCGCGCATATGGGCGATACGGCCTCCGTCGGCCGCGTCGGTGGCAAGGCGATGCTTTGGTTCGTCGGCGCCTCACTCTGCTCGCTGCTGCTGGGCCTCGTGATGGTCAACATCCTTCGGCCCGGCGATGCCCTGAACCTGCCGCTGCCCGATGCCGGTGCGACCACGAATCTCAAGGCCGCTTCGCTCTCGCTCAAGGAGTTCGTGACCCATCTGGTCCCGAAGAGCCCGGTTGAGGCGATGGCGAACAACGAGATCCTCCAGATCGTCGTGTTCTCGATCTTCTTCGGCGTGGCGCTCGCCGCCCTCGGGGAGAAGGGTAAGCTCCTCGCTGAAGGCATCGAGGGCCTCGCCGATGTCATGCTCAAGATCACCGGTTACGTGATGGGGTTCGCGCCGGTGGCAGTGTTCGCGGCGATTGCGGCGACGATTACGACGCAGGGCATCGGCGTGCTGGTGACCTACGGCAAGTTCATGGTGGAGTTCTACTTCAGCCTCGCGATGCTGTGGTGCCTCCTGGCCTTTGCCGGCTTCCTGCTCGTTGGGAGCCAGATGAGGCGCCTCCTCAACCTCATCAAGGAGCCGTTCCTCCTCGCCTTCTCTACCGCATCGAGCGAGGCGGCTTATCCAAAAACCCTGCAGAACCTCGAGCGCTTCGGCGTGCCGAACAAGATCACCTCGTTCGTTCTTCCGATGGGATACTCGTTCAATCTCGACGGCTCGATGATGTACTGCACCTTCGCGGTGATGTTCATCGCGCAGGCCTACAACATCCCGCTGACGCTCGGACAGCAGATGACCATGCTGCTTCTTCTGATGGTGACGTCGAAGGGTATGGCCGGCGTGCCGCGCGCGTCGCTGGTGGTGATCTCGGCAACACTCTCGACCTTCCATATCCCGGAAGCCGGCCTGCTGCTCATCATCGGCATCGACCAGTTCCTCGATATGGGCCGCTCCGCCACCAACGTGCTGGGGAACAGCGTCGCCACCGTCGCCGTCGCGAAGTGGGAGGGCCAGCTTGAATTGACCGACCAGAGCCTTGACCGCGAGGTTTCTTCCATTCCGGAGCCGGCCGAATAGCCGGAGCCGTCGGGCAAAAGCGGTCGACCGGCAACCAGAGGGCAGGACGGGAAGCGGACAATGCGCATGAAAGGCATGATGGCCGCCGCCGGAGCGCTGGTCCTGGCATTGGGGCCCACGCCGGCGGCTGCCATCGACGTTCTGACCGGGACCCTTCAGAAGATCGGTCAGTCGGGCACCGTCACGCTCGGTTATCGCGAGAACTCGTTGCCCTTCTCGTTCAAGGACGGCACCGGGCATCCGATCGGTTATGCGATCGATCTGTGCCTGGAGGTGGTCGACGCGATCGGCAAGGAGATCGGCCGGAACGATCTCACCGTGCGCTATGAACCCGTGACCTCGGAAACCCGGATCGCCGCGGTGACGTCAGGCAAGATCGACATCGAGTGCGGGTCGACCACGGCGAATGCCGAGCGCCGCAAGCAGGTGGCGTTCTCGCCTGTGACCTATTTCAGCGCCACGAAGCTGCTCGTGAAACGCGGCGCAGCGATCGCATCCTATCGCGATCTGGCCGGCAAGACTGTCGCGGTCACCGCCGGAACCACCAACGAGGCGGCGTTGCGCGCCCTCGTGGCGCGACTCAACATATCCACGACTATCGTCACCGGCCACGACCATGCTGAGTCCTTCGCCATGGTGAAAGACGGACGGGCCGATGCATTGGGCCTCGATGACGTCCTCCTCTACGGTCTCATCGCAGCGGCCGGACCGGACGGGACGTCCTATACCGTACTCCCCGACAAGCTCTCCTTCGAGCCTTATGGCCTGATGTTCCGCAAGGATGACGGGCAATTCGCCAGCCTGGTCACCGCCACGTTTGAGCGCCTCGCCGAAGCGCGCGAGCTGCGCTGGATCTACGAGCGCTGGTTTCTCAAGCGACTGCCGAATGGCGAACGCCTGAACGTGCCGATGTCGGATGAGTTGAGGACGAACTTTCAGGTCATCGGGCTTCAGGATTGAGCCGATGTCAGGATTGCACCTTCACGGCGCTTGACGGTTCATCCGCCGCATGTGGCCTTCGGCGGACCCGCCGTTAGCGCGGCGCTCAGGAGAAACCGATGGCGACGGAAACGCAGACCGCTACCGAGGCGCCGACCGAGAACATCGCCATCGCGACAGTTCGAACCGTCGAGATGGAAGGCGCGCAAACGCGGACGGAGCACGATCTCCTCGGTTACGGCGAGGTGCCGGCCGGTGCCTATTGGGGCATCCACACCAAGCGCGCGGTCGCCAACTTTCCCATTACCGGCGTGCCGGTCGGGCACTTTCCCGAATTCGTCCGAAGCCTTGCATTGGTGAAGCAGGCGGCCGCCCGCGCCAATAGGCGGCTCGGATATCTGTCCGCCCAAAAGGCGGATGCCATCGACCGCGCCTGCGCCATGGTCGCCACCGAACCGCGCTTTGCGGAATCCTTCGTGGTCGATGCCATCCAGGGCGGCGCCGGCACATCGACAAACATGAATGCCAACGAGGTCATCGCGAACGTCGCACTGGAACTGATGGGGCACCCGCTGGGGCATTATGAGGCGCTTCACCCCAACGACGACGTCAACATGGCGCAATCCACCAACGACGCCTATCCGACCGCCCTGCGCCTGGCCGTCATCTTCGCGACCCAGCCCCTCATCAAGGCGCTCGACGATCTCGCCTATGCCTTCAAAGGCAAGGCCGTGGAGTTCGCCGACGTCCTCAAGATGGGCCGCACCCAGCTCATGGATGCGGTGCCCATGACCCTCGGTCAGGAATTCGACGGGTTCCACGCAACGATGAAGGAGGATGTCGCCAGGCTGAACGAGATCGTCGGCCTGTTCCGCGAGGTCAATCTCGGTGCCACCGCCATCGGTACGGGGATCAACGCCGATCCTCGCTACGCGTCCCTGGCGGTCGAGGAGCTGTCACGCACCTCCGGGCAGCACATGATCCTCGCCTCGAATTTGATCGAGGCGACGTCCGATCTCGGCGCGTTCGTCCTGTTCTCGGGCGTGCTCAAGCGCGTGGCGGTGAAACTCTCCAAGATCTGCAACGATCTGCGCCTTCTCTCCAGCGGACCTCGCACCGGGTTCGGCGAAATCCGTTTGCCTGCGGTCCAGGCCGGCTCCTCGATCATGCCGGGCAAGGTCAACCCGGTGATTCCGGAAGTGGTCAATCAGGTGGCCTTCCTGGTGATCGGCCACGATCTCACCGTGACCCTCTGTGCCGAGGGGGGGCAGCTTCAGCTCAACGCTTTCGAGCCGACCATCGGATATTGCGTCCTCAGCTCGCTGCGCATGCTGACCGCCGCGGTCGATACCCTCACCAAGCGCTGCATCGAAGGAATCGAGGCCGACCGCGAACGCTGCCGCTCGCTCGTCCATGGTTCGATCGGACTCGTGACCGCCCTGGTCCCGGCACTGGGATATGAAGCCTGTTCCAGGGTCGCTCAGCGCGCATTGGCAGAGAATCGGCCGGTCGCTGATATCGTGCTGGAAGAAGGGTTGCTGACGCAGAGCCAACTCGACCACCTTCTCGAGCTCGAGGCGATGACAAGGCCGTCCCGCGTGAGGCGGAACGCTCCGTCGGCCTGAGCCACCGCCCCTTCTCTCACTCCGGCCGTCGACGAGACGGCGATATAGGCCGGCTGAGGACACTGCCACCGTGCTTCATGACGTTTCGACGACGTTGCGGAGCACAAAAACTAAGCTCAGCCTGCATCGAAGGGACTAATTAACTCCACTAGCACGCTAGGCTGCATTGCCTATCTGCTCATGGCTTGCCGGCTGAATAGCAACCAACCCAGCCGACGACATCATTTGCCGCCTGACAAACGTTGCAGCGCCGCCACAGCAGTTCAGAACCGCCGTGGCATTCACGATTCCGAGTTGCCGGTTCGAACCCTCTCGCACAGAGTGAATACGCACTGGGGAAACCCCGGGGCAGAGTCGGAAGGGCACCAACGGCCAGCCGACTAACAAATAAAGGCAAACGAACTTCGGTCATCGCCGAGTTGAAGTTGCCTGTCCCTCGGGTCTCGAAGCTTTTGGAGATATCAATGAAGCTCTTGAAGAGCTCACTCCTCGGTTCTGCCGCAGCCTTTGCGTCAGTCGTTGGAGCGCATGCCGCCGATCTTCCCGTGAAGAAGGCTGTTCCGATCGAATACGTCCGCGTCTGCAGCGCCTACGGCGCCGGCTTCTTCTACATCCCCGGTACGGATACCTGCATCCGTCTGTCTGGCCGCGCCCGCCTCGACATCGGCTACCAGCCGACGGACAGCCGCTCCGGCACCAACGGCGACACGACCGGCTATATCGGTCTCGCCCGCATCAACGTCGATGCCCGCACCCAGACCGCTTACGGCACCCTGCGCGCCTTCACCCGTATCCAGTTCGCTTCGCGCACCGGCGCCACCGGCGGCCTCCGCTCCGGCACCCAGGAGCGTATCGGCTCGGCCTTCAGCGCCACCGGTCAGGATCAGTTCGGTCGCGACCAGCAGTTCGTGAACACCGACAAGGCGTTCATCCAGTTCGCCGGCCTCACCGCTGGTCGCGCTTCCTCGTTCTTCGACTTCTATGCTCACGACTTCGAGTTCGCCGGTGCGACCCTGAACTCGGATGTCCAGTCCACCAACCTTTTGGCCTACAGCGCTAAGTTCGGTGAAGGCTTCTCGGCGACGATCTCGCTCGAAGACCCGACCTTCCGCCGCAACACGATCTACTCGCAGACCTACTCGGTCGGCGCTGGTGTCTCCACGGCGCCGTCGCCAGTGCTGATCGGCACTGCTGGGGGTATCAACACCTTCGGTAGCTTCGACGTCGCCCAGCGCAACCGCATGCCCGACTTCGTCGGCGTGCTTCGCTACGACGCGGCATGGGGTTCGGCTCAGCTGTCTGCGGCCGTAAAGGAAGTCAACGTCGGAAACACGACCGCCGGAACGACGGCTCTCGTTGCCGCACCGGGCTTTGGCGGGTTCGCCGCCGTCACGGAACGTCCGTCCAACGAGTATGGTTGGGCCGTTCAGGGCGGTATGAAGATCAACACCCCGTTCATCGCTCCCGGCGATACCCTGTACCTCCAGGGCGCCTATGGTGAGGGTGCGACCTCCTACACCGGCTTCTCGTCCTACAACGGCAGCTACACCTCCGTTGCCAGCACCATCAACGGCGCTGCCTTCGACCCCTTCATGTCCGACGCCACGCTCAACCCCTTCACGGGCAAGATCGAGCTGTCCACCAGCTTCACCGTGGTGGGTTCGTTCCTTCACTACTGGTCGCCTGAGTGGCGTTCGGCCGTGTTCGGCAGCTACGGCGAGCTGTCCTTCGCCCGTGGTGCTCGCGCTGCCAATGCTGCAGCGTTCCAGACCAACGGAGCGACCGGTCAGTTCACGGGCACTCCCGGACAGGTCTCCTTCGACGTCAGCCCAGTCCTGCGTGACACCTACCAGATCGTCGCCGGCGCAAGCCTGATCTGGTCGCCGGTGAAGGATCTCGATATCGGTGTCGAGGGCTTCTACACCAAGGTCGGCGTCCAGAATGGCCGTGTTGTGGATCGCACCCAGTCGAGCGGAACCGTCAGCGCTGCCACCATCGCGTCCGGCGCCGTTCGCACCGTCACCGCAGACGACACCTACCAGGTGCGTATGCGCGTCCAGCGCGACTTCTAAGCATCGAAGGCTTTCGGGCCGGAGCATCGATGCCCTCGCGGTAAAAATGCTCCGAGCCTGAAGATTTCTTCAAGATCTGACGAAAAAGGTCCGGCTGAAAAGCCGGGCCTTTTTCATGTTCGGCGTTGGGCGGCTGTGCCCAAAACTTGTCTCGAACGACAAGATTTCAAAGATATGCTTTTGTCTCACGTAAGTGTTTCGCCTCCGCGCGAACGGCACGGCGATTGCTATAACGCCCCTGAGCGGTTGACATCTCCGGTGTGAATTCAAATCACCGATTGCGATGGGCACGACCGCTGCTACGTTGAGCCTCAAGAGCCGGTCGACCGATCGGCGAGAACACCTCTGGGAGCCAGCCTTCACATGCAATTGGGTCATCACAGGTCCGCTGCTCTGTCAGCGGCGGTCATTCTTGCACTTGTCGCGGGCATTCCCCTCGGTGCATCCGGCGCCAGCGCTCAGGAACTGACCGGCACCCTCAAGAAGATCAAGGAGACCGGCGAGATCACGATCGGCTACCGCGATGCATCGGTCCCATTCTCGTACCTGGACGGCGATCAGAAGCCGGTCGGCTACGCCTTCGAAATCTGCAAGAAGATCGCCGATGCGGTGAAGGCGAACCTGAAGCTGACCAAGCTTGAGGTGAAGCTCAATCCCGTGACCTCCGCCACCCGCATCCCGCTGATCGCGAACGGCACCGTCGATCTCGAATGCGGATCGACCACCAACAACGTCGACCGCCAGAAGCAGGTGTCCTTCACCAACACGCACTTCCTCACCGCCACCCGCTACGTGGCGAAGAAGTCGGCCAAGCTCGACACGATCGAGGACCTCAAGGGCAAGACCGTCGTCTCCACCTCGGGCACCACGAACATTCGCCAGATCAACGAGGCCAACACCGCCCGCAGCCTGGGTCTGACGATCCTGCCGGCTAAGGACCACGCCGAAGCCTTCCTTATGGTGGAGACAGGCCGCGCCGCCGCCTTCGTGATGGACGACGTGCTGCTGGCCTCGCTCGCCGCCAGCTCGAAGGACCCGGGTGCCTACGCCATCTCCACCGAAGCTCTGTCGAAGCCCGAGCCCTACGGCATCATGCTCCGCAAGGACGACGCGCCCTTCAAGGCCGTGGTCGATGAGGCGACGGCGAAGCTCTACAAGAGCCCCGAGGGTAAGGCACTCTACGAGACTTGGTTCACGAAGCCGATCCCGCCGCGCGGTATCAACCTGAACCTTCCCATGAGCGAGCCCATGATCAAGGCCTTCGCCTCGCCGAGCGATAGCGCCGACCCGGCCGCCTACTAAGCCGCCGTACCGGAGCAGACGACAGGCGATGAATTACAATTGGAACTGGCGGATCTTCTTCGAACCGTCGCCGGAAGGCACCGGCACCTATGCCGACATGCTTCTCTCCGGCTTGTCCTGGACGATCGCCACGGCGCTCTGCTCCTGGATCATCGCCTTCTCCCTCGGCTCGTTCATCGGTGTGCTGCGCACGCTTCCGAGCCGGGGGGCTCAACGGGTCGGCACGAGCTACGTGGAGTTGTTCCGCAACATCCCCCTGCTCGTGCAGATGTTTCTATGGTTCTACGTGGTGCCGGAGCTGCTGCCCGGCTCCTGGGGTACATGGCTGAAACAGCTTCCCAACGCGTCGTTCTACACCGCCGTGGTCTGTCTCGGCTTCTTCACGGCGTCACGCGTGGCCGAACAGGTCCGCACCGGCATCGAGACCTTGCCTCGCGGACAGCGGATGGCCGGTACGGCTCTCGGCCTCACCACCTGGCAGACCTATCGCTACGTATTACTGCCGAATGCCTACCGCGTGATCCTGCCACCGTTGACCTCCGAATTCCTGAACAACCTCAAGAACACCTCGGTGGCACTCACGATCGGTCTGCTCGAACTCACGGCACGGGCTCGCTCGATGCAGGAGTTTTCATCGCAGGTCTTCGAATCCTTCACAGCGGCGACGGTGATCTATCTCGGCATCAGCCTGATCGTGGTCACGCTGTCGAGCAGACTCGAAACCCGCATCACCGTGCCGGGATCGCGCTGATGTCGGCGCGTCCCGTCTCCAAATCCTTCGCGCCCGTCAGACTGGACTAGAGGACCGATGTTCACGGATTTCGACTTCGGGGTCGTCCTCTCATCCTTGCCGTACCTGTTCGGGACGGGAATGGTGTTCACGCTGACGCTCACCGCCCTCGCGGCTTCGGGGGGGATCATCCTCGGCACCATCATCGCGATGATGCGCCTCTCCGGAATCGCCATCCTGGCGCTCCCTGCCAAAACCTACGTCAATTTCATGAGATCGCTGCCGCTCGTGCTGGTGATCTTCTGGTTCTACTTCCTGGTTCCCTATATCGGCCAGTGGATGACAGGTGCATCGCGGCCGATCTCGGTCGGTGCCTTCACCTCGGCCCTCGTCACCTTCACCCTCTTCGAGGCGGCGTTTTTCTCCGAGATCATGCGCGCCGGCATTCAGGCCATTCCGAAGGGGCAGACGTCCGCGGCCCAGGCCATCGGCCTGACCTATGGGCAGACCATGCGGACGGTGATCCTGCCCCAGGCCTTCCGCAACATGCTGCCACTGCTGCTGACGCAGACCATCGTGCTCTTCCAGGACACGTCGTTGGTCTATGTCATCTCGCTCACCGACTTCCTCGGCGCCGCCTCCAAGGTGGCCCAGCGTGATGGCCGCCTCGTCGAGATGTATCTGTTCGCCGCGGCCGTTTACCTGGTGATCTGCATCACCGCTTCGACCCTCGTCCGGCGTCTGCAGCGCCGCGTCGCCATCATCCGCTAAGCTTTCGAGGATCCGCCATGTCCGCCATCGATCCCCAAGCTTCGGCCAAACCGATGATCGCCATCGACAACATCAGCAAGTGGTATGGACCGGTCCAGGTTCTCAATGGTTGCACGACGCAAGTCACCAAGGGCGAGGTCGTCGTCGTCTGTGGTCCGTCCGGTTCCGGCAAATCCACGCTGATCAAGACCGTCAACGCCCTGGAGCCGATCCAGAAGGGTGCCATCACCGTCGACGGGATCGGCGTTCAGGCCAAGGGCACGAACCTCCCCAAGTTGCGCGCCCGCGTCGGCATGGTGTTCCAGCATTTCGAGCTCTTCCCACACCTGTCGATCATCGATAATTTGATGCTCGGTCAGTGCAAGGTCCTCGGCCGATCGAAGGACGACGCGCATGACCGCGGACTCAAGCTCCTCGGGCGGGTCGGCTTGTCGGCGCATTCGCACAAGTATCCGGGCCAACTGTCCGGTGGTCAGCAACAGCGCGTGGCCATCGCTCGCGCCCTGTCGATGAATCCCATCGTCATGCTGTTCGACGAGCCGACGTCGGCTCTCGATCCCGAGATGGTCGGCGAAGTCCTCGACGTGATGATCGAGCTTGCCCGCGAGGGCATGACGATGATGGTCGTCACCCACGAGATGGGCTTTGCCCGAAAAGTCGCCAACCGCGTCGTCTTCATGGATCGCGGTGAGATCGTCGAAGACGCCACCAAGGACGATTTCTTCGACAAGCCGCGCTCGGAGCGTGCGCAGACCTTCCTCTCGAAGATCCTGGCTCACTGATTTTAGGCATTCCGGCGAGGGCATCATGGAGCTTTCGCCGGTCTGCTCGGTTCGCTTTTTTGGGTCCTACGAATAGCCGGGCGTCGACTTCGCCCGTCTGCGAATGGCAGTTGTGATGGCCTCCAGCCGTTCCGCCCCGATGGAGGCGCGAACCGCGAGGAAGTAGGTTTCCTCACCGAGCGGCACGTAGTGGAGGCCGAAGCGCTCCGCGATCGCGCGTGTTCCCATCCCGACATCGGCGGCGCCTGACGCGATCAGAGCGGCGACGGCCTGATGGGTGAATTCTTCGGTCTCATAGCCGTGGATGTCGCCACCGCTGACGCCGGCTTCGTCGCATAACCGGTCGAACCAGATTCGCGTGCCTGCTCCCTGCTGCCGGTTGACGAAGCGGATGCCGCTAGAGGCGAGGTCCGCAATGCCGGCGATGGCGAATGGATTGTCTTTTGCGATCATCAAACCCTGCTCGCGGCGCAGGACCGGGCGCGTGAGCAGAGCCGGATCGGCAAGGACGTCGGCGAAGGCCGAACCAGGCGCTGGAATGGACGCGCCGAAATGGAATCCTGCCCCGTCGACTTGGCCGTTTGCCAATTGTGCGAGGGCATTCATGCTTCCCGCGATCGACATCCCGACGCCGCCGATCTCGCTCAGGGCTTCGAGGAGGACGGAATCGTGACTGATCGCCAATCTCAACGGGACAGTCGCCATACCCGTCAACGCGGACAGAGCCGCTTCCAGAGACCGCTCTTCCCGCCCGATGACGCCGTCGCACGCCCGTGATGCCATGCCGAGCGTTTGGTGAAAAGCCGTGCCATAGGACGTCAGGACGGTGCCGTGTCCTTTTGTTTTGCGGATGATGGATCGCCCGAGCGTCTCTTCCAGGGCGGAGAAGCGCCCCCAGGTGGAGCGGTAGGATAAGCTCAGTCGCCCTGCCGCCCCCCGCAGCGAGCCCTCGGCGGCGACGGCGTCGAGAAGGGCCAGGGTCGGCCCGAATGCGATCTCTCGCTCCCCGACACGGATGGTGCCGCCCAATGCGAGGTCGACCTTCATAGGCAACCGGTTTCCTATTGAACTGGCAGTCGCGGAGATAGCATGAGGGAGCGCGCGCGCACAGCACCGGAGCCATGCTGCAAACTCTTCAGGACATGCTCTCGCGGATCGCCACGCTGGATCCGGAGGTGATCGCCATCGCTGGCCTGTCGTTGAGAGTGAGCCTCTCGGCCGTCGGGCTCGGGAGCCTCTTCGGCGTGCCCCTCGGAGCCCTCGTCGCCGTGTCGGCGTTCAGTGGGCGACGGGTGGTGGTCGGCCTTCTCAACGCGGCGATGGGATTACCGCCGGTGGTCATCGGCCTCGTCCTCTACCTGTTGCTGTCTCGCTCCGGTCCGCTCGGCGGTCTCGGCCTCCTGTTCACGCCGAGTGCGATGATTGTGGCACAGACTATTCTGGTCGTTCCGCTGATCGCCGCGCTCACGCGCCAGATCGTCGCCGATGCCGACGACCATCTCGGCGAGCAGCTTCGCTCCCTCGGCCTCGGCCGGGCACGGCGCGCCGCGGTCCTGATCTTCGATACGCGCTTCTCGCTGGTCACAGCGATCCTCGCCGCTTTCGGCCGCGCCATCTCGGAGATCGGCGCCGTCCTCGTCGTCGGGGGGAATATCGACGGGCATACCCGCACCATGACCACGGCGATCTCGCTCGAGACGCAGAAGGGCGACCTTCCGCTCGCCCTGGCTCTCGGCCTCGTCCTTATCGCTGTCGTCATCGTCGTCAGCGCCGTCGCCTCGCTCCTGCGTTCCTACGCGATGCGTGCCTACGGATGAGCGCTGCGCTCGCCATCGCGATTGAAGGGCTGTTCTACCAGGTCGGCGACATCCCGATCCTGAGAGGCGTCGATATGACGGTGACGTCGTCCGGCATCACGGCGATCATCGGGGCGAACGGCGCCGGAAAGAGCGTGCTCCTGCGTCTCATCGACGGATTGCTGGAGCCGACGAGCGGGACGATCCGCATAGGCGCATCGTCCGGACTTCGTCCGAGCACCGCCTTCGTGTTCCAACGTCCCGGGCTCGTCCGTGCTAGCACCGCCGCCAATGTGTCGCTGGCCCTGGCACCGCTCGGCCTCGATGCCAGCGACCGGCGCGACCGGGTGCGCGCTGCCCTCCACCATGTCGGTCTCGCCGACAGGGCCGGCGCTCCGGCGACCCGTCTGTCGGGCGGCGAACAGCAGCGGCTCGCGCTGGCGCGAGCCTGGGCGAGAAAGCCGGATCTGCTCCTCCTCGACGAGCCAACCGCGAATCTCGATCCGGCCTCCGCTCACGCCATCGAAGACCTCGTTGTGTCGATGGCGCGGGCCGGAACGAAGGTCATCCTCGTCTCGCACAATCTCGGTCAGGTCATGCGCCTTGCCGAAGATGTCGTGGTCCTCGCCGGCGGTCTCGCCATCGAACATGGGGCCGTACGGCACATCCTCTTATCGCCCCGCTCGCCGGAAGCGCGGGCCTATCTCGCCGGAGAAATGCCATGGACCTCCTTCGCCGCTCGCTCCTGAGCCTCGGCCTCCTCGTCGTGGTCGGATCATTCGGCCTCTCGACCGCGCCGGCCCTTGCCGAACCGGGTGAGACCATCACGGTCGCATCCACCACCTCGACGGAGCAGTCAGGCCTGTTCAAGGATCTGCTGCCGAAATTCACGCAGGCCAGCGGCATCGGCGTGAAGGTGGTGGCTCTCGGTACCGGGCAGGCCCTCGACGCGGCGCGGCGCGGCGATGCCGACGTCGTCCTGGTCCACGATACCGTCGCGGAGGAGAAGTTCGTCGGTGAGGGCTGGAGCGCGAAGCGCTACCCGGTGATGTACAACGACTTCGTCGTGGTCGGCCCGAAGGACGATCCGGCCGGTGCAGCCGGCAACAGCGTCGTCGAGGCTCTGGCCAAGATCGCGTCCGCCAAGGCTCCCTTCGTCTCGCGCGGCGATCGCTCGGGCACGCACAGCGCCGAGTTGCGCTACTGGAAGGAGGCCGGCCTCGACCTCGGCACGGTACGGGGCGATTGGTACAAGGAGATCGGCCAGGGGATGGGGCCGGCCCTTAACACCGCTTCCGCCACCAACGCCTATGTGCTGAGCGACCGTGGCACCTGGCTGTCGTTCAAGAACCGGGGAGAGCTCAAGATTCTGGTGGAGGGCGACAAGCGCCTGTTCAACCAGTACGGCGTGATGCTGGTGAACCCCGAGAAGCATCCGCACGTGAAGGCGAAGGCAGGGCTGGCCTTCATCGACTGGCTCGTGTCGGCCCCGGGTCAGGCTGCCATCGCATCTTATAAGATCGGCGGAGAGCAGCTTTTCTTCCCGAATGCCGGAGTGAAGTGAGCGCTGGCAGTGGATCGCGACCCTTGACAGGCTTCGGCCTTGGCGCACCTTCTCTCGGAAATCGCGCCGCAATGGCTGCAAGAGCTTGGCCTAGGGAGGGCCATCACATGACAGGTTTGGGTATCAGAGGGCTCGTAATCGGAGCCGCCACGGCGACGATGGTGCTGCTGCCGGCGATCGCTTCGGCGGAATCCGGCAAGCCGGCCAATATCTGCAAGGAACTCGTCGCTTTCCTGCACCCGCCGGCTCCGCCGACATCCGCCAGCCCAACGCCTGCCCAGGCGAGCACGGCCGTGACGGCACCCGGCGCAGATTCGCAGAAGCCTTCGGGGGCGAGCGACACGCAAAAGAATTCCGGCTTGAGTGGTCCCACCGCATCCACCGGTCCCGGAGCGGCCGGTCCCCAAGGGGCGAGCCAGAATGCCGCCGCACCGTCGGGAGCTTCGGCTCAGGCTCAGGCTCCGGCCGCAGCTGCGGCCCCTGCAACGCCCGCCGCACCTCCGCCGAAGGCACCGAGCGCTGCCTCGGTCGAGCAGGGTGACGCTGTCGCCGGCGCCAACGACATTGCCGGGTGTCAGCGCGTAGCACGGCAGATCCGCCGCGACGGCGTGGTGATGCCAGCCCCGCTCATGTCCCTGGCCGCCCTCGACCTGAAATATCTCGAGGCAGCCCGGTAAGCCCCTGAGCCGGCCACTCTCCGATTGACGGAAGGAGGTCCTGAAATGGGGCCTCGTTTCGATACCTTCGAGGTCTCAGCTCCGGCCGTGATCGGCGACCGAGGCTGGTGATGCCGTCGCCCGCTTCCAGACAAACGCCACGGCAACGACCAGCACCGCGCAGATGGCGGCGGCGGCATTATGCACGTGGGGCACGGAGGCTACATGCTCGGCGATATAGGGGTCGGTGACGATCATCTCACCGGCGATCCATCCGAGTAGCGCGGCACCCGCCCAGATCACGATGGGGAAGCGCTTTAGCAGCGTGGTGATGAGAGAAGCGCCGGCCACGATAAGGGGAATCGACAACAGCAGGCCGAAGACGAACAGGGAAACCTCGCCCTTCGCGACGGCCGCGATGGCGACCACGTTGTCGAGGCTCATCACCGCGTCGGCGATGGCGATGGTTCGAACGGCCTTCCACAGTGTCTTGCTGTCTCCGATCGCGTGGCCGTCCTCTTCCTCGCCGAGAGCCAGCTTCACCGCGATCCAGAGTAGAAGCAGGCCGCCGCCGATCCGCAGGAACGGCACGGCCAGCAGGTAAGTGATGACCACGGCGAACAGGATTCGCAGGCCCACGGCCGTACCCGCCCCGAGCAGGATTCCGGTGCGGCGCTGTTCGGCCGGCAGGGACCGGCAGGCCATCGCGATGACGACCGCATTGTCGCCGGAGAGAAGCAGGTCGATCCAGACGATCTGCAGCACCGAGACGAGGAAGTGCGAGTCGAGGAAATCCATCGGCGCTTTCGGTCAGGTCGGAGATGCGAGAAAATGAGAGGGAGCCGGCTCGCCTTCGGAGGCGGAGAGCCCGCGATATCGGTATGCTCCCGGCACATCGTGCCGGAGCTTATGCAATGCAAGCTTCGGTTCCGCTCTTCGGGCGACGGGGAGAGGATTCGTCACCCGTAAAGCAAGGCATGGAGATAGACTTCCATCATGTCTCCCGGTTCGATGCGGGTCACGTCGTCGCCGAGAGCGGCGAGCCCATCGCTGTCCGTCAGCGAGGTGAGCACGCCGGCACCGTCGCGGGGAAACTTCACCGCTTCCAACCCACCATCGGCGGAGCGTCGGAGGCTGATACGCACGTATTCCCGGCGGCCAACCTTCTTGCGGTAGGCGAAGGACGAGCGGACCGGAATGCCGAGCGGCGCGGCGAAGTTTTCTCCGCCGAGCCGCGCGAGCAGCGGACGGACCACGAAGAGCAGGGTCACGTAGACGGCGACGGGATTGCCCGGCAATCCCACGAACGGCGTTCCCTGCACGATGCCCATGGCCACCGGCCGGCCGGGCTTGATACCCAGACGCCAGAATACGAGGCTGCCGACGCTCTCCACCGCCGGCTTCACATGGTCTTCCTCGCCGGTGGAGACGCCGCCCGACGTGAGGATGAGATCATGCGCGGATGCCGCCTCCGCGAGGCGCGCGGCGAGGAGAGTGCGGTCGTCGCGCAGGATGCCGAGATCGCTGACCTCGGCGCCGATGCGCTTCAGGATGGCGATGAGCATCACCCGGTTGGAATCGTGGATCGCTCCCGGTGCGAGAGAGGCGCCCGGTTCGGCCAGCTCGTTGCCGGTGGAGAACACCGCGACCCGCAAGCGTCGGCGGACGGCCAGCGACGAGCGACCGATGGCGGCGGCAATGGCGAGATCCATTGGCGAGAGCCGTCGCCCGGCGACAATGACCGTGCTGCCGCGCGCGACATCCTCGCCCGCGAGCCTGCGGTTCGCGCCGCATTTGAGGCCCGATGGGAGGATCACATCCGTGCCGTCGAGAGCGACATCCTCCTGCATGAACACCGTGTCGGCGCCGCCCGGCATTCTCGCGCCGGTGAAGATACGCACTGCCGCCGGCGCCTCCCGCATTTCCGGGCCGGATTCGCCAGCGGCGATCCGACCCTCGACCGACAACCGTGTTTCGCCGGTCGAGGCGAGATCGGCATAACGCACGGCATAGCCATCCACGGCCGAGTTATCGAAGGGCGGGATGTCGATGCCAGCGATCACGTCTTCTGCCGCGATGCGCCCATCCGCCTCATGAAGCGGTACGTGCTCGATCCCGGCGAGCACGGGCAGCCGCTCCGCGATGAGCGCCAGCGCATCGTCCACGCTCATCAATTGTCCGCCGAAGGCGAAGCAATCGTCAGTCAGCTGAGCCATCGCCCTCGAACCTCGTCAGGACGGCGTCGATCGGTTCCGCCAGGGATTCGACGAGGGTCGCAATTCCTGAGACGTCGTCGAGATCGATCACCGGGATGCCGGCATCGGGAAATGCTGTGTCGCTGGCGAGGGCGACGATCCCTTTGTCGTCCGGATGCAATGGTGGGCGCCCATTGGCCTTCCGATAGATCTCGAGCTTCAGATGTCCTTCTCGCTTGAACCCCTCGACCAGGACGAGGTCGCACGGGCTGAGGCGCCGCAGCAGGTCGGAAAGCGTCGCTTCGACACCGTCACGTGCCTCGTGCATCATTACCCAGCGGGCGGCGGACGAAATCAGCACTTCGGATGCGCCCGCCTCGCGATGCCGGTACGAATCCTTTCCCGGCTGGTCCACGTCGAACGCGTGATGCGCGTGCTTGACGGTCGAGACCGTCAATCCGCGGGCGATCAGGGTGGGGATGAGCTTGGTGAGAAGCGTCGTCTTGCCCGCCCCGCTCCATCCGGCGAGGCCGATGACCCGCATTGCACGCTCCGTCATGACGCCGCCTCGGGCACCGAAAACCCCAGTTTGGCCAGGGCCGCCCGGGTTTCCGGCTCGGCAAGGACGGAAAGGAAACCGGCCAATGCCGGCTCGTCAGCCCGCTCGGCGGCATAGGCGAAATCGTAATGCTCGTTCGTGAGCGGCAGGAAGCCGAGGCCATAGGTACGAGCGACGCTCTCGATGGCGATGCCCCAGTCGGCCCGGCCCTGCGCCACGGCGGCGGCGACGGCGTTGTGCGAGCGCGGCTGGTTCCAGAAACCCGGCGGGCGGGCGCCGTCCAGCACTCCGTCGATCAGGAGTCGCGTGCCCGATCCGGTGTTGCGGTTCACCATGATCGCATCGGGATCGTCGACAAGGGCTGAGACCGCGCTCGCCGCGTCCCGTCCCTCGAACCGCCTGTCACCGGAGCGGAACACCACCCCTTGCATCCGTTTCCAGCCGGGGGCGAGTCTCAAGGTCGGGATCAGGAACGGCGTGTTGTAGAAGCCTGTCTTGAGGTCGAGGAGATGCATCGAGGCGATGTCGCATTCGCCCCGCTTCAGGGAGGCGAGGCCGCCTGACGATCCGACCCAGATGGTGCGCGCCCGGACGCCGCGCTCTGCCAATCGTCCGACGATTGCATCGAGCCCGATGCAGTGGCTTCCGACGATGGTGAGGTCGGGCGCGCGTGTGCCCGCTCCGATCCGGGTGAGGCTCACCCGTTCTCCGGCTTCCATGCCCGACCGTGGGGCGGGAATGGCGAAGAAACCGTCGGCTTGCGAGAAGGCGGTCACTGAGCCGGAGCCTTTGGACAACGGGACGGCGACGGGCGCCTCCCGCCCATGGGCGAGGGAGGCCATGACGAACTCCATCCGCCCGAGCTCGGAGGCCATGCGCTGGGGCAGCACCGCGTCGACGCTCTCCTCGTCGCGCGGCGGAAGCCCCGCAAGCGCCCTTATCAGCGGCACTGCGAACTCGTGGAAGGTGAATATCGCCGAAGTTGGAAAGCCCGGCAGGACGACGATGGCCTTGCCCTGCGCCTCGGCGAGGCAAAGGGGCTTGCCCGGTTTCAGAGCGACGCCGTGGACGAGGATGCCGGGCTCGCCGAGGCGCGAGAGGATGCGGTGTGAAACGTCCCCGGCGCCCTTCGATGTACCGCCGGAAAGGACGACCACATCGCACTCCGACAGCGCCTTTCGGATCGCCGCTTCGAGGGCGTCCTCGTCATCCCGGATGATGCCGTAGGGGACGGGTACGCCGCCATTCTCGGTCACCGAAGCGGCCACGATGGCGCTGTTCGAATCGTAGATGCCGGCGGGTGGCAGAGGCTTGCCGGGAGCCACCAACTCGTCGCCGGTGGAGAGGACGGCGATTCTGGGCCGACGCACCAATTCAATCTCACCGAGGCCGCAGGCGGCGAGGATGCCGATCTCTCGCGCCGTGATGACCATGCCCTTGCGCAGCACCGTCTCGCCGCGCGCCATGTCTGAACCGGCATAGCCGACGAACTGGCCGGGTGAGGCCGTCCGATCGAGGTCGATCGCCAAAGGCCCGTCACCGGAAGCGATCTCGGTCGACTCCACCATCACCACCGCATCGGCGCCGCGCGGGATGACGCCGCCCGTGGCGATGGCCGTCGCCGTACCGGGGTCGACGGCATGTCGGGGCGCGACACCGCAGGCGAGGATCTCGTGGTTGAGGCCGAGTCGACGCGGCTCCGCCTGGCTCGCGCCGAGCGTGTCCGACGAACGAAGCGCAAACCCGTCCACGAGAGCCCGATCGAAGGGCGGCACGTCGATCGGCGAGGCGATGTCCCTCGCCAGCACACGGCCGAGTGCTCCGACGAGCGGTACGATCTCAGCGGAGAGTGAAGCATGCGGGATGGCGGCGCGAAACCGCGAGACGGCCTCGTCCCGGCTCACCACGTGGAGGAATTGCTCCTGGCGCGCTGCGCGCGACAGCTTCGCCAGGAAATCCTCCGTCGTCTCGGATCCTTCGTTGCGGCTCACAGAGGTATGATCTCGACCAGTTCTCCCTCGGGATAGCCTTCCCGCTCCGGCGGCACCAGAACCGCGCCCTCTGCGAGGATCAGTCGCCGCAGCGGCAGATCCGCGCCGCCGAGGGGCTCGACGATGCCGTTCGACAGCCTTGCGAAGACGATCTCGGTCATTCCGATGCTTGAGGAGATTTTTCGGGAGAGCGGCGCTTTCGGGCGGGTGGATACCATCATCCCCGATAACCGTGCCAGCAACGGACGCCCGAGGGCGAGAAAGGCGGCGAGGGCGGAATCCGGCCGACCTGGTAGCAGCAGAGTCGGAACCGTTCCGAGCCAGCCAAAACCAGTGCTTTCTCCCGGACGCAGCGCGATTCCGTGCGCATCGAGGCGGCCCCTTCTCGCGAGAGCGGCCGCGCTGTGGTCCGTTCGGCCGAGTCCGGTTCCGCCGACGACGAACATCGCGTCAGCGAGCTCGACCGTCATCGCCCGGGCGATCGACTCCATGTCACGGGCCGAGCGGCCCCGTGTGACCCGCCCTCCGGCGGCGACAGCCCATGCAGCGACCGCGTCGGCGACCGAAGACGAAGGCCCGTCGCCAATTCCGATGACCAAGATATGCGGCCTCCGTATCGCGACTTTGCGGATCCCGGCGGCTTCGAGCGCGACGGCACCGAGTGGTGTCAGCCGCAATCCGGACCGCGCCAGTAGATCGTCGTGCGCGATCTCCTGACCGCCACGGGAGACTCCTTCCCCCAATGCGGCGTCGGCGACGATCTCACCCGAAGTATCGAGCGCTTCCGGAGGCAGCACCGTATCGGTGCCGAGCGGCATCCCGTCGCCGGCCTCCACCCATCGAGGCGCTGAGAGGAGGCCGACGGGTGCGTAGGCTGAAGCACCGGTCACGTCCGCGCCGGCTACGGCCCAGCCGTCCCTTCGGGCGCTCGCAGTGATCGGAAACTCCGTCGCTGCGGCGACATCGTCAGCGAGAACGAGGCCGACGGCCTCCCCCACCAGCACGAGAGAAGAAGGAACGGGCGCGGCGACGAGAAGCCGAGCCAACGCCTCAGTGAGGGGCATCAAGGCCGAGGTGGCGGACCGGATCGACATGAGCCCAGACGGATGCGGCATTGCAGACAGCCGATCAACCCCACTCATTACGGACGTGGGGGCGTGAGCCTGTGGGGGAGACAGGTGCCGCCAGCATCGCTAATCCTTGGAGGCCTTCCCCAGCAGGAGAGTGACGGCGCGGTGCAGACATCCGGGTTCTCGGGTCGACCCAAAACCTTTCGGCCATCGTTCCGGCGCGCCGTTTACGTTTGTGCCGCTCTCCTGGCCCTTTCTGATGGGATTCCTGCCTGGGGTCAGCTCCGAGGCCATGGCGGCCCGGTGCGGGCTCTCGCCGTCGCCCCGGACGGACGTATCGCGATCTCCGGCGGGTTCGACCAATCGGCTATCCTTTGGGGGATCGACCAGGGAGTCGCGCTCGCGATCTTGCGCTTTCACGATGGTGCGGTGAATGCCGTCGCTGCCCTTCAGGATGGCCGTTTCGCCACGGCGAGCGAGGACGGACGCATCGCCCTATGGCAGGCGGGGCGCTCCGAGCCCGTTGAAATCTTCTCCGATCATGCCGGGCCAATCGTGTCCCTGGCGATCTCGCCGGATGGAACGAGCCTCGCTTCGGCCTCCTGGGATGGAACCGCGCATGTCCGACCCCTGTCCGGAGGCCCGGTCCGGGTGCTTCAAGGACATGCCGGCAACGTCAATGCCGTAGCATTCCTCGCCGATGGGCGACCGGTGACGGGCGGCTATGACGCAACCTTGCGGATATGGCCGCTCGTCGATGCCGCGGATCCTCCGCTCGTCGTCCAATTGCCGTCGCCGATCAACAGCGTCGTCGTGATGAGCGACGGAGAGATCGCTGCAGCCGGAGCGGACAGCATCGTGCGCTTCCTGGCCGCGGACGGATCCATCCGCGCATCGGTCGATCTCGCCACGAACCCGGTCATCGGCCTCGCGTCGTCGCCTGATGGCCAGCGGGTAGCGGCCGCCACTGTCGCGGGCACCGTCGCCATGATCCATCGGCTGACGGCCAAGGTCGAGTTCAATCTTGTTGGACCCGGGCTTCCGGTCTGGTCTCTCGCCTTCCGGCCCGATGGAACCGAGCTGCTTACCGGCGGTGGCGACAGGCTGTTACGCCGCTGGGATGCGAAGTCCGGCGAGCCGATCGGGCCGCTGGCGATGGTGCGACCGGCGGATTCACTCGCCGCTTACAAGGGAGATCGCGGCGCCGAGGTCTTTCGCGCCTGCGTCGCCTGCCACACCCTGACGCCGGAAGACGGCAACCGCGCTGGTCCCACCCTGAGCGGTGTGTTCGGCCGTCGCATTGCCACCGCCGACGGCTACAATTTCTCGCAAGCCCTGAAGAACCTCGACATCGTCTGGGACGCGCGGACCATCTCGAAGCTCTTCGAGATCGGTCCGTCGCGCTACACGCCCGGCACCAAGATGCCCGAGCAGACGATCAACAACGCGGATGATCGCGAGGCTCTCGTACGGTTTCTGGAGAGGGCAACGAAAACGCAGTCACCGCGAGTTGGGATCAGGCGCCGCCGTCCCCCCGCGTCTCACGGGCGCGGAAATAATCCTCCGAGGTGAGCGGCTTGGATCGTTCGGGCACCGTGTGCGGATCGAAGGCCTCGTTCACGACGGCCTCGACGCGACAGGTGTCGCACATCATGAGAGTGCGGATTCGGGACTCGCCGGCACTGCCCCTGAACATCCAGTGGCGCCCATGAAGCTTCTCGATGACCCGCTCGATCGTGCTGCGCGTGCCGAACGGCTTACCACAGGAAACGCAGTCGAACGGCTCTTCCTCTTTGACGATGCGGCGCGGCTGGCTCCAAGCGGCGAAATCCACCTGTGGCTTCAGCGTGATGACGTTTTCCGGGCAGGTGGCAACGCAAAGTCCGCATTGCACGCACAGGCTTTCCTCGAAGGCGAGGAGTGGCCGGTCCTGGCTGTCGCTCAGCGCATGGGTCGGGCAGGTGCCGACGCAGGCAAGGCACAAAGTGCAGTCCTCGGTCCTGAAGTCGAGCCCGCCGAACGGCGCTCCGCCCTCCAAGGGGACGAGTGCGACGGGCGCTGGAGCGGCGACGTGCATCTCGCGGAAGGCGAACTGCAGAACGTGACGCTTCGGTCCCACGGGCATGAACGCGGCCGGGATCGGCGCGGGGGTGCCGACGGTGCCGGATGAGAGCGCGGTGGCAAGCATGTCCGGGTCGTCGGTCTCGATCAGGGCGACCAACGGCGAGCCATCTGCAGCGCCGTAGCCAAGGGCTTTGCCCAGGGTATCGGCCAGCGTCGCCATACGCCGAAGCGGCGCAATGTCATGCTTGGGGCGGTCGCGAACGAGGAGGCGGACGCCCACCGCACCGTAGGCGAGGAGGGCGGCGGCGGCTTCGGGGCCGAGCTGCGTCACCTCGTTGACGGCCACCGGCAGCACATTGGCCGGAAGCCCGTCGCCGTAGCGTGCCAGCGCCTCGATCAGCGGTTCGCCATGCTCGGCATCGTGAAGGAGTACCACCCCGTTCCGGCCGCCGGCCTCATGGTAGGCTCGCATCAGGGTGCGCAGGCGCCGCATCAGGGCATCGGCGGGTGGCAGCGCGTAGGCGGCAGCCCCGGTCGGACAGACTGAGGCGCAGGAGCCGCAGCCGGCGCAGATATAGGGATCGATCGTCACGTGATCGCCGGCAGGCGCGATCGCCCCGGTTGGACAGACATCGAGGCAGCGCGTGCATCCGGTGATGCGTGAGCGGGAATGGGCGCACAGATCCGCCTGAAAATCGACGAACCGCGCCTTCTCGAACTCGCCGACGAGGTGGGAGATCGTGAAGATCGCCCGCTCCACCGAGGCAGGGTCGCCGGGATCGGCCCGCACATAGCCGCTGCGAAGGTCGTGGGCGGGAAATAGAGGCATCCCGCCCGTCAGATCGAGGACCACGTCGCAGGTGGAGGTCGCTCCGTTGCGGGATGGACCGAATTCCAACGAGCGACGCGACGATGGGCTCGGCACGGCGTAATCGTCGATGCGCAGGGAGAAAGCGCCGAGATGGCCAATGGCCGACACGACGCTGCCCTGGAGGATGGGAAACTCGTGCCTGCGGGGCACCGCAACGTCTCGCGGTCGGCTCAGCAGCACGGTCACGTCGAGATGGTCCGCGAGCCGGCGCCCGGCCTCGATCGCAACCTCGTCGCGTCCGAGGATGAGGGCAACGCCCTGGCTGACCATCGCCACGGTGCCCGGCGCCGGCGCAACCTCCGCTGCTGCGGCTAAGAGTGCCGCAATCTTCGGTGCCGCTTCGGCCGAGTTGCTGGACCAGCCCGCAGTCTCGCGGATATTGGCGTAGGTCACCAGGGCATCCGCCCCCGCCTCGGCAGCGACGTCGGTGAACAGCGGCGCCTGCAAGGTGCAGGAGACGGTGACCGGCCCGCCCTGCGCCAAGGCCTCCCCGAACCGCCCGATCTCACGCCCGCACAATTGCTCGGCGGTCTGCAAACGCCCGCCGCACGCCTTGCCGATCGCCATCTCGTCGAGGGCGATGGTTCCCTCGCACGAGCATGCGATCACGATCCGATCGGACACAGACTCACCCCGAACTTTTGGTCACACCGAGGAGGGAACAGGCCTCCTTCGCGCTCACGATGCGTATCGTATACTATAACCAATCGAAACTAGGACCCGACATACGGGCGCAGGCAGAACCGACAGGCAGAACCGACAGGTATGGCGCCGAGCCCCGACGACACCGCCCCTCCGAAGCTGGCATTGCCGCCGGTCTTCTCGCTTCTGGTTTCCGCCGGGCCTACGAGCGCATTCGATGCGGCCTGCCGCCATGCGAGTTCCGGAGAGGCGACCGGGCTTCTGGTCTGGCGCCGCGACGCCGCCATTCTCGATCTCGCCGTGATCCTGGCGCCGGACGAACCGTTGGCGACCGCGCGCCGTGCCTTCTTTGCCGGCATCGTGGCTCTGGCCGAGGCCATCGGCGCACATGGGCCACCTGAAATTCCGGTGACATTCGACTGGCCCGACACGGTCCGTTTCGATGGCGCGCGCCTCGGCGGGGGACGTCTCGGATGGCCGGCGACCTGCGGAGAAGGCGACGTGCCGGACTGGCTCGTCTTCTCCACCATGATCATCGCCTCGAAGGCCCAGGCCGGCGACCCTGGGCTGACGCCGGATTCGACCTCCCTCGCGAACGAAGGCTTCGCGCAAGACGATGACCACGCCAGCGTCGTCGAGAGCTTCGCCCGTCACCTGATGAAGGCTTTCGCCCTGTGGGAGGAGGATGGGTTCGAGGCCATCGAACGGCGCTACCTGTCGCGATTGGTCGATGGCGGCCGATCCGCGAGGATCGACAGGAATGGCGACCTGATCGATGACGACGGTACGCGTCGCTCCCTCGTATCGGGGCTTGCCGGGATGTCCTGGCGCGATCCGCTCACCGATGAACCACTTTTGTGAAGGGCGCCATCGACGAGACGTGCCGAAGCAGGCGCGAGCATTTCGGTATCGTTTCGGCCAGCCGGTGCGATCTCTTCACGGCGTGTCGCAGGGTCAGGATGAACGCGAGACAGTGCATTGCCTGCCTCATCGCGCTCGCATCTGTTCTCTCCATGCCCATCGAGCTCCGGGCTGAGGAAGCGCCGAGGGACGAAGCCATTGCAGTGAAGGGCATGCCCGGCCCCTATGGCGAACGGCTGACCATCGATGACAAGGGCATCACCCTGACCTTTCCCGACGAGGCCGTAACGCTGCGCATCGGCGGCCGGCTTCATCTCGATTTCGGTGCTGCCGCCGTCCGCCAATCGGGCTTCGGCGAGCCATTCTCGGATAATGTCGCCGTGCGTCGTTCGTGGATCGAGACGACCTTGAGCCTGGGCAAGGATGTCGGCATCGGCTTCCAGTACGATTTCAGCGATCCGACGACCCCGATCAACGATGCGGTCATCGTCTATCGTGGCGTGCCTGACATGCTCTTTAGCATCGGCAACGAGAAGGAGCCGTTCGGTCTCGATCAGCTCGCCTCGAACAACAACATCCTGTTCACCGAGCGGGCATTGTCCGATGCGCTCGTTCCGGCGCGCAATTTCGGATTCGCAGTTGGAAAGCACGGCAAGGAATGGAGCATCGTCACCGGAATCTTCGGCGGCAATGCCAATACCGGCATCCGTGGCGAAGGTGTCGCCTCGACCAGTCGCGCGACCTACGCGCCCATCAATGACGACGATCGGACCCTGCATCTCGGTCTCGCGGGCAGTTTCCGCAGCCTGTCGAAGGACGACAGCCCGCTATCGCTTTCGAGCCGGTCGGAGGCGTTTCTCTATGCCCGGAGTTTCGTCGATACCGGCGATATTCGCGATGCCGCGAGCATCACCCGGATGGGTGCGGAACTGGCCTATCGTTCGGGTCCGCTGCTGATCAGCGCGGAATATGCCCGTACCGAGGTCGATCGATTCGATGGCAGGACGCCGCTGAGCTTCCAGGGCGGATACGTCCAGGCGAGCTGGGTGCTGAACGGCGCCAACCGGGCCTATCGCATGGCTCCCGAGTTCAATGGGACCAGCTATGCGGTCTTCGGCGGCGTCAAGGTCGCCGAAGCCCAACGCATCACCCGCGGCGGCTTCGGCGTGTTCGAGATCGGGCTGCGCTTCTCCGCGATCGATCTCGACGATGGTGGCGTGCGCGGCGGCATCGAGCGGGACGGCACGCTGGGATTGTCGTGGTATCCCGATACCAACATTCGGATCATGGCGGATTACGTCAGGTCACACACCTCGCCATCGGCGCTCCATAATGGCCGGACAATCGATGCAGATACCGTCATCGGCCGATTTCAAGTGTATTGGTGACCGCGTCCTCGTCGTGCTGAAAGCAGGTCCTGGTTCCCGACACCCGACAGAAGCGTTGACGGTGATGACCGGCTCCGCTGGCCGAGATGCGAGTTCGACGGCCAGCATCAGGATGGATTTTCGGAAGTCTCGATGAGCAGTCTCAAACTTCCACGGACCTTACGACTCGACCCTTCGGACACCTTCGTCTTCGCGAAGGCTGCCGAGCCGGGCGAATGGGCCGTGACGGGATCGTTCCTCTTCTGGGATGCTGATGTCGCGCGTCTCGAAGGCAAGGAGCGGACGGCGTTCCGCTCCGGATTCCTCGGTGTGACCTCGCTCGGGTTCTCCACCCTCGTCGTGGTCAGCGAGGCGACGGAAACGGAGCGGGACGCGGCTGTCGAGGACCTGGCGCATCACCTCCGTGATCGCCTCGGCGCGCCGAGCCTGGACGTGGCCAGGATCGCGGCGGCGGAGGAAATCGCTTTCGCTTCCTCCCTGTGTCAGCCCGCAATCGGAAGCGTGATCGCCCTCCATCGGACGTTCGAGGAGGGGGAAATCCGCGAGGCGTTCCGCACCTTGCATCAGCGCGGGCCGGGAATGGCGGGAGCCGACAGGCTTCACGCCCATGCCAGGGCCTTCACCTTCGTCGAGACCGATGACGAGCCCGAGGAGCGGGCGGACCTCATCGGCATGGCACAAGAACGAGTATCGGAAGGCGAAGGACGATGACCGAGTTCTGGGTCTCCAGCGGCCACCATCTTGCCGGGCGCACAGAGGGCGGTGGTCTTGCAGTCACAGACGAGCTGATCCTCGCCTATCTCGCGAGGCCGGAACTCGTGCCGCCGGAGGAGGCGTGCATGGCCGAGCGCGCGCTCCACCGCAGCCTCGTGAGGGCGCCGCGCCGGGCGGTCTCCCCCGGCGAAATCGCCGCGATGGCCGACGCGGATGCGCGCGAGAACTGGACGATGATGCTCGCCTTTCGCGACCGGCTCACGGCCGCTCGCTCGGTCGAGGCGGCCTATCTCGATCTCGTCCGGAGCGGCCTGAACGGCACCCCTCCGATCTTCCTTAACCAATTGGCGCATCTCATCTTACGCAACGCCCTCGATGGCTGCGACGACCCCTACACCCTGCGTGCGGGCGAGCTTTTCTTCCGGCCCCAGCGCGTCTCGTTCGTGGATGGCGCGGCGCTTCTGGCCGATGCCGAAGTGATCGAGGCGCGGGAGACCGGAGCCGCGCAATCTCCCCTCGTCGCCATGCTCGGCAAGGAGCCGGCGAACGAACTCGACGTGCTGACCGACGAGACCGCCTGGACGTATTGGAGCCGCTCGGACGCTTTCACCATGGCGCTCAACCTCGGGAGCAACCCGAAGAGCCGCCAAGGACTGGCCCGCGCCATCGAGGCCTGGCTGCGCCATCTCATGTCCGTGGAGGCGACAATCGAGCCGATCGAGGCGATCGAAGACCCGGATTGGCGTTGGTTCATCGGACTCGACGCACAGGCGACCCGCATCGGCAACGCATTGTGGAACAACGAGGAACTGGACGATCGCGGTCGCGAACGCATCCTCGCCCTGTTTCGCATGACGTTTCCCGACGATTCGAGGATCGATCCGCGCGTCGCCGGTCGTCCGGTCTATCTCCTGATGGCGATGGATTCCGACAAGCGCCTGTCCTTCAAACCCCAGAATCTCGTGGCGGGATTGCCGATCGCCGCCGGTTCGGAGGCCGCATGACCGAACAGGACCCGACCGGCGACACGCCCGCGCCGCCCCCTGACGACCGGTTCGAAGTCGGGATCATAGTCGCCAAGCGGACCCTGAAGAGCTGCTGGGCGAGCCATGCCTGGCTTCCGGTCGCGGCGCTGCCGGCGATTCCCGCCACCGCGCCCTGGACCACGCTGTCGGCGACGCCGGAGGAGGAGACCTTCTATGCCGGCGCCTACGAGGTCTCGCTCCATCCGGCCGAAACCTCGCATTACCGCGACAACCTGATCTCGGGCCGTCCCTCGCTCTGGGTCGCCCTGCGGCAAGTCGCGGATTCGAGCTACGCGGTCGCGAACGTGACGGCCGATCCCTACGAGGGCGAATCCATGGCAGAGGGCATCGGCGAGGTGGTGGAAGCGGTGCCGATGCCGGTGGAGATCCAGGCCAAAGTCCTGGCCTTCTTTGAGGCCTTCCATGTCGAGCAGGTGTTCCATAAGCGCAAGCGCGACAGGGCCGACCCCGAGGCGCTGGCCCGCCAGGGAACCGGCACCCGCAGGAGGGGGGACGAGGGATGAGCGGCGGCGATTTCCTCTCCCGCTGGTCGAAGCGCAAGCGCGCCCTCGTCCGCGAGGCCCCGCCCGCGAGCCTGCCCACGGAGACCGAGGCGGCACCCCTCTTGGAAGAGCTCGACGAAGCCGGGTCGCTGCCTCCCGAGGAACTCGCGAAGCTGCCCTCGCTGGACAGTCTGACGGCCCAGACCGACCTCGCCCAATTCCTCCGGGCGGGTGTGCCGATGATGATGCGCAAGGCGGCCTTGCGCCGGATGTGGTCCCTCGACACCAACATCCGCGACTATGTCAGCGAAGCGCGAGAATATGCCTATGACTGGAACGTGGTCGGCGGCGTGCCGGGAAACGGACCGCTCCTGCCCACGGACGACATCAAGGCCATGCTGCGCGACATCTTCGACGGGACGCCCGTCGCGGAGCCCGAGGCGGCAACGGAGCCGGTGACCGTGACGTCCGGGATCGGCGAGACGGACGAACCGGGGGAGGAGCCTGTTTCGGCGACGACCGACGAAGAAACGGAACAAGTCGACCCTGAACCCGTGCTCCTCGCATCGCAGACATCCGGGCCGAGCCTGCCCGTTTCCGCGCCGCGACGGCAGCCCGAGGATGCGGGCGTACCGAAACCGCGACGACATGGCGGCGCCGTCCCGCTTTGAGCCGTTAAAAACTAGATTGCGGACATCCCGTTCCGGGCTATGGTGGCAGAAGTGAATACACTTCGCCCGCGAAACGTGGCGGCCTGAGGGATGTGATGCGTTCGGTAGAGTTGTTGCGCGAGGTTGAAGCGGGTTCCGCTTCCGGCGCGCCAGGCCTGATGGCGGGAGGCGCCGACGACGTCGATCTGCTGCGCGCGCATCTCTACGACCTTCTGGCGGCTCTGACCGGCCGGGAACCGTCCGACGACATTCTGTCGATCCTCGCGGGCTCGGGCGGCGACGAGAATCCTTTGGGCAAGGCCTGTTCCGCCCTCGCACGCGAAGCGGCCAATGCGGCACTCGCCAAGGTGAAACGCGAGTATTTCGATCTCTTCGTCGGTGTCGGACGCGGCGAGGTGGTCCTGCACGCCTCATACTACCTCACCGGCTTTCTCAACGAACGGCCGCTGGCGCGCATCCGCGAGGATCTGGCTCGCCTCGGCATCGAAGCCACCGGCGGGATGAGCGAGCCGGAAGACCATGTCGCCCTGCTGCTCGAGACCATGGCGGGTCTGGTCTCCGGAAGGTTCGAGACCGAACCCGGCGCCGATCGCACCTTCTTCGAGCGGCATCTCGAGCCCTGGGCCGGGCGCCTGTTCGACGATGTGGCGGCCAATTCCCGTTCGTCCTTCTACCGCGCCGTGGGTGACCTCGGTCGGATCTTCATCGGAATCGAGACTCAGGCCTACGCGCTCGACGCATGAGGCAGGGGCCAATGAGACATCGGTCGCATTCAGGAGTGACGAGCATGCGGGACGATCGAAAGGACGAGATGGGACGGCGCCATTTCTTCCGCGCCCTCGGCGGCGGGTCGGTGGCGGCTGCCGCCGCGATCACGGCCCAGCCGATGATCGCGACGCCGGCACAGGCCTACGATCCGGGCGCCGAAGAGACGAAGGCCCGCTACCGCGAGTCCGACCACGTGAAGGCGTTCTACCGGACCAACGGCTACGAGACCCTGAAGAAGAATTGAGGGCGCCATGCTGATCAAGCGCAAGACCGGCGGCCCTGGCCGCACGTTCCACCAGGCCGTCACCATCGGCGAGACGCCGAGAGCGATCGACCGTCGCGCCTTCCTGCGTAATTCCGGTCTCGTCGCCGGAGGCCTCGCCGCCGCCGGCTCGATCCAGCTCGGCTCGGTGCGCAAGGCCCAGGCCGCGGGCTCCGCCGTGAGCGGTGGCGAGGTGACGATCAAGAAGAACATCTGCACCCACTGCTCGGTCGGGTGCACGGTGACGGCCGAGGTCGTGAACGGCGTCTGGGTCGGCCAGGAGCCGTCCTTCAGCAGCCCGATCAACCGGGGCACGCATTGCGCCAAGGGCGCGGCGATCCGCGAACTCGTGTCGAGCGACCGCCGCCTGAAATACCCGATGAAGATGGTCGACGGGCAATGGACCCGGATCTCGTGGGATCAGGCGATCGACGAGATCGGCGACAAGATCACCGGCCTGCGCGACAAGTACGGCCCCGATTCCGTCTACTGGCTCGGCTCGGCCAAGTTCACCAACGAGGCAGCCTATATCTTCCGCAAGTTCGGCGCCTTCTGGGGCACCAACTCGGTCGATCATCAGGCGCGCATCTGTCACTCCACCACGGTGGCCGGCGTCGCCAATACCTGGGGCTACGGCGCCCAGACCAATTCCTACAACGACATCCGCAACGCCAAGACGATGATCATCCTCGGCGGCAACCCGGCCGAGGCGCACCCGGTCTCCCTCCAGCACGTGCTGTCGGGCAAGGAGATCAACCGCGCCAACATGATCGTCATCGATCCGCGCTTCACGCGGACGGCGGCGCACGCCACCGATTACGTCCGTATCCGCTCCGGCACCGATATCCCGGTGGTCTGGGGCATCCTCTGGCACGTGTTCGAGAACGGCTGGGAAGACAAGGAATTCATCAGCCAGCGCGTCTACGCCATGGACGACGTCCGCAAGGAAGTCGCCAAGTGGAACCCCGAGGAAGTCGAGCGCGTGTCCGGCGTGCCGGGTGAACAGCTGCGCCGCGTGGCGGAGAAATTCGCCAAGGAGAAGCCCTCGACGCTGATCTGGTGCATGGGCGCGACCCAGCACACGGTGGGCACCGCCAACGTCCGGGCGCTCTGCATCCTCTGTCTCGCCACCGGCAATGTCGGCAAGCCGGGCACCGGCGCCAACATCTTCCGCGGCCACACCAACGTGCAGGGGGCCACCGATATGGGCCTCGATGTCACGTCGCTGCCGCTCTATTACGGCCTCGTCGAGGGCGCCTGGAAGCATTGGGCCCGCGTCTGGGAGGTCGAGTACGATTGGCTGCAGGGGCGGTTCGACGAGGTTCCGGCCAAGGCCGGGCGCAAGGCCCGCACCCGCAAGGAAAGCATGGAAGCGCCGGGCATCACCTCGACGCGGTGGTTCGACGGCGTGAACCTGCCCGAGGAGCAGATCGACCAGCGCACCGGCATCAAGGCGATGATGGTGTTCGGCCATGGCGGCAACACCGTCACCCGCCTGCCCGAGGCGGTGAAGGGCCTGACCAAGCTCGACCTCCTGGTGGTGGCGGACCCGCACCCGACCACCTTCGCCGCCCTCGATGCGCGGCGCGACAACACCTACCTCCTGCCGATCTGCACCTCGCTGGAGATGGACGGCAGCCGCACGGCATCGAACCGCTCGCTCCAATGGGGCGAGCAGATCGTCAAGCCGGCCTTCGAGTCGAAGAACGATTACGAGGTGATCTACCGCCTCGCGGCCAAGCTCGGCCTCGCCGACAAGATGTTCAAGAACATCAAGGTCGTCGAAAACGTCCCCGAAGCGGAGGACATCCTGCGGGAGATCAATCGTGGCGGCTGGTCGACCGGCTATTGCGGTCAGAGCCCCGAGCGCCTGAAGGCGCATATGCGCAACCAGGCGAAGTTCGACCTGATCACCCTGCGCGCGCCGAAGGACGATCCGGAGGTCGGCGGTGATTATTACGGCCTGCCCTGGCCGTGCTGGGGCAAGCCCGAGCTGAAGCATCCGGGCACCCACATCCTCTACAACACCAACCTTCACATCAAGGATGGCGGCGGCACCTTCCGGGCGCGCTTCGGCACCGAGCGCAACGGCGTGACGCTGCTGGCGGAGGATTCCTTCGCCAAGGGTTCCGAGCTCACCGACGGCTATCCCGAATTCACCATGGCGGTGTTCAAGAAGCTCGGCTGGGAGAAGGATCTCACGGCCGAGGAGATGGCGAGCATCACCAAGACCGGTGGGGCCAATATCGATGCCGTGAGCTGGGCGACCGACCTGTCGGGCGGGATCCAGCGCGTCTGCCTCGACCATGGCGTGACGCCCTACGGCAACGGCAAGGCCCGGGCGAATGCCTGGAACCTGCCCGACCCCGTGCCGGTGCACCGCGAGCCGATCTACACGCCGCGCCCCGACCTCGTCGCCAAATACCCGACCCGGCCGGACGAACGTCAGCTGCGGATGCCCAATATCGGCTTCTCGGTGCAGAAGGCGGCGGTCGACCGCGGCATCGCCAAGGACTTCCCGATCATCCTCACCTCCGGCCGTCTCGTGGAATACGAGGGCGGCGGCGAGGAGACGCGGTCCAACCCTTGGCTGGCCGAGCTGCAGCAGGACATGTTCGTCGAGATCAATACCGGCGATGCCACCGATCGCGGCATCAAGGACGGTCAGTTCGTCTGGGTTTCAGGCCCGGAGAACAACGCCAAGGCCAAGGTGAAGGCACTGGTGACGGACCGTGTCGGCAAGGGCGTGGCCTTCATGCCGTTCCACTTCTCGGGCTGGTACCAGGGCGACGACATGCGGAAGTTCTATCCGCACGGCACCGACCCCGTGGTGCTGGGCGAAAGCTCCAACAACACCACGACCTATGGCTTCGATCCTGTGACGGGCATGCAGGAGACGAAGTGCACCCTGTGTCAGATCCGGGCCGTTTGAGGAACCATCGCCATGGCTCGCATGAAATTCCTCTGCGACGCGGATCGCTGCATCGAATGCAACGCCTGCGTCACCGCCTGCAAGAACGAGCACGAGGTGCCGTGGGGCATCAACCGCCGGCGCGTTGTCACCCTCAATGACGGCAAGCCCGGCGAGCGCTCGGTCTCCATGGCCTGCATGCACTGCACCGACGCGCCCTGTGCGGCGGTGTGCCCGGTGAACTGCTTCTACACCACGGCCGATGCGGTGGTGCTCCACTCCAAGGACATCTGCATCGGCTGCGGCTACTGCTTCTACGCCTGCCCGTTCGGCGCGCCGCAATATCCGAAGGTCGGCAATTTCGGTTCGCGCGGCAAGATGGACAAGTGCACCTACTGCGCCGGCGGCCCGGAGGCCGATCTCTCCACCATCGAGTACGAGAAATACGGCTCGAACCGTCTGGCCGAAGGCAAGCTGCCGCTCTGTGCCGAGATGTGCTCGACCAAGGCATTGCTCGCGGGCGACGGCGAGATGATCGCCGAGATCTACAAGCAGCGCGTGATCAAGCGCGGCTACGGCTCCGGCGCCTGGGGCTGGAAGACCGCCTATCGCGAAACCGTCGCCATCTGAGCGGCGGACGCGCCTGGCGGGCAATCGCGCCCGACAGGCTCGCGCGGGTTACGACTTTGGGAAGGGAACGCCGATGCGGCGGACAGTGACGACTTTCAGGACGCTGATCGCGGCGACCATCCTCACGGCTGCCGTGGGCGCGTCCTCGACCGCGTTCGCGCAGCAGACGCGGGACGGCCTCAATCCCACGGGCCAGAACCCGACGGCGGAATCGGTCAACGAGGAATTCCTGTTCAAGCAGGATCCGAAGATCTCCGGCCGCATCACCATTCCCGACGCCAAGGCCGCGAACCTGATCCAGCCGGCGGGCCGGGAATATCGCGCCTTCCGCGAAGGCTGGCTGCCCTGGATCGGCGCGCTCGCCGTCCTCGGCGCCATCGGCCTGCTGGCGCTGTTCTACTTCGTCCGCGGCCGCATCATGATGGAGCGCGGTCCCGATACCGGCCGCAAGATCCTGCGCTTCAACGGGTTCGAGCGCTTCGCCCATTGGATGACGTCGAGCTGCTTCATCATCCTCGCCCTGTCCGGGCTGAACTACATCTTCGGCAAGCGCCTGCTGATGCCGCTGATCGGTGCCGACGCCTTCGGCGTGGTGGCGCAATATGCCAAGTTCAGCCACATCTACCTGGCGTGGCCGTTCATGATCGGGGTCGCCCTGATGCTGGTCCTCTGGCTGAAGGACAACATCCCGAACAGGGTCGACATCGCCTGGATCAAGGCCTTCGGCGGCTTCGTCGGCAACAAGCATCCGAGCGCCTTCCGCTTCAACGCCGGCCAGAAGATGGTGTTCTGGATGGTGATCGGGTTCGGCACGGCCATGAGCGTCACCGGCCTGATGATGATCTTCCCGTTCGCGCTCACCGACATCACCGGAATGCAGCTGATGCAGGTGATCCACGCGCTCATCGGCGTCGCCTTCATCGCCGGCATCCTTGCCCATATCTATATCGGCACGCTCGGCATGGAGGGCGCCTACGACGCCATGGGCAGCGGCAAGGTCGATCTCGGCTGGGCCAAGGTCCACCACGACCTCTGGGTCGAGGAGGAGCAGGCCAAGAACGCGAGCGGCCGCCCGCTCGGGAGCCATCAGGTTCCCGCCGAGTAGGCGTTTGGGACCACTTACGGGTTCGGCGACCTGCGCCGGCATGTCGAGGATCGGACGACGTCCATGAAAGCCTTCATCATCGCGCTGATCGTCGCCGTCGCCATCGGCACGCTCGCCGCCACGCTCCTCAACGATCAGCAGCGCTTCGCCTATCAGGCCTTCGCCACCTCGGGCGCGCGCGTCTCCGACCCGGCCGGCCACAGCAACCTCGTCGGACCGCACTGGAACGGCGTGACGCCCGAACCGGCTAAGCCGGCGAAGTCGTGAGCGACGGCATTCCTCGAGGGTCGACAGTCGAGCCTCAGCCCCCGGTGCCGCTCAGCGGATTGCTCTCGTCCCAGCCGTAGCCCAGGGTCTCGAAGCGCATGGAGCGTGCGTCGACCATGAGCAGTCGCGCCACCAGCGGCTCGCCGAAATCCGCCACCGCGCGGATCACCTCCATCGCCATCAGCGATCCCATCACACCGGCCAGGGCGCCGAGCACACCGGCTTCGGCGCAGGCCGGAACGCTGCCGGGCGGCGGCGGGTTCGGGAACAGGCAGCGATACGTCGGGTTGGGGCGACCGTCCGGCCCGGTCTCATGGGCGCGGATGGTCGTGAGGGTGCCGTCGAACTGCCCGAGCGCCGCCGTCACCAGCGGGCGCCGCGCGTGGAAACAGGCGTCGGACACCGCGTAGCGCGTCGCGAAATTGTCCGAGCCGTCGGCGACCACGTCGTACTCGCCGATCAGGGCGACGGCATTCTCCGCGTCGATCCGCAGACGATGCGCCTCGATCCGCACATGCGGGTTGAGCCGGGCCACCGCATCGATGGCGCTGTCGACCTTCGGACGGCCGAGATCGGGCGTTCCGTGGATCACCTGCCGCTGCAGGTTCGACAGCGAGACCGTGTCGTCGTCGACGATGCCGATCGTGCCGATGCCGGCTGCCGCGAGATACTGGATCAGCGGCGCGCCGAGGCCTCCGGCGCCGATGACGAGCACGCGGGCCGCCTTCAGCCGCGCCTGTCCCGGTCCTCCGACCTCGCGCAGGACGAGGTGGCGGGCGTAGCGTTCGACTTCGTCGCTGGAGAAGGCCATGAGCGTGAGATAACGCGTGCCGCGAGGCGCCGAAAGACCGCCGCGACCGTATTTGCCTCACGCGGCCTCGGCGCCTATTCGCGACCTTGAAACTCCCAGCCCGACGAGACGCTGCCCGTGTCATCTCCCGTGAACGCCGATCATTCGCCGCTGGCCCTCGCCCAGGCGCTCATCCGCTGCCCGTCGGTGACGCCGGAGGAGGGGGGCGCGCTGCAATGGCTCGGCGGCGTGCTGGAAGCGGCGGGCTTCACCGTCGAGCGACCCCGTTTCTCGGAGCCCGGCACGCCCGACATCGACAATCTCTATGCCCGCATCGGTACGGGCGGCCCCTACCTGCTGTTCGCCGGGCATACCGATGTCGTCCCGCCGGGCGCTCTCGAGGCGTGGCGCCATGGGCCGTTCGAGGGAATGGTCGCGGACGGGATGCTCTACGGACGCGGCGCAGTCGACATGAAGGGCGGCATCGCCTGCATGCTCTCGGCCGCCCTCGCCTTCATCGCCGGGCGGGGAGGGGCCTTCACCGGATCGCTCGGTTTCCTCATCACCGGCGACGAGGAGGGGCCCGCCATCAACGGCACGGTGAAGCTTCTCGACTGGGCGAAGGCGCGCGGCGAGCGCTTCGATCATTGCCTTCTCGGCGAGCCGACCAACCCGGCGGCCTTGGGTGAGATGATCAAGATCGGCCGTCGCGGCTCGCTCACCGGCACGCTCGTCGTCCATGGCCGCCAGGGCCACGTTGCCTATCCGCACAAGGCCGAGAACCCGATTCCCGGCCTGCTGCGCCTCGCATCGGCCCTTCTCGATGCGCCGCTCGACGAGGGCACCGCGCATTTCGATGCGTCGAATCTCGAACTCACCACCATCGATGTCGGCAATCCGGCCACCAACGTCATCCCGGCGGAGGCGCGCGCCACCTTCAACATCCGCTTCAACGAAAGCTGGACGGCGGAAAGCCTGGGTGCCGAGATCCGGCGGCGCCTCGAAGTGGCGGCCGGCAATTCGGTGCGGTTCACCCTCGACCTGCAGCCCTCGAATTCTCCGGCCTTCCTCACCGCGCCCGACGCCTTCACCGACCTCGTGGTCGAGGCGATCGAGGCCGAGACCGGACGCCGCCCGGTTCTCTCCACCACCGGCGGCACCTCCGATGCCCGCTTCATCAAGGATGCATGCCCGGTGATCGAGTTCGGCCTCGTCGGCGAGACCATGCACCAGACCGACGAATGCGTGGCGGTCGCCGATCTCGATAGGCTGACGGCGATCTACGCGCGGGTGCTCAGTGCCTATTTCTCCGTGCGCTCGCCCTCTGGGAGATAATCCACCCCCACAAAAGTCAGCCCTTGCGCCGGCGCCATCGGTCCGCAGCGGGCGCGGTCGCGGCTGGCCAGGATGTCGACGACGTCGGCGGCGCTGAAGCGGCCGCAGCCGGCCATCATCAGCGTGCCGGCCATGGCGCGGACCTGATGGTGCAGGAACGAGCGCGCCGAGGTCGTGATCACGATCTCTTCGAACACGCCCATCGTCACCTTGGCCACGTCGAGCTGCTCGAGGGTGCGGATCGGGCTGTTCGCCTGGCATTCGGCGGCGCGGAAGGCGGTGAAATCGTGCCGGCCGAGAAGGCCCTGCGCGGCCGCGTGCATCGCCTCGGCATCGAGCGCCCAGGGCACGTGCCAGACATGGGCGCGGGTCAACGCGGGCGGGCTGCGCCGGTTGAAGATGCGGTAGCGGTAGTGCCGGCGGATGGCGGAATGGCGCGCATCGAACCCGGGCCCGATGTTCTCGGCGCTGACGATGGCGACCGGCAGCGGGCGAAGATGGGCGTTCAGGGCGTCGCGCACCGTATCCGTGCGCCATTCCTTGGCGAGATCGAGATGGGCGACCTGATGGATGGCATGGACGCCGGCATCGGTGCGCCCGGCGCAGGTCAGGCGCGCCTCCTCCCCCGAGAAGCGTTTGACGGCCGCCTCGATGGCGCCCTGGACGGTCGCATCCTCGGCCTGGCGCTGCCATCCGCAGAACGGCGCACCGTCATATTCGATGACGAGCTTGTAGCGGGGCATCAGCGCGGCCCAATGGCGGTGCCGTTCACGGGAAGCGCGTTCCGGGCGTTTGGTGCGCGCCGCGCACGAACTCGGCGCCGGTGGCGATTCCGCCCTTGCCGGCCCGGCGCAATTCGGTGAGCCGCACTGCGCCTTCGCCGCACGCCACGGTTCCGGCCGCATCGAGCAAGGTGCCGGCCTCGCCTCGTCCTTCCGCGGGGGAAGCGCGCAGCACCTTCACTCGCTCCGGGCCCTTGCCGAGATCGGCCTCGAAGAAGGCGCCGGGGAAGGGCGAGAGACCGTTGATGTGGTTCGCCACATCACGCGCCGATTTCGACCAGTCGATGCGGGCCTCGTCATTGGTGATCTTGTGGGCATAGACCAAGCCGTCCCCGGCCTGGGCGACGAGACTGAGCGGCCCGTTCTCCAGCCGGCGAAGCGCCTCGCTCATCAGGGCGGCGCCGATCGGCATCAGCGTATCGTGGAGATCGCCCGCGCTCATGCCGGGGGTGATGGCGACCGACTCCTCCATGGCGACCGGCCCGGTATCGAGGCCCGCTTCCATGTGCATGATGCCGACGCCGCTGAACGCATCGCCCGCCATCACCGCGCGCTGGATCGGCGCCGCCCCGCGCCAACGCGGCAGCAGCGAGGCGTGGAGGTTCAGGCAGCCGTGACGCGGCACGTCGAGGATCGCCTGCGGCAGCAGCATCCCGTAGGCGACCACCACGGCGACGTCGCAGGCATGCGACCGGAATTCGGCGAGCGCGTCCGCCGTCTTCAAGGTCGCGGGCGTGAGCACCGGCACGCCGAGCCTGTCGGCCAGGGCGTGGACCGGAGACGGTCTCAGCGCCATGCCTCGCCCGGACCGTGCCGGCGCGCGAGTATAGACAGCGGCGACGTCGTGGCCGTCTTCCGCCAGTCGCGCCAGGGTCGCGACGGCGAAATCGGGCGTCCCCATGAAGACGAGCCTCATCGCACGGACCCTTCGTTGTCGGACGCGATCAGGCGTCCTCGCCGCGCTTGGCCGCCTTGACGAACTTCTTGATCACCCGGTCGCGCTTCAGCTTCGACAGGTGATCGATGAAGAGGACGCCGTCGAGATGATCGATCTCGTGCTGGATGCAGGTGGAGAGGAGGCCGTCCGCGTCGATCTCGCGGGTTTCCCCGGTGAGGTCGCGGAAGCGCACGCGCACCCGATCGGGGCGCTCGACCTCGCCGTAATATTCCGGGATCGACAGGCAGCCCTCGTCGTAGACGCGCTTCTCCTCCGAGGACCACACGATCTCCGGATCGAGGAAGACCTGCGGCTGCCGGTCGTTCTCGTCCTTCGACGTGTCGATCGTGACCACCCGCCTCGCCACGCCGACCTGAATCGCGGCCAGCCCGACGCCGGGGGCGTCGTACATGGTCTCCAGCATATCGGCGACGAGGGTGCGGACCTCTTCGTCGATCGTGCCGACGGGGGCCGACATCTGGCGCAGGCGCGCGTCCGGCAGGATGACGAGGGGGCGGATGGTCATGGCTCGGCCGGAGTGATCGATGAGAAAAGCCCGGCCTCCCGTTGATGGGAGCGGGCCGGGCAGACCCCGCAGATAAGGTTTGGCGGTGGGTCGGTCAAATGGCGCGGCCGTCCCGAAGCGCGAGGCTCAGAACGCGGTCCGGGCTCGGATGGCCGCCGAGAGCGTGCCCTCGTCGAGATAGTCGAGCTCACCGCCCACCGGCACGCCATGGGCGAGGCGGGTCACCTTGAGCCCATGATGGCTCAGGGATTCCGTCACGTAATGCGCGGTGGTCTGGCCATCGACGGTGGCGTTGAGCGCGAGGATGATCTCGCGCACCTCGCCGTTTCCGGCGCGCTCCACCAGGCTGGCGAGGTTGAGATGCTCCGGGCGCACCCCGTCCAGGGCCGAGAGCACGCCGCCGAGGACGTGGTAGCGTGCGGTCACCGCGCCCGACCGTTCGAGCGCCCAGAGATCGGAGACATCCTCCACCACCACCAGGATCGAGGGATCGCGCGCGGCGTCGCGGCAGATGGTGCAGGGGTCGCTGGTATCGACGTTGCCGCATTCCCGGCACACCACGATGCGCTCGGAGGCGACCTTCATCGCCTCCGCCAAGGGGGCCAGCAGCGCCTCCCGTTTCTTGATGAGATGCAGGGCCGCGCGCCGGGCCGAGCGCGGGCCGAGCCCCGGCATGCGGGCGAGGAGCTGGATCAGACGCTCGATTTCAGGGCCGGCAACGGCTTGGGCCATCGATGTTCCGTCGGGCGGCCATGGCCGCGTGTCTCGTGAGGTGTTCGCGTGTCGCGCTCTCTTAGCCCGGATTGGCCGCTTTCGCATGTGTTGCGACGCCGCTCCGAGCATCGTCCGAAGCGCGTTATCCGACGCTGACAAATCGCTCCGATCGTCGGTTCTTCGGACATTGGTCGAATTGACGCGGGTGCTTCGACGACTATTCAAGACAGATCGATAGAGTGGTGAACCTGCGCGCGGCGGGCCTGACCGACCGCGCGGACGCTCATTCGAAGCGGCCGGAGGACCCTCAGGACTTCTCGGCCGACGCAGACATTCGAGCGATCAGGCGCCCGAGGAGTGACGGACGTGACAGATATCGGCGAGTTCAACGCCAGCCATGGCGCCGACAAGATCGGCCTGCGCAACCTCAAGGTCGTTCACTGGAACCTCGAAGCGCCACGCCTCTACGAGGAATCCCTCGCCCGCGGCGAATCGCAGCTCGCTCATGGCGGCGCGCTGGTCGCGACCACGGGCACCCATACCGGCCGCTCGCCCAAGGACAAGTTCGTCGTCCGCGACGCCGGCACCGAGAGCGAGATCTGGTGGGAGAATAACGGCGCGATCACGCCGGACCAGTTCGAGACCCTGTATCAGGACTTCCTCAGCCATGCCGAGGGTCGTGAGCTCTTCGCCCAGGACCTGTATGGCGGCGCAGACCCGACACACCGCGTCCAGGCCCGCGTCTTCACGGAACTGGCTTGGCACTCGCTCTTCATCCGCAACCTGCTGATCCGTCCCGACCGCTCGGCCATCGCCGATTACGTGCCCGAACTGACGATCATCGATCTTCCGAGCTTCCAGGCCGAGCCGCACCGCCACGGCTGCCGCTCGAAGACCGTGATCGCCATCGACTTCACCCGCAAGATCGTCCTCATCGGCGGCAGCGCCTATGCCGGCGAGATGAAGAAGTCCGTCTTCACCTACCTGAACTTCGTGCTCCCCGGCGCCGGCGTGATGCCGATGCACTGCTCGGCCAACGCGGCGCTCGACGCCGAGGGCGACTCGGCCCTGTTCTTCGGCCTGTCGGGCACCGGCAAGACCACGCTCTCCAACGATTCCTCGCGCATGCTTCTCGGCGACGACGAGCATGGCTGGAGCAAGGACGGCATCTTCAACTTCGAAGGTGGCTGCTATGCCAAGACCATCCGCCTGTCGCGCAATGCCGAGCCGGAAATCTACGCTACCACCGAGCGCTTCGGCACGGTGATGGAGAACGTGGTGATCGACCCGCTCTCGCGCCGCCCCGATTTCGACGACGCGTCGCTCACCGAGAACACCCGCTGCGCCTACCCGCTCGACTTCATCGCCAATGCCAGCGCGACGGGGCGGGCCGCCCACCCGAAGAACATCGTCATGCTCACCTGCGACGCGTTCGGGGTGATGCCGCCGATCGCCAAGCTGACCGGCGCGGAAGCGATGTACCACTTCCTCTCCGGCTATACCGCCAAGGTGGCCGGGACCGAGCGCGGCCTGACCGCGCCGGAGGCGACATTCTCGACCTGCTTCGGCGCGCCGTTCATGCCGCGCCATCCGAGCGTCTACGGCAACCTGCTGCGCGACCTCATCGCTCATCACGACGTCGATTGCTGGCTGGTGAATACCGGCTGGACCGGCGGCGGCGTCGGCACCGGGCGGCGCATGCCGATCCGCGTCACGCGGCGCCTGCTCGGCGCGGCCCTCGACGGCTCGCTGTCGAAGACCGAGTTCCGCCGCGATCCGTATTTCGGCTTCGCGGTGCCGGCCTTCGTCCCCGGCGTCGAGCCGCACATCCTTCAGCCCGTGAAGACCTGGGGCAACAAAGCGGCCTTCGCCGAGACGGCGACGCGCCTCGTGTCGATGTTCCGCGAGAACTTCAAGCGCTTCGAGGCGCATGTCGACGCCGACGTCCGCGCTGCCGAGCCGGTGCAGGTGATCGCGGCCTGACAAGGGAACATCGTCCGATCCCGGGTCGAACCGGGATCGGACATCCGGGCGGCGTGTCGGCCCGGCAAAAGAGACCGATCAGAACAGCTTCATGCCGGGCGGGATCGGCAATCCCTTGGTGAGTTCGGCCATGCGTTCGGCCGCCACCTGCTCGGCCTTGCCGCGCGCGTCGTTGACCGCGGCCACGATGAGATCCTCCAGGATCTCGCGCTCGTCCGGCACCATCAGGCTCGCATCGAGGGTGACGCCCTTCACCAGCCCCTTGGCCGTCATCGTCACGGCGACCGCGCCACCGCCCGATGCGCCCTTCACCTCAACGGCGTCGAGTTCATCCTGCAGGCTCGCCATCTTCTCCTGCATGGCCTGGGCCTGCTTCATGATTCCCATGAGGTCGCGCATGGCTGAGCTTTCTTGGATGGGTGGAACGGAGGGTCTGTAAGAGCACCGTTCCGACAGGTAGGTTCTGTTCTCGGAGAATACGATGCCTCGTCATGAGGCTACGGCCTCCGCGAAGGGTTACGCATCGTCGTCCGGCTGACCGCCGCCGTCGAGGTCGGGTGCCGCGAGATCCGCGTCCGGCGGCAGTTCCACGATCGGGGCCTTGTCCCTCACGTCGATGATCTGCGCGCCGGGAAAGCGCGCGAGCACTTCCTTGACGAGGGGATGGGCAGCCGCGTTCTCGTGGCGCGATTCCAAGGCGAGGCGCGCCTTGTAGGCGAGGGTGGGTTCGCCCTCCTCCTTCGACAGGGCGACGATCCAACGTCGGCCGGTCCAGGCGTCGAGCGAGCGCGCGAGATCGTTGGGCAGGCTCTGACGGCCCCCTTCGGCGAGGCGGAACTCGATCCGCCCCTCCTCAAAGCGCACCAGATGTGCTTCGCGTTCCAGCGCCATCTTGAGGCCGATGTCCCGGCGCTCGTCGGCCAGCGCGACGATATCCTCGAACCGGGTCAGGCGGGGGCCGGCCGGTTGCGGAGGCGCATCCGGGGCGGGTGCCGGGACGAGGCTCGCCCGTGCGCCGCCGCTGGCCGCCAGGGTCAGCGCGGGCCGCGGCGGCGGCAGATCAACCGGCGGCGGCGAAGCCAGCGCGCTCGAAGCGGGCAAGGAAGAGGATGCGGGCGCCGCCGGGGAGGTCTGAGCCGTGGCGAGCGACTCCGTCTTCAGCTGCCGCAGGGCCTCGTCCGGCGTCGGCAGGTCGGCGGCGTAAGCGAGGCGGACCAGTGCCATCTCGGCGGCGGCCAGCGGTCTCGCGGCGGTCTGGACCTCGGGAATCGCCTTCAGCAAAATCTGCCACGCGCGCGACAGGACGCGGATGGAGAGCTTGGCGGCGAATGCGCCGCCGCGTCCGCGCTCGTCGGCGCTCAGGGTCGGGTCGGCGGCGGCCGCCTCGGGCACGAGCTTCAGCCGGGTGACGAGATGGGTGAAGCTCGCCAGATCCGACAGGACGATGGCGGGATCGGCTCCGGCCTCGTACTGGCCGCGGATTTCGGCGAAGGCGGTCGGCACGTCGCCGCGCATCACGGCTTCGAACAGGTCGACGATCCGGCCCCTGTCGGCGAGGCCGAGCATGTCGCGCACGCTCGCCGCGCTGACGAGACCGGCGCCGTGGGCGATGGCCTGGTCGAGCAGCGAGAGCGCGTCGCGCACCGAGCCTTCGGCGGCGCGGGTGATCGCCGCGAGCGCCTCCTGCTCGGCCTCGACCGTCTCGGCGGCGCAGATCTTCGCCAGATGCGCGACCATGGTATCGGCCTCGACCCGGCGAAGGTCGAAGCGCTGGCAGCGCGACAGGATCGTCACCGGCACCTTGCGGATCTCGGTGGTGGCGAAGACGAATTTCGCGTGCGGCGGCGGCTCTTCGAGCGTCTTCAGGAAGGCGTTGAACGCCTTCTCCGAGAGCATGTGCACTTCGTCGACGATGTAGACCTTGTAGCGGGCGGAGACCGGCGAATAGCGGATGCCGTCGATGATGCCGCGCACGTCGTCGATGCCGGTATGCGAGGCGGCGTCCATCTCCAGCACGTCCATGTGCCGGGATTCCATGATCGCCTGGCAGTGTCGCCCGAGTTCCGGCATGGCGATGGTGGGGCCGGTATCCGGCTGCCCCTCGCGCTGGTAGTTCAGGCCGCGTGCCAGGATGCGGGCGGTGGTCGTCTTGCCGACGCCGCGCACGCCGGTCAGCATCCAGGCCTGCGGGATGCGGTTGGCAGCGAACGCATTGGCCAGCGTGCGCACCATGGCGCCCTGGCCGATCAGATCATCGAAATTCTGGGGGCGATACTTGCGGGCCAGCACCCGATACGGGGTGGCAGCCGCGACCGGCTCGGGAAGGCCTGGAAGACCGGGAAAATCGCTCGGAGTTCCGGAGGTCGCGTCCATGCCGCCTTGCGTGGTTGGAACGGCCCCGGGGTCGGGGAATGCCGCCACGCGGACCTCAAAGGAAACGAAGGTGGGAGGCTGGACGAAGACCCGCTCGGTCTCGTTAGGGCTGCTTCCTTCCGGACCTGACCCGGTTGGCGAGTGAAACGTCCCTCGCCAACCTCCCGAGCGCTATATGGCCGGCGCCTTGTTGGAACGCAAGCGCCTGCATGAGCGAAGCGCTTATTCCGCTTCGCGGCTGGTGATCGCGTAGGTCTTCGGATCGAGCTCCAGATCGAACTGCTTGCCGTTGGCGTCGATGGCGTTATCCACGTCGATCTCGTGCTCCTCGACCTCGATCTTGCCCCACTTGGTGAAGCCTTCCTTCTTCAGGGTGGCCTCGATCTTGGTGAGTTCGTCGGGGGTCGGCGCCCGATCGGCGAAGGCGGTGCCGGTGAGGGCGAAACCGAGGGCGATGGCCGCGAGGCCGGCAGTCTTGAACGACATGAAGAACTCCTGGGTCGAAAATCCGACGGCAGGCGAACGGCGGAGCGTCGCCCGGGTTCCATGCCGCGTCCTCAACGTGCACGCTCTGGTTGTCACTGGCGTCGCCGCATCCTAACCTTGGCCGTGTTCTGAGAGGTCCGGACCCATGGTCACCCGCGTCGCTACCGTCGCCTTCGAGGGAATCGAGGCGCGTGCCGTCGACGTCCAGGTTCAGATCGCCCCCGGCGCAGTGGTCTTCATGGTGGTGGGGCTCGCCGACAAGGCCGTTGCGGAATCCCGCGAGCGCGTCCGCTCAGCCCTGATCGCATCGGGGCTGGCACTTCCGGCAAAGCGCATCACCGTCAATCTGGCGCCGGCGGACCTGCCGAAGGAAGGCTCGCATTACGATCTTCCCATCGCATTGGCGGTGATGGCCGCCATTGGCGCGATCCCGGCCGACGCGCTCGCCGGCTATTGCGTCCTCGGCGAGCTGGCCCTCGACGGCACGATCACAGCGGTGAACGGCGTCTTGCCGGCGGCCATGGCGGCGAATTCGCGGGGCCTCGGCCTGATCTGCCCGGCGGCCACGGGGCCGGAAGCGGCCTGGGCTGGGGGCGACATGGACGTGCTGGCCCCGCGCTCGCTGATCCAGCTCGCGAACCATTTCAAGGGCACGCAAGTCATGGCCCGGCCGGAGCCGGCCGTCGCCACGCCCACGGGGCGCCTGCCCGACCTTCGCGACATCAAGGGACAGGAAGGGGCCAAGCGGGCCTTGGAGATCGCGGCCGCCGGAGGCCACAATCTCCTGATGAACGGGCCGCCCGGTGCCGGCAAGTCGATGCTGGCGGCTCGGCTTCCGTCGATCCTGCCGCCGCTCGGACCGCGCGAACTGCTCGAAGTCTCGATGATCCAGTCGGTGGCCGGCGAACTCAAGGGCGGCGCTCTCTCGAACCGGCGGCCCTTCCGCCAGCCGCACCATTCGGCATCGATGGCGGCGCTCGTCGGCGGCGGCATCAATGCCCGCCCCGGCGAGGCCTCCCTGGCGCATGGCGGCGTGCTCTTCCTCGACGAGTTGCCGGAATTCACGCCCCAGGTGCTCGATTCCCTGCGCCAGCCCATGGAAACCGGCGAGGTCATGATCGCGCGCGCCAATCACCGCGTAACCTACCCGGCGCGGTTCCAGCTCATCGCCGCCATGAACCCCTGTCGGTGCGGCCAGGCCCTGGAGCCGGGCTATGCCTGCCGGCGCGGTCCCAACGAGCGCTGCGTCGCGCAATACGGTGCGCGGATTTCCGGGCCGCTCCTCGATCGGATCGACCTGCGAATCGAAGTCGGCGCCGTGACGGCGGCGGACCTGATCCTGCCGCCCCCCGCCGAAGGCTCGGCCGAGACGGCGGCGCGGGTCGCCGCAGCGCGGGCGCTGCAGACCGAGCGGTTCGCCGCGCACGGCCTCTCCGGCGTGGTCACCAACGCGACCTGTCCGGCACCGTTGATCGAGGAGATGGCGGCGCCGGACGCGGATGGCGCAGCGCTGATCCGGGATGCCGCCGAGACGATGCGCCTGTCGGCGCGAGGCTTCCACCGCGTCCTGCGAGTGGCGCGGACATTGGCGGATCTCGACGGGGAGGAGCGGGTGCGCCGCATCCATCTCGCCGAGGCCCTGTCCTATCGCGGTCGGGTCGAGCGGCCCGTAGCCGCCTGACCCCGACCATCGGGCTTTATCGGCCGTAGATATCCTCGACGCGGATGATGTCGTCCTCGCCGGTATAGGAGCCGACCTGAACCTCGATCAGTTCGAGGGCGATCTTGCCCGGGTTGGTGAGGCGGTGCATCGAGCCGATCGGCAGATAAACGGCCTCGTTCTCGTGGACGAGGACGACGCGATCATCCACCGTCACCTCAGCCGTGCCGCGCACCACGACCCAATGTTCGGCGCGGTGGAAATGCTTCTGCAGCGAGAGCCGGCCGCCCGGCGTCACCATGATGCGCTTCACCTGGAAGCGCTCGCCGATGTCGATCCGCTGATACCAGCCCCAGGGGCGGAACATCCGCCGATGCGCATCCGCTTCCGGATGGGCCTTCTCGCGAAGCTGGGTCACGAGCTCCTTGACCAGTCCGGCCTTGGCCTTCGAGGTGACGAGGACGGCGTCCGGGGTCGAGACCACGACGATGTCGTCCAGGCCCACCACGGCGGTGAGGTGCTCGCCCTCGCTATGGACGAGGCTGCCGCGCGTCTCCACCAACTCGACCCGGCCGCGCACGGCGTTGCCCTGTGCGTCGCGCGGAAGCACGTCCCAGACCGCATCCCAGGTTCCGACATCGGACCATGAGAACGAGACCGGCAGCACGCCGGCGCGGTCGGTCCGCTCCATCACCGCGTAGTCGATGGAGATCTTGGGCGCGGTCGCGAAGGCGGCGGCGTCGAGGCGAAGGAAGTCGAGATCGGTCGCCGCGCCGTCGAGAGCGGCGCGGGTCGCGGCCAGGATCTCGGGGACATAGGTTTCGAGCTCGGCCAGCATCACGTCGGCGCGGAACAGGAAGTAGCCGCTGTTCCACAGGGCGCCGTCCTCGATCAGACTCTCCGCTCCCTGCCGGTTGGGCTTCTCGACGAAACGGCCGACCTCATAGGCGCCGTCGACACCGTCGATCGGGGCGCCCTTGCGGATGTAGCCGTAGGCGGTGGAAGGCGTGCCCGGCTCGATGCCGAGGGTCATGATGCGACCGGCCTCGGCGCCGCGCGCCGCCGCACGGGCCGCGGCCACGAAGGCGTCGGTGTCGCCGATCACGTGGTCGGCGGCCAGGATCAGAACCACGGCCTCCGGGTCGCGGCGGGCGGCATGCAGCGCCGCAACGGCCACCGCGGCGGCGGAATCGCGCCGTTCGGGCTCGAGCACGATATCGGCCTCGATCTCGGCCTGGAGCAGCTGCTCGGCCACGATGAAGCGGGCATCGCTGCTGGTGATGACGGTCGGCCGCGAGAACGCCGATCCATCCGCGACCCGCCGGGCGGTGTCCTGGAAGGTCGAACTGTCGGGATTCACCAGCTGCGTGAACTGTTTCGGCATGCTCTCGCGCGAGGCGGGCCACAATCGCGTGCCTGACCCACCGCAGAGGATGACCGGATGGATGAGTCGAGAGAATCCTGAGGCCATCAACGTCTACTCACAATCTATGGTGCGGCGCAGCGCCCATGACATACGATTTCCGCGCGCTCGAACCAACCAAGTCCGAAATCGAAGTTGCGAACGCAGCGATACGGCAGGAGTTGCGCGGCCGGCAGGAGCTCGGGAGCGTCGCTCTCGGACCCCTCGGAGCGATGACTCCGCCTACTCGGCAGCCTCGCGCGCGCCGTATCCCAGCCGTCCGTTCAACTCCTCGATCAGCTTCACGGCAGCCTCAGCAATGACCGTGCCGGGCGGGAAAATCGCCGAGGCACCAGCGGCATAAAGCGCCGGGTAGTCGCCCGGAGGAATCACGCCGCCGATGACGATCATCACGTCGCCCCGGCCCTGCTCGGTCAGGGCCGCCTTCAATTCGGGCACCAGCGTCAGGTGGCCAGCGGCCAGCGACGACACGCCGACGATATGGACGTCGTTCTCCACAGCCTGACGCGCCGCCTCGGCGGGGGTGGCGAAGAGTGGCCCGATATCCACGTCGAAACCGAGATCGGCGAAGGCCGAGGCGATCACCTTCTGGCCACGGTCGTGCCCGTCCTGACCCATCTTTGCGACGAGGATGCGCGGGCGGCGCCCGTCATTCTCCTCGAAGGTCTCCACGAGATGACGAACCGTCTCGACCACCGGCGACATGCTACCCACCTCCCGCTTGTAGACGCCCGAGATCGAGCGGATCTCGGCACGATGTCGGCCCCAGGCCTTCTCCAGGGCGTCGGAAATCTCTCCGACCGTGGCCTTCGCCCGCGCCGCCTCGACGCCCAGCGCCAGGAGGTTGCCCTCTCCCTGAGCCGCTGCCGTGAGCGCGGCCAGGGCGGCATCGACATCGGCCTGGTTGCGCTCCGCGCGAAGCCGCTTCAGCTTGTCGATCTGGAGCATGCGGACATTGCCGTTGTCGACGCGCATCAACTCGATGGCGCGGTCGTCCTCGGGCTTGAACTTGTTGACGCCGACGATGGTCTGGCGGCCGGAATCGATGCGGGCCTGGGCGCGGGCCGCGGCCTCCTCGATGCGCAGCTTGGGGATGCCGGCCTCGATGGCCTTGGCCATGCCGCCGAGTTCCTCGACCTCGCGCAGGTGCTCCCAGGCGCGGGTGACGATGTCCTGGGTGAGCTTCTCGACATAGTAGGAGCCGCCCCACGGATCGACGATGCGCGTCGTGCCGCTCTCCTGCTGCAGGAAGAGCTGGGTGTTGCGGGCGATGCGGGCCGAGAAGTCAGTGGGCAGCGCCAGCGCCTCGTCGAGGGCGTTGGTGTGGAGCGATTGCGTGCCGCCTTGCGTCGCGGCCATCGCCTCGATGCAGGTGCGGGTCACGTTGTTGAACACATCCTGCGCGGTGAGCGACCAGCCCGAGGTCTGGCTGTGCGTGCGCAGGGGCAGGGACTTGTCGGTCTTCGGCTCGAACTCCTTCACGAGCTTGGCCCAGATCAGGCGCGCCGCCCGCATCTTGGCGATCTCCATGAAGAAGTTCGTCGAGATCGCCCAGAAGAACGACAGGCGCGGGGCGAACTTGTCGATGGTCAGCCCGGCAGCCAAGCCCGCCTTGATGTACTCGACGCCGTCGGCCAGCGTGTAGGCGAGTTCGAGGTCATTCGTCGCTCCGGCCTCCTGCATGTGATAGCCGGAGATCGAGATCGAGTTGAATTTCGGCATGTGCTGAGAGGTGTAGGCGAAGATGTCGCCGATGATCCGCATCGAACCCGCCGGCGGGTAGATGTAGGTGTTGCGGACCATGAACTCCTTCAGGATGTCGTTCTGGATCGTGCCGGCGAGCTTCTCCGGCGGCACGCCCTGCTCCTCGGCCGCCACGATGTAGAGCGCGAGGATCGGCAGCACCGCGCCGTTCATCGTCATCGACACGGTCATCTCGTCGAGCGGGATGCCGGAGAACAGCGTGCGCATGTCGTAGATCGAATCGATCGCGACGCCCGCCATGCCGACATCGCCCGAGACGCGCGGGTGATCCGAATCGTAGCCGCGATGGGTCGCGAGATCGAAGGCGACCGACAGGCCTTTCTGGCCCGCGGCGAGGTTGCGCCGGTAGAAGGCGTTCGAATCCTCGGCGGTGGAGAAGCCGGCATATTGCCGGATGGTCCAGGGCTGGGTCACGTACATGGTCGGGTAGGGGCCGCGCAAAAACGGCGCCACGCCCGGATAGGTGTTCAGAAACTCGATCCCCTCGCGATCCTCGGGACCGTAGACGCCCTTCACCGGAATGCCTTCCGGGGTCATCCAGGGTTCACCGATCGGCGGAACCGGCGCCGCGAAGGCATCTGCCGCGTAGGGGACGGTCGCGAAATCGGGGATACGGGACGTCATGTGATCGGACTCGTGCGGCGGCGTTTCGCGGCGCATTATAATGAAGCACCGGCCTCGGGCTATCCCTCTCAAATCCATTTTGAGAAACAGTGACGCCACCGGACCGGACGCTCCCGGTTCACCGAGCGGAAAATCCGGTCACGGCCGCCGATAGCGCGGTGCCGCGCCGGTGCGGCTTTCGAGCCATCCGAGGCGCTCGGCGATCAGCTCGCGCAGCCTGTCGCGTCGCGTCGAGGCACTCCAGCACGAGTCCGGGCAACTCGGCGCCTCGCCCTCCATGGCGCCCACGACGGCGAGGACGAGGAGAACGAGCGCGAGGAAGAGACCGACCACGACGGGCCAGGCGAAACAGAGCCCGACGAGCAGGGCGAGCCCGCCCTTGAGCACGAGGGAGCCGGCGAGCTTCAGCTTCACCAGCGCGGCGAAACTGGCGCCACCACCGAGCGCCCCACGGACACCGCGCATGGCGACGGCGCGGACGCGGCGGCGCTCGAGGAGAACCTGAAGCCGGGCGAGGTCCCGCCGCACGCGCCGCGTCTCGGGATCGGTCTCTTCGGGCAATGCGTGGTTCGTCAAACGGTCTGTCCCTCGCGCGATCGGTAAGGCCGAGCTTCGATGTGGGCCTCGCCTCCATTCGGGTAAAGGGAGGCCGCACCAGCTTCGGGACAGCCATCGTGACAGAGAATTCGACCGACAGCGCGGCCCGCCTCTGGCCGCCCATCGCCCGCTTCATCGCCATCGAGGCGCGGGTCGGCGCCTGGGCACTGGCACGCGGGTCGATGGTGGTCGGAGCCTACGAGTTCCTGCGCTTCGGCATCAAGCAGGGATGGGCCTGCCTGTTCGGCGGATTGCTCTGCGCCCTGCTGATCGGCAGCTACCTGTTCTATCCCGCCCAAGCCACGCTGAGCCGATACGACGTCCTCACCCTGTCGGCCGTCATGATCCAGCTGGGGCTTCTCGCCTTGCGGATGGAGACCTTCGAGGAAGCGAAGGTCATCGCGCTCTTCCACGTCGTCGGCACGGCGATGGAGGTGTTCAAGACCGGTGTCGGATCATGGATCTACCCGGAGGCGAGCCTGCTCCGCATCGCCGGCGTGCCGCTCTTCACCGGCTTCATGTATGCGAGCATCGGCTCCTACATCGCGCGGGTCTGGCGCCTGTTCGAGTTCCGCTTCACGAACCATCCGGGCTTCGGCGCCACCGTGCCGCTGGCGGCGGCGATCTACCTGAACTTCTTCGCCCATCATTACATCGTCGACATTCGCCTCGGGCTGTTCGCGGCGACGGCTCTGCTGTTCGGGCGGACCTGGGTGCATTTCAAGGTCTGGCATGTCCATCGCCGGATGCCGCTTCTGCTCGGCTTTCTCCTGGTCGCGCTGTTCATCTGGTTCGCGGAGAATATCGGCACGTTCACGCGCGTCTGGCTCTATCCCAACCAGGCATCGGGCTGGTCGATGGTGTCGTGGCAGAAGCTCGGCTCGTGGTACCTGCTGATGATCATTTCCTATGTGCTCGTCAGCCTCGTGAACCGACCGGAGCTGTATGTGCAGGGGCGAGGGCAAGGCCCGGTCGAGCGCGCCGATTTCTCATAAAAACTGTCGGCTTCGTTCAAGGTTCGGCAAGGCCGAGCCTTTACCGCTGACGAGAGCTGGAAAAAACCGGATATCGGGAGACCGAACCCATGAGCGATTCCATCGCCGGCCTCGCGCAGTCGATCGTATCGAGCCAGAATGCGGCGACGCGTCAGACCATGCAGGGGATCTTCATCCGCAAACAGGCCGATGGCGATCAGGCCATCGCGCAGTTGCTGCAGCAGACCGCGGAGACGCAGAAGGCGGTGCTCCCGGACGGGCAGGGGGTCGTGGTCGACCGGCAGGCCTGATCTCGGGTTGTGCGAGGCGTCGGCCGGCGCCGAGTGCGGCGATCACGGTTCATCGACGCGCGGTTCGCCGAATGAGCGACGCCGCAGGAAACATCTGTTCCGGCGCAGATCGTCGTCGTCGAGGCTGCGCGGCGCGGGTCGGGTCCGCGCCGGCGGCTAGGTCGGTCGGGCTATTGCCGAGACGACCGGGATCACAATGGTCCGGGCTGAGCGGAGCTCAGTTGAGGTAGGTGCGGATCCAGTTCGGGGACAGGATTTCGCCTTCCTCGGTGATGATCCAGGGCTGCTTGGCCGGATCGGTCAGGGCGCCGGCCGCGGCTTCGATCGCCTCGCGTAGGGTGTCGTAGCGCGCGGGCTGTGCCAGCGGGGACGGGATCGGAGTGGTCCGCCAGATCGTCAGATCGGCGGGACGTTCGAGAGCTTCGGTTTCCATGTCGGTCTTTTCCTTGAACCTGAGAGGGTCGCTCCCCGCGGGTCTGTGCGGCTGACCGAGCATTCGGTCCAACCAGCGCGGGACGTGTTTCCGTGAGAATGGAAGCATCTCTAGGGCAGCTTTGCGATCAATTTGGGCGCGTCCATGAAGAGTATGGCCGTCCCGATCCTTTATCCCTCGCCCTAAGCATCATGTTTTGGACACAAAGCTTACGGCGGCTGCCCTGGGAAGCCCTCTTTTTCGGATGAAGAGTGATAATTGCCAGTGCTGTTCTAGTCTCTAGCTCGAACCTCGAGGCGAAACGGTGTGCCGGCGCACCCGGATCGTGCCGCCTGTGAAACCAGTTGAACGGAGATGCGTGACCGACCAGTTAATGCGACGGACGCAAGCCTGCGATTATCCAAAGCTTTGAAGGGGATGTGACATGCCGGATCGCTTCGCTCGTTTGGCGATCACGGTGGCCCTCGTGCTCATGGCGCTCTATGTCGGGCAGCCCTACGTCACCGCCCTGCTGTTCTCGGTGGAGACCCCGAGGGCGATCACGGCGCGGGGTGACCTGGCCCCGGCCGAGACCTCCACCGCCGCCCTGTTCGAGCGCGCGAGCCCGTCCGTCGTCCATGTGTTCGCACAGGCCGCAGCCCAGGGACGCGCCCTGATGAGCCCGGATTCCGAAGAGAACGAGGGCGGCAGCGGAGCGCAGACCGGCACCGGCTTCGTCTGGGACGGCGCCGGGCATGTGGTGACCAACAACCATGTCGTCTCGGCGGCGGCCCAGCGCGGCGGCTCGGTCTCGGTCCGCCTCTCCTCCGGCGAGGTCCGACCGGCGACGATCGTCGGGACCGCGCCGAGCTACGACCTCGCCGTCCTCCGTCTCGGCGGTACGGGGACGGTTCCGCCGCCGCTGGCCATCGGCACTTCGGCGGATCTGAAGGTCGGTCAATCGGCCTTCGCCATCGGCAACCCGTTCGGCCTCGACCATACCTTGACCACCGGCGTCGTCAGCGCGCTCCGCCGCCGCCTGCCCACGGGGGAGGGGAGGGAACTCTCGGGCGTCATCCAGACCGATGCCGCGATCAACCCCGGCAATTCCGGCGGACCGCTGCTCGATTCCGCCGGCCGGCTCATCGGCGTGAACACCGCGATCTATTCGCCCTCGGGGGCCAGCGCCGGCATCGGCTTCGCCATTCCGGCCGATGTCGTGAACCGGGTCGTGCCCGAGCTCATCCGCAACGGGCGCACCCGCAATCCCGGCATCGGCATCATCGCCGGGCAGGAGGCCACCGCCGCGCGTCTTGGCATCGACGGCGTCGTGGTCCTGCGCGTCCTGCGTGGATCGCCCGCCGCCGAGGCCGGCCTGCGCGGCGTCGATGTTCAGTCCGGAACGATCGGCGATGTCATCGTCGGTGCGGGCGGGGAACCGGTGCACCGGCTCGCCGACCTCACCGCCGCGATGGAAACCGCCGGCATCGGCAAGACCATCGATCTTTCGGTCGAGCGGGATGGACGCATCCGCAAGGTCAGGGTCACCACGGCGGACGTGGCGGAGACGCGGCAATAGCGCTGTCGATATGCGGGCTTTCGCATCGGCTCCCCCCGGTGCAGTAGGGGGCGACGCACGACGACGAATAAGCAAGAAAACAGCGAGACAACGGAAAGACGACGATGCCGCGCCTGTCCCGATCCCTCGTCCTCGCCGTCATGGTCCTCGGCACGCTGCCGGTACGGGCGGCCGACACGACGCGCCGCCTTTGCCCGGAAGACGCGCCCGAGGGCGTGCGCCTGCCGGCGAGCAAGGCGTGTCCGGGCGCCAAGCCCGATCTTGGGCGGTCCGAGGACGGGTTCCACTGGATCGGCGACGTCAAGGTTCGGGTCGGCGGGCGGGTCACGCTCGATCACGACATGCGCCGATGACGGTCCTCGCCGCCCTCGTGGCCCTCTTCGTCCTGTGGTGGTTCGCCAAGGACGCCAAGCCCCATCTCGTCCGGCGTCTGCGGCGGTCGATCTCGCCTCGCGTGATGAGACGGGGCGGTGGCTATGTCCTGATCGCCCTGGCCGCCATCGCGGCCGTCCGTGGACGGATCGAGCTCGCGATCCTGTTCGGAGGCGTCGCCTTCTGGTTCCTCGACGGTGTGGACAGTCTCGTCGCCCGTGCCCGCGGCCTGTTGCGGCCAGGCCCGGCCTCGCGGCCCGCCATCCTCGTGTTCGAGGTTCTCCCCGACGGCCGTACCGCCGACGGCATCGTGCAGATCGGCCCCTATGCCGGACGGCGCCTGTCGGAGCTGCCGCAAGCGGCGCTGATCCAGATCCTCGCGGTCTGCCGCAAGGTCGACCGCATCGCCGCGCGCCGGCTAGAGGCGTATCTCGACGGCCGCTCGGCCGCCGGGCGTGTAGACGCTGAGAGCGATGCCGACGCGCGGGCGCGCCGCCCGCCGGATCCAGGGTCGATGACGCAGGAGGAGGCCCACCAGATCCTGGGGCTTCAGAGCGGGGCGACCCTGCAGCAGATCCGCACGGCTCATCGCACGCTGATGAAACGGTGGCATCCCGACCAGGGTGGAACGGTCGAGGGGGCTTCGCGCATCAACGCGGCCCGAGACAGGCTTGTGAACCGACATCGCTGATACTCCACGCGCGTTGCCAGAAAAATACTCGTTCGAACCCTGCCGGCGGACGGCCGACACGGTGGTGCGAGGGCGCGAACGGCGCCATCGTCGATGTCAGGATCGTCCCATCGACCCCGAAAGCGGGGTTGGTCGATGGCTCAGCTTCGCGTTGCGAAGCAGTTGAAGCCGCTGCGCTTCAGCGTGGAGCAGGCGTCCTGGGCCGCTTCCTGCTCGGCGAAGCCGGAGAATCTGGCGCGATAGAGCGTGGCGCCGCCATGCTCGACCTTGACGGTATAGGGCGAGGCTTTCGACAGAGCGCTTCCGCCGCGGCTGCGCGCATCGGACAGCATCGATTTCGCCTTGTCCTCGTCATCCATGGCGCCGAGCTGGATCACCCAGGCGGTGGGCGTCACGCGGCTCGCGGGCGAGGCCTTGGCGGCCGGTTCGGTGCGGGCACCGTCGACGGAGGCGAGGCGCGCATCGGACTTGCCGCTGGCGGACATCTTGGCGCCGGGGAAGGCGGCCGGTGCGCCGCTGGCGGCATAGGCCTGGGCCGAGGCCGGCAGAGCGCCGGTCCGCCATTTGGCGCCGGCACTGCCCGGAGTCGTGGTCTGGCGCGGAGAGATGTCGAGGGGCTGGGTCGAGGCGGTGGTCTCCACCTCGACATCCTCCTCGTCGGCGGAGGCGACCTGAGTGCGCGTCCGCGAGACGGCATCGGCGACGACGGCCGGACGGCCGCGCTCGGCGACTTCCGTCACCGCCGGCGACTGGCGGTTGCCGGCATAGGCGCGCGGCAGGCTCGACCGGACGAGGTCGGCCATGATGCGGTCGCGGCTGGCGCCCGACTTTCCGCCGAGCACGATCGCCACGATCTGGCGATCGTCAGACTTGGCGGCGGTCATCAGGTTGAAGCCCGAATCGCGGGTGTAGCCGGTCTTGATCCCGTCGACGCCCTCGACATTGCCGAGGAGGCGGTTGTGGTTGCCGATGACCCGGCCGCGGAAGGCGAAGGAGCGGGTCTGGAAATACTTGTAGTAGCGCGGGAAACGGTCCTGGATCGCCCGGGCGAGGATCGTCAGGTCTCGGGCGGTGGTGATCTGGTCCGCGTCGGGCAGGCCCGATGCGTTGGCGTAATGCGTCCGCGTCATTCCGAGCGCCTGCGCCTTGCGGGTCATCATCTCGGCGAATTTCGGCTCCGAACCGGCGATGTTCTCGCCGATGGCACAGGCGACGTCGTTGGCGGATTTCGTCACGATCGCCTTGATCGCGTCCTCGACCTCGATGGTCGAGCCGGGGCGGAGACCGAGCTTCGACGGGGCCTGGGCCGCGGCGAAGGCGGAGATGGTCAGCGGCGAATCGAGGCTGAAGCGACCGCGCTCGAGCTGCTCGAACAGCATGTAGAGCGTCATCACCTTCGTAATCGAGGCGGGATGGCGCAGGGAATCCTCATTGACCGCGTGCAGGGTGCGTCCGGTCTTCACGTCGATCACCATGGCCGCGTAGGGCGGGTTGTAGCCGCCGCCGCTGCTGCGATGATGGTGTCCCCGCCGCGCATCGGCCGGGGACGCGATCGCCGAGAGGACGGCCGCCGCAGCAAGCAGGGCCGGCAGCCCATGGGTCGTCCGGAAGCGACTCGGAACGCTACGCATCACGACTGATTGCCCTCGACGACCGACCATGGGCCGGCTTGCACTGCATCATCACTGCGAGGAGGCGAACGCGCCGCCGTGACCTCGCAACATCTGTCAATCAGGCTAGGTCGACGCGGTTACGGCCCGGTTAATGCCTCGGCATCAATTTGACCGTCCATGCTGCGATGCAACATGAGCTTGACCTTCCATGTTGCATCGCACATAAGAGTGGCATTGGTCGAGCCCGCGGGTCGGGGGGGCGGCCTTCACGAAATCCGGCCCCAGAGGAATACCCGCAAGGGTATCTCGCATCCCATGAGCATCCAGCCTTTCGACAAGATCCCCGGTTTCGACAAAGCCGGCATCGACTCGATGATGAAGAGCGTGTCGCTCGTCGCCAAGACGAACCAGACCGCCGGAACCGAGATGGCGGATTTCGCCAAGCAGTCCTTCGAGCATGGCACCGCGACCATGAAGAAGCTGGCCGAGGCGAAGACCCCGCAGAACGCCATGGAAATCCAGGCCGAGTTCATGAAGGCCTCCTACGAGCGTCTGGTCGCCCAGGCCAAGCTCGTCGGCACGCTCTACAGCGAGCTCGCCAAGGAGATGGCCAAGCCGCTCGAAGAGATGACCAAAGCGAAGTTCCCCACCGTCGGCTGAGGGCCGGGCCGGCATAGGAGCCGGCGCGATCTGGAGGCCAAGTCTCCACTGACCAGATTTGAAGGGCGATCGAGCGAGGCTCGATCGCCCTTTTCGCGTGCGCCACGGCACCCACCGCCGCCGTCGCGGGATGCAGCGTGCCGCTCCGATGCCGGCCAGGGCTTCTCACGACCGGACAAGTGCGCGCAGGCGACTGGCGAAGTCCGGAAACGGCCTATAGATTGATGAGGAAGCAGGTGCGCCGCGCCGGCGCGCCGTCGGGAAGCCGGTCGGTTCCTTTCCTCCGCGTCCGGACTCCGCCGTCATGTATGGGGTCGATGCCATTCCGATGTTCGACGACCTGATGCGGTCTCCCGCGTCGCCCGTGACCGTTGAGGGTTTCGTCGCGCCGCCCGAGGGGCTCGGCGACCGGATTTACGCGGGCATGATCGCGCCGCTGGCTGCCGGTCCGATCGGCCCCGGCGGCAGCGACGACGGTCGCTCCGGGACCGCGATCATCACGCGGACCAAGCCTAAGACCAAACGGCCGAGCCTGTACCGCGTGCTCCTCCTCAATGACGATTACACGCCGATGGAGTTCGTCGTGCACGTCGTCGAAAAGTTCTTCAACAAGTCGCAGGCCGACGCCTACCAGATCATGATGCACGTGCATCAGAACGGTGTCGGCGAGTGCGGGATCTTCACGTACGAGGTGGCGGAGACCAAGGTGACGCAGGTCATGGACTTCGCGCGCAAACACCAACATCCTCTCCAGTGCGTCATGGAAAAAAAATAGGCACTCCAAACGAGGACCCGCTTTTGCCCAGCTTCTCTCGCAGCCTAGAACAAGCTCTCCACCGCGCCCTGGCGCTCGCCGGCGAGCGCCGTCATGAATATGCGACGCTGGAGCACCTGCTCCTCGCCCTGGTGGACGATCAGGATGCGGCGGCCGTGATGCGCGCCTGCAACGTCGAGGTCGATACGCTCAAGCGCAGCCTCGTCGAATACGTGGATACGGAACTCGCCAACCTGATCGGCGACGGACGCCAGGATGCCAAACCGACGGCGGGCTTTCAGCGCGTGATCCAGCGGGCGGTCATTCATGTCCAGTCCTCCGGGCGGGAGGAGGTGACGGGGGCCAACGTGCTGGTGGCGATCTTCGCCGAGCGCGAGAGCCACGCCGCCTACTTCCTGCAGGAGCAGGACATGACCCGCTACGACGCGGTCAACTACATCAGCCACGGCATCGCCAAGCGGCCCGGCGCGTCCGAGCCGAAGCCCGTGCGCGGTGCGGAAGAAGAAGCCTCGTCCGAGCGCCCGAGCGGCGAGGAGGGCGAGAACCGCACCAAGAAGAAGGGCGACGCCTTAGAGGCCTATTGCGTCAACCTCAATAAGAAGGCGCGCGACGGCCGGATCGATCCGCTCATCGGCCGCGAAAGCGAGGTCCAGCGCACGATCCAGATCCTGTGCCGCCGGCAGAAGAACAACCCGCTCCTCGTGGGCGACCCCGGAGTGGGCAAGACCGCGATCGCGGAAGGCCTCGCGCGCAAGATCATCAACAAGGAGGTGCCCGAGGTCCTCATCGACGCGACCGTGTTCTCCCTCGACATGGGCACGTTGCTCGCCGGGACGCGCTATCGCGGCGATTTCGAGGAGCGCCTCAAGCAGGTGATGAAGGAGATCGAGGCGCACCCGAACGCGGTGCTCTTCATCGACGAGATCCATACGGTGATCGGCGCCGGCGCCACCTCGGGCGGGGCGATGGACGCCTCGAACCTGCTCAAGCCGGCTCTCGCCAACGGCTCCCTGCGCTGCATCGGCTCGACCACCTACAAGGAGTACCGCCAGTACTTCGAGAAGGACCGCGCCCTGGTGCGTCGCTTCCAGAAGATCGACATCAACGAGCCGTCGATCCCGGATGCGATCGAGATCGTGAAGGGGCTGAAGCCGTATTTCGAGGAATTCCACAAGCTCAAATACACCACCGAAGCCGTGAAGGCCGCGGTCGAACTGTCGGCGCGCTACATCAACGACCGCAAGCTGCCGGACAAGGCGATCGACGTGATCGACGAGACCGGCGCGTCGCAGATGCTGGTGCCGGAGGCCCGCCGCAAGCGGACGATCGGCGTGAAGGAGATCGAGGCGACCATCGCCACGATGGCCCGCATCCCGGCCAAGACCGTGTCGAAGGACGATGCGGTGGTTCTCAAGAACCTCACCGAGAATCTGAAGCGCGTGGTCTACGGCCAGTCGAATGCCATCGAGGCGCTGACCTCGGCGATCAAGCTCGCCCGTGCGGGCCTGCGCGATCCCGACAAGCCGATCGGCTCCTACCTGTTCGCCGGGCCGACCGGCGTCGGCAAGACGGAGGCGGCCAAGCAGCTGGCATCGTCGCTCGGCATCGAGATGATCCGCTTCGACATGTCGGAATACATGGAGCGGCATACGGTGAGCCGCCTCATCGGCGCGCCGCCCGGCTATGTCGGCTTCGACCAGGGCGGGCTGCTCACCGACGGGATCGACCAGCATCCGCATTGCGTGCTGCTGCTGGACGAGATCGAGAAGGCCCATCCCGACCTGTTCAACATCCTGCTGCAGGTGATGGACCACGGCAAACTCACCGATCACAACGGCAAGCAGGTCGATTTCCGCAACGTCATCATCATCATGACGACGAACGCGGGCGCCTCGGACATGGCGAAATCCGCCTACGGCTTCACCCAGTCCAAGCGCACGGGAGACGACGTGGAGGCGATCAACAAGCTGTTCGCCCCCGAATTCCGCAACCGCCTCGACTCGATCATCTCCTTCGGACATTTGCCGAAGGACGTGGTCGCCAAGGTGGTCGACAAGTTCGTGCTCCAGCTCGAGGCGCAGCTGGCCGATCGCAACGTCACGATCGAGCTCTCGGACGAGGCACGCGAGTGGCTGACCGAGAACGGCTACGACGAAGCGATGGGTGCGCGGCCGATGGCGCGCCTGATCCAGTCCACGATCAAGACACCGCTCGCCGACGAGGTGCTGTTCGGGCGCCTCAAGGATGGTGGCGCCGTGCGCGTGGTCCTGAGGAAAGCCGAGGACGGCGAGACGATCGCGCAGAAGGACGCGCTCGCTTTCGAGTTTCCGGCCGGTCCGGTGACGCCGAAGCCGGAGAAGGATGTGACCAACGCGGGCGGCAGCAAGCGCAAGCGCAGCCGGGCCAAGGCGGCTCCGCGCAAGAAGGACGACACGACGAAAAAGGACGACAAGGGCGGGTCGGGCGGTTCGGGCGGGGTCCGCACCGTGCCGAAGGTGCCTCTCGTCCGGGCCTGATCGTGTCGGCATCGCGCAGAGCGGGGCATGGCTTTCTCACCCGAGAGAGCCATGCCCCGCTTGCGTTCGACGTCGAAAAGAACGGCTCGACGGTCGACATGCTGCGGATCGACCGCTAGCTACCGCCCTTGAAGAAGCGCATCGACACCATTCGATCGTGAAACCTGCGAGGGGGCTCGCCGAGCGACGTCAACGCTCCGTTGTCCATTGCCGGCCAAGGCCGTGGCAGAGGATGTCGGGTTTGGGATCGTTGAAGCCACTCGCGAAAACGGCGGAGTATCCATGAGCGAACTGCAAGAGGGCCCCCTGACGCCGCTCTCCAGCCAAGCGCCTCACGCGCCGGCTCGCCCGCAGAAACTCACACGGCGCGAGGAGCGCAGGCGCCGGCGCGCGCAGCGACGCCGTGGCGAGGAAATCCTCGGCTGGATCCTCGTTCCGATCATCTGCTACGGGATCTACTGGGGCGTGAGCGCCGGTTTCGACGTCCTCGGCACGACCCCCGGCACGGTCTGGGACCAGCTGATGCAGGTCAAGCAGATGCTGGAGAAGAAGGCCTGATCCTCACCGACGGGTGAGGGCATGGACCGAGAAGAGTTGCTCGGCATCGGTCCAGGTCTTCGCGGCATTCCATCCGGCCTGGTCGGCGAGGTCGCGGAACCGCTCGATCGTGTATTTGTAGCTGTTCTCGGTGTGGATCGTCTCTCCCTCGGCGAAGCTGAAGCGGCGGCCCGCCACCACCACGTCCTGAGCCCGCAGGCTGACGAGGTGCATCTCGATCCGCGAGGCGTCGGTCGCGAAGAAGGCGCGGTGAGCGAAGGCCGACGTGTCGAAATCGGCTCCGAGCTCGCGGTTGATCCGAGCGAGCAGGTTGAGGTTGAACCCCGCCGTCACCCCGGCCGCGTCGTCATAGGCCGCATCCAGGACGGCCTTGTCCTTCACCAGGTCGACGCCGACGATCAGGGTCGCATCGCGCCCGAGCACCCGCCCGAAATGAGCGAGCAGGTGGACGGCCTGGGGCGGCTCGAAATTGCCGATGGTCGAGCCCGGGAAGAAGCCCGCCACCGCGCCGTCGGACAACCCCTCCGGCAAGGTGAAGGGCCGCGTGAAATCGGCGGCGACGGGCAGGATCGACAGGTGCGGGAAATCGCCCGAGAGCGTTTCGGCCTCGCTGCGCAGAAAGCTCTCCGAGACATCGACCGGGACATAGGCGGCGAGATCGCTCAAATGGGTGAGGAGCCGCCGCACCTTCACGGTCGAACCGCTGCCGAACTCCACGAGATTGGCGCGTGCGGGAAGCAGGGCCGCGATGTCCGGCCCCGACGCGTCGAGAATGCCGATCTCCGTTCGCGTCGGGTAATATTCCGGCTGGACGGTGATCGATTCGAACAGGTCCGAACCGATCTCGTCATAGAAGTATTTCGCGGGAATGAACTTCTGCGCTGCGGCGAGACCGACCAGCACATCGTCCCGGAACTGCTGCTCCGGTGCGACGGGGTTGAGGGGCGTGGCGCCCGTGAAGACTGGATTGATGGTCACGGACAAGTCTCCGGGGAACGCGGATACGCGAGATCTATGGAAACGACGATCAGTCGCGATAGTTCGACAGGCGAAGCCCCGTGAACTGCCAGCGCTGGTGCGGATAGAAGAAGTTGCGGTAGCCGATGCGGGCATGGCCGTCGGAGGTCGCCACGGAGGACCCGCGCAGGACGAACTGGTTCGACATGAACTTGCCGTTATATTCCCCGAGCGCGCCGGGAACCGGCCGGTAGCCCGGATAGGACACGTAAGCCGAGCGGGTCCATTGCCAGACGAGGCCGAAGGCATCGGCGAGGAGCCCGTCACGGGCGGCGGCCTCCCACTCGAACTCAGTCGGTAGGTCGCGGCCGGACCAGCGGGCGAAGGCATCCGCCTCGAAATAGCTCACATGGGTGACGGGGAGCGAGGGGTCGATGCCCATCTGCCCTGCGAGCGTCATGCTGGACCATTGGCCGGCATCGCTGCGCTGCCAGTATCCAGGCGCTTCCCAGCCCTCCGCCTGCACCGCGAGCCAGCCATCCGAGAGCCAGAGTTCGGGGCGGGCGTATCCGCCATCCTCGATGAAGGCGAGCCATTGCGCGTTGGTGACAAGGCCCTTGTCGATCGCGCAGGGCAGGATGAGCGTCTGGTGACGCGGCGATTCGTTGTCGAACGAGAACCCGTCGCCCTCATGCCCGATCTTCGTCACACCACCCGGTAGCTCGGCGAGCCCGGTCTCGGACCGTGGCCGGGGGAAGCGCCATGCCGCGTCATAGACCGGGCCGAGCGGGTTCTGCGCGAACGCGTGGAGGATGTCGGTGATCAGCAATTCCTGATGCTGCTGCTCGTGATAGAGCCCGATCTCGAGGATCGGCAGCACCGCGTCGAGGGTCTCCTCGGATGCATCCGTCAGCAGAGACTCGACGGCCCGATCCACATGGGCGCGGTAGCCGGCCACCTCCTCGGCGGTTGGCCGGGTGATGAGGCCACGCATGATCCGCGGCTGCCGCGGCCCGGCGGCGACGTAATAGGAATTGAACAGGTAGTGCAGGCGTTCGTCGTAGACGTGGAAGCCTTGCAGGTGATCGCGCAGAAGAAACTGCTCGAAGAACCACGTCGTATGGGCCCGGTGCCATTTCGTCGGGCTGGCATCGGCCATGGACTGGATCTGCTGATCTTCGGGAGAGAGCGGCGCCGCTCGGCGCTCGGTCTCGTCCCGCACAGCCCGGAACGCCGCGATCCAGGCGGCCCGGTCGACCGGCCTCGCCGAGATGCTCGGTGGCGGGAACGCCGCCCGGTCCGATCGATCGTGCGCGGTACCGCGAATTGCCGCCGTCGCTGCCATATCGATCACTCCGCTCATATCCGACAAGGCGGGAGATATGGCTCGTTCACGGTTCGACAACGGGCAGCGTCCCGCGCCCATCGTCGCGGCGATGCGGCATGAAAAAGCCGGGCCTTTTTAACGCCTCAGTGACACGGCCTTAACCGTGCCTGCCCGACACTCGTCCATCCCCACACAGTGTCCGGGCAGACTCGTATGCGGATCGATCTGATGGCAGGAGCGATGACAGCGGCCCTGGCGGCCGAAATCCGGCCGACGCCGACGATCCTCGTCTTCGATTCCGGGCTCGGCGGCCTCACCGTGCTGGAGCAGGTGAGGCGCGCGCGGCCCGACGCGCGCTACGTCTACGCCGCCGACGATGCCGCCTTTCCATACGGCCGGCTGTCGGAATCGATCCTCGTCGGGCGTGTGCTGTCGGTGATGGAGCGGCTTCTCGCGCGCCACGCTCCCGACCTCGTCGTCATCGCCTGCAACACGGCGTCGACCCTGGTTCTGCCCGCCCTCCGGGCCCGCTTCTCGACGCCCTTCGTCGGCGTGGTGCCGCCGATCAAGCCGGCGGGCGAGGCGACGCGCTCGCGCCTGATCACCCTGCTGGCGACGCCGGGTACGGTGGCCAGGCCGTATACCCACGACCTGATCGAGACCTATGCGAGCGCCTGCTCGGTCACCCTCGTCGGATCGCCGAACCTCGCGGCATATGCCGAGGCCGAACTCGCGGGCCATCCCGCCGACGACGCGTCGCTCGCCGCCGAGATCGCGCCGTGCTTCGTCGAGAGCGATGACGGGCGGCGCACGGACGTGATCTGCCTCGCCTGCACCCATTATCCGCTGCTGCTGCCCCGCTTTCAGCGTCTCGCCCCGTGGCAGGTGACCTGGATCGACCCCGCGCCTGCCATCGCCCGACGGGTGACGCAGCTTCTCGGACCCTCCCGGCGCAACCCGCTCGACGACGTCCCCCCCGGCCTCACCGCCTTCACCAGCGGCGCCGGTGTGACGCCGTCCCTGCGTCGCTCCCTCGACGCGCGCGGCGTCGGCGACGTCGCGGTGGAGGCGATGCCGCTCGTGCTGCAATAGATCCATTGCCGTCTCGGCATTGACCTGCGGGCATCTCTCGCCTATGCACCGCGACAGTTACGGGGCTCCGAGAGGGGCCCCGCAGCTTTTTCAAGCGCACCCGTGAGCGGCAATGTCCGCTCTGTCGTTCCACTTCGGCCCCCGGCCGGTTCGGAAAGAGGAGGGCGCGTTCCTCGACCAATCTCACTCGCTGAGAGGAACCGCGATGTCAAAACGTATTCAGGCGAAGCACAAGCTCGATCGCCGTATGGGCCAGAACATCTGGGGCCGCCCGAAGAGCCCCGTCAATCGCCGCGAATACGGCCCCGGCCAGCATGGCCAGCGCCGCAAGGGCAAGATGTCCGACTTCGGCACGCAGCTGCGCGCCAAGCAGAAGCTCAAGGGCTACTACGCCAACATCACCGAGAAGCAGTTCCGCCGTTACTACGCCGAGGCGATCCGTCTCCGCGGCGATTCGAGCGAGAACCTCGTCGGCCTGCTGGAGCGTCGCCTCGACGCGGTCGTGTATCGCGCCAAGTTCGTGCCGACCCCCTTCGCTGCCCGTCAGTTCGTGAACCATGGCCACGTCAAGGTGAACGGTCGCCGCGTGAACATCGCCAGCTTCCTCGTGAAGCCGGGCGACGTGATCGAGGTGAAGGATTCCTCGAAGCAGCTCGAGATCGTCGTCGTCGCTTCGCAGCTGCCCGAGCGCGACGTGCCCGACTACATCGAGGTGGATCACGCCAAGATGACGGCTCGCGTCACCCGCGTGCCGAGCCTCAGCGAGGTTCCCTACCCGGTCCAGATGGAACCGAACCTCGTCATCGAATTCTATTCGCGCTGATCCCTCCGGGGCATCGCCGAGACGAGAAAGGCCGCCCGAGAGGGCGGCCTTTTTTGTTGGGAGCGACGACCCGGATCGTCTGCCGACGTTTCAAGCATCTGGCGTGCGTATCTCCCTGCCGGGGGGAGGGGGCGGACGGACAGCCGCTTGTCCCGACGGGTCGCACCCTCTCCCGCCAAGGGGAGAGGGTCGCTCACGGCGTCAGCCGCGATTGCCGATGGGCACGTAGTCGCGCTTGTCCGGCCCGATATAGAGTTGGCGCGGGCGGCCGATCTTCTGCGAGGGATCCTCGATCATCTCGGCCCATTGGGCGATCCAGCCGACGGTGCGAGCGAGCGCGAACAGCACCGTGAACATCGAGGTCGGGAAGCCCATCGCCTTGAGGGTGATGCCCGAATAGAAATCGATGTTCGGGTAGAGTTTCTTCTCGATGAAATACTCGTCCTTGAGGGCGATCTGCTCGAGCTGTACCGCGACTTCGAGCAGCGGATCGTCCTTGATGCCGAGCTGCGCGAGAACCTCATGCGTGGTCTTCTGCATGATGCGGGCGCGCGGATCGTAGTTCTTATAGACGCGGTGGCCGAAGCCCATGAGACGGAACGGGTCGTTCTTGTCCTTGGCCTTGGCGACGTATTTCGCCACGTTTTCCGGCGTGCCGATCTCTTCCAGCATCTTCAGCGCCGCCTCGTTGGCGCCGCCATGCGCGGGCCCCCACAGACAGGCGATGCCGGCGGCGACGCAAGCGAAGGGGTTGGCGCCCGACGAGCCGGCGAGACGCACGGTGGAGGTCGAGGCGTTCTGTTCATGGTCGGCATGCAGGATGAAGATCCGGTCCAGCGCACGCGCGTAGATCGGGTTGACCACGAACTCCTCGCACGGCACCGCGAAGCACATCCGCAGGAAGTTCGATGTGTAGTCGAGGTCGTTCTTAGGGTACACGAACGGCTGGCCGATGGAATACTTGTAGGCCATCGCGGCCAGCGTCGGCATCTTGGCGATCATGCGCAAGCTGGCGATCATCCGCTGCTTGTCGTCCGAGATGTCGGTCGAGTCGTGATAGAAGGCCGACAGCGCGCCGACGCAGGCGACCATGATCGCCATCGGGTGGGCGTCGCGGCGGAACCCCTGGAAGAAGCGGTTCATCTGGTCGTGCACCATGGTGTGGCGCGTGACCCGGTAGTCGAAATCCGCCTTCTGGGCGGGGGTCGGCAATTCGCCGAACAGCATCAGGTAGCAGGTCTCGAGGAAGTCGCCCTGCTCGGCGATCTGGTCGATCGGGTAGCCGCGATAGAGCAGGATGCCGGCGTCGCCGTCGATATAGGTGATCTTCGATTCGCAGGACGCGGTAGAGGTGAAGCCCGGATCGAAGGTGAACATGCCGGTCTTGGCGTGGAGCTTGCCGATGTCGATGACGTCAGGTCCGATCGTGCCGGTCTTGATCGGCAGATCGACTTGGTTGTCGCCCACGGAGATCGTGCTGGAGGCGCTCATGGAGACATGGACCCTTTCTTGGCGGAAGGCAGACCTTGGCAGAGGGTAGCACCGGCCCGCGTGGTGAAAATCGCCACTTCGGCCCAGGGCGCACCGGCAGATTTATGCTGCAAGTGCTCACACATCTATCGCGTTAGCGGATCGGCCGACCGCCATCAACCGATGCCCCTCGCCACCGGCTGGCTCAAGCGAAAACCGGGCCGATCTGTCACCCGCCGCAGGATGACGATCAGCCCGCCGAGACCTGATCTCCGAGGCGGCCGAGACACTCGTCGCGACCGAGCACGGCCATGACGTCGAAGACCGGCGGGGACGTCGCGCGGCCGGTCAACGCGGCCCGCAGGGGCTGGGCGATCAGGCCGAGCTTGAGCGCGTTCTCCTCGGCGAAGCGGCGCACCGCACCCTCGGTGGAGGCCGCATTCCATTCCGGCAGATCGGCGAGGGCCGGCAGGATCGCGGCGAGACGCTGACGAGCCTCCTCGCTCAGGAGCGTCTTCGCCTTCTCGTCGAGGCCGAGGGGGCGCGAGGCGGTGAGGTAATAGGCGCTGTCGAGAAGCTCGACCAAAGTCTTGGCGCGCTCCTTCAGGCCGGGCATCGCCGCGCCGAGTTTCTCGCGCAGGTCGGGAGACAGGGCATGCGGCATTCCGCGATCGGCGGCGAGCACCGGCAGGATCGTCTCGATCGCATCGATCAGCACGGTATCGTCCGCACCACGGATATAGAGTCCGTTGAGGTTCTCGAGCTTCGCGAAGTCGAACCGGGCGGCGGAGCGGCCGATCGATGTCAGGTCGAACGCCGCGATCATCTCCTCCGTGGAGAAGACCTCCTGGTCGCCATGGCTCCAGCCGAGGCGGACGAGGTAGTTACGCAACGCCGCCGGCAAGTAGCCGAGATCGCGATAGGCGTCGACGCCGAGGGCACCGTGGCGCTTCGACAGCTTGGCGCCATCGGCGCCGTGGATCAGCGGGATATGCGCCATGATCGGCGCCGACCAGCCGAGCGCGTCGTAGATCTGGCGCTGGCGGGCGGCATTGGTAAGGTGGTCGTCGCCACGGATCACGTGGGTGACGCCCATGTCGTGGTCGTCGACGACGACGGCGAGCATATAGGTCGGATTGCCGTCCGAGCGCAGCAGGACGAGATCGTCGAGATCCTTGTTGGCCCAGGTGACGCGGCCCTGCACCTGGTCCTCGACCACCGTCTCCCCCTCCAGCGGGGCTCGCAGGCGGATCACGGGCTTCACCCCGGCCGGCGCCTCGGCGGGATCACGATCGCGCCAGCGGCCGTCGTAGCGCATGGGGCGACCCTCGGCGCGCGCGGCCTCCCGCATGGCGGTGAGCTCGTCCGGCGTGGCGTAGCAATGATAGGCGTTGCCCGAGGCGAGCAGGCTCTCGGCGATCTCCCGGTGCCGCGCCGCGCGGGCGAACTGGTAGACGACGTCGCCGTCCCATTCGAGGCCGAGCCAGCGCAGACCATCGAGGATCGCGTCGATGGCGCCCTGGGTCGAGCGCTCGCGGTCGGTATCCTCGATGCGAAGAAGCATACGGCCGCCGAAATGGCGGGCGTAGAGCCAGTTGAAGAGCGCCGTGCGCGCTCCCCCGATATGCAGGTACCCCGTGGGGGAGGGGGCGAAACGCGTGACGACGGGTGACGACATCGGGCGGCTAAACTTGTGCGTGAAGGTGGGGGGCGGATCGACCGGCCCGGATCGGCGCATGTAGCATGCGTTTGCGGTGACGTTAAGAAACCGTCTTGCCGATCCGGCGATCAGGTGACGATCCGGGGGGCAGCGAGGTGATCGCCGGCGCGACGATCCCCTCGCGTCGGTCGAACCTCGTCAATCTGAGGGAGGGCGCACCGGAGGATGGCGCAGGCCAGCGCGCGAGCGACGGGCGCCGCTATCGCCTCCTGGAGCCGGTGGCGATCGCCGTCGTTCCTGATCGAGACGGCGAAGGACTGGTGCCTCGACGGACTCCGCCAGGAATCCGAACAACGGCGGCTGTTCCCCTGGCTGGCTGTCGCGTTCGGCATCGGCATCCTCGTCTGCCTCACGGCGACGAGCGGGCAGCCGTCATTGGCGGCACCTCTCCTCGTCGCGTCGGTCCTCGCGGCCGCGATCCCCTTCCTCGGCGCCAGACCAATTGCCCTCGCTCTGGTGCTGGGGCTCGCCGCGTCTTTCTTCGGCTTCTCGGCCACGGTGCTGCGTCTGCAGCTCGTGGCGGCTCCGGTCCTCGCCCGGACCACCATCGCGCCCCTCACCGGCCTCGTGGAAGCCCTCGACGAGCGTGAGGTCGGCGCGCGCCTGATCGTCCTCGTGGAGAGTTTCGGCACTCTCCCGCCCGATCGCCGGCCGACCCGCGTCCGCGTCTCCTACAAGAAGGCATTGGCGCTGAAGCCGGGTGATTTCATCTCGGCGACCGCACGGCTGCTTCCCCCGCCCGAGGCAGCGCGGCCCGGCGGTTACGACTTCGCGCGCGACGCCTATTTTCGCGGGATCGGCGCCGTCGGCTCCCTCGTCGGCAAGATCGAGGTGAAGCCTCCTCCGACACCGCTCCCCTGGACCGTCTCCCTCGCGGCCGCGGTGGACGACGCGCGCAATGCCCTGACGCGGCGCATCACCGACGCCAATGGCGGTCAGGCCGGCGCGGTCGCCGCCGCCCTGGTGACCGGCAAGCGCGGCCTCATCAATGCGGAGACCAACGAGATCCTGCGCGCGGCCGGCATCTACCACGTGGTCTCGATCTCGGGGCTCCACATGGTGCTCGCCGCCGGCGTGGTGTTCTGGCTCGTGCGCGCGCTCCTCGCCCTCGTGCCCGGCCTGGCCTTGCGCTGGCCGATCAAGAAGATCGCCGCCGGCTTCGCCATGGTCGGCGTCACCGCCTATTGCGTCTTCTCGGGCTGGGACATCGCCGCCGAACGCTCACTGATCATGACCCTGGTGATGCTCGGCGCGATCCTGGTGGATCGCCCGGCCCTCAGCATGCGGAACCTCGCGCTCGCCGCATTGATCGCGCTGGCGCGCGAGCCGGACGGGCTTCTCGGTCCGAGCTTCCAGATGTCCTTCGGCGCGGTCGCCGGCCTCATCGCCTGCGCAGGGGCTCTCAACCGCGTGATGCCGCAACGAGAAGGAAGCGGCCCGTTCGGCCGCGCATTCCGCTTCGTCATCGTCGCGATCACCGGCACATTGGCGACGACCCTTGTCGCCCAGATCGCGACCGCTCCCTTCGCCACCTACCATTTCCAGACCGTCCAGCCCTTCGGCATCGTCGGCAATGCCCTGACCCTTCCCCTCGTCTCCCTCGCGGTGATGCCGGCCGCGGTCCTCGGCATCCTCGCCTATCCCTTCGCGCTCGATCAGCCGGTCTGGTGGCTGATGGGGCTCGCGGTGCGCGGGATGCTGACGATCTCCGGGTGGATCAGCGGGTTCGGCCACGCCACGCTCGTCGTCCCGGCCTTCGGCAGCGCGGCGCTGTGCCTGCTCGCCGTCGCCCTGCTGCTGCTGACGCTTCCCGTCTCGCGCCTGCGCTGGATCGGTCTCGCTCCGGCAGCTTTCGGCCTCCTGCTCGCCGCGACGCCGCAACGCTACGATCTCTACGTCGATCGCGAGGGGGCGGGTGCCGCATTGCGCGATCGGGACGGCCGCCTGACGATCCTCGGCAAGCCACCGGATTTCGTGCTGGAGCAATGGCTCAAGGCGGATGGTGATTCCCGCAAAGCCCGCGACGTGACCGCCTCGACGGCGAGCCGATGCGATGCCGTCGGCTGCACCATCTCCGTGGAGCCCGGTCGTGTCGTCGCCCTGGTCAAGGACAAACGGGCCTTCGCGGAGGATTGCGCGCGCGCCACCGTCATCATCGCCCGCCGGGACGCGCCGCCGGGCTGCCGGGCGAGCCTCGTCATCGACAGAGCGTTCCTGGCTGCGCGAGGGGCGACGGCTCTGCGCTTCGAGCCGGATGGCCCGGTCGCGACATCGGCCCGCGAACCCGGTTCCGCCCCGCCCTGGCGACAGGCCGTCGCGGACCCGCCCTCGACGCCCTCGACGATGTCAAAGCCGGTGGACCTTCCGAAACCTTCAATCCCATCCGAGGAGGACGAGAGCGAGCCGCCGGCGGATCCGCTCCCGGATCGGCTTCAGTAGCGACGCACCAGACTGACGAGGCGGCCCTGGATCTGAACGCGGTCGGGACCCAGAACCCGGGTTTCGTAGGCAGGGTTCGCGGCCTCCAGAGCGATAGAGGAACCGCGGCGACGCAGGCGCTTGAGCGTCGCTTCCTCGTCATCGATCAGGGCGACGACGATATCGCCGGTATTGGCGGTGTCCTGCTTCTTGATGACCACCAGATCGCCGTCGAGGATACCCGCCTCGATCATCGAATCGCCGCGGACCTCCAGGGCGTAATGCTCGCCGCCGGACAGAAAATCGGGTGACAGCGTCACCGAATGGCTCTGGTTCTGAATCGCCGAGATCGGTGTACCGGCCGCGATGCGACCCATGACCGGGATCGTGATCGCCCGTCCGCTCTCATCCTGCGCCTGCGCCATCGGCTGGCGCATCGGCGGCGCCGCCTTGGACCGGCCCCCTTCCACCACGCTCGGTGTGAAGCGGCGAACCTCGCCCGTCTGGACGGGACGTTGAGCGGGAGCGCTGGTCATGCTCTCCGGCAACCGGATCACCTCAATGGCCCTGGCCCGGTTCGGCAGCCGCCGCAGAAAGCCACGCTCTTCCAACGCCGTGATCAGCCGGTGGATGCCGGATTTCGACTTCAGATCGAGCGCGTCCTTCATCTCATCGAACGAAGGCGGAACGCCGCTCTCCTGCATCCGTTGCTGGATGAATTGGAGAAGTTCCAGCTGCTTACGCGTCAACATACTGATCACTCTTCCACTGAAGCCAACGGCCGCGGCTAACGCCCATCGAAACAAAACACGAACACGGTAGACGTTCCGCAAGTGTTCTGCAAGGGTTCCGTTAACTTAGCTTTGGGGCGGTGGTCGAAGGTGAGAGGTGGTCCGGGGAATCAGAACAGTCGATCGAGCGGAACTCCGGCCTGACAGCGGCCGAGATGGTCGTGGTTCGGGCGGCGGGGTGAGAGAGGAAGCATGCCAGATCCCTCCGGGCCGCCGAAGTGACGGTTACTCCGCCCAACTGGCTGAGCAGGTCAACGCGACCAAGTTAACCCGGCATGTTGCCGTCACTTCAATTCGGACCATAAAGAGGCTTCTCACGGGGGCTGCGGTGACAACCGCGCATTCCAATGATGGCTGGTTTTGGCCTATACGTCCCTGCACTGCCTGCCATAGGTCTCAGTGCCGCTCGGGCTTCCGCGATGTAAATGGCAGAAAGAGCCGGTAGCCAGCCGTTGCGGCCGGGTCGCGATCGTTAGAGCAGCCGAGGCCAATTCTGCCTACCTGTGGTCGCGCATGGACAAGCAGGCGATCTTGTGGACGGCGCCGTAAGAGACGGCAGCCATAACGTTGCATCTCTGCTGAGAGACGGGAGGTTTCCCTTGATAGAAGTGCGTTTCTAGCGACACCGTAAGAATCACGGCGTGAACACTGCTCGCGACCAGATACATCGTCTGGATCTTCACGTTGAGCTTAGTACTCACGTCCCGTCACTGCAGACAAACCCCTTCCCCGTCAAAATCAAACGGCCTCGAGATCGCCGCGTAACTGGGGCAGGGTCAGATGCGCGCTAGTAGATGGATTGCCAGTAGGGCAATAGTAGTCTCTCAGCGCCGTACCTGACGAACCTCAGCGCAAATCCGCCAAGCCTCAAGCGCTTTGCAGTGGAGGCTTCACGCTGATCCGAGCGATGCTTCGAACGATGGACAATACCGCGCGCTTATATTGATCGTCATCGATCGAAGCATAGGAACGCAGGATCTCAATAGCGCCCGGCTCGGCTAAGAAACGGAAGATCTCGATCTGCTCGTCAGGTTCTTGCTCGCCGAAAAGGGCGGAGACCGGGACTTTAAGCGTATCTGCTAATTGTTGCAGACGACTGCTACCGATGCGGTTCGTCCCCTTCTCATACTTTTGAATTTGTTGGAATGTGATGCCGACAGCGGTGCCCAAAGCCGTCTGTGACATCCCTCTAGCTTTGCGCAGTGCAGCAAGACGAGCGCCAACTTCTCGATCGATGTCAGAGGTGATTCGGAGAGCCACAACTAGCCTCTATCCACATAAATAAAAACTAACATAGATTACGGGCACAAGTTCAAAATCGAGAACATTTGTGATGAGACGCTGCCTCTGTTATTAGAAAACTTTTAGGCAATATGGAAGCGTCATTTGCATCAAAAGACGCTTTAATGAGCACGGATGTTGTTTTGATATGCTACCGCTGCGACATCCAGGACGTGCTATCCGCGAATGTTGCTCCAGCAATGCTCGGAGCATATCCGCGCATACATCAGCTTCGTTCTATTTTTGTTTTTGGCGACTTCATCGACGGAGTTGTTGACCTTTTCAGTATAATACGTGATCTGCCCAATGTATTCTTTTTGTAAGGCCGACCAGATGGCGTTCGTCTTTTTATAGGCCTCTTGAATTTTACGATCTGACGCCGCATCCGCCATGTTGCTCTACCCTCGACAAATTACTTCTGGATATTTTTAGACAAATATTGTTGCTAGTCTCAAAAAAGCGAGATCTCCATTCGATGGAATATTTGTGCATCGAAGACGACCGATTTGCTGAGTTAGGCGCTAGTCGATCGACATATTTGCCACAAACGACCGCATCTTATTAAAACCCATTCCGATAAGAGCGATCGAAATTATGACGGCTGCTCCGACCCAAGGTCCGAACATAAAAGCTAAGCCCGAGATTAGCCCTGCCAGATATATATATACTGTCATGTCTCTATCCCTTTTGAACGCTCATCTTTAATTGTCTACAGTCCCAGGCATTAAACGACACCGCGGTAACAGCTCGAAATCGCTAGAAACAAATCATCTCTCAAGATTTCAAAGCAATTCGCTCGACCTCTGACCTGACTTTCTCCCGCGTCTCTTCGGGCGAGGCGAACCAAAAGACGGACAAAATCAGACAAATGGCGCTGAAGGCATAGCCAAGAGATTGGACGACCCCCATCATGCTTAGAATGAGCGGAACAAAAGCTGAAGCGATAGATATATTCAAATTCCCGCTCATATAGAAAACAGAGCCAAATGCAATGGCTGCCATTATTATGGGTTTGGTTATATTATCCATTTTTCATGTTCCATGTGGGAAGATTTACTTCTCTCGCCAGGCTTTCGAGATTTGATCGGAGAGAGGCTTGATAAGATATGAGAGCACGGAGCGGTCCCCGAGTTGCATGAAGGATTCGACAGGCATTCCCGGAACGAGCTGAACTTTGCCCAGGCGACCGATCTGCTCTTCGGACAGGCGAATACGGGCCGTGTAGTAACTGACACCTGTCTTCGCATCCTGGGTCACATCAGCGGATAAGCGATTGACCTCGCCATCAATCTCCGGCGTCGTGCGCTGGTTGAAGGCAGGAAAGCGCAGAACGGCACGTTGGCCGACGCGAACGTTGTCGATGTCCTGCGGCTGGATCTTTACCTCGACGGTCAGCTTGTCGGCATCCGGGACGATCAGCATGGCGGGCTCCCGCGGATCGACGAGGCCGCCGATCGTGTGCACCGTCATTTGATGAACCGTCCCGCTCTGAGGCGCGCGCATATCGATTCTCTTAAGTTGATCCTCGGCTGCAATCCGTTTCTCATCGTACTCTGACCAACGCCCACGAATATCGGCGAGTTCCTTTCCAGTCTCAGACCGCATATCCTGATCGACCTGAAGGATTTGTAGTTCAGTCTCGGTAATCTTTCCTTTTGCCGACGCGGTGGAAGCGATAATCTGCCCGCGCTCACCCTGCAGGCGGGCGCCGTCTCGCTCCAGAGCGGTCACCCTCGGCAGGGGCACAAGGTTCTTGGCGTAAAGCTCACGCACGCCCTTCAGCTCGCTCTCGATGAAGGTCGTTTCCCGCGCCTTCGCGGCGGCCTGCTCGGTGAGCCCCTTGATCTCTTCGTCGAGCTGCGAGACTCGCTCGCGCAGCTGAGCCTTCTTGCCTTCTCGGCCCGCGATACGGGACTCGAACAGGCGGGTCTCGCTGTCGATCAGGTGGCGAACCGCCGGATCGAGGGTCTTGCGGAGTTGGAGTTCGAGCGGAAAGGCGATGGTTTTCGCACCATCGCGCTCTGCTTCGTTCCTGGCGCGACGGCCGGTGAGCTCATCGAGCGCCTTCAGGACGATGTCGAGATTGGCGCGGGTCTGGGTCTCGTCGAGGCGGATCAGGATGTCGCCGGCCTTGACCCGCGCGCCCTCCCTGACTCGCAACTCACCGACGACGCCGCCGGTCGGGTGCTGCACCTTCTTCACGTCGGATTCGACGACGAGCTGCCCGGGCGCGATCACTGCGCCCGAGATCTGGGTGAAAACGGACCAGCCGCCAACGCCGACGACGAGGAGGACGCTGACACCGATCGCCACCAGGAGGTGGCGATCGATCGCGGACTGAGCCGTCGTCTTGGATTGTGCCGGTGCAATGCGGGTCGGTGCCAGGGCGATGGTCATCACGCGCTCTCCCTCACGGTCGACAGACCGGGAGCGGCACGCTTGGCTTCCACGGACCGATCGGGTGCTGCGTGCAACACGCGTTTGAGCACCTCGTCCTTGGGTCCGAAGGCCTGCGCGCGTCCGTCGGCCATCATCAGGATCATGTCGACGGCGGCCAGGGCGCTCGGGCGGTGGGCGACGACGATGCAGATGCCGCCGCGCTGGCGCACCCCGACGATGGCCTGGGTCAGGGCGTTCTCGCCCTCGCCGTCGAGGTTCGAGTTCGGCTCGTCGAGCACCACCAGGAAGGGTTCGCCGTAGAGGGCGCGGGCCAGGCCGACGCGCTGGCGCTGGCCCGCCGAGAGGCCGGCTCCGCCCTCGCCGATCCGCGTGTCGTAGCCCTCGCCCAGCCGCAGGACGAGGTCGTGGATGCCCGCCGCCTTGGCGGCNGCGATGACGGAGCCCGACTGGGCGGCCGGGTCGAACCGGGCGATGTTCTCGGCGATGGTGCCGGCGAACAGCTCCACCTCCTGNGGCAGGAAGCCGATATGCGGCCCGAGATCGGCGCTCGACCATTGGTCGATGGCGGCGCCGTCGATCCGGACCTTGCCGCGCTGGGGCGGCCAGACGCCGACGACGGCGCGGACCAGGCTCGACTTGCCCGACGCGCTCGGGCCGATGATGCCGAGGCCCTGGCCTCGCTGCAGGGTCAGGCTGACATCCTGCACGACGATGCGCTGGGTGCCGGGCGGCGCCAGGCTGACGCCTTCGATGGACAGGGATTGCGTCGGGGCCGGCAGGGCATGCGGCTGTTCGACGGCAGGCAGGCGCGCGAACAGGTCCGAGAGCCGGGCCCAGCTCTGGCGCGCCTGGACGAAGCCCTTCCAGTTGGCGATGGCGAGTTCGGCCGGCGCCAGGGCGCGGGCGACGAGGATCGACGAGGCGATGATCACGCCGGCCGAGGCGAGGTTGTTGATGACGAGCCAGGCCCCGAGCGCGAGCACGCCCGATTGCAGCGCCATGCGGAAGATCTTCGAGCCGGCGCCGAAGCCGCCGGCCACGTCCGACACGCTCATCTGCGACTGCATGTAGTCGCGGTTGGCGCCGCCCCAGCGCTCGGCGAAGCGCCCCTGCATGCCCATGGCGGCCAGGACCTCGGCGTTGCGGCGCCCGGCTTCGGCCAGACCGTTGCGGCGCATGCCGTGGGCGGTGGCGGTCTGGGACGGACCGCGGGTCGAGCGGTCGGTGGTGAGCGCGAGCACGGCCAGGACCGCCGCGCCGACCAGGGCCGCCGCGCCGATGAGCGGGTGGAACAGGAAGCAGATGAAGACGTAGATCGGCATCCACGGCAGATCGAAGAAGGCCGAGGGGCCGGTGCCGCCGAGGAAGGCGCGCAGCTGGTCGAGATCGCGCAGGGGCAGCAGGCCGTCGCCGGGGGTGGCGCCCTTCAGGGGCGCGCGCACGACGATGTCGAACACCCGTGCGCTCAACGCCTCGTCGAGGGCCGCGCCGACGCGGGCCAGGATGCGCGACCGGATCGTCTCCAGCACACCCTGGAAGACGTAGAGCACCAGGGCGAGCACCACGAGGCCGATCAAGGTCGGCACGCTCCGGCTCGGGATCACCCGGTCGTAGACTTCCAGCATGAAGAAAGAGCCGGTGAGATACAGGACGTTCACCAGCCCGCTCATCACCGCCACGCCGATGAAGGCGGTCCGGCAGCGGGCCAGGGCCGCGGATATCTCGTTCACGTTACGGCTCATGCTGGCCAATTCCTGACGTGGATCCCGTGTCGAGTCTTCGTGCGCGCCAATATCGAGGCGATCGCCGATCAAACGAATGCTTTGGAAATTCCGTCTTTGATTCTGAAATATTGGCAGTCGGTCATGATGGTGAAGGGGCGGCCTTGCGGCCGCCCCTTCGTGTGTCGGTAAGTCAATCCTCCGAGAGGATCGAATTACACGATGCCGTTCGTCGTCAGGCCGAGATCGTTGAAGGACAGGCCGCTGGTGCCGAGACCGGCAACATTGATCTGCATGTCAGCCTGCGTCAGCGAACCGTCATGGTTGGCATCGACGTAGAGCGTGCTCGACGACCGATCGAACACGGCCGCGTAGTCCTCAGCGTTACCGGTATGGAACGTGGCAATCGCAGCCTGAGCTTCGGCGAAGCTGACGGCATTACCGAGGAAGTTCAGCGTTGTGATGTCGTTCACAGCACCGGAACCATTGACGACAGCAGTGACGTCGTCGCCAGTGGCGCCACTGAAGACGCTGCCTGAGCCAGCACTGTACACGTTATTGAACACGAGGGTGTCTGCGCCGGGGGCATTGTTGGCGCCGTGCGAGACGAAGTTGTTGACCGTGTCGGCCGAGTTGAGCGCGAGATCGGAATCCAGCGAGTTCTTGTACACGATCGTGTCGGTGCCGCCGGCAGACAGGTTGAAGACGTCTGCACCGGCGCCGCCGATCAGGGTATCGTTCCCCGAACCACCGGTGACGGTGGCACCGTCGCCCGAGATTCCGAGCCCGGCATAGGCAGTCCCGCCGTTGTAGCCAGCGGTCATGTTGAGATCGCCGGTCAGTGCGGACGCGTTGACCGAGGTCAAATCGGAGCCGGTGAAGTCAGGATCGGTGCCGATGCTGAGATCGCGGCCACCGTCGATGATGATCGACGACAGGCCGTCCTGATCGATGAGGTTCAGGATGTTGCCCGCGCCGGCATCGGTGCCGAGGCTGGAGAGGTTCAGCGTGGCTGTGTCGGAGTTGAGATCGAGATTGATCGAGACGGCGTTGGTGCCGGTGATGTCTCCAGGGATCGTCTCGCTCAGATTGACGTCAAGAACATGGCCTGGAACCGGAGAATCGACGAAGTCTGTCTGGACATTGCCGCTGCTGTGGAGATTGAAGGTCACTGCATTGGTAACGTTGGTGAAGTTCAGATCCTGGCCGATGCCCTGGTCGGCATTGATCGTCGTGATGGTCGCGAGACCAGTTCCGAGATCGAACTCTCCTGTCGAATCGCCCACGAGGTCGAGGGTTTCGAAGTTGACGATGTGAGTTCCTTGCTCGGCCGAGATGCCAGCCAGGTCCACGACGATGCGATCCGTGCCATCACCGGTGCCGCCGTCGAAGGTGTCGAAGGTCGGGCTAAGCACGGTTGAAAGCAGATCGGGAGTGATGTCGCTGATATCCAGCAGATCGCTGTTGGCGCCCATCTGAACCGAGTTGTTCACGCCGGTTGCGATGGACGTGATGTAGACCTGATCCGAGTTGGCGCCGGCGTCGATCGAAAGCGCACCCTGGAACATATCGACGTTAATGACGTCGCTGCCATCGCCGCTGGCGATGGTGACGTTGCCAGTGCTTTGGCCGAACTGGTCAATCACGATGCTATCGCGTCCGGCGCCGCCGTCGACGGTGACGGAACCAGCATCGAACATGTGGATGGTGGCCGCGTCATTGCCGGCGCCCAGCACGACGTTCGACGCTGCCGCACCCTCGAGGTCGACATGATCGAGAGTATCGTTGCCGGATCCCAGATTGATGCTGACAGCCAGGGCTTCGATGTAATCGATTGTATCAGCGCCCGATCCACCGGTGACACGCACGGACGATGCGGTGTCCGACGTGATCGACTCGACCGAATTGGTGCCACCGTTCAGAGCGACCGCGAAGGTTCCGGCCGTAGACGACGTGATGTCGGCGAAGGTGTCGTTGCCCTGGCTTCCACGAACAACCGTCAGATCGCCGGAGATGTCAGAGTCGACCGTCAGCGCGCCAGTCATGGCCGAGGCATCGAACGAGGTACCGAGGGTGAAAGTACCCTCGTTACCAGAAGTCGAGACTTCGAGATCGCCGGACCCGCGCAGGAGCAGCCGGGTGTAGCTGTCGTCGAGGAGGGTGACGTCGTTGGAACCGCTCGCGCCGCCGGAAGCCAGCTTGAGCGTACCGGTGACGTCAGCATCCAGACGGACCTGGGAATCGGTCACCGTGAACAGCACGTCGCGGAAATCGGCGCCCGAGCGGGTGTCGAACGACAGGGTCTGAGCGTTCTCGGGATTTGCCGCGAAGACGTTGTCGGCGGTGATGCTGATATCCGACCGGCTGATCCCGGTCACGGCCAGGCCATCGTTATCGGCCGGATCGGCAACCGTATTGCGCACCTTGTAGGACGCGATGTCACCGGCGTTCCGCACCTGGACGAAGTTGTTGGACGACTCGCTGACGAAGGTCTTGATGCCGGTCGACTGCAGGAAGTCGAGGGTCGAGGGGCTCTGGTCGTTGGAGCCGGAGTTTCCGGACAGGGACGTCACCTGCACGGTCTCGATCGAGGTCAGCAGCGGCCGAGCGAAATAGGCTTGGACCAGTTCGTTGCCGTCGGCCAGCAGGGTCGCCACGAGACGATCGGTGCCCGCGCCGCCATTCAGCCGGTCACCGGTCTGGAGCGTCGAGCTCTGAGCGCCGAACGTGCTCGTGAAGAGCGGAGCGTTGAAGAGATCCGGATTCGAGGTTCCGGTCAGGTTGTCGACGTTCTGGGTTAGATTTCGAGTCGCCATGACAATGTTCCTACCAAGCGTTTCTGGTCGCGCGATCGTGAAAAATTCAGCCTGGATATGAGGCCGCCAACCGCCGAGTCGAGCGAGCGCAACTTCTCTACAACGCGCCCTGGTGGCATTTCAAGGCGTATATTGCATTGAGATAAGGCCGGTAATTACGGTGTGTCCGGCACGCAACATTACTATAAAAGGAATTTACTGAATGATTAATGGTATTAACTTACGAATAAAACCTTATTAGCCGCGATAAATATCATATCATATGTCATTTTATCGAGATAAAATCTGTTTAGCTTCGTGATTAATTGGAATAAACACACGGTTAGAGATATATTTGGATGATAAAGATTCCACGATTAGCCTAATTCGGAGATCGGTCTCAATCGCTCGTTTCTACGTCTCAAGCGATAAGCACCGTAGTTGATATCGCTCCGGTTGTATGAATGCGGCCTAGTCGGCATTATTATGCATGCCCTCACAAGTTGGAGAGGGTAGGAATTTAGCGACATTCTGCTCATTTCAGTTGCACAAATAAATTTTACTGAATGCAATATCGAGCGACGCTTGATTTTGGATAAAATTGGATAGTTCTGCGTGAATGGTCGGATTCATTCGCAGCATTGCCTCGCAGGGCGAAAAAACGCGCTGAACTGGCATGCTTGGGCCAGCGAATACGGTGCTGCCGTATTCCGCCGGTCATCCGGCGGTGTGCCTATGGAGTGCGATGGTCATTTGTCGTGGGAGCGCGAGATTTAACGCGAGAGTCGGCTGCTCATTTCCCCGGCGCTGCGCCCATCTCAGCGAGGAGATGCAAGATGCCGGAGGTGCAAAGACCCGGGATATGGCCGTTGCCGGGGCCTCGCGCTGCGGGAAGGGGGCAGACACGGTCTGCCGGGGTGACCATCAACTGGGCGCATTGGATGCGGATGGCTCGTGCGGGATAGGCCTCCACGGTGGAAGGCGCGTCCGCGCTTCGTTCCTTGCCCTTGAGAGGTAGGACGAGGCGATCCCTTCGAGGATCGCCGATGCGGGCGGGATGGCTACCGCGCAACGGAGTGAGGTCGCTTGCTCTCTCTATTCTACAGGAGGGTAAGGAAGGCTGCCGCATACGCCGACGGGGTCGTGCGGCGGACGGTGCTGTAATCCGAACGGCCGACCGACCAAGAGTGTATGTGGAGGACCCCGCCTCTAGCCAACCCCCAGAAGCGAAGCTGCAACCCAAAGCGGATCCGCGGCGTCCGGTGGAGAAGGGACGCCGGTACCGAGCTCGGGGAGACGAGTAAGCCCGCAATCGCTGCGGCCGCCCTTGAGGTGATCGAGCCGGCCGACATCGCCGGTAGCGTCTTCAAAGGAGCAGCCCTCATCCGCCGCTCTGGCGCGATCCGTTTGAACCGGACAGCGGGAGGAGCGTACGACTGGTGGGCGATATCACCATGCAGGGAGCGCCTCGATCGGCTTGGATCCCATCGTCGGCGCCCGGCCCAGTCCGAGATGACTCTGGTTCCCGCTCCAGGACGCCAGGGAAGTGACTGGGTAGCGACGCCTGCCGTGCCGCCAAAGCAGCATGAGATGTCCCGCGATGCGTGAGCGGTTCCCTGCAAGGACCCTTACATTCAGTCTCGCCTGATGCACCATAGTGCCCCATCGACGTTGACATGGGGTATTATGAATACCAGTGTTGCAGTCAGAAACGCCATTCCGCAGGGAGGACGACGCCATGGCAGCCAGCCGACCGAGCGGACAGGGCGGCGCGGGTCTGCACTATATCCGTATGGACCGCTCCGCTCGTGACGCGTTGCGCCTGTTGCGCGATCCTGGCGTGGACGCCCTGGTCGTCATCGATGGCGATCGCGCGATGGATGGCGCCATCGTCGGCATCGTCACCGAGCGCGAGATCTTTCGGGCCATGGCGGCGCGTGGACCCGACGTGCTCGACAATCTGGTCTGGGTGGTGGCCAAGGAGGATTTCACCTCCGTGGATGTCGGCATGTCCAATTCCGATCGACTGAAGCAGTTCTGCGCCCACAAGACCGATCAGATCGCGATCACCGACGGCTTCGTCCTGCAATCGGTTCAGAGCATCTGGAGCTGCGTCGACGACACCTCCGCCTCGGCACAGGCCTGACGCCCGATGGGTGGCCGGCGGGTCGGACAGGGATACTTCCTCCGGTTGTGATGGCTGGCGATGAAAAGTAAATGACGCGCAATCGACATGTCTTTGCTAGTATTGCATCGCAATAAATCGATGGCGCAAACGCAAAATGAGATATTCGGCCTGTCATCATTGACCCGAACCCATTTTGCATTCAAAATTTCTCCAAGGTACCTCGGCGCTTCGTCCTTCGCCTGAAGGCGCGATTCAAGCTCGGTATCGCAGCAGGGAGACGCCGCGGGGCCGCTCATGTCGGACGAGAGATCGACGATGCGCGGCACGTGGCCAACAGGGTTGGCAGCAATGCGGTACTTGGCCATTCTCGAATGCCCCGTCATCTTCAGCGGTGAATCCGCCTACGGGATGACCAGCATGGATATGTGTCCCTCGGCGGGCATCACGCGCGGGCTCATCAGCCGCCACGTGAAGGTGATCGATTCGAGGATCATCGCCGTCTGCATCTGGCAGAGCGAATTCTGCGCCAAGCTGTTCTTCAACGCGGATTGGTACGAGAAGGCCGAGGTTCTCTGGGGCGACCGCTACCAGCTGCGGCTCGAGGCCATCGACGAGGCGGCCGTCGCCTGAAGCCGGGCGAAGAGTGCGCCTGTCGATCACGCCGCCTGGTCTCTCTCGAAGGCGCTGAGTTCCGGAGCGGCGGGCCATGTCGATCCTGAATTGCGACGCCACACGAACCGTCGCGCCGCTCCCGTCGCCGGATTTCGGCCCCTGGAATCCGGGGCTGGAATCGAGCCTGCCCAGGGGCTTCCTCCCGTTAGCGACGGTCTTCAGGCCGGAGAACATCGAGACCGGGCTCGATGCCGCCCGCGAGATGAGCGACGCCAGCGGGCTTCCCCTCACCAGCGTGGTGCGGTTCCGGGTTCAGCGGCTCGTCGTCCATGAAGTGCTGATCCGCGTCATGGCCGACCTGTCGGTCCCGGTCGGCCGGACCTACGGCGATCTCGGCGTCAACTTCCGTGCGATCGTCAGCACCATCCTGCGTGACGGGATCGCATCCCATGCGCACGACCTCTCGATCCTGCTCGACGACATTCGCCGCGATGCGGCGCTGATCCTCGATCGCGAACTCTCGGAGATGCTGGGCGGTCGGCCTCCGGCCGAAGTCGCTCGGGAACGGCCTTCCCTCTGGCAGGCCCTGTTCGGCAGGCAAGAACCGGCAAGACGCCGCGAGGTGTCCGGCACGACCGAGGATCTGGTGCTCCAGCGTCTCGACGCCTGGCAGGAACGCTGCACGAAGCCTGTCGAATCCCTGGAATCGGCAGCCTGTGCGGCCTTGCGGGCCGTCGTAACCAGCATGATCAGCCGGCGCGGTTTCCTCATTCGTGACAAGGCACTTCTGTCCCATCTCGCCTGCACGCTGGTCTCGAATCAGTACGGCAGCAGCCGGATCGGCGAGAGGATCGAGCCCCTGTTCCGCGACGTCGTCGTCCGCGAGGGCTATCATCGGCTGAATGCCCAGGCGCATCCCGTGATCATGAACGTCAAGGGCGCATCGGCCTCGGGCAAGAGCACGATCCGGCCCTATCAGCGCGCTCTAGCCGGGGAGTTGGGCCTCCACTGGTCGGATTTCGCGGTGATCACCCCCGATGTCTGGCGCAAGTTCCTGCTCGATTACGACAGTCTCGGGCAGGCGCGGCGCTATGCCGGGACGCTGACCGGCCACGAAGTCGAGATCATCGACCGCAAGCTCGACCGGCACATGGCGGTGAAGGCCGCCGAGGGGCGCATCTCGCATCTCCTCATCGATCGGTTCCGCTTCGACAGCTTCGCGGTGGATCCCGGCGCCGAGACCGGGAGCCAGTTGCTCACCCGCTTCGGTCACCGGGTCTACATGCAGTTCATGATCACCCCGCCGGACGCGACCGTGGAGCGGGCGTGGAAGCGCGGCGAACAATTCGGCCGCTACAAGGCGGTGGAGGATCTGCTGGCCCATAACGTCGAGGCCTATACCGGGATGCCGCGACTGTTCTTCACCTGGGCTCTGCGATCCGACAAGGAAGTGCATTTCGAGTTTCTCGACAACAGCGTGCCCGAGGGCGAGCGGCCGAGGACGATCGCATTCGGCGTCAACGGCACGATGAACATCCTCGACCTGAAGTTCATCTTCGACATCGACAGGTATCGTCGGATCGACATCGCCGCGCGATCGGCCGACGAAGTCTATGCCGATGCCGGCTCGATGGAGCCCCGGCAGAACATGAGCTTCCTGCGCGACTGCGTCCGCCGGATGACGACGATCCGTTTCGCCGATCATGAGACGGGCCGCGTCTATGCCCGCGTGGATCGGGGTCGCCTGACCGGTCTGGCGGCGGAGGTCATCGCGCGGGCGGTGGAGGATTCCGACCTGCAGGCCGCCTTGTCGGCCATGGGTGTAGTGGGAATGGGGGTAGCGGGAATGGGCGCATCGGGAATCGATGCATCCGGGTCTGGGCTGGGTGTTCCCCAGCCGGATGAGCAGCTTCGGCCGGACGAGGCTCAGACCTTGGGTCGTTGGGGCGGCTCGGTCTCAGGCTGAGTCCAACGCGAACGCGACCTCCGTTTCTCCCGACTTCGCACGAACGATTTTCGCAGGCCGCCTATCGAGCGGTCACCGGGCCGAGACCGCGCGCCGAATCGAGGCGCGATCGTGTCCGCATCGGCTAAGTCGATGAACAAGAATGGATTCTCAGCCCTGCTCTCGGATGCGCTCAGCGCTGGCCGGCTGCTGGAAAGGCTCGTGACATGCAATGACGGAATGCCTGGTCGATGGAATGTGGTATATCAACTTTTGCTGCGGTGCGGCATGAATGCGGTGCAACACGTCACCGGGAGCCCACCATGCTCGTCACCATCCTCGCCGCCGTCCTCTGCATGATCGCTCTTCAGGTGCTCCTCGTCGTGAAGGCCGCCGATCTCCTTTCGGTCCGCGCCGAAAAGAGCCGCTCCGAGAGCCGCGATTACCTGCCGGGTTCGGCTGGCCGCTTCACCGGCATCGCCTGATCGAGCCGGCACTGCGACGTCGATCCGTCCTCCACCGGAAAGAGCGCGGTACCGGGCCTTTGGCCGATACCGCGCCAAGTCGGGAGGTTCACGTCGTGCGCAAGAACCGGGATGCCGAGACACCCGGCTCGCGCGTCGTTCAAGGGCTGATTATTCGGCGGCGATCCTCTGGATCGCGCCTATCGCCCCTGATTCCGAGATTTTGAGCCGGTCGTTCTCGGAGTAACCGAGGACGTCGCGCAGGATTTCTTCGGTATGCTCGCCAAGCAATGGCGAACGCTTGACCTCGACTTGGCTGGCCGAAAGCCGGATCGGGTTGCCCACGGTCAAGTATTTGCCGCGCTCGGGATGGTCGACCTCGACCACCGTGCCGGATTTCCGCAGCGATTCGTCCTCGGCGATCTCTTTCATCGACAGGATCGGTCCGCACGGGACGTGCAGCGCGTTGAGGATCTCCATCGCCTCAAACTTGGTCTTGGACATGGTCCAGGCTTCGACCCGCGTGAAGATCTCGTTGAGATGGGGAAGCCGCCCCTTCGGCGTTGCGTAATCGGGATCCGTCTTCCAGGTCGGCTCGCCGATGACGTCGCAGATCGGCTCCCAGGCCGCGCCCTGGGCGATGAAATAGATGTAGGCGTTGGGATCGGTCTCCCAGCCCTTGCATTTCAGGATGCGGCCCGGTTGCCCTCCACCTGAATCGTTGCCGGCACGCGGCACCGAATCGCCGAAACCGATGCCCTCGCCGTATTGGCTGTATTCCTTGAGCGGCCCCCGTTCGAGCCGCTGCTGGTCGCGCAGCTTCACCCGACACAGGTTGAGGACACCGTCCTGCATGGCGCAATCGACCCGCTGCCCGAGACCCGAATGGGTCCGCTGGTACAGGGCGGTCACGATGCCGAGGGCGAGGTGGAGGCCGGTTCCGGAATCGCCGATCTGGGCTCCCGACACCATCGGGATGTCGGTGCGAAACCCCGTGGTCGAGGCCGCGCCGCCGACGCATTGGGCCACGTTCTCGTAGACCTTGCAGTTCTCGTAGGCGCCCGGACCGAAACCCTTCACCGAGGCGAGGATCATGCGCGGATTGGCGGCCTGGATCGCTTCCCAGGTGAGGCCCATCCGGTCGAGCGCGCCGGGGGCGAAATTCTCCACCAGGACATCGCATTCCTTCACCAGGCGCCACATCACCTCGATCCCCTTGGGGTTCTTGGTGTCGAGGGTGATCGAACGCTTGTTGTGGTTCAGCATCGTGAAATAGAGGCTGTCCACATCCGGAATGTCCTGAAGCTGCTGACGCGTGGCGTCGCCGATTCCCGGACGCTCGACCTTGATGACGTCCGCGCCGAACCAGGCCAGGAGCTGGGTGCAGGTCGGTCCCGATTGGACATGGGTGAAGTCGAGGATCTTCACGCCTTCGAGGGCATTCATGGGCTTGATCCGAGTTGAAGGATGTTCGGTGGAGGCGAGCGCCGCCGGCTCTCACGCATCTCGCGCGAGAGCCGGCGGGCGCCCGGACGCGACCTACTTCTTCTTCACCACGCTCTGCGGGTTGAGACTGCCGATATTGCCGCTCTCGGTGCCGGCCTGGGGGTCGATCACCGCGTTGATGAGCGTCGGGCGGCCGGAATCCATCGCCGCATTTACGGCCTGGGAGAGTTCGTCCGGCGTGGTCGCGTTGACGCCGACGCCGCCGAAGGCCTCCATCATCCGGTCGTAGCGGGAATCCCTGACGAACACCGTGGTGCCGGGATCGCGGCCGGTCGGGTCGATGTCGGTGCCGCGATAGATGCCGTTGTTGTTGAACACGACGATGCAGACCGGCAGGTTGTAGCGGCAGATGGTCTCCACCTCCATGCCGGAGAAACCGAAGGCGCTGTCGCCCTCGACCGCGAGGACGGGCTTGCCCGTCTCGACGGCGGCGGCGATGGCAAAGCCCATGCCGATGCCCATGATGCCCCAGGTGCCGACATCGAGACGCTTGCGCGGCTGATACATGTCGATGATGCCGCGGGCGAGATCGAGGGTGTTGGCGCCCTCGTTGACGAGGATGGCGTCGGGCCGTTCCGCGATGATGGTCTTCAGCGCGCCCAGCGCACCGTGGAAGTCCATCGGCGTCGAGTTCTTGCGCAGCTTCGACGCCATCTTGGCGAGGTTCTCCTCCTTCTTGGCGGAGATCGCATCGGTCCAGGATGCGGGCGGGACCTGCCAGCCGCTCTTCATGCCGTCGAGCAAGGCGGTGACGCAGGAGCCGATATCGCCGACGATCGGCGCGACGATCTCGACGTTAGAATCCATTTCCTTCGGCTCGATGTCGATCTGGATGAACTTCTTCGAGCCGGGAGCGCCCCAGGTCTTGCCCTTGCCGTGGGAGAGCAGCCAGTTGAGGCGCGCACCCACCAGCAGCACCACGTCGGCATCCTTCAGGACCAGCGAGCGCGCCGCTCCGGCCGATTGCGGATGGTTGTCGGGCAGGAGGCCCTTGGCCATGCTCATCGGCACGTAGGGGATGCCGCTCGTCTCCACCAGGGCACGAACCTCGTCATCGGCCTGGGCATAGGCCGCGCCCTTGCCGAGCACGATGAGGGGGCGCTTGGCGGTCTTCAGGACGTCCAGGGCGCGCTTGATCGCGGAGGGAGCCGGCAGCTGGGCGGGCGCCGCGTCGATGACCTTCACCAGCGACTTCGCGCCGGCTTCGGCTTCCATCACCTGCGAGAACAGCTTGGCGGGCAAATCGAGATAGACGCCGCCCGGACGGCCGGAGACGGCGGCGCGGATGGCGCGGGCGACGGCGATGCCGATATCGGCGGCGTGCAGCACGCGGAAGGCCGCCTTGCACAGGGGCTTGGCGATGGCGAGCTGGTCCATCTCCTCGTAATCGCCCTGCTGCAGATCGACGATCTCGCGCTCGGACGAGCCGGAGATGAGGATCATCGGGAAGCAGTTGGTGGTGGCGTTGGCCAAAGCCGTCAGGCCGTTGAGAAAGCCGGGCGCCGAGACCGTGAGACAGATGCCGGGCTTCTTGGTGAGGAAGCCGGCGATGGCGGCAGCGTTGCCGGCATGCTGCTCATGGCGGAAGGAGATGACGCGCATGCCCGCTGCCTGGGCGAGGCGGCCGAGATCGGTGATCGGAATGCCGGGCACGCCGTAGATCGTGGTGATGTCGTTGAGCTTGAGCGCGTCGATGACGAGATGAAAGCCATCGGTGAGTTCCGGCTCCGCCGCAACGTCGACATCGGTTCTCTGAGCCAAAGCGGACATCGTGTTCTCTCCCTGATTTTTTGACGTTTTGTTCTGGACGTTTCGTTCTGATGGACGGCCCGCTCGGCATGCGGACCGGTAATGCGGCTCTCGGTCGGCGCGGGCCTGGAAGGCGGCGTCGGCCCAGGAGCGATTTCGATGGGCCGGAGGCGCGATCCAGCCTGAAATCTCGTGCGGCGACCGCGCTACGATCCCGGCGACGGCCCCGATCGACCGGGGCAGAGACGAGCGCGGAGGACGTTCATTGCCGCTTCCTCACGATAAACCCGCATTTTTCTTTTCGCGGATCCAAAAATTTATGACCACGTCAAGTAGAGCCGGTGTCGTGACCGTCCGGGTACCGAAATCGCCTTCGCCGAAGCGCTGCGACTCACGTCTGAGTTATAATGCAGCTCTCGTTCCTGCCCTGGTGCACGGCACCCGTCGCTTTCGCCCTTCGGACCCGGTTGATAGCCTCGCTTACCTCTGCCAGACCCATCAGCCACCCCCGAAGCACTTGGTGACGACCTATCGATTGGTGGCATACCAAATACCAAGTGTCAATCGGATTTGCACCATCTTGCCGATCCGCGCGGGCTCGTCCGGAAGCGGGATCGATGAATCACACGACGGGATGGATGATGCCTGCTTGCACCACGTGCGGAAGCAGACCGGTTGCTTCTACCAGTGCGACAACATCGGACTTGCTATTCTTGTGTAGAGCCACTTTTCAGAGCCGAGGCGTTCCTTGTATTTCAAAGGCGGCTTCGGCATACTTCACACCATATGTGCTCGACCATGCGTGCGAGTTAGACGCGTTCCAGGTGCCCCCAGATGGTTAAAACCGACACGTTTCAGGTAAAGCCTATCGTTGCGACTTCGAGCTTGCGTGCCCTTGCTTATGATGCGCTCAAAGAAGCGATCACCAATATGAATATCTACAGCCAGCGCGAGGAGGTTCGGCTCGACGAGCGAAAGCTGTCCCTGAATCTCGGCGTCAGCCGCACGCCGGTCCGCGAGGCCCTCACGGTCCTCGAGCAGGAAGGGTTCGTCCGGTTCGAGGCCCGGCGCGGCGTCTTCGTCATCAAGAAGTCGAAGAAGGAGATCGTCAGCATGATCCAGGCCTGGTCGGCCCTGGAGAGCATGGCGGCGCGCCTCGCCTGCTTGAACGCCACCGATGAACAGCTTCATTGCCTGCGCGAGCATTTCCCCGAATTCTACGAGGGCCGCCCGTCGGATCATCTCGACGAATACTCGGAGGCCAATATCCGCTTCCATCAGAAGATCATTTCGCTCGGCCAGTGCGACGTGATCAAGGACATCACCAGCAACCTGCTGATGCATGTCCGCGGGATCCGCAACACCGCCCTTCGCCAGGGTGAACGCGCCGCCAATTCCATCAAGGAACACGTGGCGATCATCAAGGCGCTCGAAGCACGCGACGCGGACCTCGCCGAACGCCTCGTGCGCGAGCACGGCCTCGGACTGGCCAGCCATGTGGAAAAATACGGCGACTATCTCGACTGAGACCGGGGGTGGGAGAGGCGCAGCAGCGGGAATCGAGCGTCCGGCTGCGCTTCATCAGTCTCATGGACAGAGAATCAACACAGCTCTAAATGCGCCAATCGCGACGCAGCTCGCGGTCAGTGAGGAACCGGCTGGGCCGATCCCTCGTCGAGCAAGGCCGATGCGGTGCCGGCACGAGCTGGCAGGCATCCGCCGAAAGACTTCCGTTTCCGATGAGAGGCGGTGGCGCTTGACGCCGAACCCCTCGCGACGCGAGCCATGAGGCATAACGGTCATCGCGTCGATGGAGAGGATCGTCCTCCTCGGCCTTCCATCGGTGATCGAGCGAGACATCACACCGGTGGCGCACGGTGAGCTATCTGCTGCTTTCACCCGCGAGAAACATCCCTGTCCCGGCTTGAGACGATACAGCGGGGAGGGCCACGTCTAGGGGTCTGCCGCCGAGCTAGCCACGCCGGGAAAACGACAGCGTATTTATCGAGAACACCGCAATTATTGCGGAGCCTGTCTTAAATGCTGAAATCTCAAGCGAAAACTTCAATTTAATCCCTCTTTGCTGCAATGCGGAATCGATTTTTCTTCATCGCGCCCTTGACGAGCCAGCACGTACGAGAGAGGCTGGTATTCCAAATACCAGGACGTCGGCATCACCAGTTGCCGGCTTTCGATAAGAGTTGAGGTCGGTCAACCGGCCCGATGCCGCGATTGGTGCACAACAGAACAAACCGGAGGACAACAATGACGAGGGCGGAAACGACGACTGGGCGAGTATCCGATGGATATCGCTGGGGTCAGCTGGTGATCGGCGTGATCTGCATGGTGATGATCGCCAACCTGCAATACGGCTGGACGTTCTTCGTCCCCGACATCCAGAAGAAGTTCGGTTTCGATCGCGCCGCGATCCAGTGGGCCTTCACCCTGTTCGTGCTGTTCGAGACCTGGCTCGTCCCGATCGAGGGCTGGTTCGTCGACAAGTACGGCCCGAAGGTCGTCGTCCTGTTCGGTGGCCTGCTCTGCGGCATCGGCTGGGTCATCAACTCCTACGCCACCTCGCTCAACATGTTCTATCTCGGCCAGGTCATCGCCGGCATCGGCGCCGGCGCCGTCTACGGCACCTGCGTCGGCTCGGCCCTGAAGTGGTTCCCCGACAAGCGCGGTCTGGCCGCCGGCATCATCGCCGCCGGCTTCGGCGCCGGCTCGGCGCTCACCGTCGCCCCGATCCAGTGGATGATCGCCGATCACGGCTTCCAGGCCGCCTTCTTCAACTTCGGTATCGGCCAGGGCCTCGTCGTCTGCATCCTCGCCTTCTTCTTCGCCTCGCCGAAGAAGGGCCAGGTGCCCGAGGTCGTCGCCAACGCCAACATCATCCAGACCCGGCGCAACTACACCCCCGGCGAAGTCGCCCGCCAGCCGATCTTCTGGCTGATGTACTTCATGTTCGTCATCGTCGGCGCCGGCGGCCTGATGATCACCGCCAACCTCAAGCCCATCGCCGCCGATATCGGCGTCGACAAGGTGCCCGTCACCATCATGGGCATCACCATGGTCGCGATCACCTTCGCCGCCACCATCGACCGCGTCCTCAACGGCATGACCCGCCCGTTCTTCGGCTGGGTCTCGGACAAGATCGGCCGCGAGAACACCATGTTCGTCGCCTTCGCCATGGAAGGCTTCGGCATCTACATGCTCTACCTCTGGGGCCATGACCCGCTGTGGTTCGTGCTGCTCTCGGGCTTCGTCTTCTTCGCCTGGGGCGAGATCTACTCCCTCTTCCCCTCGACCTGCACCGACACGTTCGGCACCAAGTTCGCCGCCACCAATGCCGGACTGCTCTACACCGCCAAGGGCACCGCCGCCCTCCTCGTCCCCGTCGCCAACTACCTCCAGCAGAGCACCGGAAGCTGGGACGGCGTCTTCCTCGTCGCAGCAGGCGCCAACATCCTCGCATCCCTCCTCGCCATCGCCGTCCTCAAGCCGTGGCGCAAGAAGGTGGTCGCTGAAGCCCTCGCGGTTTCCGAGGCGCAGGCCGGCCCCCGCCCCGTCACCGCCTGAGACGGGACCGAGCGACACCACCGAGCGCCGCCCCATCACAGGGGCGGCGTTCTTCGTTGACATTCGGCCGGCACGGGAAGCCGGAGCGACAGCAGAGCCCATCCTTCACAGCGGAGCGGGAGACCGGCCCATGCCTGAGAATGCCCTGTGGCAGCCCATGACGACCGCGCCCGAGACCGTCGACCGGCTCTGGCTCAATCACCTCACCCTCGGGGCCATTCAGGTCGAGGGTCGGAGCGGACGCTGGTATTCACCGAGCCGGTCGCATCAGGTCTGGCGGTGGTATCGCCCGAACGGCGACGACGCCCTGGAGCCTTTCACCGGATGGCTGCCCTTCGACGTCGCCGAAGAGACCGGCGAAGAGACCGGCGACGGGACCGCCGCGCCCGAGGCTCATCTCAAGTCGCAATGAGGGTGACCCATAGGTCAGGCTCATCGAGGTCTGGTCTCAGAGCAGGAAATCGCCCGCCTGAAGCGTGAGATGACCGCGCAGGAGCACGCTGAAATCGGCGCTGCCGTTGCCGTCGACGTCGCCGCTCACCAGGGTATCGGCACCTGCCGCCACGGCCCGCAACTCGCCGGCGGTTTTATGGAACGCCGCGCCGCCGATGAAGCTGAAGGACTGATTGTCCGGCAGGCCGGCATGGGCATCGATGTCGCGAAAATCGAGGCGGTCGTGCTGGGCTTGCGAGAAGTCCTTGATCAGGTCGCGCCCGGCGGATGCCACCGTGCTGTCGGCCAATGTCCTGAACACGAAGAAGTCGGCGCCGGCTCCTCCGGTCAGCGTGTCGTGCCCGGCGAGGCCGACGAGCTTGTTGGCGGCGCCGTTGCCCGTGAGGACGTTGGCGAGGGCGTTGCCGATGCCGTTGATCGCCCCCGAACCGCTGAGCGTCAGGTTCTCCACGTTGGCGCCGAGCGTCAGCGTGCCGGAACTGACCACCCGGTCGGTGCCGCCCGTGGCGGAGGTCTCGGTGATCGTGTCGAGGCCGTCGCTGACATAGGTGTCGTTGCCCGCTCCGCCCTTCAGTTTGTCCGCACCGCCGCCTCCGGTGAGCGTATTGGCGGCCCCGTTCCCGGTGATGGAATTGCCCGCCGCATTGCCGGTGCCGTTGATCGCGCCAGAGCCGGTGAGAATCAGATTCTCGAGATTGCCGCCGAGCGTCAGGCTGACCGAAGACTTGACCGTGTCGGTGCCCTGACCCGCCGATTCGATCGCCCGGTCGCCGGCAGCGTCGATGAGGTAGACGTCGTTGCCGAGGCCGCCCTTCATCGTATCGGCCCCGGCCCCTCCATCGAGACGATTGGCGAGCCCGTTGCCGGTGATCCGGTCGGCGCCGGAACCGCCGATGGCGTTGGTGATGACGCAGCCATAGGCGAGCGTCACGGCGGACGAGCCGTCATATTGATCGGGAAGAGCGATGCCGAAGGGCAGGTCTTGGCTGATCGCGAGATGGCTGGTCTTGCCCGCGTTCAGGTCGATGGTCGAGGACCCGGTCAGCGCCGAGCAGTCGATCGTATTGTCGGGGCCGGTATCGTACAGCGTCGCGAGGGTCGGGTCGCTCGGCGAGAAGGCGAAGACCTTGTTCCCGGCCGAGGCCTGCGGCTTGCCGTAGAGGTATTGCAGGGCGGCGATATCGTAGAGCCCGTACGTCTCCGGGGCGAGGTTCGAATATCTGTACGAGTAGCTGCTCGCGTTGCCGGTCACGATGGCCACGTTCGAGGGCTGGTACGGCGTGTAGGACATCACCGTGCGCGAGAGATCGTCGAGATTCGTCGGCATGATCGAACCCGGATCGCCGGCGATGTTCGGCTCAAACGGATGTTTGAGGCCCAGCGCGTGCCCGATCTCGTGCAGCAGCGTTCCCCAGCCATGGCCGCCGATGTCGTTCGCCGTGATGCCGCCGGGGACGAAATCGCTGCCGGCGAGGCTCGATGACCCGGTATTGGAAAGGACGACAGTGGCGTTCTGGATGCCCGAATTCGTGTAGCCGTAGGTCGCCCGGCCGCTGACGCCGGAGCCGAAGGCGGAGAGGTCGCCATTGGCGAATTGCAGATCGCCGGCGGCCGCGCTCGTTTCCACGAAGGTGATGCCGGTGAGCGAGGCGATATAGTCCAGCGCCTCGCGCGTCGCCGCGATCTCGGTGGCCGAGAAGGCGGTGAAGTTGGGATAGCTCGTATCCGAGCGTTGGGTCGTGGCGAAGCTGTAGGAGATCGTCACCGGGCGGCCGACCGGGGAATCGGCACCCCAGCGCGCCGACGATTCCGATGCCAGAAGGTCGTAGACGTATGAGGGCGCTGCCATGGCACTGCTCCGTTCCGATCACGCTCGTCGAAACGGCGCAGACGATCCTCCGCCCCTCGTTGCGCGGAGGCAGTGCCGATGACGTAAGCTAGCGCGATTCGGCGATAAAAGCTGCGGGGAGGCGCTGCGATCCGCGGGCTCGCCCGATCATGGAGTCAGACCGCTTCGGCGATCGATACCGCGCTCGCCGGAAGCGGTGCCGGGTCACTCGCAACCCTGCGGGGCAACGGGTCGGAATGGCCCGACATCTCGGCCAGGAGTTCGGCGACGAGGTCGGTCTGAGACACGATGCCGACGAGCCTTCCGTCGGGCCCGACCACGGGAAGATGATGGAGGCCGGAATCCGACATCCACAGCACGATGTCGGCGATCGGCGTCTCCGCTCGCGCCGTTCGCACCGGCGCGGTCATGATGTCCTCGACGCTGCCATGGGGCGCGCGGCCCCGCGTCAGGGTCAGGCCCACCCGCCGGCCGAGGCCGAGGCGCGGTCCGCGCATCTCCCACACCGTCTTGTGCAGAATGTCGGTCTGGGTGACGATTCCCAGCACGCGCGCGCTCTCGTCCGTGACGGGGAGGGCCTTCACGCGGCGGCGGCGCAGGAGATCGAGGACGGTCTTGAGCGAATCGCCGGGTGCCACCGCGATGACGTCACGGGACATGATGTCGGCGCAGGTCGCCTGACCGGTGCGGCGCCGGTAGGCGTGGATCTGCGCCTGCAGGATGATCGCCTGGAGATCGCCGCGCCGGACATCGAGGATCTGGTCGTATTCGCCGAGCACCGCATCGAGATCGGCCGCCGTGATGCCGGCGCGGGCGGAGGGGGCGGGGTCCTTGGTTCCGTGATCGACCGGGGTCGGCACGGTCACGTGCGGATAGGAGCGGCCGGTCAGGTTGTTGAACAGCAGCGCCACGGCGAGGAGCAGGAGCGAGTTGGCGCCGACCGGCCACAGCACGAAGGCGTAGCCGAGTTCGTGGATCTCGTGGCCGCCGAGAACGGCGGTGAGCGCCACCGCTCCGCTCGGCGGGTGAAGGCAGCGCAGGGCCATCATCAGGGCGATGGCGCAGGAAATGGCGAGGGAGGCGGCCAGGAACGGGTTCGGCACCAGCGCCGCGACGGTCACGCCGACCAGAGCCGCGACGAGGTTGCCGCCGACGATCGACCAGGGCTGAGCCAGGGGGCTCGCCGGCACGGCGAAGAGCAGCACCGCCGATGCGCCCATCGGCGCGATCATCGCGGGGAGGGCGCTATCGGAACCGATGGCCGCCCGGCTGAGCAGGCCGGTGGCGAGAATCCCGATGAGGGCGCCCATTGCCGAGCGGATGCGCTCGCGATGGCTCAGGGGCGATGCATCCGGGATGAGACGGCGCAGGAATGAGTGCATCGGCTGACGGACCTCGTGTGGAGCGTTGCAGCGGGATTGAATCGACCGGCGGCAGAAACGAAGACGGCGCGCCCGAGGGCGCGCCGTATCCGATATCATGAGACGGCGTGCGTCAGACGGCGCGTGCCTGATGCAGGCGCTCGATCTGCTGCTGGGTGTAGCCGAGGTCGAGCAGCACCTCGTCGGTGTGCTCGCCGAGCAGCGGCGAGGCCTTCACCTCCACCGGCATGTCCGAGAACTTGATCGGGCTGCCGACGGTCAGGTACGAGCCGAGCTTCGAATGCGGAACCTCGACGATGGTGCCGCTGGCGCGGAGCGACGGATCGACCGAGAGCTCCTTCATCGACAGGACCGGCGAGCACGGGATGTCGAACTTGCGCAGGATGTCGACGGCCTCGAACTTGGTCTTGTCGGCGAGCCACTCCTCGATCGTGCCGAAGATGTCCATGATCTTGTCCTGGCGGGCACGGGCGGTGCTGTAGGCCGGGTCGTTCTCCCATTCCGGCTTGCCGATCGCCTTGCAGATCGGGGCCCAGGCATGACCCTGGATGGTGAAGTAGATGTAGGCGTTGGGATCGGTCTCCCAGCCCTTGCACTTCAGCACCCAGCCCGGCTGGCCGCCGCCGCCCGCATTGCCGCCGCGCGGCACCACGTCGGTGAACTCGCCATGCGGGTATTGCGGGTATTCCTCGAGGTAGCCGAGGGCGTCGAGGCGCTGCTGGTCGCGCAGCTTGACGCGGCAGAGGTTCAGCACCGAATCCTGCATCGACACGGCGACCTTCTGGCCCTTGCCGGTCTTGTTCTTCTGGTGGAGCGCCGTGAGGATGCCGATGGCCAGGTGCATGCCGGTGTTGGAATCACCGAGGGCGGCGGCGCTGACGGTGGGGGGGCCGTCCCAGAAGCCGGTGGTGGAGGCGGCGCCGCCGGCGCACTGGGCCACGTTCTCGTAGACCTTCAGGTCCTCGTAATGGTGGCCGTCGGAGAAGCCCTTCACCGAGGCGAGGATCATGCCCGGGTTGAGCTCCTGGATGCGAGCCCAGGAGAAGCCCATGCGATCAAGCGCGCCGGGGCCGAAATTCTCGACCATGACATCGGATTGCTTGATCATGTTCTCGAGGACTTCCTTGCCCTCGGGGGTCTTGGTGTCCAGCGTCAGCGAACGCTTGTTCGAGTTGAGCATGGTGAAGTAGAGGGCGTCGGCATCCTCGACATGGCGCAGCTGCGTGCGCGTCACGTCGCCGGAGCCGGGACGCTCGACCTTGATCACGTCGGCACCGAACCAAGCCAGCAGCTGGGTGCAGGCAGGCCCCGCCTGGACGTGCGTGAAATCGATGATCTTGGTGCCTTCAAGCGGCTTGCTCATCTCGACGTTCTCCCTTTCGATTGTAATTCTGTAACGATGGATCGGATATTTCGGCTGCCCGGTTCCGGCCCGGAACTGTTCTTGGCCTCTAGTCCGGCGAAATCGTTGATCTAGGTGGCGGTGCTTTCGAGTTCGGTCAGGCGCTTGCGCATCTGACGCTCGTCGTTCCACCTCTTGGTCTCATCCCGGATGATCGCCAGGATGCCCGTCACCGTCCCGTCCGCCCCGTGAAGCAGCCCGACGGTGAAGGCGATGGAGAGCGATCGCCCGTCCTTGTGGATCGCCGGCACCCGCAGCACCTCGGTGCCGTAGCGGGTGACGCCGGTGCGCATCGTCTTGGCGTAACCGTCCCAGTGACGCTGACGCTGGCGTTCGGGGGTGATCAGGTCGAGGGATCGACCGATCGCCTCGGATTGCGAGAACCCGAAGATCCGTTCCGCCGACGAATTCCAGACCACGATGGCACCGTCGGGATCGGAGACGACGATGGCGTCACCCGCCGCTTCGACGATCTGAGTCATGTCGATTGTGGCGGGATTGGCTTGGTCCGACATGCCCTGGCTCGTGTCTTCGCTCGAAACCCGTTTCACGTGCTGCGCCGGGTTACCCGGCTTTAGCTGCGATGGGTCGCCGGGAGAGCGCGGCGTCGTGCTACGCTCCAAGTCGTTGCGGAGGGACCGACCTCAACGGAGACAATATTGCGGTTGCGAATGCTGCAATGCATCATCGTGATCGCTTCCTCCACTTCGCGGAAAGGCGTGTTCCTTTCCGAGAGATGATCAGCGCACTTGCTTTTTCTGTGCGTCTATCGTTGGTATTTGGTATGCCAATGACCGCGGGCTGTCAACACGGGTGAAGAAGCCGGATCGGGATGGAACTGTCGCTCGGTCCCGGTTCGTTGCCTCACCGAGACGGACGGCCCCCGGCACCAAGAGCGCCTCGAGGAGACATCCCAGATGGGCGACAGCCCCGGCATCACGATCAAGCAGATCGAAGGCTATCGGTTCGAGATCGATTTCGGGGAGGCGTTTCCGAACCTCCTCGTCGACGAGGCGGCGCCTTATGGCAGCGGGGAGGGCCCGTTTCCGGAGCAGATTCTCGTGGCCGGCGTCACCAACTGCCTCTGTGCCAGCCTCGTCTTCGCGCTCGGCAAGTACAAGCAGGATGCGACCGGGATTGCCGCGCGATCGAGCTTCCGCGTCGAGCGCAACGAGGCGGGACGTTTGAGGATCACCGGGATCGAGGTCGGCATCGCGCTCGGCGCTCCGGCGGAGACCCTGCCGCGCATCGACAGGGTGCTGGAGCAGTTCGAGCGCTTCTGCACCGTCTCGGAGAGCGTGAAGGCGGGCATTCCGGTGACCGTCGCGGTGCGTGATTCCGAGGGAACCCTGCTGACCTAGACGAGATCTCGCAGACCAGACGAAGTCCGGCGGACAGACCGGCTCAGATGAAAAAACTCAGGAAAGGAAACACCATGGAGCGCTCGCCCGCCCACTCACCCGAAGATCTCGCGCGCCTGTTCAACGAACGGGCCAATGCCGGCGACGTTGAAGGGCTGGTAGCCCTCTACGAGACCGATGCCGTCCTGGCCGCCGGCAAGGTCGTGGCGACCGGACAGGAGGAGATCCGCACCTTCTACACCGACCTCCTCGCGCGCCGGTCGGAATTCCCGGCCGCCGAGGCGCTGCCGAGCATCCGCAACGGATCGGTCGCCATGACCTTCGCGCGCCTGCCGAACGGGACCATCTCGGTCGAGACCGCGCGGCTGCAGGAGGATGGCGGCTGGCTCTGGATCATCGATCAGTTGAAGATCAAGCCGGCGACCGAAGCGAAGCGCGATTAGAACGCAGGTCCGCAGCATGATCGATCCCCACCTCGCCGGGCGGCTCACCTTCGCGCACCGCCTGCCGACCCTGGAACCGCTGCCGCCGGGTCGGCACCGGCTCGGCCTGTTCGACGAGCGCGACGCCGTGCTCGTCGTGCCGCCGGGGATCGATCCGCGTCGGCCGGCACCGCTGGTCGTTCTCTTCCACGGAGGCGGGGGTAGCGCGGAGAAGATCCTGCCGATGCTGGAGGATCACGCGGCGGCGCGCGGCTTCCTCCTCCTCGCCCCGCAATCGCTGTTTCCGACCTGGGATCTCGTCATCGGCGGTCACGGGCCGGACCGCGAGCGGCTCGACCTCGCCCTGACCGACGTGGCGTCGCGCTACATGCTCGATCCGCTGCACATCGTCTTCGCCGGCCATTCGGACGGCGGCAGCTATACCCTCTCCGCCGGCCTCGCCAACGGCCATGTCGTGACCCACCTCATCGTGTCCTCGGCGGGGTTCCTCTCGGTCCACCTCCAATCCGGCGCACCCCGCATCTTCATCTCGCACGGGACGCGGGACGAGCAGATCCCGATCGATCGCAGCGCGAGGGTGCATACCGAGCAGCTGAGGGAGGCGGGCTACGACGTGACCTCGGTGGAATATGACGGCCCCCATGCCTACCAGCCGGAGATCGTGGCGAGGGCCGTGGACTTCGTCTTCAGACCCGAGGGCGACGGGTCGTCATAGGGCGCACGCTCAGCGGTTTACGCCGGGGATCAGAGCAGCGTCCGGTCGAGCCGGATGATCCGGCACGGATCGCCGATTTTCGCCGCCGGGGCGCCCGGCGCCCTGACGAGCAAGGCTTCGGAATGGCCGAGCACCGAGAGCATCGAGGAATCCTGGCGCGTCTCCGCGAAGACCAGAGGCGGACCATCCGACGCGACCTCGACGCGGGCGCGCATGTAATCCTGGCGCACGTCGTTGGCCGGCATGTCCGCACCGAGGATCGCGGGCTCGCTGCGATCGGCCCCGGCCTTGGGATCGCCGAGTAGGGCGCGGATCGCCGGCACGACGAAAAGCAGGCCGCAGACCACGGCGGAGACCGGATTGCCGGGCAATCCGATCACCATCATCGGCCCGAGCCGCCCGTGCATCAGCGGTTTGCCCGGCCGCAGGGCGACGCGCCAGAACCCGAGTTCCAGCCCCTCGCGGTGCAGGGCCGCCTGGACGAGGTCGTGGTCGCCGACGGAGGCGCCGCCAAGGGTGACGAGGAGGTCCGCCTTCGCGTCCCGCGCCCGGCCAAGCGCCGCTTCGAGGGAGGCGAGGCTGTCGCCAGCGATCCCGAGATCGATCGGTTCGGCGCCGGCCTCGCGGGCGAGGCTCGCCACCGCCAGCCCGTTCGAGGCGACGATCTGGTCCCAGCGCGCCGGGCCGCCCGGCGCCACCAGTTCATCACCAGTGGCGAGGATGGCGACACGCGGCTTGCGTCGCACCGACAGCGTGGCATGGCCACCCGCCGCCGCGAGGGCTAGGCGGCGCGCGTCGAGGCTCTCGCCCGCGCGCAGGAGCGGATCGCCGGACCGGAAATCGAGGCCGGGAACACGGATATGGCGACCGGCGGCCACCGGCTCGATCGCGGTGACGACCGTATCCGCGACGTCCGCGTTCTCCTGGATCAGGATCGTGTCGGCGCCCTGAGGAACCGGGGCGCCCGTGAGGATCCGCACCGTTTCGCCGGGACCGATGGTGCCGGAAAAGCCATGGCCGGCCGCGCTCATGCCGATGAGCGTCAGCCGCGCCGGCACGGTCGCTACATCCTCGGCCCGCACCGCATAGCCGTCCATGGCCGAGGCGGGGAAGGGCGGCTGCGTGCGCAGGGCGGCCACGTCCTCGGCCAGCGTCCGGCCATAGGCCTGCGCCACCGCGACGGTCTCGGCCTCCACGGGCTCGGCGGCGCTTTTCAGGATGCGGGCGAGGGCCTCGGCGACCGGGATCAGCTTGCTCACGAACCGTCCCCGGCGCGGTAGGAACCCGAGCGGCCGCCATCCTTGGCGAGCAGGTGGATCCCCTCGATCCGCATGCCGCGGTCGGCCGCCTTCACCATGTCGTAGATCGTCAGGCAGGCGACGGAGACGGCGGTGAGCGCCTCCATCTCGACACCCGTCGGACCGATCACCTTCACTTCGGCGGTGACGCGCAGGCCCGGCAGGGAATCGTCCGGCTCGCATTCCACCCGGACCTTGGAGATCAACAACGGGTGGCAGAGCGGAATCAGTTCGTGCGTGCGCTTCGAGGCCATGATGCCGGCGAGCCGCGCCGTGCCGATCACGTCGCCCTTCTTGGCATCGCCCTCGCGGATCAGGCGCAGTGTCTCGGGCAGCATCACCACGACGCCCTCGGCGCGGGCGGTGCGGGTGGTGGCGGCCTTGTCGGAGACATCGACCATGTTGGCGGCACCCGCCGCGTCGAGATGGGTGAGCGCGCTCATTTGCCGACCTTGCCGAACAGCAGGCGCTTCGTCGCCTTGGTCACGTCGGCCTCGCGCATCAGGCTCTCGCCGACGAGAATGGTGCGCAGGCCGCCGTTCTCCAGGCGCAGGACGTCGTCATGGCCGGTGATGCCGCTCTCGGCGACCGCGATACGGTCCGCCGGCACGCCCCTGGCGACGCGGATCGCCGTGTCGAACGAGACTTCGAACGTCTTCAGGTCGCGGTTGTTGATGCCCAGAAGCCGGGTGCCGAGCGGAATGGCGCGGGCGAGTTCCTCCTCGTCATGGACCTCCACCAGCACGTCCATGCCGAGATCGTGCGCGGTCTCGACGATGGCCAGGGCCTCGTCGTCGTCGAGGCAGGCCATGATCGCGAGGACGCAATCGGCGCCCCAGGCCCGCGCCTCGAACACCTGGTAGGGCTCGAACAGGAAGTCCTTGCGCAGCACGGGCAAGGAACAGGCGTCGCGCGCCTCGGTCAGGTATTCCGGCTTGCCCTGGAAGGACGGCGTGTCGGTGAGCACGGAGAGGCAGGTGGCGCCCCCCGCCTCGTAGGCGGCGGCGAGCACGGCCGGGTCGAAATCCTCGCGGATCAGGCCCTTCGACGGCGAGGCCTTCTTCACCTCGGCGATGAGGGCCGGCCGGCCCTCCCCGATATGGGCGGCGATGGCATCGGCGAAGGGCCGCACCGGGGCGGCCTTCTCGATGCGCTTCTCGAGCTTGGTCTGCGGGACGCGCAGCTTGGCTTCGGCGATCTCGCGGCGCTTGTACGCCTCGATCCGCGCGAGCACGTCGCGGCGGTCGGTCGTTGCCGGTGCGGCGTCCGCCATCGGTTTAGCCTCGCTCATCGGGGCCTCTTTCATGTGTTCGAGACCGCGACGAGGCGCGCGAGCGTCGCGCTCGCCGCGCCGTCGTCGATGGCGGATGCGGCACGCGCCACGCCTTCCGCCAGCGTCTGGGCAGCTCCGGCGACGACGAGGCCGGCTCCCGCATTGAGAACGGCGATGTCGCGGTAGGCGTTGCGTTCGCCCGCGAGGACCGCGTTCAGCGCGTGTGCGTTGTGATCGGGATCGCCGCCGCGAAGATCCTCGAGGGTCCAGAGCGGCAGGCCGACCTCGCGCGGGTCGATGGTGAAACGGTCGATTCGCCCGTTCTCCAGCGCCACCACCGGCGTCGGTCCGGTGACGGTGATCTCGTCGAGCCCGTCCGACCCGTGCACGGTCCAGACCCTTTTGCTGCCGAGTTCGCCGAGAACCCGTGTCAGCGGCTCGGCCCAGGCGGCGGTGGAGACGCCGAGCAGCTGGCGCTCGACGCCGGCCGGGTTCGAGAGCGGTCCGAGCAGGTTGAAGATCGTGCGAGTGGGCAGTTCGGAGCGCACCGGCGCCACGTGGCGCATGGCGCCGTGATGGGTCTGGGCGAACATGAAGCACAGGCCCGCCTCGGCCAGGCAGCGCGCCAGCCCGTCCGGGTCCTGGCCGATCCTGACGCCGAGGGAGACCAGCACGTCGGCCGCGCCCGAGCGGGATGTGGCGGCGCGATTGCCGTGCTTGGCGACGGGCACGCCGCAGGCGGCGGCGAGGATCGCGGCCAGGGTCGAGACGTTGTAGCTGCCGGAATGGTCGCCGCCCGTGCCGACGATGTCGATGGCGCCCGGCACCGGGGCGACCCGCACCATCCGCGCGCGCATGGCCTCGACCGCGCCGACGATCTCGTCCTCGGCCTCGCCGCGCACCTTCAGGGCGATGAGGAAGGCGCTGGCCTGAACCGGCGTCACCTCGCCGGAGAGCAGATGGTCGAACGCCGCGCGCGCCTCCACCCGGTCGAGACTCGACCCGGCCGCGACTTTGGCGAGGAGCGGCTTGAAGATGTCCATGGATTAGAACGCGTCGGTCACCCTTGATCGCTGCGTCAATGCACGCCGGGCTCGTGCTTGTCACGCGCCGCGTTCCAGGCCGCCGCGATGTCGAGGAAGTTGCGGAGGATCTGCGATCCGTGGTGGGAGAGGATGCTCTCCGGGTGGAACTGCACGCCGTGGACCGGGAGCGTCGCGTGTTCCAGCGCCATGATCAGGCCGTCCGCTTCGGCGGTGACGATCAGATCCTGCGGGCAGCCGCCGCGCTCCACCACGAGGGAATGGTAGCGCGTGGCATCGAACGGGCCGTTCAGCCCCCGGAAGACGCCGGTCGCCCGGTGGCTGATGCTGGAGACCTTGCCGTGCATCGGTTTTGGCGCGCGCACCACGTCGCCGCCGAAGGCCTGCCCGATCGCCTGCAGGCCGAGGCAGACCCCGAAGATCGGCACCGCGCCGGAGAGATCGCGCACCACGTCGAGGCAGATGCCGGCCTCGTTGGGCGTACACGGGCCCGGCGACAGTACGACGGCGTCGGGCGCGCGCTCGCGGATCTCGTCGATGGTGATCCGGTCGTTGCGCACCACGTCGATCGATCCGCAGAGCGGCCCGATGAGATGGACGAGATTCCAGGTGAAGGAATCGTAATTGTCGATGACGAGGACGTTGGACATGATCGCGCTTCTCTTGTCCTCCTCGTGTGACGACGTGAGGGAAGGGGGTCAAGCGTCCTCGCGTTGCGGCCTATCGCTGCGCGGCGTCCGGCGGCATGGCCCGGCACAGGACGAAACCCACGGCCCCGGCCGTCGCGATCACCGCCATGACCGCGTCGAGGCCGCCGGACTCGAAGGCGAGCGCGGCGAGGGTGACGCCGAGGCTGCCCCCCAGGAACGTCCCGGCATTGACGAGGCCGGAGCTCAGGCCCGCGCCCTCGGGTGGCAGTGCCGCCAGAGCGAGGCGCGGCGCCGTGGCATAGGGCAGCGCGAGGCCCGCTCCGATCAGCAGCAGGCCGAGCCCGAGGTAGACGAGCGTCCGGTCCCCGGCGCCCAGCGCGATGACGGGGCTCGCCCCGACGATCGCCAGCATCGCCGCCATCATCGACCGGCGCGTGCCGAGGCGGCGCACCAGAACCGGTGCTGAAAGGGAGATGCCGAGCAATCCGGCGCTCATCGGCAGGGTGGCGAGGCCGGCCTCCACGGCCGTGAGCGCGAGGCCGTCCGCTCCCTGAAGATCGAGGTTCAGGAACATCAGCAGCGGCAGGATGCAGAACATGGCGACCGCACCGGTCGCGGTCGCCCTCAGGAAGGCCGGATGCGCGAGGGTATCGAGGTCGACGAAGGGGTCGGTCGCCCTCCGCTCGACCCTGACGAACAGGAAGAGGGACATTGTCGCGACGGCGAACGGGACGAGGACGCGCAGGGGGGCTTCGAGCATCGTCCGCAGGCCCTGCAGCGTGACGATGGCGGCGACCATCAGGAATGCCAGCAGGACGAAGCCGGCGACGTCGAGCCGGGGCGGGGAGCCGGTGCGCTCCGGCGCAAGGAGGGGTGACGACAGACCGACACCGATCGCGGAGGCGAGCATCACCGCGCCGTTGACCCAGAAGATGTCACGCCAGCCGAAGAAATGGGTGAGGGCGCCGCCGATGAGCGGGCCGAGGCTGAAGCCGAGCATCAGGAACCCGGCCCAGGCGCCGATCGCCGCCGCGCGCCCGTTCGGCGGTACTGCCCGGCCCACCAGGGTCAGCGTGCCGGGAACGGCGAAGGCCGCGGCCAGACCCTGCAACGCCCGGCCGACGAGCACCCAGGGCGCGGAACCGGCGAGCGCGATGACGACGGAGGCGAGGGTGAAGAGGACGAGGCCGATCAGGGCGATTCGCCCCGCGCCGGCCCGGTCCGCCATCTTGCCGCCGAGGATGATGAAGGCCGCCGAGGCGAGGAGATAGGCGTTCACCACCCATTCCACCTCGATCCCGCCGAGGGCGAGGTCTTCGCGCATGGTCGGCAACGCGGCCATGATCGCGGTGCCGTTCGCGCCGAGGCACAGCATGCCGAGGCAGGACGCGGCGACGACGATGCGGCCTCCGGCGGCCTCTTTCACCGATCAGCTCGCCAGCCGGGCGCGCATGAAGCCACCTGCGCTCGCCAGCGACCGGCGCCCCTCCGAGAGCTGCCGGTAGAACAGGTGCCAGGCATGGATCATGTGCGGCCACACCTCGAGCGTCACCGCGACATCGGCAGAGGACGCTACGCCGGCCAACCGAAGGGCGTCGTCGAGTAGGGTCTCGGCCGTGCCGACCTGGATCAGCATCGGCGGCAGGCTGCGAAGATCGGCGTGGAGCGGAGAGATCAGCGGCGTGGCCGCATCGCTCTCGGCACGATAGGCTGTCGCGAGTTCCGTCAGGTACTCTCGGTTGATCAGGGGATCGACCGCCGCCTTGGTGTCCATGCTGGCGCCGGCCATCGCCAGATCGACCCAGGGGGAACTCAGCCAGAGACAGCCCGGGAGCGGCAGGCCCGCGTCACGCAGGGAGATCGCCGTCGCCACGGCCAGCCCGCCTCCGGCGCTCTCGCCGGACAGGGCGATCCCGTCCGGACCGATCCCCGAATCGAGCAGGAAGCGGTATGCCGCAAGGGCGTCGTCGAGGGCTGCGGGAAACGGGTGCTCGGGCGCGAGACGATAGGCGAGGGCGAGGGTCCGCGCTCCGGCCGCGCGGCCCGCTTCGGCCACCATGTGGCGATGGCTCGCGAGCGAGCCGGAGACGTAGCCGCCGCCATGCAGGAACAGGAGAACGCGGGCGGGATCGGCCGAGGGCGTCGTCGTCCATTCCGCCGCCACGCCGCCGGCATCGACCGGCACGACCGCGACATCCTCCGCCACGGGATAGCGTGCCCCGAACCCATCGAGACGCTCGCGGCGCTGCGCCAGATCGGTCGAACGCGGGCTCGCGGCGAGCAGAGCCCGAACGGCATCGATCTCGCTCCTCGCCATCCTGTCGCCTCCGCAGCCGTGACGACGATCTCGCACGCGACGGCGCATGTCGATGAAAGCTGGGCCGGCCCCGACGATGTACAACCGATTCGATGGCGGCCCGCAACTCATGCAGAAGTCCCGGCTGGATCGGGCGCTCCAAAAGCCCTAGCGCTTTCGGTCTGACGACGCGTCGATCCAGAGCTTCATCGAATGAGAGCCTTCCTCAAAAGGCGCCGAGCGTGGGCGACGGTGATCTTCGTCTTGGCCGCTTGGCTTGTGGGGTTCCGACTTTGGTCGGATGAGGTGACGGAATCTCCGCTGGATCGACCGATCTCGCTCTCTCCCGCCGGCCGCGTGGATCAGGATATTCGTGTGAGATTGGACGGGCCTCACGAACTGAGACTCGAATTCTCGATCGCCACGCGCCCTCGGCAACAGGCGATGACGCTCATCGGCAAATACTCGCCTCTTGGAGAGGACGGGCGCCGTCAGCGACCATCGGGAACCAGTGTCCCGCTACGATGGTCGCTCACCGATCCATCCGGACGAACCGTGGCCTCGGGCGATGGGGATACCTACGGACGCGATGGCCATGCGACGACGCAGGTCTGGCGGGTGATCTCCCGGCCGATCGTCGTCACTCCCGGACCCTATCGTCTTGAGGCCTCCATCTTGCGCGATGTGCCTGAACTCGACGGCATTACGGCGCGGCTTCAATTCGCGCTGCCGGGTGGCAAACGATCCTACGGCTGGCGGAGCGATCTCCTGTTCTGGGGCGGCCTCGCCAATCTATATCTGATCGGCCCCTTCACACTCCTTCTGGCCCTCATCCTCATGGGGCTGGAAGTTCGCTACTGGCTCGCGTCCCGCCGAACCTGACGCCGGGCTGATGTCGGCCTATTGCCCCCGCCGTGCCCGGCTCGCGAATATCACGGCATCCTCGGCTGCGCGGAACAGGGCCTTGGCCTTGTTCACGCATTCCTGCTGCTCCGAAGCCGGATCGGAATCGTAGACGATGCCGGCGCCGGCCTGAACGTGCATCCGGCCGTCCTTGACGATGGCCGTGCGCAACACGATGCAGGTGTCCATCTCTCCGCGCGCGCCGAAATAGCCGATGCAGCCGCCATAGGGGCCGCGCTTCTCGCGCTCCAATTCGTCGATGATCTCCATCGCCCGGACCTTGGGCGCACCCGAGACGGTGCCGGCCGGAAATCCGGCCGAGAGGGCACCGAGCGGGTCGTGGCGCGGGTCGAGATCGCCTTCGACGTTCGAGACGATGTGCATGACGTGGCTATAATATTCGAGGAAGAACGACCCCGTCACCGTCACGCTGCCGATGCGCGAGACCCGGCCGACATCGTTGCGGCCGAGATCGAGCAGCATCAGGTGCTCGGAGCGCTCCTTCGGGTCGGCCAGAAGCTCGTCGGCGAGGGCCTTGTCCTCGGCCGGAGTGGCGCCGCGCGGCCGTGTACCGGCGATGGGACGGATCGTGACGCGACCGTCCCGCACTCGCACCAGGATCTCGGGCGACGAGCACACGACCTGGAAGTCCTCGAAATCGAGGTAGCACAGGAACGGCGCCGGGTTGGTCCGCCGCAGGGAGCGATAGAGGGCGAAGGCCGGCAGCGTGAAGGGCGCCTCGAAACGCTGCGACAGTACGACCTGAAACACGTCGCCGGCGACGATGTACTCCTTCGCCCGCGCGACCATGGCCAGATAGGTCTCGGGCGTCGTGTTCGAGACCGGTTCCGGATGAGCGATGGAGCGGGGGTCGATCCGCGACTCGACCGGTAGCGGCCCTTCGAGAATCTCGGCGACCCGATGCAGGCGGGTGAGCGCGCCCTCATAGGCCGAGCGGGCGGAGATGCCGGCGCTGGGCCGCACCGGACCGACCACGGTGATGAGGTCGCGCACGGAATCGAAGACGACCATGATGCGCGGCCGGATGAGGATCGCGTCGGGGACGCCGAGCGGGTCCGGGTTCGGCTCGCCGAGCTGCTCCATGGCCCGAACCATGTCGTAGCCGAGATAGCCGAACAGCCCGGCCGCCATGGGCGGAAGCTCGGCGCCGTCATGGCCACCGATGGCGCTCTCGGCGATCAGCAACCGCAGGCTCTCCAGCGGCGCCGCATCCTCCGAGACAAAAGCCGACAGGTCGCTGCCCCGCGCGATTTCCGGCCGCCCGTCGCGGCAGCGCCAGGCGAGATCGGGATCGAGCCCGATCATCGAGTAGCGGCCGCGCACGACACCGCCCTCGACGGATTCGAGGAGGAAGGCCGGCCCGGCATGGACCGCGCGCAGCTTCAGGAAGGCCGCGACCGGAGTTTCCAGATCGGCCACCAGTGTCAGGTTGAGGAGGGTCGGCCGCCCAGCCTCGTAGGCCTCCGCGAAAGCGGCGTAATCCGGCTCCTGAAACATCGGTTGTTCAGTACTCGCCGCCGACCGCGCGCCGGAATGCCGTCTGGTTGACGGTGATCCCCACGGTCTTCTGAACGTCGGCGATGTATTCGCCGAGGATGTCGTCGATGATCGTCGCCTGGAAGCGCTTGGAGATCGCCTCATCGGAGGGGCTGCCGGGCACGAAGGCCGGCATGGTCGCCGCGGTGACCTTGGCGACGACGCGCGACTCGCCGGATTCGACGGAGGCCGCCTTATCGACGAGCGTCGAGAAGATGCGGTTGACCACATCCGCCGACAGGCCGTCCTTGGCCTGATTGCGGGCGATATCCGTGGAGGTCTGGACCTGCACGCCGACATCCGCCGCCAGGGTGTCGAGGGACTCGCCCTTGTCGAGCCGCTCGGTCAGGCTGCGCGCCTTCTCCGTCAGGCGCTTGGCGACTTCGGCGGCCCGCCATTGCGCGCCGGCCTGATCGCGCACCTTATCCAGGGGCTTGTCGTGGGCATGGTCGATGCCGGTGACGTCGACCCAGACATAGCCGCCGGATTTCAGACGCAGCGCCTCGGTATCGCTTCCGATCTCGGAGCGGAACACGATCGGCAGCGTCGTATCGCGGTCGGGAAGACCCTCGACCGGCTTGCCCGACGGATCGAGACCCTGGGCGCTCACAGCCGGCAAGGTGACGAGGGTGAGCCCACGCTCCTTGGCGATGTCGGCCAGCGGCTTGCTGTTGGCGCGCTCGTCCTCGATCGCGTCGTGGTCCTTCTCCACGGTCGTCTTGGCGCGCTCGAGGGCGATGGTCTTGCGGATCTCGGGTGCCACGTCGGCGAGGGGCTTCCTGGTCTCGGGCTCGATGGCGGTGACGCGAAGGAGCACCGTGCCGAAGCGGCCCTTGACCGGGGCGCTGACGGTGTTCTGGGCCAGTGCGAACGCAGCATCGGCCACGGCCGTGTCGAACAACTCGGCCTTGGTCAGGTTGCCCAGCGACAGTTCCTTGGCATCGACGCCGCGCGCCACGGCCACCGCCTCGAACGGCTTCTCGCCGGATTCGATCTCCTTGCGGGCCGTCTCGGCGGACGCCTCGTCGGGGAACACGATCTGCTGGATCGTCCGCCGCTCCGGCGTTCCGTACTGAGCCTTGCCGAGGTCGTAGCGCTTCTGCACGTCCTCCTCGGTCACCGCATCGGGCTTGGTCATCGCCTGCGGATCGAGGGCGAGGAGGGTCACGGCGCGGTAATCGGGCGCGCGGAAGGCGCTCTTGTTCTCGTCGTAATACGCCTTGACCTCGTCCTCCGTCGGCGCGGGAACGTCACCCGCCACCGAGGGAGGAAGCATGATGAAGGACGCGGACCGGCGCTCGGTGGTGTAGCGGTGCACGGCCTCGCGCAGGGCGGCCGGGACGTGGACGTCGGCGGCGACGGCCTCCGCGATCTGGAGGCGACCGGCGGCGGCGCGCTGGTCGCGCACGAACATCGCCTCGTTGATGCCCGCGCGCTGCAACGTCTGGAAGAACAGGTTCTGATCGAAGGAGCCGTTGGCGCCCTTGAAGGTCGGCTCTTCCTGAATCGCGCGCAGCACTGCCGAATCGGGGATCACGAGGCCGAAATCCTTGGCCTGCTGATCGAGGGAGGCCTCGCTGATGAGCTGCGAGAGAACCTGCCGGTCGAGTCCGAGGCCCCGTGCCTGATCGGGCGTCAGGCTGCGCTGCAGCTGCGTTTGATAGCGCTGCAACTGCAGTTGATAGGCCGACCGCACCGCTTCCGAGGTGATCTGCGTCTTGCCCACCGTGGCGACCGTCGTGGCGGAGCTCGAGCGGAAGAAATCTTCCACGCCGAAGATCGCGACGCCCGCGATGAGGAAGGTGAAGACCACCGTGAGGATGATCTTGCCGAGCCAATGCTGGCTCGCACTACGCATGTTCTGCAGCATCGGAAGGTTCGAAAATCCGTCGTGATGGCCTGCCGGGGCAGGGCTCCAAGCCGCCCGCGATAGACTATCCGCACGCGCCAGCAAAGGCCGGTCGAATCCGCGAGGCCATGTTTGCGCCGGCAAGTCGGCTCTGTTACGGCCCCGCTCACGATCCGGTGATGCCGGACCACCACCATGTGATGACGAGGGATACGCATGTCGAAGTCGGGACGGCGGCCGCTGATCGCCGGCAACTGGAAGATGAACGGCCTGCGCAGCTCCGTGCCGGTGGTCGAAGCCATCCGTGACGGGCTGTCCCCCGATCTCTCCTCCCGGATCGACGTCCTGATCTGCCCGCCCTCGACGCTGATCTCGTCCTGCGTGGCGGCCGTCTACGGGTCGGCCGTGTCGATCGGCGGCCAGAACCTCCATGCCAAGGCCAGCGGCGCCTTCACCGGCAGCATCTCCGCCGAAATGCTGGCCGATCTCGGCGCCAGCTACGTCATCGTCGGACATTCCGAACGGCGCGCCTATCACCACGAGACCGATGACGGCGTGCACGCCAAGGCGCTCGGCGCCCGCCGCGCGGGTCTCTGCGGCATCATCTGCGTCGGCGAGACGCAGGAAGAGCGCGAGGAGGGCCGCGCCCTCGACATCGTCCGCGCCCAGCTCGCCATCGGTGTCCCGAAAGGCGCCAAAGCGACCGACACTGTCATCGCCTACGAGCCGGTCTGGGCGATCGGCACCGGCTTGACCCCGACCCCATCCGACATCGCCGAGGTCCATGCCTCCTTGCGCGAGATGCTCGGCCAGCTCATCGGCGCGGAAGCGCAGAAGGTCCGCATCCTCTATGGCGGCTCGGTGAAGCCCGGCAACGCCCGCGAATTGATGGCGGTCGAGAATGTCGACGGCGCATTGGTGGGTGGCGCGAGCCTCGTCGCCGCCGATTTCCTGGGGATCGCGTCGGCCTACGCCTGATACGATCACCGCGAATACCCCCTGCAGGATTTGGCGCGAGACACCATCTCGTGTAGGAGCCTGCGCTTTGCGGACGTTCCTCGGCGGACCTCGTCGGCCGCCGGCGCGCGGCCCCCGTGGTTCTCGGACCAGGAACATCGGACTGAATCGACATGAATGCCGTCCTGATCTCCATTCACCTCATCGTCGTTCTCGCCCTCATCGCCGTGGTTCTGCTGCAGCGTTCGGAAGGTGGACTCGGGCTCGGCGGTGGCAGCAGTGGCGGCGGCGTTGCGGGCTTCATGACCGGACGCGGACAGGCCAATGCCCTGACGCGGGCGACGGCCATCCTGGCCGCCCTGTTCTTCACCACCAGCATGACGCTCGCCGTGATCTCGCATCGGAGCGCCGCTCCGAAATCGATCCTCGACGGCGCCGCGACGACGCAGCCGGTGGCCCCCAACGGCAACCTGCTCGAGACCCTGCGTCCGGGCCAAGGCGCGAACCAGGGCACGACCCAGCCCGCGCCCGCGCAGCCGGCGACCCCTGACGCGCCCCAGTCGCGCTGATCCGATCGCAAGCCGGCGGGGAATGGCGGTTCGGACGCCAGTCGCTCCGAGCCATCACCATCCCGCATTGTCCACAGCCCGCACCGATTCCGCCCTGCCGCTGCCCGCGGTGGGGTCGTTTGAAGTTTGGCGAATCACTCACCCTTGTTTATGAGCCGAAGCCCATGACGCGGTACGTATTCATCACCGGCGGCGTGGTCTCCTCGCTCGGCAAGGGTCTCGCTTCCGCCGCCCTCGCGGCCTTGCTCCAGGCGCGCGGGCATACGGTCCGCCTGCGCAAGCTCGACCCCTACCTGAACGTCGATCCGGGCACGATGAGCCCGACGCAGCACGGCGAGGTGTTCGTCACCGACGACGGCGCGGAGACCGACCTCGATCTCGGCCATTACGAGCGCTTCACCGGCCTGCCGGCGACGAAGGCCGACAACATCACCACCGGCCGGATCTATCTCGACATCATCACCAAGGAGCGGCGCGGCGATTATCTCGGTGCGACCATCCAGGTGATCCCGCACGTCACCAACGCCATCAAGGCGTTCGTGCTCGACGGCAACGAGGCGTTCGACTTCGTCCTCGTCGAGATCGGCGGCACGGTGGGCGATATCGAGGGCCTGCCGTTCTTCGAGGCGATCCGCCAGCTCGGCCAGGAATTGCCGCGCGGCACCACCGCTTTCGTGCACCTGACGCTGCTGCCCTACATTCCCTCGGCCGGCGAGTTGAAGACCAAGCCGACGCAGCATTCCGTCAAGGAATTGCGCTCCATCGGCATCCAGCCCGACATCCTGCTATGCCGCTGCGACCGCCCGATCCCGGTGGAGGAGCGGCGCAAGCTCGGCCTGTTCTGCAACGTGCGCGAGACCGCCGTGATCGAGGCCCGCGACGTCGCCTCGATCTACGATGTACCGCTGTCCTACCGCGAGGCCGGCCTCGACCGTGAGGTACTGGCGCATTTTGGGATCGAGCCGAAGGGCGAGCCCGATCTGCTGCGCTGGACGACCATCTCGGAGCGCGTGCGCAACCCCGAAGGCGAGGTCTCCATCGCCATCGTCGGCAAGTATACCGGCCTGAAGGACGCCTATAAGTCCCTGTCAGAGGCGCTCACCCATGGCGGCATCGCCAACCGGGTGAAGGTGAATCTCGAATGGATCGAGTCGGAGGTCTTCGAGCGCGAGGACCCGGCGCCGTTCCTTGAGGGGATCAACGGCATCCTCGTGCCCGGCGGCTTCGGCCAGCGCGGGGCTGAGGGTAAGATCCGCGCCGCCCGCTATGCCCGCGAACGCAAGATCCCGTATTTCGGCATCTGCTTCGGCATGCAGATGGCGGTGATCGAGGCGGCCCGCTCGCTGGCCGGCGTCGAGGATGCGAATTCCACCGAGTTCGGCGATACCGAGGAGCCGGTGGTCGGCCTGCTCACCGAATGGCTGAAGGGCAACGAACTCGAGCGCCGCGCCGCCGAGGGCAATCTCGGCGGGACCATGCGGCTCGGCGCCTACAAGGCGACGCTGGGCGCGGACACCAAGATCGCCGAGATCTACGGCAACACCGAGATCTCCGAGCGCCACCGCCATCGCTACGAGGTCAACATGGCCTATCGCGAGCGGCTGGAGGCGAAGGGCCTGCGATTCTCGGGTCTCTCGCCCGACGGCCTGCTCCCCGAGACGGTGGAACATGCCGGCCATCCCTGGTTCATCGGCGTGCAGTTCCATCCGGAGCTGAAGTCGCGGCCCTTCGAGCCGCATCCGCTGTTCAAGAGCTTCATCTCGGCGGCGATCGTGCAAAGCCGGTTGGTCTGAGGGGAAGACGGGCAGAATGGTCTCGATTTCGGGTCTGCCCGCCTTCCTCGCCTACGTCGCGGCAGCGTTCGGCCTCGTCGCGATCTATCTCGCGGTCTACCTGTCGGCGACGTCGCATCGCGAGATCGCCCTGATCCGCGCGAACAACGCCGCCGCCGCGATTGCCCTCGGCGGAAGCCTCATCGGCTACACGCTGCCGCTTTCGGTCGCGATCTACAACGCGCAGTCGATCCTGGATTGCATCATCTGGGGGCTCGTCGCGCTCATCGTCCAGATCCTGGTCTATTTCGTCGTGCGGCTGATCCTGCCGGACCTGTCGCGGCGCATCGAGGCCGGTGAGATCGCGGCCTCCATCCTGCTCGCCGCCGCGTCCCTGGCCGGCGGCATCGTGGACGCGGCCTCGATGACCTATTGAGCCGGCGCTGCGCAATTTTGCGGATCGACGGTTTTCAACCGTCAAGCTCGTTCCTACATCTTCTGAGATGCGGCATCGTGCCGTGAGGGAGAGGGTCGTCGTGAGACGATCCCGATCAGGATGCCATCCGAGGCCGAGACGTCGACACCCGTGAAACAGCCGCGCAGGATGCGCTCGCAGACGGTCACCCTCGTCATGCTCGCCGGCGCCGGAGCCGCCGCCATCGGGCTCGGTCATCTCGATCCGTCGCAGAACGAGGAAGACGTCCTCGTCTACGCGAATCCGGACGCCTGCATCGCCGGACGCATCCGGTCGGTAGCGGATTGCCGGAGCGAGTATCTCACCGCCGGCGGCGCCTATCCCGAATCCGCACCGCGCTACGCCACGTTGCTCGATTGCGAGGCGCATCACGGCGCCCGGCATTGTCTGTTCGGTGAAAGCGTCGCCGCGAGCGCGACCGGCAAGTTCGTGCCGATGATGGCGGGATACGTGATCGGTCGCAGGAGGAGCCAGGAGCTCGAACCGCAGCCGGTCTACGATCACGCCCCACAGGAGCGGACTGCCAGCGGCACCGGCGCCGGCGCGAGCGGCGGAGGCTACTGCACCGGATGGGGCGGCCGTATCGTCACCTCGTCGGCCGGTACGTCATCGAGCGCCCGCGTGGCCTCGTCGGCGGTGCGCAAGGTCGCCTTCGGCGGCTTCGGCAGCACCGGTCGTTCGTTCTCGTCGCATGGCGGGTCGGGCCACGGGAGCGGCGGCTGATGCGGCGCATCGCGGTTCGGGAACGGCCGGACTGGCGGGACATCGCCCGCCGGAACGGCTTCACCTTCCACACGATCGATGGCGCGCCGTACTGGTCGGAGAGCCACGCCTACGCCTTCTCCCTCGCCGAGATCGAGCGCGATCTCGAGGAGCCGAGCGCGGAGATCCATGCCCTCTGCCTTGCCTTCGTCGCCGACGCGGTCGAGGACGAACGCATCCTCTCCTCGCTCGATATTCCCGAGCGGGCCTGGGACGCCATCCGCACCAGCTGGAAGCGGGGGGACCCGTCCCTCTACGGCCGCATCGACTTCTCCTATGGCGGCGAAAGTGCCGGCCCGGCGAAGCTCCTCGAATACAATGCCGATACGCCGACGGCGCTTTACGAGACCGGCGTCTTTCAATGGCTCTGGCTGGAAGAGGGGCTTCGATCCGGTTCGCTGCCTGAGGGTGCCGATCAGTTCAACTCCGTCCACACGAAGCTGGTCGACCGCTTTCGCGCCTTGCGCGGCGACGGCACGCTGGCCTTCACCGCCTATGCCGATGCGCCCGAGGATCGCGGCACGGTGGCCTATCTGGAGGATTGCGCGCGCCAGGCCGGGCTCGCTACGCGGTTCCTCGACATCTCGGATATCGGACGGGACGAGGAGGGTCGCTTCGTCGATCGCGTCGGTGCGCCGATCTTGAGGCTGTTCAAGCTCTACCCCTGGGAATGGGCCTTCGCCGATGCCTTCGGAGGGAGGCTCGACCGGACCACGACGCGTTTCCTCGAACCGCCCTGGAAGGCCGTCCTGTCGAACAAGGGGATGTTGGCCCATCTCCATGCCCGCGAGCCCGGACACCCGAATCTGCTGCAGGCCTATTTCGAGGACGATCCTCGAAAGGCCTCGCTGGGGACGTCCTTCGTGAAGAAGCCGCTGGTTTCGCGAGAAGGCGCGAACATCCTCGTCCTGCGCGACGGAGCCGTCCTGGCACAGGAATACGGCCCCTATAGCGGCGGGCGCCATGTGCGTCAGGCCCTGGCCGAGCTGCCCGATTTCGATGGCCGGCGCCCCGTCATCGGTTCATGGATCGTGGGCGATGAGCCGGCGGGGCTCTGCATCCGCGAGGGGGCGAGCCCGATCACCGGCAATGCCGCCCTGTTCGTCCCGCATTTCATCGCGCCCGACTGAGAGCGGCAACCCGTCGCTTTCAAAACCGCGGCATTGGCCTATCCTGCGCGGCGTGACCGAGATCCTGTTCTATCATCTCCAGCAGCAGCCCCTCGAGAAGGTCCTGCCGAACCTCGTCGAGCGTTCTCTGGAGCGCCAATGGCGCGCGGCGATCCAGGCGTCGGGCGAAGAGCGGCTGCAAGCGCTCGACGACCATCTCTGGACCTATAGCGACGACAGCTTCCTGCCTCACGGTACCGACCGGGATCCGCAGGCGGCGAGCCAGCCCGTCGTTCTGACGCTGCAGGATACCAATCCTAACGCCGCCGCCATCCGGTTTCTCGTGGACGGTGCGCCGCTTCCGACCGATGCCTCCGCGTACCAGCGCATCTGCATCCTGTTCGACGGCAACGACCAGGATGCGCTTCTCGGCGCGCGCGCGCAGTGGAAGCAGGCGAAGGAGGCCGGCCATACCATCGCCTACTGGCAGCAGGATGAATCCGGGCGCTGGCAGAAGAAGGCGTGACCGGGATCGCGGTCCACCCCATCAGCGCAAAGGGAGATGCATGATCCGAGGTTCGACACTCTCAGACCCGATCCGGCGCGATGGGACCGTTCGATCGGGCTCGATCTCCGCGAACCATCGGAGCAAGCCGAGAGCAATCGGCAAGCGGCTCGTTCTCGAGCGAATCTTGCTCGCTCTGTCCGCTCTCCTGCTCGTCACCGCCCAACCGGCGATCGCGCAGGCGCCGCATGGCGCCGACAAGCCACCTGAGCGGCGCGCCGCCGAGCAACGAGGACCGGAGGGGCGCAAGCTTCCTCCCGACGTCACCACCGAGCACAGCGTCACCCTGCCGGGCGGGCGGATTCTGCGCTTCACCGCCACCGCCGGCAGCCTGCCCCTGGTGGACGAGGGCGGCAAGCTCCAGGCCGAGATCGCCTTCATCGCCTATCGCCTCGCCGACCGGAGCGAGACGGAGCGGCCGGTCACCTTCGCGGTCAATGGCGGTCCCGGAGCCGCCTCGGCCTATCTCAACATCGGCGCGATCGGCCCCTGGCGCCTGCCCCTCGGCGGAACCAGCATCAGCCCCTCGACCTCCGTGAGCCTGATCCCGAACGACGGCACCTGGCTCGATTTCACCGATCTCGTCTTCCTCGATCCCGTGGGCACCGGATACAGCCGCTCGGCCGATGGCGATGCCAAGCGCTACTGGAACGTCGATGCGGACGCGTCGGTCCTGGCCTCGGCCATCGCCCGCTGGCTCCGCACCAACGACCGGATCGCGGCGCCGAAATTCTATGTCGGCGAAAGCTATGGCGGCTTCCGCGGGCCTCTCATCGCGGCCAAGCTGCAGGAGGAGATCGGCATCGGCCTGTCGGGCATGGTCCTGCTGTCGCCGGTGCTCGATTTCGCTTGGCTGCAATCGCCCCGGACGACCCCGTGGGGACACGTGACGAAACTGCCGTCCTTCGCCGCCGCCGCCATCGAGCGGGCGGGCGGCACGCCGAGCAGGGCGGCATTGGCTGAGACGGAGGCCTACGCCACCGGCGAGTACCTGGCCGATCTCCTGAAGGGACCGGCCGATCGGGCCGCCATCGCGCGCCTCGGCGACAGGGTCGGCGCCATCACCGGCCTCGATCCCGATTTCGTCCGCCGTCAGGCCGGGCGCCTGAACGCGAGCAGTGTCCAGCGCGAGATTGGCCGGGACGAGGGCCGCGTCGCCAGCGCCTACGACACCGGCATTACCGGATGGGACCCGGACCCGGCCGCGACCTTCTCCGGCTTCGAGGACCCGCTCCTCACCGCCATGCAGGCGCCGCTGACGAGCGCCATGATCGATCTCTACGGCACGAAGCTGAACTACCGCGTGCCCGACCTGCGCTACGAACTCCTCAACGGCTCGGTCAGCCGGGGCTGGGGATGGGGCGGCGGACGAATGGCGCCGGAATCACTGGGGGCATTGCGCGGCGCCATGGCCCTCGACGGCAATCTGCGCGTCCTCGTCGCCCATGGCTTCACCGACCTCGTGACGCCGTACTTCACCTCGAAGCTCCTCATCGACCAGCTGCCGGCGCTTGGCGGCGGCAAGCGGATCGAACTCGCGGTGTATCCGGGCGGCCATATGTTCTATTCGCGTCCCGATTCCCGCGCCGCCTTCCACAAGGATGCGTCCGATCTCTACGCGGCGGCACTGAAGGCCCGGTCCAGCCCATCGAAAGACGTGAATTGACGAATCTTTCGCCTCACCCCGCGATCGCCGCTGCCAGTTTGGCGACCCTCGTTCTTCTCGGCGCCTGCACGACCAGCGAGCGCGACGCTCCGGTGTCGGTCCAGGCGAAAGTCGTCGTCGCCCCGCCTCCCTCGCCGAGCGTCACGGGGCCGGTGCTCAACCCGGATGGGACCTGCACCCAGACCGCGCCGGGCTCGGTGAGCGCGATCGAGACCGGGATCGGCGAATGCGATCTCGTCCGCCTGAAGGCCAAGCCGCCGACGGACGTCCTGGTCGGAGAGGGGCGTTCGGGCCGCGAGGTTCAGGTTCTCTACAGCGAGCCGGGGGCGAAGGAGCTGTACTTCTTCGTCAACGGCCGCCTCGACCGGATCGTGAAATCCTGAGCCGGGCGCGTCAGTAGGCCGGCACCAGCCTGTCGTCCCGCAGGGGCGCGACCATGCGGAATTGCAGGCCGTCGGCCTCGTAGGCGATGGTCACCTCGGCATTGCATTGCTGCGCGAGGACGCGCTGGAGCAGCGTCGAGCCGAAGCCGCGCCGCTCGGGCGTCTTGACGGCGGGGCCGCCGCTTTCCTTCCAGCCGAGGTCGAGCACCCGGTCGCCCTCCCGTCGATCGATGCTCCAGCACACCGTGATCCGCCCGGACGGTACCGACAACGCACCATGCTTGGCCGCATTGGTGGTCAGTTCGTGGATGGCCATGCCGGTGGGCACCGCGAGATCCGCCGCCAACTCGATCGCCGGTCCCTCGAGGGTGATCCGCTCGGCCGACGCGTCATTGTATGGGCCGAGTTCGTTCTGGAGGAGTTCGCGCAGCGGGGCGGTCTGCCAGTAATCCTCGGTGAGCAGGTTGTGCGTCTTGCCCAGCGATACGATCCTGTCCGAGAACGAGTGGTAAAACGTGTTCACGTCGTTCGACGAGCGGGCAGTCGCTCCGAGCAAGCCCTGCACGGTGGCGAGCGTGTTCTTGACGCGGTGATGCAGCTCGCGGATCAGCAGGGCTTGCCGCTCATGCGTCCGCTGGCGCTCTTCCAGATGGACCTGGACCTCGCGCTGCCGGCGGCGTGCGCGTAGGGCCGAGCGGACCGCGTTCGCCAGCACCGCCGGGTGGAACGGCCGTTCCAGCACGGTCGCATTGCCGAGGAGATCGGTCAGCCGCACGTCCGGCGGTCCACCGCGATAGCTCAGAAGCACGAAGGGAAAGTCTGACCAGGGCGGCTGTCTCTCGACCCAAAGCGCGATCTCGCTGCGGTCCCAGCGCTGCAGCGCTTCCTCCGTCACCACCGCGCAGGCGGCGCGGTCGAGATCGGCCACCAGGGCGTCGAGGGTCGGGACGATCTCGGAGGCGATGCCGACCTCGCTCAGGATCGCCATGGCCACTTTCGCGTCGCGACCCACCGGCGCGAGGATGTGAACGATCGGATCACGATGCGGCATCGGGCCCGCGCTTGTTCAAGGGCTCGCGGCCCGTCCCGGTCCGTTCGTTGAGCAGGTCGTCCCGATTGCCGTCATAGGTCGGCACTCCGGTCAGGACGCCGCGGAAATCGTGGAGCGGATCTCCCACCCGCAATCCACGCGCGTCGATCTTGAATTCGCGGATCGTGTCCTCGTGCGGTCCGGTCCGTTTCTTCAGGACGGACAGAGCGCGCCGCACGCGGCCGGCGGCCTCGAAGAAGCGCAGCACCACGACGGTGTCGCTGACGTAGGTCAGGTCGACCGGAGAATCCATGCGCCCCACCATGCCGTGCTGGGCGAGGATCAGGATCGTGACGATGCCCTGCTGGTTCAGGTAGGTCACCAGTTCGTGCATCTGCAGGACCAGATAGGGCTGGCCAGACATGGCGCTCATGTAGCCGGTGAGGCTGTCGATCACCACGAGCCGGGCACTCTCGTTCTCGACCGCATCGCGGATGCGGCCGGCGAAATCTCCGGGCGACACGTCGGCGGGATCGATCTGCTCGATCCGCAGCAGGCCCGAATCGAGGAACTCTTCGAGCGGCATCCCGACGCTGGCCGCCCGCTGCAGGAAGATGCCGCGGGTCTCGTCGAAGCTGATGACGACGCCACGCTCCCCACGCCGAAGCCCGGCGATGAGATAGCTCAAGGCGAGGGTGGATTTGCCCGCTCCCGACGGTCCGACGACGAGGCTCGTCGTCCCCCGGTCGAGCCCGCCGCCGAGGACTCGATCGAGCTCGGGCACACCGCTCTCGACCACGTCCCTCGTGAAGCTGCGATGGTGGTCGCTGGCGACGAGGCGCGGATAGGTCCTGATCCCGCCCTTCTTGATGACGAAGTCGTGGTAGCCGCCCTGATACTGCGTCCCGCGCATCTTGATGACGTGGAGGCGACGCCGCGCGGCTCCATATTCCGGCGTCACCTGCTCCAGCCGGATCACCGCGTGGCTGATCGAATGCAGGTTGAGATCGTCATCCTCGGCGCTGAGGTCGTCGAGCATCAGCACGGTGGCGTTGTTGAGGAGGAAATAGCTTTTCAGCGCGAGAACCTGGCGGCGATAGCGCAGGGAACCCTGCGACAGCAGCCGGATCTCCGACAGGCTGTCGAACACCACGCGGCTCGGCTTCACCCGCTCGATCTCGGCGAGCGCCATCCGCACGGTCTCGCCGAGTTCGAGGTCGGACGAATGCACGAGGCTCTGCTGCTGTTCCGAATCGAGGCTGAGTTCCGGTGGAACGAGCTCGTAGATATCGATCCCGTCCAGCGACCAGCCATGGCGTTCGGCGACGGACAGCAGCTCCCGCTTACTTTCGGACAGGGTGATGTAGAGGCTGCGCTCGCCCTGCGCGTGCCCGTCGAGGAGGAATTGCAGGCCGAGAGTCGTCTTGCCTCCGCCCGGTCGTCCCTCGATCAGGTGGGCGCGGTGGGCGGCGTATCCTCCCGACAGGATCTCATCGAGGCCTGGAACTCCGGTGGGGACGGGAAGGGCGTCGGAGGCAGGATCAATCGACATCATCATGTCCGATGGTACGGCATCAGGGCACCATAGGTTCCACGCATATCCGCGTCCTCAACAAATCGGCAACGTTCCGGGCGCATCCCGCTCGACGAGGCCGCGAGTGCGGACTTTGCATAAGCCGCGTCCGGCCTTATCAGACCGTGCCGCCACGATGCGACGAGGCACTCGACGCCGCCTCGCGCGCTACCAACCCACCCGACATTCCGGAGTTCGGATCCCATATGCGCGAACCGAACGCGATCGACTTCTGGCGCGGCCTCGCCCTCGTGACGATCTACGTCAATCACATCCCGGGCAACACGTTCGAGCGCTACACCTATTCGCAATACGGCATCTCGGACGCGGCCGAACTTTTCGTGTTCCTGGCCGGATGGTCGATCGGAATCGCCACACGGGGACGTGACGGCGAACCCGAACCGCGCCTCAAGAGCGTGCTGCGGCTGCTGTCGCGCACGATCGAGGTCTATCGCGCCCAGATCACCACCATGGCGATCGCGCTGGCCATGATCGCCGGGACGGCGCTGCTGCTCGACAACCCGCTCCTCCTCGAATGGCACAATGCCGGCGGCTTCTTCGCGGACCCGATCCAGACGGTGGTCGGTTTCGTCGTGCTCACCCACCAGCTCGGCTTCTTCAACATCCTGCCACTCTACGTGGTACTCCTGGGCATCGCGCCCTTCTTCGTTCTGGTCGCCCGGGTGAGCCGGCTCGCCGCGCTCGGCCTGTCCTTTTCCCTCTACGCCGCCAGCCTCGTCTTCGAATGGAATCTGCCGTCCTGGCCGGGGGAGGGGGACTGGTTCTTCGACCCGCTCTGCTGGCAGCTCCTGCTCGTGCTCGGCTTCGTCGCCCAGGATCTCAATCGCCGGTCCACCGCGCTCCGCATCTGGTCGAAGCGGCTGATGCCCCTGGGCGTCGTCATCGTCCTGCTCGGAATCGTCCTGTCCGTGTTCGAAATCCGCCCCGACCCGTTCTTGGTGCCCGATCCGCGGCTCGTCTTCTCCTTCGACAAGACCTATCTGTCGCCGGCCCGGCTGATCCACTTCATCGGGGTGCTACTGGCCTTTCAGGGCGTCTACGCGCTCATCTTCCCGCGCATTGGCGTCGTGGGCAGATATTTGACAGGACTTGGTCGTAATTCACTGGCAGTCTTCTCCATCGGCTCGCTCTTGAGCCTTGCCGCCCAACTCGTGCGGTTCTGGACGGGCGGCGGCATCCTCGTGGATGTCGGCGTCGTAGGATCGGGCTTGTTCGCTCTGGGTTTCACCGCATGGTTCGTCGAATGGCGCTCGCGCAAACCTCGACTCTCCTGATCGCACTCGGCCTGACCGCTCTCGGGACGATCGTCGGATCGTCGTCGGCCGGAGCGGAGGGAGGCGCGACCGTGATCTCTCCGCCGACCGCCGCCGCGCCCGCCCCCGGCGGCGAGGGTTCGGAAGCGGTCGACGTCAGTCTGTCTCCGGAATGCCGGGTGCCGGGCTCCAAGCTCTACACCCTGGCCCGCCTCGGCGCGGTGAAGGCGGCGCTTAAGGAGAAGCGTCCGGTCCGCGTCCTCGCCATCGGATCGTCATCGGCCGGCGCCGGAGCCTCGGCGACCTATCCGGTCAAGCTGGAGACGGCTCTGGAGCGCTCGCTCCCCAATGTCGACGTCGAGGTCGAGAGCCGAGGCTTGCAGGGCGAGATCGCGTCCGGTGCCGCCGAGCGCCTGCGCGGCATGGTGGCGGAGGTGGAGCCCGACCTCGTGGTCTGGCAGGTCGGTACCCACGACGCGCTCGCCCGCGTCGATATCGATGCCTTCGCCAGTGCCCTCGACGAGACGGTCCAGTGGATCAAGTCGCACGAGATCGACGTCGTGCTCGTCAATCCCGTCTACACGGCGTCGCTCGCCCAGGACGAGTATTACAACAGCATCGTCCGCAAGGTGCAGGAAGTGGCTCTGCGCGAAGGCGTGCCCCTGGTGCAGCGCTACGAGGCGATGCGCTACCTGTCCGGCCATAGCGACAAGGGCGAGGGGCACATGCTCGGGCGCCAGTTCCGCCTGAACGATCTCGGCCTGCGCTGCATGGCCGAACACGTGACGCGGGCGATCACCCTGTCCCTGCTCCAGCCCGATCCGACATCGACCGGCACCGCCACCGCGCCGGCCCTCATCGTCGCGCCGCCCAAGGATGCCACTGTGAAGCCGCCGTCACCGCCCCGGGGAGGCACCGTGCCGGCCCAGGACCAGCCCTGACATGCGAGGGTTCGCTTAACCCGGACGCAACGGCCTCGCGCTAGGGTCCGGGTTCAGGTCTGGGGGTCGGAGTGGGCATAGCGACGGACGGGACGGAAGGCCGAACCCTCGGCGCGGCGCTCCTCCGCGTCAGGACGTTCCGTGCCGGTGCCGCCGGGGCGGCCCTCGACGTCTTCGCCATCCGCATCGCCGGAGCAGCCTTCGCCTACGTCGCGCAGGTTCTCATGGCGCGCCTGATGGGGCGGACCGAGTACGGAATCTTCGCCGCGGTCTGGGTCTGGATCGCCATCCTCGGACATTCCTCGACATTGGGATTCGCCCAGGGCGCCTGCCGTTTCCTGCCGGCCGATCAGGCGAGGGGCGACATCGCCCATATCCGCGGATTTCTCATCGGCGGTGCGTTCGCGACCGGAATCTGCGCCTGCGCCGTCGCGCTCATCGGCCTCGCGCTGGTCTGGATACAGGGCAGCCTGCTCAATGGGCCCTATGCCGGGCCCCTTCTCTTGGCGGCACTCGTCCTGCCGCTCTTCACGCTCCAGGATTACCTCGAAGGCGTTGCCCGCAGCCAGAACTGGGCGGTCCTCGCCATCGCGCCGCCCTACCTCCTGCGCCAGGGCCTGATCATGGCGGCGATGGTGGGAGCGGTTGCCCTCGGAGCGCCGGCGGAAGCCTGGGTCGCCGTCGCCTGCACCCTGGCCGCCACCGGCTTCGCCCTGGCAATCCAGGCCGGACTTCTCATCCTGCGGCTGAGGTCCGTGCTGCCCCCCGCAGAGCCGCGCTATCGCTGGCGGCAATGGCTGCGGGCCTGCCTGCCCATCGCCGCGACGGAACTCGCCCATTCCGCCTTCAACATGATCGACGTCGTCGTCCTCAGCGTGATGATGCCGCCGATGGCGGTGGGCCTGTATTTCGTCGCGACCCGGATCCAGCAATTCGTCCCCTTCGTGCAATTCGCGGCGTCGGCCGCAACTGCCCAGCGCTTTACCGCCATCCATGCATCCGGCGACGCGCCCGGCCTTGCGGAGCTCGTCCGCTTGCAGGCCCGGTTGACCTTCGCCGCGACGACCGCGATCGGCGTCGCCGTCATCGCGGCCGGGCCGCTCCTGCTCGGCATGTTCGGGCCGGAATTCCAGGGCAGCCTTCCGATCCTCGCGGTGCTGGTGGCGGGCAATGTCGCCGCGAGCCTGTTCGGTCCGGGAGAAGATCTGCTCACCATGATCGACGGCGAGCGGCTCTGCGCCGCGATCACCGTGGCGATGCTCGCCCTCGCGGCCCTGCTCTGCGCCGTCTTCGTTCCGCCGCTGGGCCTGCTGGGGGCCGCCATCGCCATGGCGATCGCCAACGTCCTGCGCGGCGCCGGCATGGCGATAGCGGCCTTCCTCGTGCACGGCATCGCGACGCCGGTCCTTCCGTTCTTCGGCCGTCGCCATCCATGAATACGAGGCTCGGACGGGCGGGGGACCCACGCTCCGTTTCCATCGTCACCTACTCGGACCTCGCCGCCGATCCCGCCTCGTGGGACGCGCTGATGGAACGGGCCCTCACGACTCATCCGCATTACAGCCGCCACGTCATCGCCGCCCATCATGCGGCGGGGCTCGCCGATGCGAGCCTCGCCTTCGTCGCCGTGCGGGGGGAGGGCGGGCTCGAGGCGCTGATGCCGTTCCGGTCGAGGCGCGACATCAGCGGGCTCGGACTGAATGTGACGCGCCCGTTCCTGTCGCCCTTCATCACGCAGACATGCCCGCTCGTCGCCGACGGCCCGGATGTCACCGGGACGCTGGACCTGCTGGTGGCGGGGTTGCGAAACGCATCGGCCGGACGGCCCTGGCGCTGGCCGCTGCTTCCTGCGGAAACCAGGCTCGGGCGCGGGCTGCTCGCAGCGATGGACCGGGCCGGATGGGTGCATGGCGTCGTCGGCCGTTTCCAGCGGCCCATCGTCGAGCGGCGTGACTCCTACGCCGCCTTCCTCGACGGGCATCCGCACCGGTCCCGGATGAAGGATCTGCGCCGCCGCCACCGGCGCCTGTCGAAACACGGTTCGCTCAGCCTCGGCGTCGCCACCCATGGCGATCCGCTGATCGATGCGGTCACCGGTTTCCTCAGCCTGGAACGGGCGGGGTGGAAGGGCCGGGCCGGGACGGCTCTCGCCTGCGACCCGCAACACGAGGCCTTCGCCCGGGCGCTGTTCGCCGATGGCGGCGGCCCGATCGGTCTTCGCGCGGATACCCTGCTGCTGGACGGCCGCCCTCTCTCCATCAGCCTCGCTCTGCTGGCGGGCGAGACCGCCACCCTGCTGAAGACCACCTACGACGAGAATGCGCGCTCGCATGCGCCGGGCCTCCTGCTCGAAGCGCGGATCATCGAGGCGATGCACGAGACCGGATTTGCCCGGCGGCTCGATTCCGCGACGCTGGCAGGCTCGGTGCTGGAGAACCTGTATCCGGACAGGGAAGCGATCTGCGAGATCATCGCCGTGCCGGACGGCGCGTCGCAGCTGATCTCCCTCGACCGGCGTCTTCGCCTCGCGATGATGGAGCGCGATGCCAAGGCCCTGATCAAGCGAGTGCTGGGCAGACGCTGACGGCGACGCGAAGCCGTGCTACTGCGCCCGTCCGGCACGCCAGACAGGAACCATCCGCATGCGTCGTCCGCTTCTCGCCCTCACCGGAGCCTTGTTGATCGCCATGACCGCTTCCGCATCCGCCGAGACCGTGACCACGCCCTCGGGCCTCCAATATCGTGACGAAGTCGTCGGAACCGGCCCCTCGCCGGAGACCGGCAAGAAGGTCAGCGTCCATTACACCGGCTGGCTCGACGACGGCGGCAAGCCCGGCAAGAAGTTCGATTCCTCGCGTGACCGCGGCCAGCCCTTCAGCTTCACCCTCGGCATCGGCCAAGTCATCGGGGGCTGGGACCAGGGCGTCGCCACGATGAAGGTGGGTGGCAAGCGCACGCTCATCATCCCGTCCGACCTCGGATACGGCGCACGCGGCGCCGGCGGGCTCATTCCCCCCAACGCCACGCTCATCTTCGACGTCGAACTGCTCGGCGTGAATTGAATTGAGACCAGACCTCGATGAGCGTGACTCATCGAGGTCTGCCCGAGCGGCGGCGATAGTCCGCCACGCTTCAGATGAAATCGTGAACCGCCTCGACGACGTCACCCGCGCAAGGCCGTGCGGGTGACCAGCCTCTGAGGCGCTGACGGTTCGAGACGAACGATCAGGGCGCGAGCCCGAGAATCGCGCGCGCCTCGTCGGCTTTTGCCACCGAGCGGCCGTGGCCGAGGATCCGCTCGACCGCGACACCGACCAGTTCGGCATTGCTCGCCGCCAATCTGTGCTTCGTGATCCGGATGTTGTCCTCCAATCCGGTCCGCACGGCGTCGGCTCCCCGTGCGAGCGCCCAATCCATGACGTCGGCCTGATGGCGCCCGATGCCGGCGGCGGTCCATGTCGCCTCCGGCAGAACCTGCCTCAATTCGCCGAGGAGCAGGTCGAGCAGGCGCTCGTCGGGCGGCAAGGCGTTCTTCACGCCCATCACGAACTGGACGTGGGGGCTGGCATCCATCAGCCCCTCATCGACCAGCCGCCGGGCTCCATGAAGATGCGAGAGGTCGAAGATCTCGATCTCGGGCCGCACGCCGTGGTCCCGCATCTGGCTCGCCAGATCGGTGACGAGGCGTGCCGGGTTCTCGTAGACGATGGTCGGAAAGTTCACCGATCCGGTGGAGAGCGAGGCCATGTCCGGCCGGTGACGGAGGGACAGGCCACGGCTCGCCGGATCGCGGCCCCGGCCGCCGGTCGAGAATTGCACGATCATGCCGGGGCAGTGCAGCCGTATCCCGTCCTGCACCGCCGCGAAGCGGTCGGGATCGGAGGAGGGCGTCTCGTCGTCGTTGCGCACGTGGATATGGACTAGCGCGGCGCCGGCCTCAAAAGCCTGATGCGTCGACTCGATCTGCTCTGCGACGGTGACCGGCAGAGCGGGATTGTCCGATTTGCGCGGGACGGAGCCGGTAATGGCGACGGCGACGACGACGGGTTTCATGATCCTGGCCCCGAATGTCCGACGGAGAGGAACCGGGAGATAGTGCATTCCGCCCGGGAGGCGAAGGGGCCGCGAGCCGATGGACGCGCTTCCGGCTCAGCCCTGGAACAGCAGGGTTGCGCTGGTTCCCGGGCCGTTCGGGCGATAGACCAGGACGGAGCGCAGGTTCGTGGCCATCGCCCTGACGATGCGGGAGCCGAGACCCGTACCGCGCGGCTGGCCCTCTCCGGTCCAGCCGATGCCGTCATCCTCGACGGTCAGGGTGAGGCCGTCGCTCCCGTCGCGACCGAGCGCGACCCGGATCTCGCCCACGACTTCGGGCGGGTAGGCGTATTTATAGGCATTGGTGACGAGTTCGGTGACGACCACGCCCACCGAGACGGCCTTGTCGGTAGCGAGACGAATGGGCTCGGCGATGAGGCGGATGGCATGGTCGCGGCCCGCTGCCTTCATCGAAGCCTGCAACTCTTCCACGAGGCTCGCGAGATAGGCGTCGAGCTCCACCGCCTCGACATCGTCGGACGTGTAGAGCCGGCGGTGGATCCCGGCGATGGCCGAGATCCGCGCCTGCATTTCGCGTAGCGCCGCCTTGGCCGCCGGGTCGGAGACCGCGTTGGTCTGCATATGCGTCAGCGCCGCCACAAGGGCGAGCGAGTTCGCGACCCGGTGGTTGACCTCGCGCAGGAGCATCACCGCCCGGTCGCGCGCTTCGCGCACTTCCGCCTCCGCCCGCTCTTTGTCGCGTCTCATCTCCTCCTGCCGCAAGGCCGTGTCGATCGCCTCGCCCAGGAGTTCGCGGAACTGGCCCTGAAAGTCCTTCCAGACGTAATCGACCGCCCCGGCCTTCAGCGCCGCGACGGCGACGCGGCTGTCCTCCGACCCCGTGACGTAGATGACCGGCGGAGCGGAGGGCATGGCGCGGATGATGGGAAGTACGTCGAGTCCGGTCTGGCCCGGCATGTGATGATCGAGAGCCACGAGGTCGATGCCGCCCTGGGACAGGCGCGCGAGCCCCTCGTCGCCGGTGGCGGCGAGTTCCACGACGTAACCGCGCGCCCGCAACGCTTTCTGCACGAGGCGTGCGAGACCGGGATCGTCGTCGACGTAGAGGACGCGGCCACGCTCCGGGGCGGCGGGGGCGCTCATGATCTCGACGGTCTCATGGGTTCTCGGGCACCTGCATCACCGAGAAGAACAATCCGAGCTGACGAATGGCATTCGCGAACCCCTCATAATTCACCGGCTTGGTAATGTAGACGTTCGCGCCGAGATCGTAGCAGCGCTGGACCTCGCGGCTGTCATCCGTCGTCGTGAGAACCACGACCGGCGAGCGCCGCGTATGCGGGTTCGCCTTCACCTTCTCGAGGATGTCGATGCCGGTCATGTCCGGCAGATTGAGGTCGAGCAGGATCAGGAGCGGACGCTTGGCGCTGACCTCCCCCGAACCGTCGGGGCCGAGAAGGTAGGCGAGCGCGGAGGTGCCATCCCGGAACGGGATGATCTCGTTGTTGACGCCGGCGCGGCGGATGTTGCGTTCGATCAGACGAGCGTGGCCCTCGTCATCCTCGATCATCACGATACTGACGGAGTGCACGTTCGGTCCCGACCTCATTCCGCGGCGAGGGGCGTCGGCGCGGCGCCCCTGTTCGAAGCTGTAGCGCTCTCGCGGGGCAGCGTCACGCTGAAGGTGGTGCCGTCCCCGAGCCGGGAGGTGATGTCGATCCGTCCGCCGAGCGACCGGACCAGCGCTTTGACATGGGCGAGACCGATTCCCTCGCCCGGCCGGTCCTGTGCGCCCGAGCGTCGGAACAGCTCGAACACCCGGGCGTGGTCGCGCTCGGCGATGCCCCGGCCGTTATCCGTGACGTCGATGCGGATTCGCGAGCCGACCGGAACGGCGTCGATGGCGATCCGGCCGGGGCGCGCGCGGTCGAGATACTTCACCGCATTGTCGAGGAGATTGCCGAAGATCTGCTCGACCGCCAGCCGGTCGGCTGTGATCTTCGGAAGATCCGGAGCCACGATCACCTCGGCGCCCGCGGCTTCGGTCTGGTGGCGCTGGGCATCGGCGAGGCGCTGGAATAGCGCCGTCAGTTCGAGGGTTTCGGGCATGAAACTGCGCCGGCCTTCGCGGGACAATTTCAGGATCGCGGCGATCAGGCTCTCCATGCGGGTGACGGCGGCGCTGATGAAGCCGAGCGCCTCGCCGAGATCGGCGTCGATCCTCTCGGCATCGGGATGATTGTCGAGCGCGGTGCGAATGTCGTTCCGCGTCGCGTCGAGTTCGCTCGTGAACCCCATGACGTTGACGAGGGGCGCACGGAGATCGTGGCTGACGATGTAGGCGTAGCGCTGGATCTCCTCGTTCGATTCCCGGAGCTCCGCTTCGGCCTCGCGCTGTTCGGTGATGTCGGTATGCACGCCGACCCATTCACGAATGGCGCCGTCGGGCGCCAGGACCGGGACGGCACGGATGGCGTAATGCCGCCACGTCCCATCGCTCGAGCGGACCCGGTGCTCGTGGACGAAGGTGCGCTTCTCGCGCACCGTCTCGCCCCACGCCTCGATGGACGATTCGGCATCGTCAGGGTGCACGGCGTCGGCCCATCCGAAGCCCTGATACTCCTCGCGCGACTGGCCGGTGATCGCCGACCATCCGGGCTGGTCGCCGACCATCCGGCCCTCGGCATCGTTGGTCCAGAGAACGCCGCGCACCGCCTGGACGGCGGCGCGGAATCGTTCTTCGCTGGCGCTCAAGTCGCGTTGGACGCGCTGCTGGTCGATCGAGGAGGCCAGCATGGCGAGGAACAGGATGAGAAAGGTCGCCCCGCCGACGAACAGGGCGAGGTTCTGTTGGCTCGGAGCGAGCGCCGACATATGCGCCGCATGCGCGCCGGCCTCCTCGGCGGTGAGGGTCGCGGCCGCCATGCCGGTATAGTGCATCCCGGCGACGGCGAGCCCCATCACGAAGGCGGCCGCGATCTTCTGCCAGACCTCGTGCTGACGGAAGGTCAGCCAGAGCGCGGCCGTGGCCGCCGTGACGGCGATCAGGACCGACACGATGACGACGGGAGGGCTGTAGGCGAGGTTGCCGGGCACGGTGAGCGCGGCCATACCGGTATAGTGCATGCCGGCGATGCCGACCCCCATGAGCGGGCCGCTCACCAGGATGTCGCGCGTCGCGGCATCGTTCCGGCTGACCCAGGCGAAGGCGCCACCCGTCGCGCCGATGGCGATGAGCAGCGACAGCAGGGTGAGGCCGGTATCGTAGGCCGCCGGCATCCCCATCTCGAAGGCGAGCATGCCGACGAAATGCATCGACCAGATCCCTCCCCCCATCGCGAGGGCGGCTCCGCCGATCCAGGCGAGGCGCCGGCCGGGCGCGGCACGCACCCGCGATGCGAGGTCCAGAGCGGTGTAGGAAGCGAAGACGGCGATGGCGATGGAGAGCGCGACGAGGGCGGGATTGTAGCCGGTATGGACCATCGGACGACCGCTTCTGGAAAGTGACGGGCACGCGCTGCTGTTCGCAGCCCATTTCGTAGCCGGTCGCCGCCGACGCGGCCACTCCCACCCGTATCGGGGGGAGCATCGGCTCGGAGACGAGGCGGTCAGGCGATGCCGAGGGCCCTGATGAGGATCAGGCTGATCGCGAGGAGGATGGCGAGGGAGCCGGTCACGGCGAGCGTCACCCGTCCGCCCATACGCGCCAGAACCCGCACGTCGACGCCGAGGCCGAGGGCGGCCATGGACATGATCGTCAGGAAGCCGGCCAGTTGTTTCACCGGCCCGGAAGCGGCCTCGGGGATCAGGCCGAGCGAGCGGAGCGTAGCGAGCCCGAGGAATCCGAGGATGAACCAGGGGACGAGCCTGGTAAAACCGAGCCGCCCCGGCATGGTCTTCCGTGCACCCGCTTCCGCCGGCAGGCGATGCGCGATGAGCGAGAACGCGACCACGACCGGCCCGAGCATCAGCACCCGCACGAGCTTGACCAGCGTGCCGACCTGCGTGCTGAGCAGCCCCACCGGCACGGTCGCAGCAAGCACCTGCGGCACGGCATAGACGGTGAGTCCCGCGAGCACGCCATATTGGTGGTCCGAGAGCCCGGCGAGCGGAATGAACAAGGGCAGGCCGAGCACCATCAGCACGCCGAGCACGGCGGTAAAGGCGATGGAGCCGGCGACATCCTTGCTGTCGGCCCCGATGACCGGCGCCACGGCGGCGATGGCGGAGTTGCCGCAGATGGCGTTGCCGCACGCCACCAGGATCGCCATCCGCGCCGGCAGGCCGAGGCCGCGACAGATCGCGTAGCTCGCGGCGATCGCCAGGACCACCGTGCCGACGATGCCGGTGAGCAGCGCCGGCCCCGAGGCGACGATGGCGCCGAGGCTGATCGACGCGCCGAGCAGCGTGACGGCGACTTCGAGCACCTGCTTGGCGCTGAAGGCGATCCCCGCCCGGAACCGCTCGCCGGGAGTCCAGACGGTGCGGATCGCGATCCCGAACAGGATCGCGACGACCAGGGCCTCGATATAGGGATGCCCGGTCGCTCTCTCCTCCAGAGCCTGGACGGCCATGGCGATGGCGGTGACGGCGAGGCAGAGGACGATGCCCGGCAGCAGCGCCGGGACCCTGCGGATGGTGGCCGGGCCCGCAGGAACGGTCGGGTTCGAAGATGCCTTCACGCTCGCTCTACCCACCCGGACACGCCGCCGAGGCCTTCAAACAAGAAACTTCTGCCGCGCGCTTCGAAAAGAGAAAACCGCTCTCCGGAACGTCACAACTTCAAAAGACGCATCCATTGATCGATGGCAAGCAAAACACGATCTTACCCCGGATGAGCACGCGTTCCGATCACGGCGTCCTGAACGGTGGCGCCACCAGCTTCGACCCTTACGGCGAGCCGGTCTGCGATGATCGCACCACCAGCATGACGCAGGGTGATCGGCGGGCGCGCAACGTCGCCATCGCGGTGTTCTGGATGCTCGCCCTGACGCTGACCGCCGGACGGGTCTATTTCAGCGACCAGAGCCTCGGTCAGACCCTTACCCTGGCTCAGGCGCAGATCGCTTCCTACGTCACAGCGATCCGCTGACGCGACGCGACAACCGGCCCGGTCAGTAGGTCGCGGCGAGATAGGCGGCGATCGCCTTCGCATCCGCCTCGTCGATGGGGGCGTGGAAGACATGCACCATCTTCGTGACCTCGCCGGTCCAGAACGCAGCCCCTTTGCCCGGCGGCTGCGTGAGGATGTAGTCGACCGAGTGGCAGACCGTGCAATTGGTCTGGGCGGCTTCGAACCCGGCCTCGTGGCCTTCAGCGGGGCGCAACTGGGCGGTCGCCTCCGGCACGTCGTAGGTGCGTGGCCCGGCCTCGGCACCTCCGCCGACGAAGAGGGCGACCGATAGGAGCGCGGCGGCGAAACGATAGCGGGTCATGCGATTCTCCCTCAGATCGCCTGGATGCGGGTCGTCTCGACGACGTTTCGCTGATAGCCGGCGGGGTTCCAGCGCGGATCCATCGGCTGCGTCGTGCCGTCCTTGGCCGTGGCTCGCACGCGAACCGCATGGGCGCCCGCCGACAAGTCTGCCTCGAAGGTCCAGGGTCGGAAGGAATAGCGTCCGAGATCGTCACCGAGCCGCGCCGGCGACCATGTCCTGCCATCGTCCAGGGATACGGCCACGTCCCTGACGCCCGAGCCGCCGTCGAAGGCGATACCCCGCAATGCCGCCCTGCCGACCGGGACCTTGGCGCCATCCGCCAGATTCGTGACGAAGGAGCGGATCGGGAGACGGTTGATCGGAACCGTCTTCGCCGCGCTCGTTCCCGGCTCGACGCAGGCGCATTCGTTGTCGGGAATGCGATAGGCCTTCTGCATCCAGAACCCGTCGAAGGGCGTGTCGAGCACCGTGATCGTGCTGAGGTGCTTGACCCAGTAGGTGCCGTAGAAACCAGGCACGACGAGCTTCAGCGGGTAGCCGTTGAGCCAGGGAAGGTCCTCCCCGTTCATCGCCCAGGCCAGCATCACCTCACCGTCGCGGGCATGGTCGATGTCGAGCGCCTTCGCATAGCGCGGCGTCTCGGGCAGGACCGGCCCGTCGAGGCCGGTGAAGGAGACCTGGACCGCGCCCGCCTTGACGCCGGCCTTGTCGAGCACGGATTTCAGCGAGACGCCGGTCCAGCGGGCATTGCCCATCGCGCCGTTTCCGAGCTGGCCACCGGCCACGCGCGGAACGACGAAGCCGCGCGAATTGCCCGAGCACTGGTTCACCGCGACGAGTTCCGTACCCGGAAGGCTCTTCAGCTCCGTAAGCGACAGCGAGACCGGTCCGTCGACATGGCCCTTGACCTCGAGGCGGAACAGTTCGGGATCGATGGAGGTCGGGATGTCGGCCAGATGATAGCGCACGAAGAACGCGTCGTTCGGGGTGAGCACGCTCTCGTCGAAGACCGAGAACGGTGTTTCTAGCTGGGGCGGCCGTGCGGTCGTCAGCATCAGCGGGCGTTTGCCGGGATAGGCGACCAGGGGCCGCTCGCCATTGGCGAAGGGCAGGGTCGCGACCTCGCCGGCCAAGGCCCGCAGCGATGGGAGCGCGATCCCCCCAGCCGCGACGGCGCCTCTCAAAAAGTCCCGCCTGCCGAGTTCGACCATCGCCTTCCCCCCAACCCTCCAGCATCGCGAATGCGATGGCCGGCCCCACTACGATCCGCGACGGCGCCGAGACCAGTCACTTTATGGAGGAGAAAAATGAAGGGAACGATGCAAAACGTCTGACATATTCGCGAACGAATAATTTACGACAGCTGACAGCCAGCTATCTTGAAATAGTCATATTCTTAAATCGATATGTAAAAATATAACTATCATTATATCGAAGTGCGTGCAAAATCCATTACGATAGGTATGCTGCGCGGATTTCTCAGAAATATCGAAATTGAGTATGAAACGTATAATTATAAATAATTATTCTGAATGATAAGACAACATCGGGATTTTGTAAAATTCCTTGACGCTGATAACTAAAATTTACCAAACACAAACAGACTACGTTCTTGTTTGCATGTTTTGCATTTTAAAATCAGCCCTCGTCTTGAAAACGAAAGGTTGCCACAAATTTCACACGCCGAATCTACATGATCTGCATCGATATTTACGAGTTTTGGGCGAAAAACGTCAGCAAATCGCGTTTTCGCGACTGCTTCCCAGGCGCCCGTAAATTTGATTAGCTCACCTATATTTGAATATCTTTCGACAACTGACTTTGGAAGTATAAGGTGTTCAGCAAATTTATTTGCCTGCCATTCTGCAGAGTGTTCATTTTCAAAGTACTTGATCTGTGAATTTGAATCTTTAGAGTATCCCTTCGGAATATCGGAGTGCAATAAAATATGTCCGATTTCGTGAGCGACTATGAATTGAGGGTAGCCCTCTCTCATATCAGCTCGTCGCCAAATTGAGCGATCTACATTGATTACGTCCGGCTTAAATGAAACATGAGCCGGTGGCTGTTCAGTTCCATCTCGGTCAAAAGTATCAATAGATAGAGCGGCGGTTCTATTACTCATAAAAGTGTGAATCAAGAATTCGACGACGCAAAAATCATCGCCGAATGTCATTTCATGCAAGGATCGCCATTCATTGGCGATCCTTGCAATCTTGTCCTCGCTCAAAAAGGATACTGGTATATCTCTAAATGGCGAGGACATTGCCTTCGTCCTTATGAGCAGCCAGTTGTGCTGCCACAGGTGTCACATTTCAGGCAGGTGCCATTTCGGACAAGAGTGAAGTTAGCACACTCAGGACATGCCTCGCCGACGTAACCCTTCAGCTTTGCTTCTTCTCGCTTAAAGGCCACCGAGTTACGTGGTTCTTCGGCGGGATGAGAAAATCCCAGTACGACCTGGGCATCCTTATCTTCCGCCTTCAGCGCCGTCGCGCCCCGCATGGCGTGGACGACCCCGCCGGCCGGGGCGCTCGCCCCGGCATGGCCGGAACCGATGCCCATCGTGCCGCCGGCCGGTCCGCCCTGGATCAGGGTGAGCCGGTCGGCCGAGCCGCGCAGCAGGCCGCGCGAGACGATGCTGGAGGCCACCGGGTCCGGCCGGTCGCCGCTGCGCGTGCCTTCACCCTCACCCTTGCCCATCACGGTGTTGCCGATCTCGGACGGGTCGACATGGGCCAGATCCATCCGGCCGAGATACGAGATCGCCAGTTCGCGGAACACGTAGTCGAGGATCGAGGTGGCGTTCTTGATGGCGTCGTTGCCCTGTACGAAACCGGCCGGCTCGAACCGGGTGAAGGTGAAGGCGTCGACATATTCCTCCATCGGCACGCCGTACTGGAGCCCGATCGAGATCGCGATGGCGAAGTTGTTCATCAGCGAGCGGAAGGCGGCGCCCTCCTTGTGCATGTCGATGAAGATCTCGCCGATGCGGCCGTCCTCGTATTCGCCGGTGCGCAGGTAGACCTTGTGTCCGCCGACGACGGCCTTCTGGGTGTAGCCCTTGCGCCGGTCGGGCAGCTTCTCGCGCGAGCGGATGCGTTCGACGCGCTCGATCACCCGCTCGACGATCTTTTCCGCGAGCTGTGCCGCCTTGGCGGTGGCGGGCTGCGCCACCAGAGCCTCGATCACCTCGTCGGCATCGTCGTCCTCATCGGCGATGAGTGCCGAGTTCAGCGGCTGCGACAGCTTGGAGCCGTCGCGGTAGAGGGCGTTCGCCTTGAGCGCCAGGGTCCAGGACAGCTTGTAGGCGTTCTTGCAATCCTCGACCGTCGCGTCGTTCGGCATGTTGATGGTCTTGGAGATAGCGCCCGAGATGAAGGGCTGCGCCGCCGCCATCATGCGGATGTGGCTCTCTACCGAGAGGTAACGCTTGCCGATGCGGCCGCACGGATTGGCGCAATCGAACACCGCGTAATGCTCGACCTTGAGGAAGGGGGCTCCCTCAAGGGTCATCGCACCGCAGATATGGGTGTTGGCGGCCTCGATGTCCTTCCGCGTGTAGCCGAGGAACGGCAGGATCTCGAAGGTCGGGTCGGCGAGCTTCTCGGCCGGGACCTTGAGCACGTCCTTCAGGAAATCGTCGCCCAGGGTCCAGCGGTTGAACACGAACTTGATGTCGAAGGCCGATTTCAAGCCCGCCTCGATGGCGGCGATCTTGTCGTCGGTGAAGCCCTTGGCGCGGAGCGAGCCGGCGTTGACGGCCGGCGACTGACCCATCGAGCCATGGCCGACGGCATAGGCCTCGATCTCGGCGATCTCGGATTCGCGGTATCCGAGCGAGCGCAGGGCGTCCGGCACCGCCCGGTTGATGATCTTGAAGTAGCCGCCGCCGGCCAGCTTCTTGAACTTCACCAGGGCGAAATCCGGCTCGATCCCGGTCGTGTCGCAATCCATCACGAGGCCGATCGTGCCGGTAGGCGCGATGACGGTCGCCTGGGCGTTGCGGTAGCCATGCTCCTCGCCGAGCGCCAGGGCCCGGTCCCACGCCACCTTGGCGCGTTCCGCGAGGTCGGCCTGGGGCACGTTGGGGATGTCGAGGGGGACGGGGGCGATCGAGAGGAACTCGTAGCCCGCCGCTTCGCCATGCGCCGCGCGGCGATGGTTGCGGATCACCTTGAGCATGGCGTCCGCGTTCTCGTCGTAGCCCGCGAACGGACCGAGCTCGGCCGCCATCTCGGCCGATGTGGCATAGGCGACGCCGGTCATGATCGCGGTCAGCGCACCTGCGAGGGCCCGGCCCTTCAGCGAATCGTAGGGCAGGCCCATGCTCATCAGCAGGCCGCCGATATTGGCGTAGCCGAGGCCGAGGGTGCGGTAGCGGTAAGAGAGTTCGGCGATCTCCTTCGAGGGGAACTGCGCCATCATCACCGAGATCTCGAGGACGACGGTCCAGAGACGGTTGAGATGTTCGAAGGCGGCGACGTCGAATTGGCCGCTGGCCCGGTCGTACATCGTCAGCAGGTTGGTGCTGGCGAGGTTACACGCCGTGTCGTCGAGGAACATGTATTCGGAGCACGGGTTCGAGGCGCGAATCCGGCCGGCGGACGGGCAGGTGTGCCAGTCGTTCATGGTCGTGTTGAAATGCAGGCCCGGATCCGCCGAAGCCCAGGCGGCCTCGCCGATCTGCTCCCACAAGTCGCGTGCCTTCAGGGTCTTCACCGGCTTGCCGGTGGTGCGGGCAATGAGGTTCCAGTCGCCATCCGCTTCGACCGCCCGGAGGAAGTCGTCGGTGAGCGAGACGGAATTGTTCGAGTTCTGGCCGGCTACCGTGAGGTAGGCCTCGGAATCCCAGTCGGTGTCATAGACGGGGAAGTCGATCTTGGTGAAGCCCTGCTTGGCGAACTGGATGACGCGCTTGGTGTAGGCGTCCGGCACCATCTCCTTGCGCGCGGCCTTCACGGCCTTCTTGAGCGCGGGGTTACGCTCGACGTCGAAGCAGGCATCGCCTTCGGCCTCGCACTGGGTGCAGGCCTTCATCACCGCCTGCAGGTGCTTGGAGACGATCTTCGAACCGGTCACCAGGGCGGCGACCTTCTGCTCCTCCTTCACCTTCCAGTCGATATAGGTCTCGATATCGGGGTGATCGATGTCGACGATGACCATCTTGGCCGCGCGGCGGGTGGTGCCGCCGGACTTGATCGCGCCGGCCGCCCGGTCGCCGATCTTCAGGAACGACATCAGGCCGGACGACTTGCCGCCGCCGCCGAGCTTCTCGTTCTCGCCGCGCAGCATCGAGAAGTTCGAGCCGGTGCCGGAGCCGTACTTGAACAGGCGCGCCTCGCGGACCCAGAGGTCCATGATGCCGCCCTCGTTCACGAGGTCGTCCTGGACGCCCTGGATGAAGCAGGCATGCGGCTGCGGGTGCTCGTAGGACGAGGCCGACTTGACCAGCTCGCCGGTGCGGTAATCGACGTAATGGTGGCCCTGGGCCGGTCCGTCGATGCCGTAGGCCCAATGCAGGCCGGTGTTGAACCATTGCGGCGAATTCGGCGCGACCATCTGGCGGGCGAGCATGAAGCGCAGCTCGTCGAGGAACGCCGAGGCATCCTCCTCCGAGGTGAAGTAGCCACCCTTCCAGCCCCAATAGGTCCAGCAGCCGGCGAGGCGATCGAAGACCTGGGTCGAGGAGATTTCCGAACCGGACCGCTCGGCCTCGGGCAGTTCGGCCAGCGCGGCCTCATCGGCCACCGAGCGCCACAGGAAGGAGGGGACGTCGTTTTCTTCGACGCGTCTCAGCCGGGCCGGCACACCGGCCTTGCGGAAGTATTTCTGCGCCAGCACGTCGCTCGCGACCTGGCTCCAGCTGTCGGGCACCGAGATGCCGTCCAGCCGGAACACGATCGATCCGTCCGGGTTGCGGATCTCGCTCAGCGCCTTGCGGAAGGCGATGGTCGCGTAGGGGGATTGCCCGGCCGTGGTGTATCGCCGCTCGAACCGCATGAACCCTGTATCCCTTGTCGAAGAGTCGACGATGCCGCCGCGCTCCGCGCAGCCGCCGGTTTGCTCAAGTCTGAAGAAGGCGAGTGCCCGCGAACGCTCGCGGTGCGCTGTCAGATGGCCGAAAATACTCAGAGCCGCCGTACCGACGCGACTGCTTCGGCTACCATCGAAAGCTATCGCGGTCAGGGCCCTCACGTCAACAACTTGTGTGTGCCGGCTACGTTCCGCGCTAGATGTTGTGGCGGCGATAGAATTCCTGTGGATATCGCGACCGCGCCGATAAGTGCTCTTTTTGCTTGAAGGAATCCGCCCGAGAATTTTTTGCATTCACAGGTCGGACGGCGAACTCGCGACGTAAGCTTTTGGTTAAGACGCATCGGCTGTGGGATTCCAGCCGCACTCGGGTGCTCGAACCGGGTCACGGAATGGTCGGATGCAGCCGGCGCGCCCGAGTCGCGCTGGACTTCGCCCGAGCCCCTCACCATAGTCCCGGCCAACGAAGGACGGGCGGTCGCGCCGGTCCGGTTCAGGCGAGTGCGATGGCTCTGAAGGACACGCTTCTGCGGATCTTCACCTGGTGGAACGGGCAGACCATGTCGCTCGCCGTCATGACGGCGCGGCACGGCCAGCTCGTCGGCACGGACGATTTCGGAAACACTTATTACAAGGCCCTGGGACCGCTGATCGACCGCTCGGTCGGTCCGGAACGCCGCTGGGTCGTCTATAACGGCTATGCCGACGCCTCGAAGGTGCCGCCCGGCTGGCGCGGCTGGCTCTGCCACAACGGCGATGTTCCCCCGAGCGAGGAAAGCTACACCCCGCGCGAGTGGCAGAAGCCGCACGTGGAGAACCTCACCGGAACCAGCGCCGCCTATCGTCCGAAGGGCTCGCAGCTCAATCCGGGCAACAAGCCGGCCACGGGCGGGGATTACGCGGCCTGGAGCCCCGAATAGCGCGCGGCCGATCGGGAGCCACGCGTTCGCCGCGGCCCCGCCAGACCGTCACGTCGCCCTTTTTACACCACGCTTGGCCTGTCTATCGGTGCATGACATCGCGACCGCCCGGGCTTAGGGCAGACGCCTCATCGTCCCGCTCCGGGTTAGCCGCATGCTCGTTCGCCGCACATTGCATCTCGCCTTCAGGGCCGGCCTCCTGCTCGCGGGTGCCGCGACGCTGGGCCTGCCGATGGCGGGCCAGGCCCTCGCCGACAAGATCAAGAACCCGACCGCGGTGTTCTCCGGCCTCGACAAGATCACGGGCCGGATCGTGTCGTTCGAAGTCGCCGTCGATGAGACCGTGCAGTTCGGCGCGCTGCAATTGACCCCGCGCGTCTGCTACAGCCGGCCTCCGACCGAGAGCCCGAAGACCACGGCCTTCCTCGAAGTCGACGAGGTGACGCTCGACAACAAGTATCGCCGCATCTTCACCGGCTGGATGTTCGCGGCGAGTCCGGGTCTTCACGCCATCGAGCACCCGATCTACGACGTGTGGCTCGTGGATTGTAAGGGCGGCAACGACATCATCGCCGAGGCGCGCGAACAGGAAGACGTGCCGGCCATGGCCTCGAAGCCCGAGAAGACCAGGCGCCAGAAGAACACCGACCCGACGCGGACGGCCCAGCAGGTCAACCCGAACGGACAGGTCGACGTCGAGGCGCCGCGCGGCGTTCCGGTCCAGCCCAAGCAGAAGCCATCGCGGAAGTTCTTCCCGACCAACGAAGGGCCGGCACCCGCGCCGCCGCCGCCGGCACAGCCGCAATCGATCTTCGATTCCATATTCCGCTAGGATCTGCACCCGGCAGAATCCGGCGGCCGACAGGATACTGTGCCATGCCCGACAGCGTCACCCTCCTCGCCTTCGCGGGCGTGTCGCTCGGGATGGTGCTGACGCCGGGGCCGAACATGGCCTATCTCGTCTCGCGCGCCATCTGCCAGGGCCGCGGCGCGGCCCTCGTCTCCCTCGGCGGCGTCGCCCTTGGTTTCGTCTTCTACATGCTCTGCGCGGCCTTCGGCATCACCGCCCTGGTGCTGGCGATCCCCTATGCCTACGACGCGCTCAGGCTGACCGGCGCACTCTATCTCGGATATCTGGCCTGGCAGGCCTTGAGGCCCGGCGGCCGCTCGCCGTTCGAAGTGCGCGAATTGGCGCCCGACAGCAGGACGCGCCTGTTCGCCATGGGCTTTCTCACCAACCTGCTCAACCCGAAGATCGCGATGCTCTACCTCGCGCTGCTCCCGCAATTCGTGGCCACGTCGGGCGGCAGCATCCTCGGCCAGACAGTCATGCTCGGCTCGGTCCAGATCGTCATCAGCGTCGCGGTCAATGCCCTGATCGCCCTGGCAGCGGGCTCCATCGCCCACTTCCTGTCGCGAAATCCGGGATGGCTCAAGGCTCAGCGCTGGATCATGGGCGGCGTGCTCGGCGGCCTCGCCATCCGCATGGCGCTCGATAGTCGGCGCTGACTATTCAGGATCGGGGAGCGAGCGCGGCGAGCGCGTCCTGCCCGCTGACGGCCCGGTCCCTCGGCCAGACGTACCAGTTCGCATCCTCGACGATCGCTTCGGCGAGGCGCCGCTTGTAGACGTGGCGCGGCAATTCCTCGGCACCGAACTGCGTCAGATGATCGGTGACGAACTGGGTGTCGGCGAGACGATAGCCCCCGAGCCGCAGCCTCGCCATCAGATGCACGAGGGCGACTTTCGACGCGTCGCGGGCGATGTGGAACATGCTCTCGCCGAAGAATGCCGCCCCGAGCGAGACGCCGTACAGCCCTCCGACGAGCCGTCCCTCGGCATAGACCTCGATCGTATGCGCATGTCCGGCATCGAACAGGGCACCGTAAAGCTCGCGGATGCGCGCGTTGATCCAGGTCCGCTCGCCATCACCCCGTGGGGCCGCGCAGCCGGCGATGACCGCATCGAAGTCGAGATCGGCCCGGACCTCGAACTGATCGGACCGCACCGTTCGCGCGAGCCGGTGGGAGACGTGGAAGTGATCGATCGGCAGAATGCCGCGCGCCTTCGGCTCGACCCAATAAATCGTCGGGTCGTCGGCATCTTCCGCCATGGGAAAGATCCCGGCGGCATAGGCCTTCAGCAAGATCTGTGGGGTGATCTCCACGCGTTCGCCGTCGTGGTCGTGCTGCATGGCCATCAATGTGACCCCTCCGGCGGCCGAATGCCAGAGAAACGATGCCGCGCCGAGGCCTACGCGCAACGAAAGACGGCAGGGCTCTCGCCCTGCCGTCTTGTCCGTCCGAATGCAGCGGAATTAGAATTCGGGACCGCCCGAGGTCGTGCCCAGATTCGGGTTCGCGCGCTGGTTCTGCTCGGCATTGCCGCCTTTCGCCGAATCCTCGAACACGGCCTCGCGATTCGAGATGAAGGGAGCGCCGCGGACGCTGCCGGTATCGTCGACATCCAGGCGGTCGTCGGCATTGCGATAGGCGCCGTAGACGGACGGATGATCGATCGGACCACCGGCAGTGGTCCCGGCCTGCGGGTAGGCCCGCTCGGGCTGGCCGACATTGCCGGAGGGCGACTGGGCGAGGGCAGCGGTCGCGCTCAAGGTCGCGGCGACGAGGGCGAGGGTCAGGGTGCGCATGATCGTAGCTCGGTATCCGGTGGAGATGATCGGCCTCTCGGTAGCTGCCTCCTGAAAGAAGCGGGGCGCTTGCCGGGCCGGCATGTTCCAACAAGACGTTCCGACCGCCAGCGTTCCTGAACAACTGAGCCGGCGATGTGTCGCAGTGTCATGGGGATGACAGAGGATCGACCGTTCCCATGGGCTCAAACGACCGGGCCGCAACTGGAAATTTCTTCTCTTTCGGCGAGAGGAACAATCCGAATGGGGATGAAAGCAACCTCGCGGCACCAATGCTGCTAGTATTGAACTATCCGTGATCGGTGACGCTGCGCACAAGCCGATGAATGCAATAGCCTTCTCGTCATTCAAAATAAAAGAGCCGGCCCCTCGGGGCCGGCTCTTCTCATCGATCGATCGCTGCGTCGGATCGGGTCAGCGTGCGGGACCACCGGAGGTCGAACCGGTATTGGCGCCCATGCCCTTGTTGGTCTGGTCGGCGTTGCCGCCCTTGGCGGAATCGACCGCGCCTGCGCCGGGCGCCATGCCGTTTTCACCCGCCGGGCGGCTGGTGCTGCCCGTCGCGGGCGGCATATCGCGGGTCGAGGGGTTGTCGAGCGGCCCGCCCGTGGTCGTGCCCGCCTGCGGAACCGCCCGTTCCGGCTGCGAGACGTTGCCCGACGGCGACTGGGCCAGGGCAGGGGAGGCTGCGAGGAGCAGGGCGGCGACGGTCAGCTTCGCAAGACGCATGGAGTTCATCCTTCTCGATTCGTCGTCACGTTGCGCGGGGCCATCGCCCTGAATTGCGCGCAACGAAACACACTTCACCGAGAGAACGAGATTCAAGCGGGGCAGTTCCTCTTAGCCGCCTCCCGAAGGCGTTCAGTTCGTGGTGTCAGCGAGGCCGCCGGCCTCCAGGAAACCTTCCAGCCAATGGATGTCGTAGTCGCCATCGAGGACCTGCGCATTCCTCACCAGGGTGCGGAACAACGGCAGGGTGGTATCGACCCCGTCGACCACGAACTCGTCGAGGGCCCGCCGCAGGCGCATCAGGCATTCATGCCGGGTGCGGCCGTGAACGATGAGCTTCCCGATGAGGGAATCGTAGTTCGGTGGAATGCGGTAGCCCTGGTAGGCCGCCGAATCCACGCGCACGCCGAGTCCGCCCGGCGGGTGGAAATAGGTGATGAGACCGGGCGACGGCCGGAAGGTCGCCGGATGCTCCGCGTTGATCCGGCATTCGATGGCGTGGCCGGTCACCTTGATGTCGTCCTGCGTCACCGAAAGCGGCAGGCCGGCGGCGACGCGAATCTGCTCGGTGACGAGATCGACCCCGGTGATCATCTCGGTCACCGGATGCTCCACCTGGATACGGGTGTTCATCTCGATGAAATAGAAACGGCCATCCTCGTAGAGAAACTCGACCGTGCCGGCGCCGATATACTGCAATTCCTGCATCGCGCGGGCGCAGATGCCGCCGATCTCGGCGCGGGTCGCCTCGTCGATCACCGGCGAGCCGCCTTCTTCCCACACCTTCTGGTGCCGACGCTGGAGCGAGCAATCGCGCTCAGCGAGGTGGACCGCCTTGCCGCGACCGTCGCCGAGCACCTGCACCTCGATATGGCGCGGCTTCTCGAGATACTTCTCAAGATAGACCGCATCGTCGCCGAAAGCCGCCTTGGCCTCGGTGCGGGCCATGCCGAGCGCCTGTTCCAGGTCGGCCTCGGTGCGCGCCACCTTCATGCCGCGACCGCCGCCGCCGGAAGCGGCCTTCACCAGCACGGGGTAGCCGATCTCGGCCGCGATGCGCTTGGCTTCCACCGGATCCTCGACACCACCCTCGGAGCCGGGCACGCAGGGGATGCCGAGACGCTTGGCCGTGCGCTTGGCCTCGATCTTGTCGCCCATGATGCGGATATGCTCGGCCTTGGGGCCGATGAAGCCGATATTGTGGTGGGCGAGCACCTCGGCGAACCGCGCATTCTCCGACAGGAAGCCGTAGCCGGGATGCACCGCATCCGCCCCGGTGATCTCGCAGGCGGCGATGATCGACGGGATGTTGAGGTAGCTGTCGCGGGCGGCGGGCGGGCCGATGCAGACGCTCTCGTCGGCGAGCCGCACATGCATCGCATCGGCATCGGCCGTGGAATGCACCGCCACGGTGGCGATCCCGAGCTCCTTGGCCGCGCGCAGGACGCGCAGGGCGATCTCGCCACGATTGGCGATCAGGATCTTTTCGAACATGGGGGGCGCCATCACTCGATGACGAGGAGAGGTTCGCCGAACTCGACCGGCTGGCCATCCTCGAAGAAGATCGCGGTCACGGTCCCGGCGCGGGGCGCGACGATCTCGTTGAAGGTCTTCATCGCCTCGATCAGGAGCAGCTTCTCGCCCGCAGCGACCTTGGAGCCGACATCGACGAAGGCCTTGGCATCCGGCGAAGGCCGGCGATAGGCGGTGCCGACCATGGGAGAGGGCACGGCGCCCGGTTGACCGGCCCCGGCCTTGGCACGCTCGACGGCTGCACCCGGACCGGCGACGGACAATGCCGCCACGGGAGCGTGCGCCACCATGGCTGGGGCGGGGGCCGCCACCTGCACATGGACGGGCTCGATCCGGCGCACGACGCGGATGCGCAGGTCACCCTTCTCCACCTCGATCTCGGTCAGATCCGTCTCGGTCACGAGTTTGGCGAGTTCGCGCACGAGTTCGGGATCGAAAGGTTCGTTCTTAGGCATCGGCACCTTGGCCATTCCGGTCAGTCTTGAGAGGTGGCGCCCGACGAGACGTCGGACGGGAGAGGAGGCAAACGATCGCGCATCAGCCGCGCCAGGGCATCCAGGCCGAGACCGTAGCTGTGCGGGCCGAAGCCGCAGATGAGTCCGGCGCAGACCGGAGCGATGAGCGAGACGTGCCTGAAGGCTTCGCGCGCATGCACGTTCGAGAGATGCACTTCCACCGCGACCGCCCCGCTGCCCGCGATCGCATCGCGAAGCGCAATGGAAGTATGGGTATAGGCCGCCGCGTTGATCAGCACGCCGGCACCGGCGAGCCCCGCTTCCTGCACGAAACCGACCAGCTCGCCCTCGTGGTTGGTCTGGCGCACGGTGAGCGCGACGCCGAGAGTCTCCGCGCGCGCGCGCAGATCACGCTCGATGTCGGCGAGCGTCGCGGTTCCGTAGATGCCGGGCTCACGGCGTCCCAGGAGGTTGAGGTTCGGTCCGTGAAGGACGTGGATCGGGATCATGCCATCGCGTTCGAAGCGCCGGCTGCGCCGAGCAGCCGGGCCGGTGGTCCTAGACGATCGCCGCGGATTGCGACAGGTGCATACCGGGACGATCGCCTGCGAGGGTGTGCCTCAGCAGCTCGCGTGGCCGCATTGGCGGATGTCGCCGATGGTCTTGCGGATCGGGTCCACGCCGACGGCACCGGGGATGATCTCGTCGCCGATGATGAAGGCCGGCGTGCCCGAGAGGCCGAGCTTGTCGCCGAGGCCGACATTCTCGGCGAGCGCGGCCTTCACCTCGGCACCTTGCGCATCCTTCTGCAGCTTGGCGACGTCGAGGCCCATATCCTTGGCCAGCGCGATCGCGCGCTCGCCGTTGACCCGGCCCTTGCTCTCCAACAGCTTGACGTGGAACTCGAACAGCTTGTCGCCCTTGAGCTGCTGCTTGGCCGCGAGCGCGATCTTGCTGGCCTCCAGGGATTCCGCGCCGAGCACGGGGAAATCCTTGAGGACGACGCGCAGCTTCGGATCGGCCTTCACCAGGGTCTGGATGTCGGCGAGCGCCTTGCGGCAATAGCCGCAATTGTAATCGAAGAACTCGACCAGGGTGACGTCGCCGGTCGGGTTGCCGACCACGACGCCGTGGGGCGAATTCACCAGGGCCTCGCGGGATTCCTTCAGAGCGGCGGATTGCGCCAGCTTCTGGGTCTCCTGCTGGCGCCGCTCGCCCTCGGCGATGGCCTCCTGAAGCACGTCGGGATTCTTGACGAGGTAATCCTTGATGATCGCCTCGATCGCCGAACGCTGCCCATCGGTAAAGGCCGCGGCCGGAGCCGTCTGCGCCGGAGCAGGCGTCGTCTGCGCGAAGGCGGTGGAGATGCCGGAAGCCAGCGCGCCCGCGAGGGCGACGGTCGAGAGAAGGTGGCGAAGCAGGCGCATTGATCCTCGCGGGGTCGCGTCCCGTCGGCCGTGATCGGGCGCGGGACAACCGGTCGTTAGTCTCCGGGTTAGGCGTTTTCGCGGCGGCGGGTCAATCGTGCCGATCGACGTGATGAATCTTGCAGCCCCGGCGTCGAAGGCACCGGCGGGTCGTGAGGACAAGCCGGCTTGGAAGCGAAGGCCGTGGCGGAGTAAGCCGGGGACATGACAGCATCAGCCGATCGTCCAGACGCCGAGGCCCCGTTGAGAGCCTCATTGCGTGCGAGCCGCGTGGCCCCCTTCCTCGCCATGGACATCATGGCCGCCGCCGCGATCCGTGACCGGCAGGGCGACGGCGTGATTCATATGGAGGTCGGTCAGCCCTCGGCTCCGGCCCCGCGCGGCGTGGTCGAAGCGGCGCGGCGCGCCCTCGAATCCGGCAGGCTGCCCTATACCGACGCGCTCGGGATGCCGGCCCTGCGCGAACGCATCGCCCGGCATTATCGCGACACCTACGGCGTCGCGGTGGCGCCCGAGCGGATCATCGTCACCACCGGCTCGTCGGCGGGTTTCGTCCTGGCTTTTCTTAGCCTGTTCGATGCCGGCGCGCGGGTCGCGGTGCCGCAGCCGGGCTATCCGGCCTATCGCAGCATCCTCCATGCGCTGGACTTGATCCCGGCGCCCATGATCCTGCGGGACGAGGACCGCTTCGCCCCGACGAGCGAGGCGTTGCGGGCCCTTCATCGCAAAGAGGCCTTGTCCGGCATCCTGGTCATGAGCCCGGCCAACCCGTCGGGCACGGTGATCGAGCCCGCCCGCCTCGCGGACCTCTGCGCGACCGCGCGCGATCTCGGCCTGCCCTTCATCTCCGACGAGATCTATCACGGGCTCAGCTACGGCGTTCCGACCGAGACCGCGCTGAAGTTCGACGACGACGCCATCGTCATCAACTCGTTCTCGAAGACCTATTGCATGACCGGTTGGCGCATCGGCTGGATGGTGGCGCCGCCCTGGCTCGTGCGGCCGATCGAGCGGCTGGCCCAGAATCTCTACATCTCGCCGCCCTACCTGTCGCAGGTGGCGGCGCTGGCGGCCTTCGACGCGATGGAGGAAGCGGAGGCGATCCGCCTCGGCTATGCCGCGAACCGGGCGCTGCTCCTCGACGCATTTCCCTCCCTCGGCCTCGGACGGACCCATCCGGCGGACGGCGCCTTCTACCTCTATGCCGATATCGCCAACCTCACCGACGACGCCTCCGCCTTCTGCAGGCGGATGCTGGACGAGGCCGGCGTGGCGGCGACCCCCGGCCTCGATTTCGATGCGGCGGAAGGAGGCCACCATGTGCGGTTTTCCTTCGCGGGCTCCGAGCAGGATTGCGTGGAGGCCGTTCGACGCCTGAAGGCTTGGCTGCGCTAGCAACTTGATTCGCCCGAAGCGTTTCCGGCGATCGGGCATGAAAAAGGCCCCGGAGCGATCCGGGGCCTTTCTGGTCCGTCGAACAGGTCGGCGCTTAGCGGAACAGGTTCAGGAAGCCGCCCGGCTCGGCATAGATGCCGGGCGCCGCGGTGGAGGTCTGGAACGTGATCGAGCCGATCACCGCATCGCCACACCATTTCGAGGTTCCGCCATTGGTGATCTGGCGGAAGTCGCCGGAGAACGCGGCGCACTCGGTCTTGGTCAGGTCGGTATTGTGGTAGCGGACATCGAGGACGATGTTCTTGTAGGTGTAGGACAGTCCGACATTCCCGTAGAGGTAGCTCGGCAGGTTGAACGAGGCGAAGCGACCGATGCTGGCATCGAAGCCGGTGGCCGAGCTCTTGGCGGAGCCGAGGAAGAAGTAGCCGAGTTCCGACGAGAGGGAGAAGCCGCCGGCATAGGCCTCGGGCAGGAACGGGAAGAAGCTCGCCGGCAGCGTGTAGGCGAGGGTACCCGACGCGTAGGTGCTGTTGGCGTGGGTTCCGAGGAAGTTCGGCGAGAAGAAGACGTTGGTGCCGACGGTCAGCGAGTCGGTCGCCGTGTACAGCATCTTGCCGGCGGCTTCGTAGTAATCGGTATTGCGCGTGGTGAACGGGCTGCCGTTGTTATTGAACAGCTGCTGCTCGTTGGGATAGAAATAATACAGGATGCCGAGATCGAAGGCGAACTTGTCGAAGGTCGGGCGAATACCGGCAACGAGATCGAATTCCATGTCCGGCTTGGTCGGCAGGCGCACCTGATAGGTCGCGAAGCCGGCATAGGCGAAGTTGTTGAAGAACTGCGCCTCGAAGAAGGTCTGGTAGCTGCCCTGCAGGTTCGACTGCGACACGCCGCGGAAATTGTAGTCGGTCTGGTAGCGCGTGCCGAAGGAGAAGCCGATCAGTGGATCAGCGGCCTTCGCCTCGACCGGCATGGCCTTGGGAATGGCCAGATCGGCCGACAGGGCCGGCGACATCGCCAGTCCGGCGATCGTGCCGAGGGCCAGTATCGAAGTGTTCAAGCGGCGCATGGCCCGGTCCCCTTAGTGAAAGACGGAGGGGAGGTGCTGCCACGCCCCCCGTTCTGATGAGATCTACCGGGCTGCTACACCGACGTGTCGATACGCCGGTCTTCTCGCGCCAGTTAAGGCTCCCTGGCAGCAGCCGCCTCTTCCGACGTCGCAGCCCTGGCATCCAACTCAGGCTTGACCGTATGGGATGGCAACTTGGGAAAAAAGGACATTGCTGCAACAGCTCTGCCCAATCACATATATTGGACTGGAAATCGGGCTTGATTGGCAGATCGGCGGCAATCTGCACAATATTGATACTGGAGATGCACAATAATTGGATAGCTGATGCGGAGTATCAGGGCACGGCGGCAGCGTGAGACGCGCAGGTCGCCGAGCTGACGGGCCGTTGTCCCCATTCCCGATCATGCATGGCGTCCGCGAAATGGCGTTCTCGCCTTTTTGCCCCCCCGAAACGTCGCGTTTCTGAACCGGACACGAAAACGGGCCGCATCCCTGCTGGGATGCGGCCCGGTCAACCATTCTGAGGGCGTGCTGGCGTGTCGAACTTATTCGCCGGTGAGCGCGGCCTTGGTCCTCGACCACCATCCAGCGCGCTTCGGGCGATCGGGATCGCTCGGCGTCAACACCACGGCCACCGGCTCCGGTGCCGGGGTGGGCGCGGGTGCCGGTTCGGCGACGACGTCCGGTCGGGTCGCGACGCTTGCCTCCGGTTCGAAGGTCGCCGTCTCCGGAGTGACGATCTGCTGAGTGACGATCTGCTGAGTGACGATCTCTTGGGTCACTGCATCCTGGGAACGGGCTGAGGGCTCGTCGTCCACCGGCAGGTCGACGGAGACGGGCTCGGGCGCAGCCTCCGTTGCTGCCTGTGCAGAGTCGGTCGGGGCGGGGGCAGAATCCTCCGCGGAGACGGCCTCGCCCCGGTCTTCACTGGCTTCGTCGCGCGGCCGGCTTTCATTGCGGTCGCGGCCACGTCCACCCCGACGTCCACGGCGGCGGCGGCGGCCGGCGCCTTCGTCGTCGGACGATTCGGGGCGAGGCGCTGACGCCGTCTCGCCGTCCTGAGCTTCGACCGCGACGGCCCGATCGGCCTCGCCGCCGTCATTCTCGCGATTGTCGCCGTCACGGCCATCACCGTCCTGGCCCTCGCCATCCGCGTCGTCGTCGCCGGACTGATCGTCCTCGCCCGCACTCTGTTCGCCCGTCGACTCACCGGTCTCGTGACGACCACCGCGACGGCGACGGCGACGGCGGCGACCGCTGGAGCGGCCCTCGCCATTACCCTCGGCCGACTTCTCGCGCGCGGCCTCGGTCTCGGGCTCGGCCACGTCGGCCTCAGCCTCTGCAACCGCCTCCTCCTCGTCATCGCCCTCGAACTCGTCGTCGGCATCGAGGAGCGGAGAGATCGCCACGGCGCGCACGCCGGTCACCGGTGCTTCGTTCCGGATCGCGAGCTCACCGCGATCGAGCTGGAAGGCCGACGTCGCGGCCAGCCGCTCGTCGGCGGCGATGGTGACGCTGACGCCGAAGCGGATCTCCAGCTCGCGCAGATGCGCGCGCTTCTGGTTGAGGATGTAGAGCGCCGCCTCGGTGCGGGTGCGAAGCACGAGGTTGTGCGTCGTGCTCTTGAGCAGCGATTCCTCGATGGCGCGCAGGATCTGCAGGGCCACGGACGCGGTGGCGCGGACATAGCCCGAGCCGCCGCAATGGATGCAGGGGAGGGAGGAGCTTTCCAGCATGCCGGTGCGGATGCGCTGGCGGCTCATCTCGAGCAGGCCGAAGGGGGAGATGCGGCCGACCTGGATGCGGGCGCGGTCGTTCTTCAGGCAGTCGTTGAGCTTCTTCTCGACGGCGCGGTTGTTGCGCTTCTCCTCCATGTCGATGAAGTCGATCACCACGAGGCCGGCAAGGTCGCGCAGGCGCAACTGCCGGGCGACCTCCTCGGCCGCCTCCAGGTTGGTGCGAAGCGCGGTGTCCTCGATATCGTGCTCGCGCGTCGAGCGGCCCGAGTTCACGTCGATGGAGACCAGCGCCTCCGTCGGGTTGATAACGAGGTAGCCGCCGGATTTCAGCGTGACATGGGTCGAGAACATCGCATCGAGCTGCTGCTCGACCCCGTGGCGCGCGAAGATCGGCGTCGGGTCGCGGTAGGGCTGCACCACCTTGGACTGGCCCGGCATCAGCATGCGCATGAAGTCGCGGGCCTCGCGGTAGGCGTCGTCGCCCGCCACCAGGATGTCGTCGATGTCCTTGTTGTAGAGGTCGCGGATGGCGCGCTTGATCAGCGAACCTTCCTCATAGACCAGGGCCGGTGCGGAGGAGGACAGAGTCAGCTCGCGCACGCTCTCCCACAGGCGCATCAGATATTCGAAGTCGCGCTTGATCTCCGGCTTGGTGCGGGAAGCACCGGCCGTGCGCAGGATGACGCCCATCCCCTCGGGCACCTCCAGATCCTGAGCGACTTCCTTGAGGCGCTTGCGGTCGGCCGCCGACGTGATCTTGCGGGAGATGCCGCCGCCACGACCGGTATTGGGCATCAGCACCGAGTAGCGGCCGGCCAGCGACAGGTAGGTGGTGAGCGCCGCACCCTTGGTGCCACGCTCTTCCTTGACGACCTGCACGAGGATGATCTGGCGGCGCTTGATCACCTCCTGGATCTTGTAGTGACGACGGTAGCTGCGCGGACGCTCGGGGATCTCGGCGAGCGCATCGCCATTGCCGCCGACCTGGGCGATCTTGTGCTCGCCGTCCTCGCCTTCATGCTCGTCGTCCGAATCCTCGTCGTCGGATTCGTCCTCGTCCTCGTCGTCCGAATCGTCGTCTTCGTCCTCGTCGGATTCCTCATCCTCGTCGGATTCGTCCACGGCGGCCGCGAGATCGGGATGACCCTCGGCGACCGGCTCCGGGGCGGGCGCCTCTGCGGTCGACACCTCGGATGAGGTGGCCTCATCGGAGGCGGCTGCAATCGGCTCGGCCGAGGGTCCGGCATCGCCTTCGAGGGCGGCGGGCGGCAGGTCGGACGAGGCGTCCGAGCCCGGCTCGACGGGCACAGCCTCGACAGCGGCGGCCTCCGACGATTCAAGTCTGTCCGTCGTGCCTTCATGGGCAGCGTCGTCAACAGCAGCGTCGGGTGCGACCGGATGCTCGCCGGACTCGTTGTTCTGCGGCTCGTGCTCGTCGGGACGACCACCCTCGACGGCCTCGGACACGTCCTCGGAGCTCACCGTCTCGCCGGTCTTGGCGGACGCGGCCTCGGCGCGGCGGCCACGCGAACGGCGGCGCGGCTTGCGCTCCTCGCGTTCGCGATGTTCCTCGGCGTCGCGCGCCTCGTCCTCGAGCAGCGCCTGACGATCGGCGAGCGGGATCTGGTAATAGTCGGGATGGATCTCGCTGAAGGCGAGGAAGCCGTGGCGGTTGCCGCCGTATTCGATGAAGGCGGCCTGGAGCGACGGCTCCACCCGGGTCACCTTGGCAAGGTAGATGTTTCCGCGAAGCTGACGCCGGTTGGCGGCTTCGAAATCGAATTCCTCAACCCTGGAACCGTGAACCGTGACGACCCGAGTCTCCTCCGGGTGCATCGCGTCGATGAGCATCTTGTTGTTGTTGGCCATGACAAGCTTTCATGGCGGTCGACGTCGTCCTTCTGGAGCCGAACTGTCCCGGCGAAGCGCTGCCCGGTCCCGGCCCATCGGCCGTCGAGGGGAGTGCGCGCCAAGGCCCGAAGACGCGGGCCAGGGGGGCTTTGGGGAAAGGATTGCCGTCAACCGCCGCTGGGCGCCGGCGATCGGCGCGCGTGGGGTTGAACCTGGCCAGGGCCGACGGCGAACCGGCGCCACGCGAAACGCGTACGCTGTGAACACGAGCAACGGCAACCGATGCTGTGCGTCCGTCCATCCGCTCCCTGACCTCACGAAGACTTTGAGGCCGGTCAAATGCCGGCCGCTGATTTCAAGAACGGCGCGTCGGCGAAAAAACCGCCGCATGAACCGATACCCACCCGGACTGAAGACGCCGACGAACTTGACGCGGAGAGCCGACTGCGAGGCGACACGGCGACATGCCATGACGCACCCGCGGGCCGCGGATGAGACCGCACGACACCCGGGAAGGGGACATTACCATTACAGATCGTCGCGGGCGCTTGGCAAGCAGCAACGCTCGCGCCGCCACAACTTTGCCGACGTTCCGCGAATGCCGCCATGCTCCGGATCATAGCGTCGACCCTGTTCCCCGACAGCAACAGGCTGGCCGCTTCGTCGTCGCGGCCGAGAGGAACGGTTAACCATCCCGGCCGTATCCCTTACCAACGCCGGTCAAAACCCGCGCCGCGAAACATCCCGCGTTCTCAGGACAACGACTGCCGGATCGATGCCGCCTCTCGCTCGCCTGCTCCGCCGCGCCCTCATCCTGTCCGCCCTCGCGATCGCCGTACCGGTCGCGGCTCAGGATGGCGTGCGCACGGGCGCGACGGTTCCGGGCCAGCAATCGGCCGTTGCCATCGCCGCCGACCTGTCCACCGGCGCGGGCGGATTGACCAAGCTCACTCTGACCCTGTCGAAGCCGATCGAGGCCCGCGCCTTCGTGATGGAGCGGCCGGACCGGGTGGTGATCGACCTGGCGGAGGTGAACTTCCAGCTCGGACCGGAGACCGGGCGTCGCCGGGAGGGACTGGTCTCCTCCTTCCGCTACGGATTGTTCGCTCCCGGCCGCTCGCGCATCGTCGTCGACCTCGCCCAGCCGGCCACGGTCGGGCGCATCGAGACCACGACCCGGACGCGCGACGGCGCGATCCTCCTCTCGGTGGAGTTCCAGAAGGCCGATCGTGACGCCTTCCGCCGCGCCGCCGTGGCCAACGATCCCGCTCCTCCGAGCCGTAAGGCCACTCTCTCCGAACCGACGGATTCGCGTCCGCTGATCATGATCGATGCCGGGCATGGCGGGATCGATCCGGGCGCCATCGCCGCCACCGGCATCTTCGAGAAGGACATCGTCTTCGGCTTCGCCCAGGCCCTCGTCGGCAAGCTCGAAGCCTCCGGCCGCTACCGCGTGCGGATGACCCGCGACCGCGACGTCTTCGTGCCCCTCGCCGATCGGGTTCGAATCGCCCGCGAGGCCAGTGCCGACCTGTTCGTCTCGATCCATGCCGATTCGATCTCGTCGGCGCCGCAGGTGCGCGGCGCCACCATCTATACCGGCTCCGAGAAGGCCACCGACGCCGAATCGGCCAAGCTCGCCGAGCGCGAGAACAAGGCGGATGCGGCTGCGGGCACGGATTCGAGCGAAGGCCCCGGCCATATCGCCGACATCCTGCAGGAACTGACCCTGCGCGAGACCCGCACCTTCTCCTCGGGCTTCGCCAAGGGGCTGATGTCCTATCTCGGACCCGTCATGGAGATGAGCAACAAGCCGCATCGCGAGGCCGGTTTCGTGGTGCTGCGCTCGCCCGACGTGCCCTCGGTGCTGGTGGAACTCGGCTACCTGTCGAGCAAGCGCGACCTCGACCTGCTCCAGTCCGAAGCCTGGCGGGCCGACGTCACGGGCGGGATGGCGAAGGCCATCGACGCGTTCTTTGCCAACCGCACCTCCCTGACCCGGCCGGTGCCGCCGCGCCGCTCTGCGGCAATCGCCCCAGTTTCACCATAGATACGGTGTGAAACCGGGGCTCACGGCGCCCCGGCCCGGAACTGGCGTTCAACGTCTTCCGAACGATCGCGGGTCGTCGCGTCACTCTTGCCTTTCCGGGACAATCGAGGTCTCGGTCATCCTCGCCTCTCGGCCGGACCGGCAGCGGCAGATCATCGACGGACGGGACCCGGATGCGCTTCATCCTTCGTTTCTTCGGCTTCCTGTTCAGCATCGGTGCGATGCTGTTGGTGCTTGTGTCTGCGGCCGGCTCATATTTCCTTTATGTCTATAGTCGGGATCTTCCCGATCACGCCGCGCTCGCCAATTACGAGCCGCCGGTGATGAGCCGCGTCCACGCGGCGGATGGCAGCCTGCTCGCCGAATATGCCAACGAGCGCCGGCTCTACCTGCCGATCCAGGCGATGCCGAAGGTCGTCGTGGCGGCGTTCCTCTCGGCCGAGGACAAGAATTTCTACAAGCATGGCGGCATTGACCCGGAGGGCATCGTCCGCGCGATCCTGACCAATGCCAAGAGCGGCAAGAAGCAGGGCGCCTCGACCATCACCCAGCAGGTGGCCAAGAACTTCCTGCTCACCAACGAGCAGACCTTCGACCGCAAGATCAAGGAGGCGCTGATCGCGCTCCGGATCGAGTCGACCTATTCCAAGGACAAGATCCTCGAACTCTACCTCAACGAGATCTTCCTTGGCACCATCGTGCCCGGCCGCAACCTGCACGGCGTCGCCGCCGCCGCGCTCGATTATTTCGGCAAGTCCGTCCACGAGCTGACGATCAACGAGGCGGCCTATCTCGCCGCGCTGCCGAAGGGCCCGAACAACTACCACCCCTATCGCCAGACCCAGAAGGCCCTCGACCGCCGCAACGAGATCATCGGCCTGATGGCTCAGAACGGCTACATCACGAAGGAAGAGGGCGAGGCCGCCCGCAAGATGCCGCTGGGCGTGAACCCGCGCGTCGCCTTCGCCAATGCCGCCAACGCCAATTACTTCACCGAAGAGGTTCGCCGCGAGATCAGCGAGCGCTACGGCGAGAAGAAGCTCTACGAAGGCGGCCTCTCCGTGCGCGCCACCCTCGACCCGAAGATGCAGGCCTGGGCGCGCAAGGCCCTGGTCGACGGCCTGATCCGCTACGACCAGTCCCACGGATGGCGCGGGGCGCAGGCCAAGGTCGATCTCGTCGGTCGCGACTGGGGTCTGGCCGTGGCCGAAGTTCCGGCTCTCGGCGACGTGCAGCCCTGGCGGCTCGCCGTCGTGCTGAGCACCACCGGCGGCGCCGCACAGATCGGTCTCCAGCCCCGCCGCGAGGCCTCCGGCCAGGTCTCCAAGGACCGCGAGACCGGCACCATCGCCGCCGACGGCACCCGCTGGACCGGCCGCTCGCCCTCCGCTGCTCTGAGTGCCGGCGACGTGGTCTATGTCGAGGCGATCGACGGCGGTCGCGGGCTGTTCCGCCTGCGCCAGCGCCCGGAGATTTCCGGCGCCATCGTCGCGATGGACCCCTATACCGGGCGCGTTCACGCCATGGTCGGCGGCTTCTCCTATGACGAGAGCCAGTTCAACCGCGCGACGCAGGCCCAGCGCCAGCCCGGCTCGTCGTTCAAGCCGATCGTCTATTCGGCTGCCCTCGACAACGGCTACACCCCGTCCTCGATCGTGCAGGATTCGCCGATCACCATCGAGGCCGGCCCCGGCCAGGAGGCGTGGACGCCGTCGAACTACGACGGCAAGTCCGGTGGGCCGCACACGCTCCGCTACGGCATCGAGCATTCGAAGAACCTGATGACGGTGCGGCTGGCCAAGGATGTCGGCATGCCGCTCATCGCCGAATATGCCCGCCGCTTCGGCGTCTACGACGACATGCTCCCGGTCCTGCCGATGTCGCTCGGCGCCGGCGAGACCACCGTCATGCGCATGGTCACCGCCTATTCCATGCTGGCTAATGGCGGCCGCCGCATCCGCCCGACCCTGATCGACCGCATCCAGGACCGGGTCGGCGAGACGATCTACAAGCACGACAACCGCAAGTGCCTCGGCTGCGACGCGGAGAAGTGGTCCGGCCAGGACGAGCCGAAGCTGGTGGACGATTCCGAGCAGGTGCTCGATCCGCTCACCGCCTACCAGATGGTCTCGATCATGGAGGGCGTGGTCCAGCGTGGCACGGCGACGATCCTGAAGCAGATCGGCAAGCCGCTGGCCGGCAAGACCGGCACGACGAACGACGCCAAGGACGCGTGGTTCGTGGGCTTCTCGCCGGATCTCGCCGTCGGCGTCTATCTCGGCTTCGACAAGCCGCGCTCGCTCGGCGACCGCGCCACCGGCGGCGGCCTCTCAGCGCCTATCGCCCTCGACTTCCTGAAACAGGCGCTGAAGGACAAGCCGCCGACGCCGTTCCGCGTGCCGCCGGGCATCAAGCTGATCCGCGTCAACGTGGCCTCCGGCATGCGTGCCGGCTCGGGCGAAGGCGCCGGCACCATCCTTGAAGCGTTCAAGCCGGGCACCGCCCCGCCGGACGCCTATGTCGCCGCACCCGCCGCTCCGGGCGGCGCACCCGCTGCCGCCCCGGCCGATGCGGACCGCGCCGCCCAGGCCGGCGGTCTGTACTGAGAAGCGGTTCTTACTGAGCATGCGCGGGCGATCCACGATCGGATCGCCCGTGCCTGGACCGTCGTCGCGTGTGTGGAACGCGACTCGGATCGTGAAGCGGCCGGGATAGTCGTTCTCAGAACGACGCCCGCACGCCTCCGAAGAAACTCCGGCCGACACCGGGATAGAAGGCCGTCGGGCCACCGGCGAAGGTGGAGGCGTTGTTCACCACCGAAATGTCCGAGACGTAGCGGACATCCGCCAGGTTCCGGGCGTCCAGGAACAGCGACACGCCGTTGGAAAAGTCGATCCCGGTCTGGACGTTGACGAGCGTGTAGCCCGGCACCTGCAGCGTGTTGGCATGGTCGACAAAGGCCCCCTGCGGCACCCAATCCACCGACGGGCTGAGATAGAATCCGCTCGGGTGGTTGTAGGTGACGACGCTGCGAAGCACGTCCTGCGGGATGCCGGCGATGCGGTTGTCGCCGAATTGCGGGTCGCCGACGAAGCGGAAGTCGTTATGCGTCCAGATCTGCTTGGCCGAGATGCGGTCGCCGATGCCGCTGAGGTCGCGGACGATGTCGAGCGAGACCGCCGCCTCGACCCCCTGGTGAAGGGTGCGCGGCGCGTTGAAGGTCGCCGCCGGGATATTGATGGTGGGATTGACCGAGAAGTTGATCAGTTCGTCGCGAATTTCCGAGCGGTAGAGCGTCACGTCCCAGGATAGCCGGTCGAGCCGGCCGCGCGTGCCGGCCTCATAGGTCCAGGCGCGCTGGGCCTGGAGCGGCACGAACTGCGTCGTCGTCCCGATGGTCTGGGTGAGATCGGTGAAGTCGGGCACGTCGCGCGAGCGGGTGATGTCGCCAAACACCTGGATATCGGGAAGCGGCTGCCAGATCAGGCCGAGTTTCGGGTTGATGCCCTGATAGGTCCGGTTGTCGAACTTGGCGCCGGGGCTGGTGCCGAACCCGCCCTTGTCGCTGTAGGTCCGGTTCGACGAGAAGGCCTTCGCCCCGACCATCAGCGCGACATCGGGCAGGAACCAGAAGCGGTTCTCGCCGTAGGCCTCGTAGCTCGACGAACTCTGCAGGGCGTTCAGGGTCTGCGCGCCGCGCTGGCCGGACTGGTTGATGAAGCGCAGGGACGAATTCTGCCCGGCAAAGGCGCGCAGCCCGAGAATCGTGTCGTTGCGATAGCCCGCGATGTCGAACGTTCCGGCCCAGTGCGGCGAGATCCCGTAGGTCCAGCCATCCTCGTCGATCACCTGGAAGATCGGGTGATAGAGCGACTTGTGGATCGCCCAGGTGTCGATATCGAGCTTGCCGACATCGAGGGCGAACGAGGTTCGGTTGGCGACCCGCTCGGTCTCCACCTTCCGAGACTGGTTGCCGGCAATGGCCGATGGGTTGGCGCGGGTCGGATTCCCGAAAACGTCGGTCAGACCGAGCGTGCCGGGCAGCTTCTGATCGGTGAGGTAGAGGCCGACATAGAACCGCGTTTCGACGCCGGGGGCGAGCTGATAGCCGAGATTGGCGTTGAAGTTCTGCGTGCGCTGAGTTTCGTGATCGCGGTAGCCGGCGGAATTGGTGAGCGTGCCGCTGATCAGGAAATCGGCCGGGCCGGACACGCGCGAGAACTGGAAGTGCTCGCGGATCGTGCCGAAGCTCCCGCCGTCGATGCGCAGGATGTTGGGCGCGATGGCCGTCTGCGCCGTCGGCGTGACGAAGTTGATCGCGCCGCCGAGCGTGGTGGCGCCGAAGGTCAGGGCGTTGCCGCCCTTGTAGACCTCGACCGAGCGCAGGGCGAGCGGATCGATCTGGTAGAAGTCGCCGCTGCCATCGGCGGCGTTCACCGGGATGCCGTCCTGCAGGAGCTCGATTCCGCGCAGGTGAAAGCCGCGCGAGATTCCGGAGCCGCGCACCGACAGGCGCATTTCCTGCCCGTAGCGCTGCTGCACGAACACGCCGGGCGTGTCCTTCAGGACGTCGCGCAGGGTGTTGGCGTAGCGTTTCTGGAAATCGTTGGCATCGACGAAGGCGACGGAGCCGACAGTGGCGTTCAGTGCCGCCCGCTGCGCGGTGACGCTCGGCACCGTCAGCGAGCCGGCCGACGCGCCCTGGACGCTGAGCTCCGGCAGTTCGGCATTGGCCACCCCTTGCGCGATGGCGGAGGTGGACGACAGGAGGAGGAGCGCGAGGGCACCCCGGAGACGGGAGGACGGCATGGCGAAAGGCTCCGGACGCCGCGCCCTGAAACACTCCGCGCGATCGAGGCGGAGGAGCGGCGGGTCCAAAAAGGGAAGGGGGTGGAAGCGCTGGCCGGGGCCGCCATGCGCGATGGCGGCCCCGGATCCGAAACGTCAGTGCTGGTGATGTCCGGCGGCCGGTTCGGCCGCGGCGGGCGCGCTCGGCGCCTTGGCGTCGATGGGCGCCTTGGCCCCGATCGGCGTCTTGGCCCCGATGGGCGCGACAGCGAAAGTGACCGGCACGCTGCCGGCGCGCGCGAAGACCAGCGTTCCCGAGATCGATTCACCGACCTTGGGCGACGCTTTCAGCCCCTCGAACATCAGGTGATAGCTGCCGGGCTTCAATTCCACGGTCTCGCCGGGCTTGAGCACGAGACCGCCTTCGACCGAGGCCATCTTCATGACGCCGCCATCCATGGTCATGGAATGGATCGATCCCGAGGCTGCGAGCGGGATGGTGGCGGAGACCAGGGTGTCGGCCTGCGCGCCGGTATTGGTGATCCGCACGTAGCCGCCGGCCACGGTTGCGCCGCCGGGCGTGGCGCGCATCCACGGCGTGTCGATGGTGAGGTCACCGGCCTTGATCGTGCCCGATGAGGCGGATGCGGTGCCCGACGGAGCCTTGGCCTGCGCCGCGACGATGCTGACGCCCGGGGCGGGAGATTTCAGCGCGTGCGAATCCTGGCCCGGAGCGGGGATCTCGCTCCAACGGTAATTGCCCTTCGCGCAATCTTGCTCGACGGGGAAATACACGGTCGCGCCGGGGGCGAAGGCATCGGTGATCCGGGCGACGAAGGTGAACTCGTCGACCTGATCGTCGGGCAGCTGCCCACCGCTCCAGGTGATGGTCTTCACGCCTTCGGAAATGTCGCCGTGATAATACGGATAGGCCTTGGCGTAGGGGCCTTTCTCCGTGGTCAGGGTCCAGCCGGGCTTCGGCATCGGCTTGGCGCCGATGACACCCTCGGGGATCGTCACGCTCACCCGGTTGGTCGGCTCGCCGTTGCAGCCGTGGTTGATCTGGACCACGCCGCGATAGGTCGAATTCGGGCTGGCTTCCCTGCGCTCCAACCCGGCATGGGAAAGGGCCGCACCGGTCGAAAGGGTGACGAGGAGCGCCGCGGCGAGCTCCGCCTGCAATATCCGTTTCATGATGGCCGTCCGTGTCTGAAGGGATCGAGATGTCGAATCGCTTCAGGTGACGGGCGGCCCTCGCGGCTGGGAGATCGATCCCGGCGGCCCACGGGCACCGGGGCGAGCCTCGTCGCGCCACGTCAGGCGGGTCACCGCTTGCGCCGGCCAGACCGTCTCGCTCGATGAAAGGCCGGGTTGAACCGCTCCCGAGACCGCGGCGACGGAGGTGCAGCAGAGCTTGTGCGCGCCATGACCGGACCCGGCCGGTCCTCGGTCGGCATCGACTGCAACCCCATCGACGAGTCCGGAGCAGAGCGGGTCGGCATGACCGTGTGCGGGCAGCGGCATTAGGGTGCCGAGGAAGACCTGCAGCACGAACGCGTAGAGCGCGATCACCGCCGTGATCGCGCGCAAGCCGCCCGCTTTCTGGTCTCCCGCCATCATCCTCCAGCGCTTAGCGCAAGGGACACAATCCCGCCATCTCTTTCACGGTTCGCCGGGCAGTCGTGTTGCATGTGCGCTGCAGTACAGGACAGCCTGAGATTAATCGTGGCCGTGCCACATTCTAGCCCGGACTGCATGACTTCTTAACCGTGCCCCGACACGTTCGCGGCACAGGACTTTCGGTGGCCGTTATCCATCACGGCCATGCCCCGACGGCCTCGTGCCGCTTCACAGGTCAGATCAGAGTTTCCGTCCGATGCTGAAACAGGCTTCCACCGCTCGCACGCTGGGCTTCGCGCTTCTCGCCGGCGCCGCCGCGTTCGCCCAGACGGCCTCCGCCCGCGAGGCGGCCGGGTTCTCCCAGGCTGAATGGGCGCAGGATTACGCGTCGCCAGCGGCGATGCAGGTGCAGCGTTCCTCGACGCCGATCCTGTCGCCTCAGACGATGGCGGCCACCGAACAGATGGTCGAGCGCTACAAGGACATCGTCGCCCGCGGCGGATGGCGGCCCGTCTCCGGGGCGGATCGTCTGCGCGTCGGCGGCAAAGGCCCCGCCGTGGCGGCGCTTCGCGCCCGCCTCGCCGTGACCGGCGACATCGATGCGGCCTCGGGCAGCTCCGGCGTCTACGATTCCTACGTCGCCGCCGCGGTGAAGCGCTTCCAGGCCCGTCACGGCCTGAGCCAGACCGGCTCCATGAGCATGGCCACCCAGCAGGCCATGAACGTCTCGGCCGACATCCGCCTGAAGCAGCTCGAGGTGAACGCCGTCCGCCTGCGCTCCTATTCGGGCAACCTCGGCAACCGCTTCGTCATCACCAACATCCCCGCCGCCCTGGTCCAGACGGTGGAGAACGGCCAGGTCGTGACCCTGCACGCTGCCGGCGTCGGCAAGATCGACCGCCAGTCGCCGATCATGAACACCAAGGCGACGCAGATCAATTTCAACCCCTTCTGGACGGTCCCGGCTTCCATCGTGAAGAAGGACCTCATCCCCAAGATGCAGAAGGACCCGAACTACCTCACCGAGAACAAGATCCGCATCTTCACCGGCGAGACCGAGATTTCGCCGGCCTCGGTGAACTGGAACTCGGACGAGGGCACGCGCTACCGCTACCGCCAGGATTCGGGTGCCGATTTCAACTCGATGGGCATCGTGCGCATCAACATCCCGAACCCGCACGGCGTGTTCATGCACGACACCAATTCGAAGGGTGTCTACGGCGACGATTTCCGATTCATCTCGTCGGGCTGCGTCCGCGTTCAGAACGTGCGCGAGTACATCACCTGGCTCCTCAAGGACACGCCCGGCTGGGGCCGCGATCAGGTCGAGCAGGCGATCGAGAGCGGCAAGCGCGTCGACGCGACCCTGAGCACCCCGGTGCCGGTCTACTGGACCTACATCACCGCCTGGGCGACCCCGGACGGCCTCGTGCAGTTCCGCGACGACATCTACAAGCGCGACGGCGTCAACGTCCCCTCGACACTGTCCGGCCCGACCCCAGTCGCGAGTGCCGAACCGGTCCAGACCTTCGAGCCGGGCGACGAAGAGAACTAGACGGCCGACACCGGACCGTATTTCGGCGAAAGGGGCGGACGAGACCATCGTCCGCCCCTTTCGCGTGTCGCCATGACCGCCCCAACGGCGGCGGAATCTCTCGGACATCGCGGGTGGCGGGGGAAATCCCGATATCGCGCCCCGGTTCGGGGCGCGATGAAGCGCTCGGCGTCGGGGATCATTCGCCCGATGCGCCACCTGAGTCGTGACATAGGGTCGCCGGTACGTCGCCGAAACGGGTCGTTCCAGCATCGCGCCGGTCGACGCGACCTGGATTCATAATGCACCGAATTTTTTTTGGTCGAGGCTACAAATTAGCTGTGCTTGGCCTCGCCGCACCGCACGTGTAGTAAATTGCGCATCGAGCGCCCGCCCGCCTCAACGCCAGCGGATAACGGACGCCCTCGCCCGTTCAACAATCGAGGCTTTCCATGAGCGCCGGCACCGCAAGCGACAAGCATTTTTCGAACTCCTTCTTCAATGCATCCCTGGCCGACGCCGACCCGGAAGTCGCCAAGGCCGTCGGTCAGGAACTCGGCCGGCAGCAGCACGAGATCGAGCTGATCGCGTCGGAGAACATCGTCTCCAAGGCCGTGCTCGAAGCTCAGGGTTCGGTGCTCACCAACAAGTATGCCGAAGGCTATCCGGGCCGCCGCTACTATGGCGGCTGTGAGTTCGTCGACATCGCCGAGAACCTCGCCATCGAGCGCGCCAAGCGCCTGTTCGGTTGCGGCTTCGCCAACGTGCAGCCGAACTCCGGCAGCCAGGCGAACCAGGGCGTGTTCATGGCCCTCATGCAGCCGGGCGATACCTTCCTCGGTCTCGACCTCGCCGCTGGCGGCCACCTCACCCACGGCGCCCCGCCGAACGTGTCCGGCAAGTGGTTCAAGCCCGTCTCCTACACCGTGCGCCGCGACGATCAGCGCATCGACATGGAGCAGGTCGAGGCCCTCGCCCACGAGCATAAGCCCAAGGTCATCATCGCCGGCGGCTCGGGCTACCCGCGTCATTGGGACTTCGCGAAGTTCCGCGAGATCGCCGACGCGGTCGGAGCCTACTTCTTCGTCGACATGGCCCATTTCGCGGGTCTCGTCGCGGCCGGCGTCCACCCGTCGCCGTTCCCGCACGCCCATGTCGCCACCACCACGACGCACAAGACCCTGCGCGGCCCGCGCGGCGGCATGATCCTGACGAACGACGAGGCGCTGGCCAAGAAGTTCAACTCGGCGATCTTCCCCGGTCTCCAGGGCGGTCCGCTCATGCACGTCATCGCCGGCAAGGCCGTGGCCTTCGGTGAGGCGCTGAAGCCCGAGTTCAAGATCTACGCAAAGCAGGTCATCGAGAACGCCAAGGCGCTGGCCGACACCCTGATGTCGGGCGGCTACGACATCACCTCCGGCGGCACCGACAACCACCTGATGCTGGTCGACCTGCAGAAGAAGGGCCTCACCGGCAAGGCGGCGGAAGCCGCGCTGTCGCGCGCCCACATCACCTGCAACAAGAACGGCGTGCCGTTCGATACGCAGAAGCCCACCATCACCTCGGGCATCCGCCTCGGCACCCCGGCCGGAACCTCGCGCGGCTTCGGCGTCGCCGAATTCAAGCAGATCGGCGGCTTCATCGTCGAGGTGCTCGACGGTCTGGTGGCCAAGGGTGAAGGCGGCGATCCGGCGATCGAGGCTGCGGTGAAGGACAAGGTCCACGCCCTGACCCACCGTTTCCCTATCTACGGCTGAAGCCTCCGTCTGCGGGTGCACCCGCGGGCGACCTCATGATAGAGACGGCCGCGGATCGACGATCCGCGGCCGTTCTCGTTTCTTAGCCTCCGAACCCCACTCATGCAGGTCTCCGCCCGATGAGGTGTCCCTATTGCGGCGGCCCCGACACGCAGGTGAAGGATTCCCGCCCCAGCGATGATTCGGCGGCGATCCGGCGGCGGCGGGTCTGCCCGGATTGCGGCGGTCGCTTCACGACGTTCGAGCGGGTTCAGCTGCGGGAACTCACGGTGCTCAAGCGCTCGGGCAAGCGCGTGCCGTTCGACCGCGACAAGCTCCAGCGTTCCATCGACGTGGCGTTGCGCAAGCGCCCGGTGGAGCCGGAGCGGATCGAGCGTCTGGTCAGCGGGATCACGCGGCAATTGGAGAGCGGCGGCGAGGCCGAGATCGCCAGCGAGGCGATCGGCGAATTGGTGATGGAGGGGCTCAAGGGCCTCGACGACGTCGCCTACGTGCGCTTCGCCTCGGTCTACAAGAATTTTCGCGAGGCCAGCGACTTCAAGGCCCTGCTCGGCACCCTCGGGGACACGTCCGAGGTCGCACCGTCGCTCGCCGACCACGATCCGCCGGGTGACGACGCGCTCGACGACGCCCCGCCGAGTGACGCCTTGCCCGCGAAGGCACCGGCGAAGCGCGCGGCACGGGTGCGATCATGACCGCCTCAGATACGGGCGGCGCTGCGGATCGTCGCTACATGCGCCTCGCCCTGGCCTTGGGCCGGCGTAACCTTGGGCGCACCTGGCCCAACCCCTCCGTCGGCGCGGTGATGGTGGCGGGGCCCGAGGGCAGTGAGCGGATCGTCGGACAGGGCGTGACGGCGCCCGGCGGCCGCCCCCATGGCGAACCGATCGCGCTGGACATGGCCGGAGAGGCCGCGCGCGGCGCGACGCTCTACGTCACCCTCGAACCCTGCTCGCATCACGGCGCGACGCCCCCTTGCGTCGATGCCATCATCGCCGCCGGGATCGCGCGGGTCGTCACAGCCATCGAAGATCCCGATCCCCGCGTCGCGGGGAGGGGCCATGCGCGCCTCACCGAGGCCGGTCTCGCCGTGACGCGGAACATCCTGCGGGACGAGGCGGCGCGGGATCATCGCGGCCACATCACCCGCGCGACGAAGGGGCGTCCGAGCCTGCATCTCAAGCTCGCCCGGACGCAGGACGGCTTCGCGGCCGGCGCGCCCGACGAGCGCCTGCGCATCACCGGCCCCATCGCCGATGGTGCGGTTCATCTCTGGCGCGCCCACGCCGACGCGATCCTGGTCGGGATCGGCACCGCGCGCGCCGACGATCCTTCGCTGACGGTGCGGCTTCCCGGCCTGTCGCAGCATTCGCCCGTGCGCATCGTCCTCGATTCGACCCTGCGCCTGTCGCCCGCCTCCCATCTCGTGCGCAGCGCCCGCGATATCCCGACCCTGGTAGTGACGACCCGGTCGGCGCCCATCCATGCCAGGCGCATGCTGGCGTCGTTCGGTGTCGAGACCATCCAGGTCGATGCCTGCTCGCATGGCAGGATCGACCTGTCGGCCGCCCTCGCGAATCTGGCCGAGCGGGGCTTCACGCGCCTGTGCTGCGAAGGTGGGCCCCACCTTGCGGATTCGCTGGCGGCGGCCGATCTCGTGGATGTCTGCACCCTCATCACCGGCCCGCGTGCCATCAGCGGAGGCGGTCTTCCGGCCGTCGGCGAGGCCTTGAACGACCGCGTTCACGGACCCGGCTTCAGGGTGAGCGAGACCCGCGCCTTCGGACCCGACCTGTCCGTCACCTACGAACGGAGCGTCTAGATGTTCACCGGCCTCGTCAGCGATGTGGGATCGGTCCTCGGCGTCGAGGGAGACGACCGCCTGCGCCGCATCCGCATCCGTTCGTCCTACGATTCCGCCACCATCGCGCTCGGCGCCTCCATCGCCTGTTCCGGCCCCTGCCTCACCGCCGTGGCGATCGAGCCCGCGAAGGACGGCTGCATCTTCTCCGTCGATGCCGCCGCCGAGACCCTCGCCCGCACCAATGTCGGCAATTGGGTCGAGGGCACGCGGCTGAACCTCGAACGCTCGCTCAAGATCGGCGACGAACTCGGCGGCCATCTCGTCACCGGGCATGTGGACGGCGTCGCGGAGATCGTCGCCCGCGAGAGCGTGACGGGCGGGACCGGCGATCCGCAATGGGCGCCGAGCGACCGCTTCGTCCTGCGCGCACCGTCGTCGGTGTCCCGCTTCATCGCGGAGAAGGGGTCGGTCTGCCTCGACGGCACCTCGCTCACCGTGAACGCGGTCGACGGCGATCTGTTCTCGGTCCTGCTCATTCCCCACACTCTGGCCGTGACCACCTGGGGCGAGCGGCGCATGGGCGACCGGCTCAACATCGAGGTCGACCTGATCGCCCGCTATGCGGCCCGCCTTTTCGAGAACCGCCCCGTCTGAGAGGCCGTCTTGTGATGCGGCCCCCTTCGGTCTATCGCTCGCCCACCGGCCGGGCGAGGCGCTGATCAGCGCCTGCGATGCGGCCGGTCGCGAGACTTAGAACCGGGTCAACCCGGTCGCACTGGGTGGCGACGCCGAGACTTCCGCGCGCAGGGCCGATTGCGCCCTCCGCCACCGCAGACAAGGCCCACGATGGTTTCGACCCCACCCGCCGCCCGATCGGCCGCTCCCGCGAACGTCAAGGGCGCGCGCGTCCTCGTGGTGGAAGCCCGCTATTACGACGACATCGCCGATGAACTCCTTGCCGGCGCCCAGGGGGCGCTCGATGCGGCGGAGGCCGAAGGCGTCGTGGTGACGGTGCCCGGCGCCCTCGAAATTCCGTCGGCCATCGCCATCCTCGTGGAGGAGGCGGCCCGGGCCGGCCAGCCCTACGATGCCGCCGTCGCCCTCGGTTGCGTCATTCGCGGCGAGACGGGCCATTACGACATCGTCGCCGGCGAGAGCGCGCGTGCGCTCATGGACCTGTCCGTCATGGGGCGCCTGCCGCTCGGCAACGGCATCCTGACGGTGGAGACGATGGAGCAGGCCCTTGCCCGTGCCCGCGTCTCCGAGATGAACAAGGGCGCCGGCGCCGCGGAGGCGGCTCTGTCCGTCCTGGCGCTGAAACGCGCCGCAGCCGCCGCGCCGGTGGGAGAGGACTGAACAACCCATGGCCAAGACGATCGAGCGCAGCGGCGCACGCCTCACCGTGGTGCAGGCACTCTACGAGATGGAAATTTCCGAGAAGGGCGTGATCGAGGCGGTGGCCGAGTTCGAGACCTTCTGGATCGGCCGTGAGATCGAGGGAATCGAGCAGCCTCCCGCCGAGATCGCGTTCTTCCGCGACCTCCTGCGCGGCGTGGTCGAGGAGCAGCGGTCCATCGATCCGCAATTGGACAAGGCCCTGTCCCAGGGTTGGCCCCTCAAGCGCATCGAGGCGGTGTTGCGCGCGATCCTGCGCGCCGGGGCCTACGAGCTGATGTTCCGCAAGGACGTGCCGGCCCGTGCCGCGATCTCGGAATATGTCGACGTCGCCCACAGCTTCTATGCCGGCGACGAGCCGGGCATGGTCAACGCCGTCCTCGACAAGGTCGCCCGCGAGGTCCGCGGCTCGGAATTTATCGGGCTGCCCGGCTCCGGTCGCGCTTGACGACAGCGATGCCGGGCGCCCGCTCCAGCGAAGACGGGCTGATCGCGCGCTATTTCGCGCCGCTGGCCGGACACGGCGCCGACGGGTTGCGGGACGACGCCGCCACCCTGACGCCGAGCCCCGGCTGCGATCTCGTCCTGACCGCCGACGCCATCGTCGCGGGCGTGCATTACCTGCCGGACGATCCGCCGGCCTCGATCGCGCGCAAGGCCCTCGGGGTGAATCTGTCCGATCTCGCGGCGAAGGGGGCGACGCCGCGCGGCTTCCTCCTCACCCTCGCACTGCCCGATGACTGGACCGAAGACTGGCTCGCCGGCTTCACCGCCGGGCTCGGCGAGGCCGCGACGGCGTTCGCATGTCCGCTGCTGGGCGGCGACACTGTCCGCGCGGCCGGACCGGCCCTCATCGGGGTCACGGCTCTGGGCGAAGTGCCGAGCGGCGGCATGGTCCGCCGAATGACGGCGCGGATCGGCGATATCCTCTGCGTCAGCGGCACGATCGGTGACGCAGCCCTCGGCCTGCCGCTCCTGAACGGCCCCAGGCCGGAATGGGACGAGCGTATCGGCCCGGATGCGCGGGGCTTCCTCATCGACCGGTACCGCCATCCCCGCCCGCGCCTCGCCCTAGCCCCGATCCTACGGCGCCATGCGCGAGCCGCCATGGACGTCTCGGACGGGCTGGCCGGCGATCTGACGAAGATGCTGGCGGGCGAGGGCCGCAGCGCGGAGATCGGATTGTCCGACGTGCCGCTCTCGGATGCCGCCCGCGCCGTCATCGCGAGCGAACCCCGGCTTCTCGACACGGCGCTGACCGGAGGTGACGATTACGAGATCCTCTGTGCCGTGGCGCCGGATCGGGTCGAGGATCTCCTCGCCGAGGCGTACGCAGCCGATATCCCGCTCGCCCGGATCGGAACCGTCGTCGCCGGCGACGATCCCCCGGCCTTTCGCAGGCCGGACGGCAGCGAGCATGCCTTCGCAGCGCGATCCTTCAGCCACTTCTAGGCGACCGGCCGCCGCCGCGATGAACCGTGTCGCGTCCGGGAGCGGGCGATGACGGTCCCGTTTCCATCACGAGCAACCCGGCCAAACGCCTGCGTCGTCGCGCCGACCTTGCCAGCGTGCCTCAAACGACGCCACACTCTCTCCCCAGGCTGCAATTAGTCTGCACTGTCTTGCCGCACCGGCCCGTCCTTCGGGCGCCGTGGCGAACCGGGATCCAACGCATGACTTCAGGCACCACCCCGGCTGCGGCCACCTCCCTCGACGACGGTATCGTCGCGACCGCGGAGGCGTGTCTCGGTCAGGTGGGACTGGCGCGCGAGGCGATCCACAAGGTCATCTTTGGCCAGGAGACGGTGGTCGACCTCGCCCTCATCACCATTCTCGCCGGCGGCCACGGCCTCCTCGTCGGCCTGCCGGGCCTCGCCAAGACCAAACTCGTGGAGACGCTCGGCACCGTGCTGGGTCTCGACGCCCGCCGGGTGCAGTTCACCCCCGACCTGATGCCCTCCGACATTCTCGGCACCGAGATCCTCGACGAGGATCAGGACCGCCGCCGCTCGTTCCGCTTCGTGCGCGGCCCGGTCTTCACGCAATTGCTGATGGCCGACGAGATCAATCGCGCCAGCCCGCGTACCCAATCGGCACTGCTGCAGGCGATGCAGGAGAATTTCGTCTCGGTGGCCGGCGAGCGCCACGACCTGCCGCGCCCGTTCCACGTACTGGCGACGCAGAATCCGATCGAGCAGGAGGGCACCTATCCGCTGCCCGAGGCACAGCTCGACCGCTTCCTTCTGGAGATCGACGTCGGCTATCCCGATCGCGCCGCCGAGCGCCGTATCCTGATCGAGACCACCGGCATCGCCGACCATGCTCCGCAGGCGGTGATGTCCACCGACGCCCTTCTCACCGCCCAGCGCCTGGTCCGGCGCCTGCCCGTGGGCGACGCGGTGGTGGATGCGATCCTCGACCTCGTCCGCTCGGCCCGCCCGGAAGGGGGCGATCCCTCCCTGAAAGGCAAGCTGCTCTGGGGTCCTGGCCCCCGCGCCAGCCAGGCGCTGACGCTGGCGGTGCGCGCCCGCGCGCTGATCGAGGGCCGCGTCGCGCCCTCCATCGCCGACGTGAAGGCGCTCGCCGAGCCCGTGCTCAAGCACCGCATGGCGCTCAGCTTTGCGGCGCGCGCCGATGGCGAGACCATCCCCGGTCTCGTCGCCCAATTGGCCGCGAAGCTCTAGCCGGATGATCGCGACCCGGGTTCTCGACGCGACCCAGCGCAATCCTGGCCGACACGAGACTGAAGGTGCGCTCTCCCTCGCCGAACGGATGCCGCGACTGATCCTCGAATCGCGCCGCGTCTCCTCGACCCTCGCCCATGGCCTTCATGGCCGCCGCCGGGCGGGGCAGGGGGAGAGCTTCTGGCAGTTCCGGCCCTTCGTCGCGGGCGAGGCCGCGGCGCGGGTCGATTGGCGCCGCTCGGCCCGCGACGACCGGCTCTACGTCCGGGAGCGTGAATGGGAGGCGACCCACAACATCTGGTTCTGGATCGACCGTTCCGCTTCCATGGGGTTCTCATCGAGCCTCGGGCAGGGGCCGAAGGTGGAACGCGCGCTCGTGCTCGGCCTCGCCGTGGCCGATGCCCTGGTCGAGGGCGGCGAGCGGGCAGGACTCCTCGGTCTCACCCGCGCCACCGCCTCCCGCCGCATCGTCGAGACCATGGCCCACGCCCTCGTGGCGGACAAAGCCGGGCTCGAACAAGACATGCCGCCGCGCGCCGCGCCGGGGCGTTTCGACGAGGCCATCCTCATCGGCGATTTCCTCTCGCCGCTCGGCGACCTCCGCGAGGCGGTGGGCTCCCTCGCCGGGTCCGGCACGCGCGGTCATCTCGTCATGGTGGTCGACCCGGTGGAGGAGACCTTCCCCTTCGCCGGTCAGGCCGTCCTGCACGATCCCGAGACCCGGCAGAGCCTCGATATCGGTGACGCGGCGGCCTGGGGGGCCGCCTACCGCACGCGCATCGCCGCCCACCGCGACGGCCTCGCCGAGATCGCACGCGCCCAGGGCTGGACATTGACGATCCACCGCACCGATCGGCCGGCGAGCGAGGCGGCGCTTCGCCTCCTCACCCTGGTCGCCGCCGCGCGCGGCACGGGTTGAGGAGCATCGCGTGTTCGGATTGCCCCTGACCTTCGCCGCCCCCCTGGCCCTCGCTGCGCTGATCGCGCTGCCGGCCCTGTGGTACCTCCTGCGCGTGACGCCGCCGCGTCCGCAGCGCATCGAGTTTCCGCCCCTGCGGATCATGGCCGACCTCATCGGCAAGCGCGAGACGCCGGCGCGGACACCGCCCTGGCTGCTGATCCTGCGGATGATCGCAGCGGCCTGCCTGATCCTCGCGGTCTCCGGCCCGGTCTGGAATCCGTCCGGTATCGGCGCGACGTCGGGACGGACGCCGCTTCTCGTGATGCTCGATAACGGGTTCGCTGCCGCGCATGATTGGCGCGAGCGGATGCGTGTCGCCATCGACGAGATCGAGGCCGCCTCCCGGGACGGACGCCCAGTGGCGGTCATCGCCCTCGCCGACGCGCCGGCCGCCTTCGAAGCGAGAACGCCCGCCGCCGCCCTCGACCGGGTCCGGGCCGTCGCTCCCAGGTCCCATCTGCCCGACCGCGACGGGCATCTGTCCACCATCGCCGCCTTCCTAGACCGCGCCCCCGGATCGGCCGTGGTCTGGATCAGCGACGGGATTGCCGGCACCGGCGCCGACGCGTTCGGGAAGGGCCTGTCCGATGCGGTCAATAAGGCCGGCGCCCGGCTGACCATCCTGCGGGCGGACCAATCTCCGGCGCTCGCGCTGTCCGCGGCCGAAAGCGGGGGAAAGCTGACGGCCCGAGTGCTGCGCGCCTCGCCCAATGGCCGCGATTCCGGCCTCGTTCGCGCTCTCGATCAGAAGGGCCTCCCCCTCGCCGAGCACGATTTCCGTTTTTCCGATGGTGCGACCGAGGCCAAGATCGTGTTCGAGCTCCCGGTGGAGCTTCGCAACGGGATCAGCCGGCTGGAGATCGCGGCCGAGCGGTCCGCCGGCGCCGTGACGCTGATGGACGAGCGCGGCAAGCGCCGCCGCGTCGGCCTCGTCTTCGGCGGCACCAGCGATCAGGCCCAGCCACTTTTGGCCCCGACCTACTATCTCTCCCGCGCCCTGACGCCGTTCGCCGACGTGCAGGAAGCTCGCGGCGCTAAGGGGGTCGCCGATTCGGTGGGGCAGCTCCTCGACAATCAGGTCTCGGTGCTGGTGCTCGCCGATGTCGGCGCCCTCGACGAGCAGACGATGCGGCGCGTAGCGAAGTTCGTGGACGAAGGCGGCCTGCTGCTGCGCTTCGCGGGACCTCGCCTGGCGGCGGGCAACGACACCCTGGTCCCCGTCCGCCTTCGCCGTGGCGGCCGGACACTGGGCGGCACGCTGTCCTGGGACAGCCCCAAGACCCTGGCCGCCTTCGCGCCGGAGAGCCCCTTCGCCGGTCTGGTGCCGCCGGCCGATATCGGCGTGCGCCGCCAGATCCTGGCGGAGCCGGATGGGGACCTGCCGGGCCGGACCTGGGCCTCTCTCCAGGACGGCACGCCCATCGTCACCGCCGAGAAGCGCGGTCAGGGGCAGGTGGTCCTGTTCCACGTCACCGCCGACACGACGTGGTCGAACCTGCCGCTGTCGGGCCTCTTCATCGACATGCTGCGCCGGGTCGTCGCCCTCTCGGGGAGCACCTCGCCGAACGGAACCGAGGGTGCGGCGCGGCCGGCGGCCGCCGTGCTCGCCCCGCGCCTCACCCTCGACGGGTTCGGAGCGCTGGGCAGCCCGCCCGCCGGTGCCACGGCGGTGCCGGCCGATTACGGCGAGCGCGCGAGCCTCGAGCATCCGGCCGGGTTCTACGGCCCGGCCGATGGCGGCGTGGCGGTGAACGCCCTGCGGCCGGACGACCGGTTGAAGCCTCTCGACCTGGCTTCGCTGACCGATGCCCGCACCGGATCCCTCACCGGCGGAGACACACTCGACTTGCGCGCTACGCTGTTTACGCTGGCCCTGATGCTCCTGATCCTCGACACCCTCGCCGGTCTGTGGCTCGGCGGCCTGTTCAACCGTTCGCGCGGCGGCCTGTTCGGCCGTTTCGCCGGCCGGTCGGCTGCCATCCTCGTGCTGGCCGGGCTCGGCATGACGGCGCTCTCCAGCGGCCCGCATGCGCAGGAAGTGGCGCGGCCCAACACGTTCGACTCGGCGCTTGCCACCCGCCTCGCCTATATCGTCACCGGGGACGAGGCGACCGATACGGCGAGCCGGGCCGGGCTGAACGGCCTGACCCAGATGCTCGCGAGCCGCACGGCCCTGGAGCCGGGCGACCCGATCGGCATCGATCCGTCCAAGGACGAGCTTGCGTTCTATCCGATCATCTACTGGCCCATCGTCGCCAGCCGCCCGCAGCCGAGCGAGGCCGCGATCCGCCGGATCGACGCCTTCATGCGCAATGGCGGCACCGTCCTGTTCGACACCCGCGACGCGCTGACCGCGCGCCAGGGCGGTCCGCCGACGCCGGAGGCCGCCTATCTGCGCAAGATGCTGTCGACCCTCGAAGTGCCGGAACTGGAGCCGGTTCCCGCGGACCACGTGCTGACCAAGGCGTTCTATCTCGTCGACAGCTTCCCCGGTCGCTACGCCACCGGACAGACCTGGGTCGAGACCCTGCCGCCAGCCGGAGACGGTGCCGAGCGCCGTCCCGCCAGGGCCGGGGACGGTGTCTCCCCCATCGTCATCACCGGCAACGACCTCGCCGCCGCCTGGGCGGTTGGCAAGCGCGGCGAAGCGCTCTACCCGATCGTCGGCGGCGACCAGCGCCAGCGCGAGATGTCCTTCCGCGGCGGCATCAATCTCGTGATCTACACCCTCACCGGCAACTACAAGGCGGATCAGGTCCACGTGCCGGCGCTGCTCGAGCGGTTGGGGCAGTGATGGCCGTCGAGACGGCGCGCCCGCGAAGCATGCCCTCCCCCCTCTGCGGGGGAGGGATGTCGGCGGCGACGTTCTGCCCTTTCATCACTATGCCGGAGGCGGCTAGCCCATGCTGAGCCTCAGTTTCACACCCCTGGTGCCCTGGCCGGTCATCACCGGCCTCGGCGTCCTGGTGGCGATCTTCGTGGTCCTCGCCTTCGTCGCGCGCGGTCGCACCGCGATCCTGCGGGCGCTGGCGCTCGGTCTGGTGCTGCTGGCCATCGCCAACCCGGCCCTGGTGCGCGAGGATCGCGAGCCGGTGAAGGACATCGCCGCCATCGTCGTCGATCGCTCGGGGTCGCAGACGCTGGGCGACAGGCCGGCCATGACCGACGCCGTCCGGGCCGAATTGCAGCGCCGCTTCGGGGCGCTGACGAATATCGAGCCGCGCTTCATCGACGTGCCCGACGCCAAGGACGGCGATGACGGCACCAAGCTGTTCACCGCCCTGTCCCAGGGCCTCGCCGACGTGCCGCCGGACCGGCTCGCAGGCGTGGTGATGCTCACGGACGGCGTCGTCCACGACATCCCGGCCTCCGTCGCCGCACTCGGCATCAAGGCGCCGCTCCATGTCCTCGTCACCGGACATCCCGACGAGCGCGACCGGCAGATCAAGCTGATCGAGGCGCCGCGCTTCGGCATCGTCGGGCGCGATCTCACCATCCGCGCCGAGGTGATGGAGCGCGGCGGCACCGGCAGCGCCACCGTCACCGTGCGGAGGGACGGCGAGGAGATCGGACGCCGCACCTTCCCCACCGGCCAGCCGTTCTCGCTGACGACGAAGATCGAGCATGGCGGCCCCAACGTCGTGGAGATCGAGGTCGAGCCGCTGCCGGGCGAGTTGACCACGATCAACAACCGCGCGGTGCTGCCGATCGAGGGCATCCGCGAGAAGCTGCGCGTGCTCCTCGTCTCGGGCGAGCCGCACCAGGGCGAGCGCACCTGGCGCAACCTGCTGAAATCGGACGCCAACGTCGATCTCGTCCACTTCACCATCCTGCGTCCGCCGGAGAAGCAGGACGGCACGCCGATCTCCGAACTCTCGCTCATCGCCTTCCCGACGCGCGAGTTGTTCGTCCAGAAGATCAAGGATTTCGATCTCATCATCTTCGACCGCTACGCCAACCAGAGCGTGCTGCCCTCGGCCTATTTCGACAACATCGTCCGCTACGTCCGCGATGGCGGTGCGCTGCTCATCGCGGCGGGACCGGAATTCGCCTCGTCGGCGAGCCTCGCCCGCACGCGGCTCGCGCAGATCCTGCCGGGCGAGCCCAACGGGCGGGTGGTCGAGCAGCCTTACAAGGCGACGCTGACCGGCACCGGAACGCGCCATCCCGTCACCCGCGCGCTGCCGGGTTCGGACGCATCGCCCCCCGCCTGGGGCGACTGGCTGCGGATCGTCTCGGCGCAGACCAAGGCCGGAATCCAGCCGATCCTCCAGGGGCCGAACGCGCTGCCGCTCCTCGCTTTGTCGCGGGAGGAGAAGGGCCGCGTCGCCCTGCTTCTGTCGGACCATGCCTGGCTCTGGGCGCGCGGCTATCAAGAAGGCGGCCCGTATCTCGACCTGCTCCGTCGCCTCGGTCATTGGCTGATGAAGGAGCCGGCTCTCGAAGAGGAGGCCCTGCGGGCACAGACGACGGGGCATGGCCGCGAGGTCCGCGTCGAGCGCCAGACCATGGCCGAGACCGCCGAGCCCGTCACCGTGAAGGGGCCGACCGGACCGGAGCGGACGCTGACTCTCACTCAGGGCGAGCCCGGCCTGTTCTCCACCACCTTCGAGGCGACCGAACTGGGGCTGCACACCCTGCGCTCCGGCTCGCTCATCGCCTTCGTCAGCGTGGGGCCGCCCAATCCGCGCGAGCTGACCGACGTCTTCAGCGATACCGAGCGCCTGAAGGCCCTGGCCGAAGGCACGGGCGGGTCGATCCGCCGGATCGCCGATGCGGGCGGAAGCAATGTGGTGCCGCGCCTGCAATCCGTGCGCAGCGGGCGCCTCGCCGGTGCCGACTGGATCGGCTTCCGCCCTAGCGACAGCGCCGTCATCCGTGGCGTCGAGGTCTATCCCCTGGCCCTCGGCCTGTGGGCTCTGGTGGCCCTGGCCGGAGCGGTTCTGGCGATGTGGCTGGTCGAGGGACGGAGCGGGCGGGCGGCGTAGATCCTCGACCCTCCCCCCTCTGCGGGGGAGGGTGGTCGCGGAGCGACCGGGAGAGGGGCAGCGCGACATTCGGCACCGTGGCTTCCCTCATCCGACTTGGCTGCGAGCCACCTTCTTCCGCAGATGGGAAACGGATCGCGTCGCAGAAACGGCACTGGGTTCGGTCATGCCACCAACCGACCGCAGACCGCCTGCCTCTCCTCCTCGCAGAGAGAGGTCTGGAGGGCGTAGCTCCGATGCCCTCTCTCTCTGAGGATCATCCAACCGCCTTCGGCTCTTCCGCACGAGGGAGAAGGGTCAGCCTCGCGCCTCGCCGCCAAGGGTGGCGAGCGAACGGTCGGCGCTCACGATCCCCGACACCGTCCCGATGGCCCCCGGATGGAGTTCGAGCCAGAGGAAGCGCGACGGGTCCACCGGTCCGGGCGGGATCAGCCGGCCGGGCGGCACCGGGGTGAAGCCGAAACGGCGGTAATACGGCGCGTCGCCCACCAGCACGACGAGGCCATGGCCGCCGGCCCGCGCCGCATCGAGGCTCGCCCGCATCAGCGATCCGCCGATGCCGCGCTTCTCGAAGCTCGGATCGACGGTGAGCGGTCCCAGCACGAGAAGCGGACCGCCGGCTTGCGCCGGGCCGATCCGGAGGGATCCGACGAGGTAGGTGCCGACGAGCGCGGTGAAACAGAGATCGACCAGCGGCAGGGTGCCCTCGCGCAGGCGATAGGCGGTGCGGGCGAAGCGCCCCGGCCCGAAGGCGCGGGCATGCAGCCGATCGATGGCGTCGACATCTCCCGGCCGTTCGGGCCGGATGACCAGGGGAAGGCTGGTCATGTCGCGCGAGCGGAGAAATCGATGCGCGGATCGATCCAGGTGTAGATCAGGTCGGAGAGCAGGTTCATCGCCAGTCCCATCAGCGAGAAGATGTAGAGCGTGGCGAACACGATCGGGTAGTCGCGCCCGACGATGGAGGTGAAGGACAGGAGCCCCAGACCGTCGAGGGAGAAGATCGTCTCGATCAGCAGCGAGCCCGCGAAGAAGGCCGAGATGAAGGCGCCGGGAAAGCCCGCCACCACGATCAGCATGGCGTTGCGGAAGACGTGCCCGTAGAGGACGCGTCGCTCGGTGAGGCCCTTCATCCGCGCAGTCAGCACGTATTGCTTGCGGATCTCGTCGAGGAACGAGTTCTTGGTGAGCAGCGTCGAGGTGGCGAAGGCACCGAGCACCAGGGCGGTGAGCGGCAACGTCATGTGCCAGGCGTAATCGACGATCTTGCCCCAGAGGGTGAAGCTGTCGAAGCCTTCGCTGGTGAGCCCCCGGATCGGGAAGATCTGCAGGAACGAGCCGCCCGCGAACAGGATGATGAGGGCGATGCCGAACAGGAAGCTCGGGATGGCGTAGCCGATGATGACGATGCTCGAGGTCCACAGGTCGAAGCGCGATCCGTCCTTCACCGCCTTGCGGATGCCGAGCGGAATCGAGATCGCATAGGACAGGAGCGTCATCCACAGGCCGAGCGAGATCGAGACCGGCAGCCGCTCGCGGATCAGCTGCAGCACCGAGACATCGCGGAAGTAGCTCTTGCCGAAATCGAAGGTCGCGTAATCCCAGAGCATCTTGGCGAAGCGCTCGGGCGCCGGCTTGTCGAAGCCGAATTGCTGTTCCAGCTTCTTGATGAAGGCCGGGTCGAGCCCCTGCGCGCCACGATAGCGGGAACTCGCCTCCGAACCGCCGCCGGCGCTGCGCCCGCCTCCGCCGAGATCGCCGGCACCTCCCGTGACCCGCGACAGGCTGCCCTCGCCCTGTCCCTGCAGCTGCGCCAGCACGCGCTCCACCGGGCCGCCGGGCGCGAATTGCACGATCACGAAGGTGATGAGCATGATCCCGAAGATCGTCGGGACCATGAGGGCGATGCGGCGCAGGATGTAGGCGAGCACGTCTGGTCCTCAATTCCTGCCGATGCGCCGGGCCTTGTCGGCATCGTGCCACCAGATCGACGGCGCGCCGAGATCGTAGGCCGGCCCCGGCACGGGATGGTCGTAGACGTCCCACAGGGCGAGCCGGTGATCCGCCTTGTACCACATCGGAATCCAGTAGCGGCCCGACCGTAGCACACGGTCGAGGGCACGCGCGGCGGTGGTGAGATCGGTCCGCGAGGTCGCGTCGAGCACTTTGCCGATCAGCGCGTCCACCGTCGCGTTCGACACCCCGGCGAGATTGTCCGAGCCCGGCGTCGCGGCACTTGCCGATCCGTAGACCTGCCGCAGTTCCGGGCCGGGGGTCGGCCCGCTGCCGTAGCGGCGCGAGGTGACGTCGAAATCGAAATCCTTGAGCCGCGCCTGATACTGGGACGCGTCGACGCGACGGATGCCGGCCTTGATCCCGATCAGGCCGAGATTGCGGATGAAGGACTGGGTGTGTGGCTCAAGGCCGGGGTCCGCATCGAGGAACTCGATCTCCAGCGGCTTGCCGTTCGGCAGCTTGATGGTGCCGCCGTCGCGGGTGCAGCCCGCCTCGCGCAGGAGCGCCACGGCCCGGCTGAGCAGCGCCCGGTCCTGGCCGGACCCGTCGGAATGGGCCGGCTGCCACGCCTCCGCGAAGACCTCGTCGGGGAGGTCGGCGCGCATCGGGTCGAGGAGGGCGAGCTCGTCCGGCGAGGGTTTGCCGGTGGCCTTGAGGTCGGAATTCTCGAAGAACGAGGCGGTGCGGATATAGGCGCCGAACATCAGGTTCTTGTTCGCCCAGGGAAAATCGAAACACAGGCCGATCGCCTCGCGCACGCGGCGGTCGGCGAAGGCCTCGCGCCTCGTATTGATCCACCAGCCCTGCGTGCCCGAGGGGCGCGCATCCGGCACCACCTCCTTGCGCACCCGGCCCTCGCGGAAGGCTGGGAAGTCGTAGCCCGTCGCCCAGACGCGGGCGGTGAACTCCTCGCGGAAGGTGAAGATGCCGCTCTTGAACGCCTCGAAGGCCACCTGACGATCGCGGAAATACTCGTAACGGATCTGATCGAAATTGTTGTGGCCGATCATCACCGGCAAGTCGGCGGCCCAGTAATCCGCGACCCGTTCGAGCTCGATGAAACGGCCGGCCTCCAGGCGCCCGACCTTGTAGGGACCGGACCCCATCGGCGGCTCCAGGGTGGAGGCCTCGAAGTCGCGGCCGGCCTGATAGGCCTTCGAGAAGATCGGCAGCGTCGCGACGAACAGGGGCAGGTCGCGGCTGCGGCCCTTGTCGAAGCGCACGACCACGGTCTCGTCACCCTCGGCGACGGCCTCCGCCATGTCCCGGATGACCTGCGAGATCTCGGGATGCCCCTTCTCCTTCAGGAGCATCAGCGAGAAGGCGACATCGGCGGCGGTGAGGCGCGAGCCGTCGTGGAACCGCGCCTGGGGTCGAAGCGCAAAGCGGTAGGTGAGGCCGTCCTCGCTCGCTTCCACGTTGCGGGCGACGAGGCCGTAGAGCGCATCCGGCTCGTCCAGCGCCCGCACCATCAGCGAATCGAAAGTGAGGTTCATGCCGGCGGCGCCGTCGCCACGCAGGACGTAGATGTTGAGGGTGTTGAACGTGTCGTTGGCCTGGTTGCCGAGCGTCGATGAGAGCTGCGCGGTAAACCGGCCGCCGCGTGGGGCCGCCGGATCGACATAGTCGAAATGCCGGAGATCGACCGGGTATTTCAGCTCGCCGAAACTCGACATGCCGTGGCTTGGCCCGGCCGGGGCTGCGCGTGCCGGCCCTGGCAGGACGGTGGCGACACCGAGAACGCCGGCACCGACGACGAAGTCCCGGCGCGTCGGCGCGCCACTCACCGCGGCGCCCCGGTCTTGGCCGCGAGCGCCTCATCGTACCACCACGTGGTCGGGAAGCCGGAACTGCCGTAGAGCGGCAGGGTCGCCGGATGCGAGAACCGGTTCCAGCGCAGCGTCCTCGACACGTTCGAGGCCCATTGCGGCACCACGAAATTGTGGGACAGCAACACCCGGTCGAGGGCATGGGTCGCGGCGAGTACGCCGGGGCGGTCACGCGCGTAGATCACCTTCTCGACCAGCGTGTCGATGGCCGGGTCCTTGATCCCGATCAGGTTGCGCGACCCGGGCTTGTCGGCGGAGGCCGAGCCCCAATATTCGCGCTGCTCGTTGCCGGGCGAGAGCGACTGGCCCCAGGAGCTCGTGGTCACGTCGAAATCGAAGGCACGCAGCCGGTTCTGGTACTGCGCCTGATCGATGACGCGCAAAGTAGTTTGAATTCCGATGAGCTTGAGCTGGGCCGAGAACGGCAGGATCACCCGCTCGAACACGCTCTGGAATTCGAGGAACTCGACGGTGAGCGGCTCGCCGGTCTTCACGTTGGTCATCCGGCCGTCGCGCAGCTCGTAGCCGGCCTCCTTGAGCAGGCGCACCGCCTCGCGCAGGTTGCCGCGCACCGCATCCGGCGTGCCGTTCACCGGGTTGGTGTAGGGCGTCGTGAAGACGGAGGGCGGGACCTTGTCCTTCACGCCCTCCAGGATCGCCAGCTCCTCCCCTTGCGGCAGGCCGGAGGAGGCGAGTTCCGAGCCGAAATAATAGGAATCGATGCGCTTGTAGAGGCCGAAGAACAGCGAGCGGTTCATCTCCTCGAAATTCATGGCGAGGTTGAACGCGCGCCTCACCCGCTCGTCGGCGAACTTCGCCTTGCGGGTGTTGAAGACGAAGGCCTGCATGTTGCCGTTGCCGCGATCGGGGAATTCCTCCTTGACGAGGCGGCCCTCCTTCACGGCGGGGAAGTCGTCGTAGGCGGTCGCCCAGTTGCGGGCGATGTTCTCCGCGCGGAAATCGAACAGGTCGCCCTTCAGGGCCTCGATCAGCACCGTGGAATCGCGAAAATACTCGTTCCGCATCGTGCCGAAATTGTTGCGGCCGACATTCACCGGGAGGTTGGCGCCCCAATAATCGGCGACGCGCTCGTAGGTTGCGCTGCGACCCGGCTCGAACTTGGCGAGGCGATAGGGGCCGGAGCCGAGGGGGATCTCGAGCGTGGTCTGGGTGACGTCGCGCGGGCGGCCCTCGGCATCCTTGGCCGTCCACCAATGCTTGGGCAGCACGCGGAGCTGACCGAGCACCTGCGGCAATTCCCGATTGCCCTTCTCGGCGAAGGTGAAGGTGACATCGCGCGGGCCGGAAATCTCGCCCTTCGTCACGGTCTGATAATAGGCCGAATAGAACGGGCTGTTGGCCTTCAGCGTCTCGAAGGACCAGACCACGTCCTCGGGCGTGATCGGCGTGCCGTCGTGCCAGCGGGCATTCTCACGCAGGCGGTAGGTGACGGAGGAGAGGTCGTCGGCGAGCTTCACCCCCTCGGCGAGGAGTCCGTAGGAGGTGAACGGCTCGTCGGAGGATTCCGTCATGAGCGTATCGTAGATCTGCGCGATCCCGCTCTCGAGATCGCCCTTCAGGCCCGACACGACGAGGTTGAAATTGTCGAAGCCGCCCTGGGCTCCGAGGCGGACGAGGCCGCCCTTCGGCGCCTTCGGGTCCGCGTAATCGAACTGCTTGAAATCGGCCGGATATTTCGGCTCGCCCATCAGGGTCAGGGCATGGGCCCAGCCTTCGTCTTTTGCGGCGGCCCGCGCGTCACCGACGAAGCTGGCCAATGCGAGGGAGGCGGCGAAAAGGCGTCCGATCAGGGCTGTTCGCATCACGAGGCGACGGTCTCCCGTATTCCGTGGCCCATGCCATCGAGGGCGCGGGCGGGAAGTCCTTCTAGGACGTCGGGACAGGCCACGCCAAGCGGGCAAGCCTCCGGCGCGTCGGTTCAACGCGCCGGAGGGATCGGTATCGCGAATGACCTCAGACGGTCTGGACGCACTTCCCGTCGATCTCGGAGATCTTGGTGGCCCCGACCTGACGCATGATGGTCTCGAACTCACGCTGCATCAGGGTGAGAACCATCTCGACGCCCGGCTGGCCGAAGGCGGCCAGACCCCAGATATAGGGACGGCCGACGCAGACGGCGCTGGCGCCCAGCGCCAGGGCCTTCAGCACGTCGGTGCCACGGCGGAAGCCTCCGTCGATGAGGACCGGAATCTTGCCATTCACGGCGGCGACGACTTCCGGCAGGGCGCCGATCGTCGATTGCAGGCTCTCCTCGGCGCGGCCGCCATGGTTGGAGACGATGAGTGCATCGACCCCGTGGGTCAGGGCGATCTTGGCGTCTTCCTGGGTCATGATGCCCTTGAGGACGAGCTTGCCCTTCACGATGCCGCGCAGGCGCTTCACGTAATCCCAGGTCATGCCGGTGCCGTAGAGGTTCGTCACCTTCGACACGTCGATCTCGTCGAACATCGGCTTGCGGCTGACTTCGTTCTTGAAGCCCGGCGTGTGGCAATCGGTGCAGGTGCGGGTGTCGGTGCGACGCTCGCGGAACAGTGTCTCGGTGTTGCGGCCGCCCTGGCGATCGACGGTGAGGACGATGGCCGGAGCCCCGGCGGCCTCGGCGCGCTTCACCAGCTTCTCGGTCACCGACCAATCGTCGGTCGGGTAGAGCATGTACCAGACGGGCGCGCCGCGCTCCTTGATGACGTCCTCGATCGAGGTGCTGCCCACCGTCGACAGGATCATCTGGTGACCCTTCACCTTGCAGGCCCGCGCGGCCGCAGCCTCGGCCTCCGGATGGAAGGCACCGACGCTGCTCACCGGGGCCAGCGCGATCGGGCTCGCCCAGGTCTCGCCGAGGATCTTCACCGTGGTGTCGATCTTGCGCACGTCGATCAGGCGGCGGGCGCGAACGTGGATCTTGTCGAAATCGTCGCGGTTGGCCTTGAGCGTCTTGTCGGCATCGACGCCGCTGGCGAGGTAGCCGTAATGCGCGGGCGGCAGTTCCTTCTTGGCCACCGGTTCGAAATCGAACACGTTCAGGGCCTGGGCGGGGGAGGCGATGAGATCGCCGTTCATGACGGGCGCCTGGCGCAGCACGTCGTAGCTCTGGGCGACCGCCTCGGTCGTGCCGAGAGCCGCGATGCCCGCAAGTGCGCGGGCCGCGCTCGGGGCGAGCAACGGGCTGGCGGAAAAGAACTCCAATAGCTTCCGCCGGTGGATCGAGGTTTGTTCGTCCACTACATGCTTTCCAGCAACGCCGTTCGACATTCGCCCTGCTCTAATTTGCTTTGAAATGACACGACTACCTGCACCATTTCGATTGTGCAGCGCAACAACTGTTATAATTCTAATTCCAGAATCGATATTTGCAAGCGTGAGCATCGCCTCTCGGGAATCTGCAGTATTTCGTTCAAAATGCGACCTCCAGACGCTGCTCAGTCGGTAGAGTTGGTAGCATCAGGTCGCATCCAAGCGTTCACGATGGCGCGATCCGCACCGCTCGTTGCATCGCCGGATGAGGCGAATCGGGCCCTGTGTGGCACCGCAACATCGCCGATGCTGGGTCAATCCGCCCGCCAAAACGCAACAGGCCGGGACATGCCCGGCCTGTTCGACGATTCTGAAAAGAGAATTTCCGGCCGTCTTGGCCGCTACTGCGCGGGCTTCTCCGGCGGTGCGTCAGCCGGCTTCTCGTCGGACGCCTTCTGGTCCGCTGGCTTCTCGTCAGTCGGCTTTGCTTCGGCGGGCTTGGCTTCGGCGGGCTTGGCTTCGGCGGGCTTGGCTTCGGCGGGCTTGGCTTCCGCGGGCTTGGTATCCGCGGGCTTGGTATCCGCGGGCTTGGCTTCGGCAGGCTTGGCGTCCGTAGGCTTGGCTTCCGCGGGCTTGCCATCGGCAGATTTGGCGTCCGCAGGCTTCTCCTCGGCCGCAGCCTTCTCCACTGCCGGGAGGGCAGCGGGCGTGTCCGCGAGCGAGCGCAGATAGGTGATCACGTCGGCGCGCTCCTGCGGCGCCTGAATCCCCGCGAAGGCCATCTTCGTGCCGGGCACGTAGGCTTTCGGATTGGCGAGGAAGTGGTCGAGTTCGTCGTAAGTCCAGGTGCCGCCCTTTTCCTTCAGGGCAGCGGAATACTCGAAGCCGCTCTCATGCGCGCGCTGACGGTCGACGACGCCCCAGAGATGCGGGCCGACCTTGTTCGGTCCGCCCTTCTCGAAGCTGTGGCAGGCGGCGCATTTCTTGGCGGCACTCGTGCCCTTCTCGACGCTGGCACTGGCGAGGCGAACCGGAAGCGGCTCCGCCTTGGCCGCCGCGGGACCCGCGCCGCCGGCCGCCTCGGGCTGAGGCTCGGGCAGCGCGTAGCCGGCACTACCCGCCGGCTTCGGACTGTAGATCAACTCGGCGACGAATCCCGAACCCAGGGCGAGAAGGAGGGTGCCGAGTACGGCGCCCGCGACCTTGTTCAGCTCGAAAGAGTCCATTCTCGACAACTCCGGGGGCGTCCGCCGGTTGCGGCGTCAGGCGAGGCCCGGCGAGCGGATGCCCCGGACTCTGGAAATGTTCGAGGGTGAATAGCGGTACTGGGCCGACCTTGACAATGGCGGAGTGACGAGCCGCGTAGTCGCAGCGCCAAAGCTGTCATCGATCGCGGCATCCGGGTGACGATGACAACCGGGATCGGCCCTGCTAATCCGCCCCCTCGCTGGAGAAATCCGCCGGTCGATGTCAGATCCCCTCGTCCTGATCCCCGCACGCATGGCGGCCACGCGGCTGCCCGACAAGCCGATGGCCGACATCGCCGGCGAGCCGATGATCGTGCATGTCTGGCGCCGCGCCGTGGAGGCCGGCATCGGCCCCGTCATCGTGGCCACCGATTCCTCCGAGATCGTCGATGCGGTGGAGCGGGTCGGCGGCCTCGCCGTCCTCACCCGGGCCGACCACCCCTCGGGATCCGACCGCCTGGCCGAGGCCCTCGAGATCATCGATCCGCAGGGCAATCACGACGTCGTGGTCAACCTGCAGGGCGACCTGCCCACGATCGATCCGGCCGTCATCGGCGCAGCGATCCTGCCGCTCGCCGATCGCGCCGTGGATATCGCCACCCTCTGCGCCGTCATCACCCGCGACGAGGAGCGGCGCGACCCCAACGTGGTGAAACTCGTCGGCCATCATGTCGGGCCGAACCGCCTGCGCGCGCTCTATTTCACCCGGGCTGAGGCGCCCTGGGGCGAGGGGCCGCTGTTCCATCATATCGGGCTCTACGCCTATCGCCGCCGCGCGCTCACGCGCTTCATGGCCATGAAGCCGGGTGAACTCGAGACCCGTGAGAAACTCGAACAGCTCCGGGCGCTGGAAGCCGGTATGCGCATCGACGCCATGATCGTCGACGACCTGCCGCTCGGCGTCGACACCCCCGCCGACCTGGAGCGGGCGCGGGCCGTGCTCCAGGCCCGGCGCCTCAACTGACGAACCGAGTCATCGCGACCATGTCCATCACGCCTGATCCCAGCACCACGATCTCCTACCAGGGTGAGCCCGGCGCGAACTCGCACATCATCTGTGCCCAGGCCTATCCGGACTGGACACCGCTGCCCTGCGCCTCGTTCGAGGAGGCCTTCGCGGCGGTGAATGACGGCCGCGCCGCCCTGGCGATGATCCCGATCGAGAATTCCATCGCCGGCCGTGTCGCCGACATCCATCATCTCATCCCGACATCCGGCCTGCACATCGTGGCCGAGCACTTCCTGCCGATCCATTTTCAGCTGATGGCGCTTCCCGGCACGCCGATCGAAGCGATCAGGACGGTGCACAGCCACGTCCATGCCCTCGGCCAGTGCCGCAAGATCATCCGGCGGCTCGGGCTCAAGGCCGTGGTGGCAGGCGATACGGCGGGCGCGGCGCGCGAGGTCGCGGAGGTGGGCGATCCGAGCCGCGGCGCCCTGGCTCCGGCCATGGCCGCCGGTGTCTACGGGCTCGACATCCTCGCCCGCGACGTCGAGGACGAGAGCCACAACACCACCCGCTTCGTGGTGTTCTCCGAGAAGGAAGCGGTCGTCCCGCAGGATTCCGGCCCCACGGTGACGAGCTTCATCTTCCGCGTCCGCAACATCCCTGCGGCGCTCTACAAGGCGCTCGGGGGCTTTGCCACCAACGGCGTCAACATGTCGAAGCTCGAGAGCTACATGGTCGAGGGCCAGTTCTCGGCGACGCAGTTCTATGCCGAGGTCGACGGCCACCCCGAGGATCCGGGCCTCGCCCGCGCGCTCGAGGAACTCGCTTATTTCTCGCGCGAGCTGCGCATCATCGGCACCTATCCCGCCCATCCCTTCCGCGAGACGACGCGGCTGGCGGCGGAGTAGGGGGCTATTCCCGCTTGATCACCCGATCGACCAAGAGGTCCGACCAGAAACCCGGCCGGAAGTCGCGCTTCAGGGCTTCAGGTTCGTAGACCGTCTCGACCCAGGTCAGGAAATCCATCCCCCTGGCCTCGCCCTCCCGCAGGTAGAGGTCGAAGAACGCGTCGAGGATCCCGGTCTTGGCGAAGCGGAAATGGCCGTAGCGGGCCGAGAGCTGCCCCATCGCCTCGGAGACCGGCACGCGCTCGTGCAGGATGAGGTAGAGCGCGGCGCCCAGGCCGGCGCGGTCGGCCCCCGACTTGCAATGCATCATCGCGGGATACTGGACGCTGTCGAAGAAGGCCTTGGCGCCGAGGATCGTCTCCTTCGACGGTGCCTCGCGTGAGCGCAGCACGAATTCCACCAGTTCCAGCCCCTGCTGCGCGCAGGCTTCGCGCTGGAGCGGCCAGGAACCGTGCTCTCGGCCGCCGCGGAGGGAGATCACCGTACGCACGCCCTGGCGCCGGAACCAGGCCAGCTGGTGCGGCGTCGGCTGGGCCGAGCGCCAGATCTTGCCGGTGCCGATCTTGTGCCGGTTGAGATAGGCGAGACGGAAAACGCCGTGATCCACCAGCAGCATGTTGGCCCAGGCCCGCATGCGCGCGCCCCGGCCGGCGATCGGCTGCTCGAAGCGGGCGATCCGCGCCATGCGCCGGGCATAGCGGATCTCGGGCTTGATGAATCTGTTGAACACGGGTGGCGGCAAGGACCGGTCGAGGGGAGGGAGTTGCGGCTCTAACAGCCGGAGCGGCGTCGGGCAAACCTATGATGCCAAATGGACCCATACCGAGCTTTCGAAACTCCCGTGGCGAAACTCGGCATCCGGCTTGCCTTCATCATGCCTGCATCGTGCATTTCGATGCGAGATCGTTCCCGTTTCCAACGAGCGTAGGGACAGTCATGAGAACGAGCACCACCAGCATCCGCCGCGCCCGTTCGGGAGACGCCGATCGGTTGAGTGACGTCTTCGACGAATCGTGGAGGGAAGCGTATCGCGGCATCATCCCCGGCCTCTCGCTGGAGCGGATGATCTCCCAACGCTCCTCGCAATGGTGGCTCGGCGCGGCCCAGCGCAATCGTCCCCTGGTCGTCGTCGAGACCGGCGAGGAAGTGGTGGGATACGCGATCTACGGGCAGGCTCGGGGAAGCGCGCTCAAGGCCTCCGGCGAGGTCGACGAGCTCTACATCCTTCCCGCCTATCAGGGGCTCGGTCTCGGGCGACGGCTGTTCCGGGCGATCCGCAACGATCTCGCCGATCACGGCCTGACGCGGATCGGTGTCTGGACCCTGGCGGGAAACGAGCGGGCCTGCGACTTCTATGCCGGTCTCGGCGGCAAGCGGGTGGCGGAGGCCGTCGACCGCATGGCCGGCGCTGTCCTTCCCAAGGTGGCCTACCGCTTCGAGTGAGTCATCGCGGGCGAGCGGACCGACATCCGCGCGTCCGGGCTCTCGCTCTTCATGGAACCCCGGCAGCGGGGCAGTTCGTTGATCCGATGGTCGGAGCCGGCCGTTCCCATATGGTGGGACCGCGCCGCCGCTCCCTCCTTCCGGATCAAGGAACACAATGACCGCCAGCCAGCAGGACGCGTCTCGCCAGGATTGCACGGCGCAGGACTGGGACGATCGCGTCACGCGCCTCACCGAGAAGCTCCCCGATAAGTTGCGCCATGCGATCGACTGGTTGCGGGTGCCCTCCCGCCGCTGGGTCCGGATCGGCGCGGCGATCCTGTTCATTCTCGGAGGGATCTTCTCGATCCTGCCGGTGCTCGGTTTGTGGATGCTGCCGGTCGGTCTGGCACTACTCAGCCAGGACGTGCCGGCGCTCAAGATTCCGCTCGAACGATCCGCTCGCTGGTGCGAGGGCGTCTGGAACCGCTGGTTCGGCGCGCGCGACGGGAAATCCTGATGCGGCCCACGGGCCCCCGATCGACCGAACGGTGCGACGGATTCCATGCTTTGCAACCGGGACCATGGCTTTGCAACCGGGACCATGTCGCCCCGGTTACGGTTCCCGCAAAAGCTCGGCGCATCGTACTAAGGTCGATTTCCTTTATGTCGGAAGGGATTTAAGAGACGCCGAAACAGCGCTCAGAGTTGTTGCAGGCCCGGAGAGGACCCCATGATCATCGATTCCGTCTCGATTGGAAAAAACCCGCCGGAAGACGTCAACGTCATCATCGAGGTGCCGATCGGCGGCGATCCGATCAAGTACGAGATGGACAAGGAATCCGGCGCCCTCGTCGTCGACCGCTTCCTCTATACCGCGATGCATTATCCGGGGAATTACGGATTCATCCCCCACACCCTGTCGGGTGACGGCGATCCCTGCGACGTTCTCGTGGCCAATACGCGCGCCATCGCTCCGGGTGCGATCATCAGCGTGCGCCCGGTCGGCGTCCTGGTGATGGAGGACAATGCCGGCGAGGACGAGAAGATCATCGCGGTGCCGTCCCGTCACCTCACCATGCGCTACGACCGGATCGAGAATTACACCGACCTGCCGGACATCACGGTCCAGCAGATCCAACACTTCTTCGAGCACTACAAGGATCTGGAGCCCGGCAAGTGGGTGAAGATCAAGCGCTGGGGCGACAAGGCCGAGGCGCACCGCCTGATCCACGAAGGCATCGAGCGCGCCAAGGCCGAGAAGGCCTGAGACTAAGTTCCGTCACAAGGCCTCGCCCCGCATCAGTCTGGGCGAGGCCCCTCGCGAGGCGGAGGCCTCGCCGATGAAGAGCGACTTCAAGCCGGGCAGCTTGTCGACGAGCCCGAGACCGAGATCGCGCACGAGCCGCACCGGCAGCAGATCGTTCGAGAACAGACGGTTCAATCCGTCGGTCGCGGCCGCCATGGCGAGCGTATCAAAGCGGCGGCTTCGCTCGTAGCGCCGGAGCACATCCTTCGATCCAGGATCGAGACCGAGACGCAGGGCCTCGGTGATCTCTTCCGCCAAAGCGGCGGCATCGGCGAGTCCGAGGTTGAGACCCTGGCCGGCGATGGGATGGATGACGTGCGCCGCATCGCCGAGCAGGGCGAGACGCTCGCCCCGGAAGCTTCGCGCGATGCCGAGGGAGAGCGGATGGGCGCTCGGCCCGTCCTCGATGACGAGGCGGCCGAGATTGAGCCCGAACCGACGCTCGATCTCGCTCAGCGTGTCCTCCCGGCTTCCGCCGATCAGCGCCTCGACATCCGCCTCCCTCTCCGTCCAGACGATGGAGGAGCGGTGCCCCAGGGTGCCGCCATCGACGAGAGGCAGGATCGCGAAGGGGCCGCTCGGCAGGAAGTGCTCATAGGCCCGGCCGCCATGCGGACGTTCATGCCCGATCGTGGCGACGATACCCCTCTGGGGATAGGAGCGACCGACCCATCCGATCCCGGCGGCCTCGCGCAGGCGCGACCGCGCACCATCCGCGGCCACGAGGAGGCTCGCGCTCGTCTCGCGTCCGTCGGAAAGGGACATGGCGATGCTGCCCCCGCTCGCCTGCGCGTGGCGGATGCCGACCGGTTCGAGGGCGACGCCGCAGGCCGTCGATGCCGAAAGCAGGGCGCCCACCAGGAATTCGGCCTCGACCATATGTGCGAAGGGCTCGCCCGACAGAGGCCCGTCGCCTTCGGCCGCCCCATCCTGCCCGAACGTCAGGAAGACGGGACGGACCGGGTCCTTCACCCGGCTGTCGCTGATCGCCATGTCGAGGATCGGCTCCGCCGCATGGGCCACCTCGCTCCAGATCCCGAGGCACGCCAGCATCCGCCGGCCCCCGGCGGCCACGGCGAAGGCTCGCCCGCGATGGCGCATGGCGGCCGTATCGAGTCCCGGATCACAGACGGTCACGTCCAGGGCATCGCCATGGGTCCGGCGCAGAGCCAGCGCCAGGCTGAGACCGGGAATGCCGCCGCCGGCGACGACCACCTTGCGGCGCGCCAATCCTTGCGTCGATCGGCCCATGCTCTTCACCTCGTACCCATCTGCGTCGGCTTCGGTCGCTCGGGAATCGGAGTGGCACCCCGCGCCGCCTGAGGCAACGCATGAGTGGGAAAGTCGGCGTGCGATCGTGACTGCGGATCGTCCGGATTCGGCGCACGAGCCTTGCCTTCCCGAGCGAGCTATGGCGATGCCATTCTCCGTGACTGCATGATGCAGGTTCGCAGCGCCATCCTTGCCCGGCGAAAGGCCCGCATGACCGGATCCGTCGACGAACTCCTCGCCTGCCTCGACCTCGCCCCCCTCGACGACGATCTGTTCCGGGGGCAGAGCATCCAGACCGGCTGGTTCCGGGTCTTCGGCGGCCAGGTTCTCGGGCAGGCCCTGGTCGCCGCGTCGCGGACGGTGGAGGGGAGCCGTCCGCCACACTCCCTCCATGCCTATTTCATCCTCGGCGGCGACCCGGCCGCATCGATCGACTATGCGGTGGAGCGTATCCGCGACGGGCGCAGCTTCGCGACGCGCCGGGTCGTGGCTCATCAGCACGGACGCGCGATCTTCGCCATGTCGGCCTCCTTCCACAGCGAGGAGGAGGGAGTTTCTCATCAGATCGCCATGCCGGACGTCCCGGAGCCGGAGGCGCTGCTGGACGCGCCCGCTCTCGCCGCCCGGGCGGGACCGTCGATCCCGAAGACGATGCGCGCCTATCTCAGTCGCGCCACGCCGATCGAGCTACGGCCGGTCGAGGTGCAGCGGTACATGTCGCGCGCGCCGCGCGAGCCGCGCTTCCATGTCTGGTTCCGGGCCGGGGAGCGCCTGCCGGACGATCCCGCCATCCATCGCGCCGTCCTCGCCTACGCGTCCGACCTCATGCTTCTCGACGCCACGCTGATCCCGCACGGAAGGACCGTGTTCGACCCGACGATCCAATCCGCCAGCCTGGATCACGCCCTCTGGTTCCACCGCCCCTTCCGCGCCGACGACTGGCTTCTCTACGTACAGGAGAGCCCGGTCGCCTCCGGAGCGCGCGGATTCGCGAGGGGATCGATCTTCACGCGGGACGGGAAGCTCGTGGCCTCGGTCGCGCAGGAGGGGCTGATCCGCCCGATCGGCGATGAAACGGCGGGCTCGCCCTGAGCTATGCTTTATGCACCGTCACTTTGATTAGAATATCATCTGAATGATTTATTTTGAGGCAACATTGGCCGGATCTTCGCTCGATCACGCGTCAGTGATCGATCACTTTGTGTGCAGAACGGCAAACCCGGAAAAGTTCCCGTTGGCATAGTCCTTGAATGAGGGGCGCCGATCGCTTGGCCATTCCGGCCGGTGCGAATTGACCGGAATACCGGGCCGCGACGCAGATCGGGCCGGCGACCGGGGCATCCAGAACAAGGGGGCGCCGCCCATGAAAATCGTGATGGCTATCATCAAGCCGTTCAAGCTCGAGGAGGTCAGGGATGCCCTGACCGGCATCGGCGTCCACGGCCTCACGGTCACCGAGGTCAAGGGCTATGGCCGCCAGAAGGGCCACACCGAAATCTACCGCGGCGCCGAATACGCCGTGAGCTTCCTCCCGAAGCTGAAGATCGAAGTCGCGGTCGCGTCCGATCTCACCAGCAGCGTCATCGACGCCATCGCCGCCGCCGCCCGCACCGGCCAGATCGGCGACGGCAAGATCTTCGTCGTGCCCCTCGAGAAGGCCGTCCGCATCCGCACCGGCGAGACCGACATCGACGCGCTCTGACCGCTCCGCCGGGCCGGGCATCCTCGTTCCGGCCAGTCCCTCTGTCCCTCCTTCACGTCACCATCGCACCGCGACCGGGAGTTCCGTTTCCATGAAACTTCGCAATGCCCTTGCGCTCGGGATGGGAGGCGCCGCGCTGGCCCTTCTGTTCATCGAGCCATCCCTCGCACAATCGCCGACCCCGGAAGCCGCGTCCGCACCGGCCGCGGTCGCTGCCGCCGCACCGGTTCCGAACAAGGGCGACACCGCCTGGATGCTGGTCTCCAGCGCCCTCGTGCTGCTGATGACCGTGCCGGGCCTGGCCCTCTTCTACGGTGGCCTCGTCCGCACGAAGAACATGCTCTCGGTGCTGACGCAGGTCTTCGCCATCGCCTCCATCGTCTGCCTGCTCTGGGTCCTGTTCGGCTACAGCATGGCCTTTACCAACGGCGGCGGTCTTAACGACTTCGTCGGCGGCTTCTCCAAGGTCTTCCTGAAGGGTGTCGACGCGAACTCTGTGGCGGCGACCTTCTCCAACGGCGTCGTCATCCCCGAATACGTCTACATCTGCTTCCAGATGACGTTCGCCATGATCACCCCGGCCCTCATCGTCGGCGCCTTCGCCGAGCGGATGAAGTTCTCGGCGCTGATCGTGTTCTCCGTCCTCTGGGTCACGCTCATCTACTTCCCGATGGCGCACATGGTCTGGTACTGGGGCGGACCCGACGTCGTCGGCAACGCGGCGAAGGCCCTGGCCGATGCCACGGACGACGCCTCCAAGGCTGCGGCCCAGGCGGCCCTCGACGCGGTCAATGCCGATGCCGGAATGATCTTCAAGTGGGGCGCCCTCGACTTCGCCGGCGGCACCGTGGTGCACATCAATGCGGGCATCGCCGGCTTCGTCGGCTGCCTGATGCTCGGCAAGCGTATCGGCTACGGCCGTGACCTGCTCGCCCCGCACTCCCTGACCATGACCGCCATCGGCGCCTCGCTGCTCTGGGTCGGCTGGTTCGGCTTCAACGCCGGTTCGAACCTCGAATCGAACGGCACCACCGCCCTCGCCATGATCAACACCTTCGTCGCCACCGCCGCTGCCGCCGTCTCCTGGCTGTTCGTGGAGTGGATGCTGAAGGGCAAGCCGTCGCTCCTCGGCATGCTCTCCGGCGCCGTCGCGGGCCTCGTGGCCGTCACCCCCGCCGCCGGCTTCGCCGGTCCCATGGGCTCCATCGTCCTCGGCCTCGTCGCCGGTGCGGCCTGCTTCATCATGTGCTCGACGGTGAAGAACGCGCTCGGCTACGACGACTCGCTCGACGTGTTCGGCGTGCACTGCATCGGCGGCATCCTCGGCGCCCTCGCGACCGGCATCCTGGTGAGCCCGGATCTCGGCGGCGTCGGCATCCCCGACTACACCACCAAGCCGGGCGAACTCGTCCTCGGCACCTACGACATGGCCACGCAGATGCTGGCCCAGGGCAAGGCCGTCGGCTTCACCCTGCTGTGGTCCGGCATCGGCTCCGCCATCCTGTACAAGCTCGTCGACCTGACCATCGGTCTGCGCGTGACCCAGGACGAAGAGCGCGAAGGCCTCGATATCGCCGATCACGGCGAGCGCGCCTACAACTACTAAGCTCGTCGCCCGTACCCTAATACTGAGATGAAGGCCCCAGTTGCTCGTCAACCGGGGCCTTTTCTCATGAATTAACGCGGGATTAACCATTCGCCGCGAACGAAACGGCGACGTCGATTCGCGTTCAAGACGGCCGACCTCGCCGGAGTGCGGCTAAAATGTGATCAAAAAACAACATCGCCTACCCAAGTCCCCGGCTAGGCTCGATTTGCCTGTTTAGTAGGCAATTGCATCAAAGTTGGTTTTGCGAAGATCAGATGGATTGGGCACGCTGCAACTCACAGAATAACTGGGGCTGCTTAGACATGACACTGAAGTTGACCGCGCTGGGGACCGCCGCTTCCCTCGCTGCTTTCCTGAGCGTCGGCACCGTCAACGCTGCCGACATGCCGGCTCCCAAGGTCATGCCGGTCGAGGCCAAGGCCCCCGATCCGCTCATCGGCTTCTCGTTCGGCTCGCGCTACCAGACGGATTATAACTTCCGCGGTGTGTCGCAGTCGAACCGCGACGGCAGCTACCAGTCCTTCTTCGAGGCTCAGTATTTCGGCGGCTTCGCCTATACCGGCTTTGCCACCTACCAGACCCGGCTGCCCACTAAGCCGGACATGGAATTCGATCTCACCGCCGGTATCCGCCCGACCTACGACAAGTTCGCCCTCGATCTCGGCGTGATCTACTACTTCTACCCCAACGAGCAGCGCCTGTTCGGACCCAACGGCTTCGGCCGGTTCAACGTGCCGCTGACCACCGCGAACACCGACTTCCTCGAATACGCCGCCAAGGGCACCTGGACCGCGACCGATTCGCTGACCCTCGGCCTCAACGTGTTCTACTCGCCGAACTATCTCGGCCAGCACGCCAACGGCACCTACACCTCCGGCACCGCCGCCTACACCCTGCCGGCGACGTGGTTCTCGTTCCTGCCCGAGGCGTATTCCGGCGGCTTCTCGATCTCGTCGGAGCTCGGCTACTACTTCCTCGGGGCCGCCAAGACCTCGGCCACTCTCCAGACCGCCTTCAACCTCCCGAGCTACCTCTACGGGAACGTCGGCCTGTCCTACACCTACAAGAACATCGTCCTCGACGTCCGCTACCACAACACCGACCTGAGCAAGCAGGAATGCTTCGCCCTCACCGGCGACTTCCGCGGCTTCGTCAACGGCGGAACCTCGCGGTGGTGCGGCGATGCCGTCATCGGCTCGATCACCTTCCAGACCTCCACTGCGGCTCCCGGCATCTACGCCGAGCCGGGCGGTCTCATGAACCTCTTCCGCTAAGCGAGAAGCTCGGCGATGGACGACGAAGGCCCCGGAGCGATCCGGGGCCTTTCTTCGTTGGCGCTCCGAATCGGGCTGCGGAGAGCCGAAGAGGAAATCCGCTCCACCATGGTCCTGACTGCCAAGACGCGAACATGTCTGTGGGCGGCGCTAACGATCTCTAAGCCTTAAACGGACGTTAACTCGGTCGACTTAGCGTTACCGGATCGTTTCTCCCTGCGTCTGGTCCCGTATGCGCTCGCTCCGCCGTTCCGCATCGCCTTACGACACCTTCGTCGACAGCTTCCGGCCATTCATGGCGAAGCGGATGACGGAGCTGGGCGGTCTCATCCTGTTCGCCAGCGCGACCGCGCTCACGGTCGCCCTGGCGACCTGGTCCATCGACGATCCGAGCATCAACCACGCCACCGACCACGCCGCACACAACGTGCTCGGCACCGGCGGTGCCGTGGTGTCCGATCTCGCGATGCAGCTCCTCGGGCTGGGGTCACTCGCCTTCGCGCTGCCGCCGGCCTTCTGGGGCGTTCAGCTCATGCGGTCGCGCGAGCTGCCCCGCGGCGGCCTGCGGCTCACCCTCTGGATCATCGGCTTCTTCGCCGCGAGCGCGGTGGCGAGCGCACTTCCGCCCACCGCACGCTGGCCCTTGCCCACGGGGCTCGGCGGCGTCGCCGGCGATGCCCTGATCCATACCGCTCGGCTCATCGTCGGCGCCATCGCGTCGCCGGCCGCGGCCCTCGTCGGTTTCGCCTTCGCGGCGATCGCGATCCTCTGCCTCACCGGCGCCTGCCGCGCGGGGGCGACTTTGGAGGACGAGGCCTATGACCAGCCGGCCCCGTCCGCGTCGCATCAGCGCTCGCCGTCCCCGGCACGGCACGACGGCCGCTACGAGGAGGACGAGCCGAGCCTGGGCATCGTCTCGCTCGGGACCCTGGCCCATCTGCTGATGGGTGGACGCAGCGCGATCGCGGCGAGACTGGCCGAGTGGCGCGCCGGCCGCGCGGCCGCCGCCACCGATCTCGCCTATGCCGGCGCATCGCCGGCATTGGCCGCGCGCCGCGCCTTCTCCGATGGCGACGACATCCCGTGGTCGACCCATGCGCCCCAGGATAGCGGGAGCCATGGCCGCAGCGGAGCCGGTCAAGGGGGCCAGGACGCGCCCTCAACCCGTCGCGAGCCCGTCTTCGACGCGCCGACCGTCGCCGAGCCCCGTCAGACCCCGCGCCGCGCGGCTCCCGAACCGATCCTGCACGACGACGAGCCGGATGACGGGGACGAGGCGTTCCACATGCCCGGCGAGCCGGCCGCCTCGGTGCCTTCGCCGCGCTCCCGCGTCACGCCTCCGGCACCGTCTCCCGCACCGGCGCCGATCCGGCGCGCGCCTCCGGCTCCGGCCTATGGCGCCGAGGGCTATGCCCATCCCGCCCTGGAACTGCTCGCGGACGCGCCGGGACTGTCGCCGGCCAGCCAGGTCTCGACCGAAGCGCTGGAACAGAACGCGACCCTGCTCGAAGCGACGCTCAGCGATTTCGGCGTGCGCGGCGACATCCTCGCCGTGCGCCCCGGCCCGGTGGTGACGCTCTATGAGCTGGAGCCGGCGCCCGGCACCAAGTCGAGCCGTGTGATCTCGCTCTCGGACGATATCGCGCGCTCGATGTCAGCGGTCTCAGCCCGCGTCGCGGTCGTTCCCGGCCGCAACGCCATCGGCATCGAACTACCCAACGCCCGGCGTGAGACGGTCTATCTGCGCGAACTCCTCGCATCGACCGATTTCGCCGAGACGAAGCAGAGCCTCGCCCTCTGCCTCGGCAAGAATATCGGCGGCGAGCCGATCATCGCCGACCTCGCCAAGATGCCCCACCTGCTGGTCGCCGGCACCACCGGCTCGGGCAAGTCGGTGGCCATCAACACCATGATCCTGTCACTGCTCTACCGGATGAAGCCGGAAGAGTGCCGCCTGATCATGGTCGATCCGAAGATGCTGGAACTGTCCGTCTACGACGGCATCCCGCATCTCCTGTCTCCGGTCGTCACCGATCCGAAGAAGGCGGTCATCGCCCTCAAATGGGCGGTGCGCGAGATGGAGGAGCGCTACAAGAAGATGTCGAAGGTCGGTGTGCGCAACATCGACGGCTTCAACGCGCGCCTCGCCGAAGCGAGGGGGCGCGGCGAGATCCTGACCCGCACGGTCCAGACCGGGTTCGACCGCGAGACCGGCGAGGCGGTCTACGAGACCGAGGAGATGGACCTCAATCCGCTGCCCTACATCGTCATCGTGGTCGACGAGATGGCCGACCTGATGATGGTGGCCGGCAAGGACATCGAGGGCGCGATCCAGCGCCTCGCGCAGATGGCGCGCGCCGCCGGCATCCACCTGATCATGGCGACGCAGCGCCCCTCGGTCGACGTCATCACCGGCACGATCAAGGCGAACTTCCCGACCCGGATCTCCTTCCAGGTCACGAGCAAGATCGACAGCCGCACGATCCTCGGCGAGATGGGTGCGGAGCAGCTGCTCGGCCAGGGCGACATGCTGTTCATGGCCGGCGGCGGGCGCACGACCCGCGTCCACGGCCCGTTCTGCTCGGATTCGGAAGTCGAGAGCGTGGTCGCCCATCTCAAGCGCCAGGGCCGCCCGTCCTATCTCGAAGCCGTCACCGCCGATGACGGCGAGGAGGACGACAAGGGTGGCAAGGGCGGCGGAAAGCCCGGCAAGGGCTCGATCGACGAGATCGAAGTGGACGGTGCGGTGTTCGACCAGGGCAGCTTCGGCGAGAGCGGCGGAGACCTCTACGCCCAGGCGGTGCAGGTCGTCCTGCGCGACAAGAAGGCCTCGACCAGCTACATCCAGCGCCGGCTGCAGATCGGCTACAACCGCGCCGCCTCGCTGATGGAGCGGATGGAGGTCGAGGGCATCGTCGGACAGGCCAATCATGCCGGCAAGCGCGACATCCTCGTGGAGCCCGACCCGCACGAGCTATGATCCGGCGGGGTCACGGGCACGGCCCCCGGCGGCTCCCTAATCCGACACGCCCGAGGCGAAAGCGGGCGCCGTGAGACCGGGGCGGGTCTATTCCGCCGTGAACCGATAGGCCGTCGTTGCCGCGAACCGCTCGCCGGGGCGCAGCACGACCGAGGGAAAGTTCGGGCGGTTCGGCGCATCGGGAAATCCCTGCGCCTCGAAACAGACGGCATCGCCGGACCGGTACAGCCGCCCACCCGACCCGATCACCGCGCCGTCGAGCATGTTGGCGGTGTAGAGCTGCAATCCCGGCTGGGTCGTCGCGATGTCGAGGCGTCGTCCGCTCGACGGATCGAGGGCGGAGGCCGCGTGCCGCAAGGCTCCGGGGTGGCGCAGCACGAAAGTGTGGTCGTAGCCATGCGCCAGGGCGAGCTGCGGATCCGCGTCGCGGATGCCGGCCTCCAGCGCCTTCGGCTCGCGGAAATCGAAGGCGCTCCCCGCCACGGGCCGTATCTCGCCGGTCGGAATCTGCTCGGAATCGGTGGGAAGGTAATGGTCGGCCGCGATGGCGACCCGATGCGCCAGCACCTCGCCGGAGCCCTCGCCGGCAAGGTTGAAATAGCTGTGGTTGGTCAGGTTGAGGATGGTCGGCCGGTCGGTCGAGGCCGCGTAGTCGATCCGCAGGGTCTCGTCGTCGCTCAAGGAATAGGCGACCTCAACGTCGAGAGTGCCGGGAAAGCCCTCCTCGCCGTCGCTCGAGCGATAGGCCAGGACGAGAGCGGTGTCGTCCGCGCGGATCACGCGCCAGATGCGTCGGTCGAACCCGACCGGGCCGCCATGCATGGTGTTGCCGCCGGCATTGTGCGGCAGGCGATACTCGTGCCCGTCGAGGCTGAATCGCCCCTTGGCGATGCGGTTGGCGTAGCGGCCGATGATGGCGCCGAAATGCGCGTCGCTCGCCTCGTATCCGGCGAGATCCCGCGCTCCGAGGGCGACGTTGGCCCAGGTCCCGTTCCGGTCCGGCACCTCGATCCGGCTGACCACGCCGCCGTAATCGAGGATGTGCACGCGCAGGCGCGACCGCGAGAGGGCGTAACGGGCGACGTCCCGCCCGTCCTTCGTCCGTCCGAACGAATCCGCTGCCATGCTCTCATCCGCTCCGCGATCGGGATTGCGATCGGCCTCAACGCGCGGGGCGCGGTTCAGGGTGCGGGAGCCGGCTCTTCCACGTCGCCCGAGAGCTGCATGCGGTGCAGCCTCGCGTAACCGCCCTGCGATCCGATCAGGACCTCGTGCGTTCCGGTCTCGACGATGCGGCCGGCCTCCATCACCACGATCATGTCGGCATCGCGCACGGTGGAGAGGCGGTGCGCGATGACGAGGGTGGTCCGGCCCTGCATGAGGCGCAGGAGCGCACCCTGGACCAGCCGCTCGGATTCGGAATCGAGGGCGCTCGTCGCCTCGTCGAGGAGCAGGATCGGCGCGTCCTTCAGGAAGGCGCGGGCGAGGGAGATGCGCTGGCGCTCGCCCCCCGACAGGCGTCCGCCGGAGGGACCGACGCGGAATTCATAGCCCTCGGCCAACCGGCTGATGAAGCCGTGCGCGGCGGCCGCCTCGGCGGCGGCCTCGATTTCCGCGCGGGTGGCACCGGGGCGACCGAAGCCGATATTGGCGGCGATCGTGTCGTCGAACAGCACCACGTCCTGGGAGACGACCGCCACGGCGGCGCGCAAAGACGGGATCGTGACCTCGCGCAGATCCGCGCCGTCGATGAGCACCCGGCCGGCGGTCACGTCGTACAGACGGGGGACGAGGTTGAGCAGCGACGACTTGCCCGAGCCCGAGCGTCCGACCAGGGCGACGGTGGCGCCGGCGGGGACGACGAGATCGATGCCCTCCAGGGCCGGCGCGTCCTCGCGATAGCGGAAGCGCACGGATTCGAAGCGGATCTCGCCGCCGGTGACGATCAGTGGCACGGCCTCGGACGACTCGCGAATGCGCGGCGCCTCGTCCATCAGGGCGAAGTAGCGCTGGAGCGCCGCGCCGGCTTCCTGAAGGATGGCATTGAGAGTGCCGAGCGCCCGGGCGGGCTGTGCGGCCAGGAGGAGCGCCGCCACGTAACCGGTGAAATCGCCCACGGTCCGGTCACCCGACATCACGCGCTGGCCGACCAGGACCAGCACGGCGGCCACGGCGAAGCCGCCGCCGACCTCCATCAGCGGGTCGAGGCGTCCGCGAGCATTGGCCGCCTTCATCTTCAGGCGGCGGACATTGTCGAACGCGCCCGCCGCGCGGTCCTTGAGGTAGGATTCGAGGGCGTAGGTCTTGGCGATGCGTGCGCCCTGGAGGCTCTCGGTGATGAGGCTCGCGGTCAGGCCCATCTGCTCCTGCGTCGTCGTGGAAACCCGGCGCAGCTTCTTGCCGATGCGGCCGATCGGGCCGGCGACGAAAGGCACGACCACGCCCGCCACCAGGGTCAGCACCGGGTCCATCCAGATCAGGGCGATGACGAGGGCGATCAGCATGGCGAGATCGCGCAGCAGCACGGTGGATATGCGTGTCAGCGCCTCCTTGATGAAGGCGAAATCCGTGGTGAAGCGCTGGGTGAACGCCGCCGGGCTCTCGCGCCCGAGCTGAGCCAGATCGGAATCGATGAGGTGTCCGTAGAGCGCCGCCTGCATGTCGGCCTCGACGCGGGTGACGACCCGGTTGGTCAGCACCGTCTGGCCGAACAGGGCAAAGCCGCGGATCGACGTGATGGCGATGACGATGAGCGGGCCGTAGGTGAGGGCGGACGGGTCCTTGTGGTCGAACGCGTCGAACGCGCCCTTGATCAGGGCAGGGTACAGCCCCGTCGCGGCGCCGACGATGGCGATCAGCACCAGCACCACGGCCAGCGTGGCCCGATGCGGTCGCAGCCATTCGCGCCAGACTCGGCCGAGGAGGGGAAGGGTCTCACCCCGCAGTAGCGGCCGACGGGCCATGATCATCCAGTGTCTGTCGCACGGGGTGGCTCCCGGCGTTCGATCCGGGGGTTTGCCGGTCGATCGCGGGAAGATCAAGCGAACCCGCCAGGCTTGGCAATGTGATAGTGTTACATTAGACGTCCAGCCAGAGCATCAGGCCGCCCCGTTGCCGGGGGAGGCGGCTGCAAGGGCGACAGCAATGCGATCCAGACGTCACGTCATGAAGTCGGGTGCTGCGGCGTGCCTCGGCATCGCACTCGCCCTCTCCGCGTTCGGCAGGATTGCGGAGGCCGAGGAGCCGCTGAAGGCGGTGGCGACCTTCTCCATTCTCGGCGATCTGGTGAAGCAGGTGGGTGGCGACCGGGTCGAGGTCTCGGCCCTCGTCGGTCCCGACGCCGACGCGCATGGCTATAACCCGGCACCGGGAGATGCGCGTAAGCTCGCCGCCGCCCGTCTCGTCGTCGTCAACGGGCTCGGTCTGGAAGGCTGGCTCGACAGGCTGATCAAGGCTTCCGGCACGAAGGCCCCGGTCATCGTCGCCACGAAGGGCGTGAAGCCGATCGAGGGCGACGACGATCACGGGGGAGGGCATGCGGGCCACGTCCACCACGACGATCCCCATGCCTGGCAGAGCATCGCCAACGTGCGGACATATGTCGCCAACATCCGGGACGGATTGGCGACGATCGACCCCGATCATGCCGCCGATTACGCCGCCAACACGAAAGCCTATCTCACCACGCTCGACAGGCTGGAGACCGACATCCGCAGCGCCATCGCGGCGATCCCGCCCGATCATCGCAGGATCATCACCACGCACGATGCGTTCGGCTATTTCACCGCCGCCTATGGCCTCGATTTCATCGCGCCGCAGGGCGTCTCCACCGATAGCGAGGCGAGCCCGAAGGACGTGGCCCGGATCATCCGGCAGATCCGCCGCGACAAGATCCCGGCGGTGTTCCTCGAGAACGTGGCCGACCCGCGCCTGATGCAGCAGATCTCGCGGGAGAGCGGCGCCACGATCGGCGGAAAGGTCTATTCCGACGCCCTCTCCGCCCCGAGCGGTCCGGCGGCGACCTATGTGGCGATGATGCGCAGCAACCTCGCCGCCTTCAGCGCCGCGCTGGGGAAGAAGTAGCCCAGTGATGCACGGGGGAGAGTGACCGCCGAGGTCGCGCGCATGCGCCGCCCCGAACGTGTGGAACGAAGCGGGACCCGATCGGAGGTCCCGCGCGAAAAGCCGGCGCGGGATTCAGCCGGCAGCGTCCCCGATGAGCTTCTGCAGGCAGATCGTCCGGGTGTCGCGATAGCCGAGGTGTTCGTAGAAGTCCCGAACCGCGACGTTCTCCTCACGCACGAGAAGCTGCATCTTCCAGACGCCACGGGCGACCAGCCATCGCTCGGCCGCGTCCATGATGAGCCGGCCGAGACCGCGATCGCGGTGCTGCGGATCGACGGCGACGTAGTAGACCCAGCCGCGGTGCCCGTCCTCGCCGACCATGGCCGTGGCGACGATCCGCCTGCCCGTCTCGGCGACGAGCACGATCGCGTGCGAGTCTCGGCGAGCGAAGGCGATGTCCTTGGCCGGATCGTTCCAGGGCCGCGCGATGCCCGCGGCGTTCCACAGGGCCACGACCTGTCCGAGATCGCCGTCACGGTACGCGCGGGTTGCGGTGTCCATCGGCATCCGCGTCCTCGAGACATGCCGAGCCGATGGCTCAGCCACCGGTCATCGGCGGGAAGAACGCGATCTCCGCCGCCCCGGCAATCGCGGCATCCGGCTTGGCGTGGACCCGGTCGATGGCCGCGCGCACGATGCCGGCATTCTCGAACGCGTATGCATATTCTTCGCCGCGCGCGCTGAGCCAGCCGACGAGATCGGCCACGGTGTCGATCCCGGCGGGCGGGCTCACGATTTCCTCGGCCTTGCCGATGCGTTCGCGCACCCAGGCGAAATACACGAGCTTCATCGTCTGCCTTTCCGGATACGGCGTCAGCGGATCAGCGCGGGTCGTCGATCACGTGCCGGATGCCGGCCCTCATATAGTCGTAGCCGGTGTAGAGCGTCAGGGCCGCCGCGATCCAGAGCAGGGTGGTCCCGGTCCAGATCGTGTTCGGCAGGATCGATTCGCCCGCCTTGCCGGCCACGAGGAAGCCGATCGCCACGAGTTGAAGCGTGGTCTTCCACTTGGCGACGCGGCTTACCGGAACGCCGACCTTCAGCTCCGCCAGATATTCGCGCAGGCCGGAGACGAGGATCTCCCGGCACAGGATCACGATGGCGGCCCAGAGGCTCCAGCCATGGATCGTCTGGTCGGCCACCAGCATCAGCAGGCAGGCGGCGACGAGGAGCTTGTCGGCGATCGGATCGAGCATCCGGCCCAGCGCCGAGCTCTGGTCGTAGGTCCGCGCGACGTAGCCGTCGAGATAATCGGTGATGGCGGCGGCGATGAACACGCCGAGCGCCGCGAACCGCGCGCCATATTCCTCGGGCCAGAACAGCAGCGCCACCACGACCGGCACGGCCACAAGACGCCCATAGGTCAGGCAGTTCGCCAGCGTCCAGGCCGGCGATCGGCGTCGGATGGGAAGGACAGTCATCGACGCGGTGAAACCATGGGCCGGGGGAGGGGTCAACCGCGATGATGCAAACTGTAATCCTGCCACGGTGCCCTACCGCCTTGGAACGGCGTCTGCGCAGCCAGGATGCGGCAGGTCGGATTTTATGCTACCGATCCTCGATACGCTGGGATTTCCGCATATGCAGCCCGCTGAAAAGATCAGCATCACCATGACACCCGACCTCCTTCGGGTGGTGCGCGACAGTGTCGAAGCCGGTGAGTATGCATCGACCAGCGAAGTCATGCGGGATGCGGTTCGGGTCTGGCAGCGTCAGCGGTTGGAAGATGCAGAGCGGCTCGCCGCGATCCGGGCTCGTGTTCGACGGTCCCTCGACGATTCGAGACAGGACCTGACGGCGTCGGACGTGGACCAGCAACTCACGCGCTTGTTCACGGACCACGAGAACGAGACATCGAGTGCGTAGACGTCCGGTCACGTATCGACCGGAAGCACTCGACGATCTCCGAGATATTTTTCGCCTCGTCCGTCAATGGAGCGAAAATACCGCAGTTGCGGCCTCGTTCGTCCGTAGAATCAAGGCACGCTGCGATCGGATCGGAGATGCTCCACACGCCGGACGCCCGCGCGATGACCTCGCAGCCGGACTTCGTACGGTGCCCTTCGAGCATTCCGCCGTGATCGCCTACCAAGTCGAGGATGACAGGGTCCGCATCACCAACATCTTCTACGGCGGGAAGGATTACGAGGCCTTGTATCGCGGGTCGCAGGACGAACCCGTCCCGGACCAGGGCTGATCTCCGAACCCTCCTCGTTCAGCCCCCGGCCTGGAAGAAATCATACACCGCCCGCGCGGTGGCCGCGTTGACGCCGGGCGTCGTCGCCAGGTCCTGCAGGGACGCGCGCTGGATCGCCTTCACCGTCCCGAAATGATGGAGCAGCGCGCGCTTGCGCGTCGGGCCGATGCCGGCGATCTCGTCGAGGGGGTTCCTGATCATCTCGCGCTTGCGCTTCGCCCGGTGCGTGCCGATGGCGAAGCGATGGGCCTCGTCGCGCAGGCGCTGGACGAAGTAGAGGGTGGGATCGCGCGGCGGCAGCTTGAACGGCGGCTTTCCGGGCACGAAGAAGGTCTCGCGCCCGGCATCGCGATCGCGCCCCTTGGCGATGCCGACCAGGGCGACGTCGGTGACGCCGATCTCTTCGAGCGCCGTTCGCGCGGCATCGAGCTGCCCTTTGCCGCCATCGACGAGGACGAGATCCGGCCAGGCTGGCATGGTCTCGCCATCCGGCTCGGGCGCCAATTCGGGCGCCCCGCCTTCAGGGGCCGCCCCGGTCGGCACGCGCGGGTTCTCCTTAACGAGGCGCTTGAAGCGGCGCTGCAGCACCTCCTTCATCATCCCGAAATCGTCGCCCGGTGTCAGCTCCTCGGATTTGATGTTGAAGGTGCGGTAATGCGTCTTCGCGAAACCCGCCGGGCCGGCGACGATCATTCCGCCCACCGCATTGGTGCCCATGATGTGCGAGTTGTCGTAGACCTCGATCCGGCGCGGCGCGGACGGCAGCCCGAAGGATTGTCCCAGGGCGACGAGGAGCTTGCCCTGCGACGCGGTGTCGGCGAGCCGGCGCGCCAGGGCCTCTTTGGCGTTGCGCCGGGCATAATCGACCAGGGCCTTGCGCTCGCCGCGCTGGGGCTGGTGGACCTCGACCCGGTTCTCGGCCCGGCTCGACAGGGCGGCCGCCACCAGTTCCGCATCCTCGATGGCGTGCGAGACGAGGACGACCCGAGGGGCCGGCTTGTCGTCGTAGAACTGGCCAATGAAGGAGCCCAGCACCTCGTCCGGCGTCATGGAGCGGTCGGCCTTGGGGAAGTAGGCGCGGTTGCCCCAGTTCTGGAAGTTGCGGAAGAAGAACACCTCGATGCAGAACTGGCCGGCCTGCTCGTCGAGGGCGAACACATCCGCCTCCTCGATCCCCTGGGTGTTGACGCCTTGCGTCCCCTGGATCGCGGAAAGTGCGCTGATCCGATCGCGGAAACGCGCGGCGCGCTCGAATTCGAGCTTCTCCGACGCGTCCTGCATCTCCTCGCGCATGCGGTCCTTCACGGCGTTGGACTTGCCGGCGAGGAAGCCCTTCGCGTTCTCGGCGAGGGCCTGATATTCGGGCAGGCCGATCTCGCCGGTGCAGGGGCCGGCGCAGCGCTTGATCTGAAAGAGCAGGCAGGGCCGGGTGCGGTTCTCGTAATAGCTGTCGGTGCAGGTGCGCAGCAGGAAGGCGCGCTGAAGCGCGTTGACGGTGCGATTCACCGCCCAGACGGTGGCGAAGGGGCCGTAATAGCTGCCTTTGCGTCGCCTCGCGCCGCGATGCTTGACGATCTGCGGCGCTTCGGAATCCCCGGTGACCAGGATGTAGGGAAACGACTTGTCGTCCCGCATCAGCACGTTGAAGCGCGGCTTCAGCTGCTTGATGAGGTTGGCCTCCAGCAGCAGGGCCTCGGTCTCGGTGGCGGTGGTGACGAATTCCATCGCCGCCGTCTGCGAGATCATCCGGGCGATGCGGTTGGAATGCGCCTGCCCGCGGGCGTAGGAGCCGACCCTGGCTTTGAGGTTCTTGGCCTTGCCGACGTAGAGGACATCGCCCTTCTCGTCGAACATCCGGTAGACGCCCGGTCCCGACGGCAGCGTGGACCAGAAGCGCCGGATGATCTCGGTGCCGGCCTTGACCGCACCGTCCTCGAAATCGAAATCGATCTCCGGCCCGTCGTCGCTATGCTCGAGGGCCTCCTCCGCATCCTCGCGCTCGTCGAACGTATCGGGCGGCATGTCGCCCCTCGAAGGCGAATCCGCCTTGGACGACGAGTCTCGCTGGGAAGGCGTGTCTTTCGCGGGCTGGCGGCTCATGCGCGAGACTTAAGCGCCGCGCATTTGCGAGGGAAGGGGCCGCCCGAACTCCTTCACCGTTCCGGATAGAGCGAAACGTTGTCGCGGCAGCGTCCGCCCGGCCGATCTCTCGTGTCCGGACGATCGGTCGAGACGGGATCGGATGCTAGTCGAACAGCGCGTCGATATCGCCCTGGTCAACATGGCCCGGGTCGTTATCGAGCTTCGGTCCGTTGAGGAGCGAGCTCTCGTCGTCGATATTCGGCCCCTGCGGCACGACACCGAGGATTTCGCTGAACGTATCGAGGCCGCCCCAGGCTTCGATCATCCGGTCCAGGTGCTCCTCGATGAATTTCAGCACCCCGACGATCTTGTTGATGCGCTGGCCGGTCAGATCCTGAAAGTTGCAGGCTTCGTAAGCGACGATGACGCGTTCGAGGATCGTGTCGATGTTGTCGCGACCGGCGGCGATCCGCATGGCACGCAGCGCGCCGGCATTCGTCTCGATCTCCTCGAGGGCGCCGAGGATCGCGCTGGTGGCCTGCTCGGTCGATTCCACCACCGCATCGAGTTCGCCGGCGACGCGCTTCATCCCCTTGCCGGTGTTTTCCGAGTGATAGAGCGTCGCGATCTCCTGCTTGGTACGGGTGATCGCGCCCTTCATCACGTCGAGCTCGGAGCGCATGGCGAAGGCCTCGTTGAGCTCCTTGCGGCAGGCGTCGATGGTTTCCACTGTGCTCGTCTGGGTGACGCGGCGGAGATCCTGGATCGCCGAGAGGATCTCGTCGAGTTTCACGGCATCGACGCCGGAGCGTTCGGCTCCCGGCGCGGCCTCCGCGACCGGCCGCACGCTTGCCAAACCGAGGCTGTCTTCGATGCGGTAGCGCTTCATGTTCATCGGGGATGATCAGCCGGCAGGAGTGACTTGGTCGAGGCGAGGACTTAATCGAGGTGGGACTTGGTAAAGGCAAAACTCGGTAGGCGGTCGCGAAGTCGGAGACGGGGCAAACCTGTCACGGGCACCGCCACCTCGAGGAGCGACGCATTTCCCGACACGAGACGCCTCGAACCACCATCCGACAAAGTGGTTGCCATTTCTTCAACAGATCAAAGGCCGGGCCCGCTTTTTACCGACGATTCATGCTGTTCTTCGAATGCCTCGGCAGGGCGGCGGCGAACTGAACGATTCACCACGTTTTTTCACGCGATTCTCGTCGTCCACGGCCAGCCTTTGGGCGAGATCGGCTGGGCCTGGAGTGTCGCGTGTTGAAGCGTATGGAGTGGTGCGTCGCCTTTGCCTGCCTGGCGGCGACGACGGCAGGAACCGCACAGGCCCAGACGGCCTCCGGCCGCTATGGCGGCGGTTTCATCGAGTTTCTGGTGACGGGCAACGGTACGCCACCGCGCGCGATGCGGTCCGGTCTGGCCGACGATGGCGTGTTGCCGCGCCACCCGGCCGCCACTGGTTACGGCGGCCAGCCGATGCCGCAGATGCTGTCCTCCGGCGACCGCGTTCCCGTCGCGGATCCCTATGCCCAGCCCGTGCGGACGCGGCTCGCCGCCCTGCCGTCGCAGCCCGCACCGGAAATGCAGGCCGCCGTGATCGAGCGCTCACCCGATCCGCGCTTCGCACGCCAGGTCGTCGCCTACGATGGCCGCCAGAGGCCGGGCTCCATCGTCATCGATACCCAGACGAAGTTCCTCTACCTCGTCCAGAGCGGGGGACAGGCGATCCGGTACGGGATCGGTGTCGGCCGTCCGGGTTTCGCCTGGTCGGGGATGAAGACGATTAGCCAGAAGCGCGAATGGCCGGACTGGACGCCTCCGGCGGAGATGCTGCAGCGCCGCCCCGACCTGCCGCGTCACATGGCCGGCGGGCCGGCAAACCCCCTCGGGGCGCGAGCGCTCTATCTCGGCTCGTCGCTGTATCGCATCCACGGCACCAACGAGCCGCATACGATCGGCCAATCGGTTTCGTCCGGCTGCATCCGGATGATGAACGAGGACGTGATCGACCTGTACGAGCGGACCCCGGTGGGGACGAAGGTCGAAGTCCTGTAGCTTCGGCCCATCCCGCATCGCTCTGCGGGAAGTCTGCGAGACATCCGCAAGAGTGAAATATCCGCAAGAGAAAGGCCCGGCGCGCAGGACGCGCGCCGGGCCTTCGATCGTCACCGAGGCTTCACGCGCACAGACGCGTGATGCCGAAACTCAGACCCAGTCGTCGTCGCCGCCACCGCCGAGATCGCCACCGAAATCACCGCCGGTATCGTTGTCGAACGACGCGTCCTGGAAGTCGTTGCCGCCGCCGAGGGCGGAGCCGAGATCCTCGTTACCCGACGCCGCGCTGTCGGCTCCCGGAAGCCCGGCCGCCGCCGCGCTGCCCAGGGCGGAATGACCACCCGCGAACGCGTTCGACAGGGCACTGCCGAGCAGCATGCCGCCCGCGGCACCGGCCGCCATCGGAAGCGCGGTGGCGAGGAACCCGCCGCCGCGCGCGGGGGCAGCCTGCTGACCGGCCCAGGGTCCACCCTGCTGCGGTCCGCCATAGCCCTGCTGCTGGCCGTAGCCCTGTTGCTGACCGTAGCCCTGCTGCGGACCGCCCTGGTTGCCCCAGGGCTGACCGGCCGGACGCTGCGGCTCCTGCGGGCGCGAACCGCCGCCGAAGATGCTCGACAGGAAGCCGCCGCCGCCCTGCGGCTGCTGGGACGCCTGGCGCGCCTGTTCGAGCTGATCGTTCAGGCTCTTGATCGCCTCTTCCTGCACGTAGATCAGCTGCGCCATCGCATAGGGCGCGTAGGGCTGGGCGCGGAGCCTGTCCGCGATGAAGCGCTCGGCATCGGCGTCGCGGGGCTGGCTCGCAGCCTGCTCCAGACGCTGGAAAATGCCGCCGATGACCTCGCGTTCTTCGCTGTTCATGGGGTCGTCCTCCTGAAAGAAGCCTGCGGGCCAATGCCGCTTCGGCGCCTTCGAGATGGGGTGGCGCCCTAGGCTTTGTCAGGGGGGCAACGCGAACTTCGCCGTTACGGATGCACGCCGGCTCGGCGCGGCGCATGAAATTTCGGACAGGTTGCAGGCCCGGGCGCGACAAGTGCTTCCGCCACAAGAAAAAAGAGCCCGGCCTTTCGGCCGGACTCTCTTTCGAAAACCGTGGTCTCCGCCCTTGAGCGAAGACCGGGTTGGATAAGGCCTAGTACGAGCCGAACTTGTAGTTCAGGCCGGCGCGGACGACGGCGAACTCGGTCTCGCGAGCCGAGGGGCTGAGCGCGATGACGTTGGTGGCGGGGTTGAACACCGAACGGGCGCCGCGGCCGTCCTGCTCGAGGTTCACGTACAGGCCTTCGACCTTCAGGGTGACGGCCGAGGACTTGAAGAAGTTGAAGAACGAGTCGGTGGGGAGAGCGTATTCGATACCACCGCCGGCAGCGTAGCCGGTGCGGAAATCGCTGCTGCCCGAACCGCCGTCGCCGTAGGCGAAGCCGCCGGTGCCGTACACGAGGGTGCGGTCGAAGGCGTAACCGATACGGCCGCGAACGGTGCCGAAGAAGTTCATCTCGTTGCCCGGCAGGAGAGCCGTGGCGGCGGGAGCCGAGAAGGCGGCGCCGGGGGTGCCGGTGAAGGTGTAGGTGCCAGCGCGGCTCTTGTTGCCGAAGTCGGTGTACTGGGCGTCAGCTTCGATACCGACGACCACACCCGAACCCGGGGTGAACTGGTAGTTGTAGCCGACCTGGCCACCGCCGGTGAAGCCTTCGAGGCTGTTGTTGTTGTTCGAGACGAGCACGCCGTTGGTGCCGCCCGAGTTCAGCACGGAGCCGGTGGGCAGGTTGTAGCGGTCGCTGTTGCTGCCGGCATCGAAGCCGTAGCCGGCGTTGATACCGAAGTAAGCGCCCGTCCAGGTGAACACCGGCACCGGCACGAAGATCGGCGGGGCAGCGCGGCGCGGAAGATCGGCAGCGAAAGCGGAGCCGGCGATCAGGATGCCGGCGAGGGCGGTGGTGCCCCGAAGGAAGGATGTCATGGTCTGGTCCTCTACTCGTTAGCGCGGCCGGTTTTTTTGGACCGGTCCTGCGCAGTTCCCCGTCTATATAACAGCAACCGTTAGGAAGCTGTTGCATCGCAACCACGCCGCTTGTGTCGAACACGGCCCCTTTGTGGCAGCGATCACCTCGCTAGAGGTAACGCGAGTCGAAAACACCGCAGAACGGCTAAGGTTCACCTAAGGCCCCGCGATTTACGCCCGCCCGGCGATGGCAGATTGACGCACCCACTGGTCGAGTCGAAACTCTCCTAGTCAGCGAGGGCGATGGCGGAGATCAGTCGTCCGTAATCGGCCTCCCCGCGATGGGTGGTGCGTCTGAAGCTGTAGAAGCGCTCGGCATCGGAATAGGTGCACAGGCCGAGGGCCGAAGCGTTGGCGATCCCGGCGTCTCGCAATCTCCGCGCGATGAAGGCCGGCAGATCGAACTGAGCGTGGCCGTCGCGCTCGCCCGTGGCGAAATAGATGTCCGAGCCCGGTACGTCCGCGGAAAAACGTGCCCGGAAATCGTCGCCGACCTCGTAGGCGGCCTGCGAGATCGTCGGTCCCAACACGGCGACGATGTTCTCGCGTGCCGAACCGAGGCTCACCATCGCCTCGACCGTGGCGGCCACCACGCCGGTGAGGGCGCCTTTCCATCCGGCATGGGCGGCGCCGATCACGCGGGCGACCGGGTCGGCGAACAGGATCGGGCCGCAATCGGCCGTGGCGATGCCCAGCGCGAGGTTCGGCACGCGCGTCACCATGGCGTCGGCACGCGGGCGATCGGCGAGGGCCATGGGGCCATCGATGATGGCGACCTCGGCCGAATGGACCTGATACAGGCTCACGAGACGGTCCGGGGCGACGCCGAGATGCTCGGTCATGCGACGCCGGTTCTCGGCCACGTTGCCGGCTTCGTCATTCGAGCCCAACCCGCCGTTCAGGCTGTCATAGAGCCCGTCCGAGACGCCGCCGAGACGGGTGAAGAAGGCGTGCCGGATGCCCGGCTGATCCGCGAGGCTGGACGCTTCGATATGCATGTGCGGTGTCCGTCTGAAAGGGATTGGCGAACGATCGATGACGTCGGTCCGGGGGAGGAGGTCAATTCTCGAACGACTTCCGATGCCGAGCAAAGGCTGGAAGGGTCGAACCGGACGCGGAGCCCATGCCGGTGCGGAAGGCCCTCCGCGCCTTCCGTTCCGACGCGGCCTCGATAGCGCGTTCCGGCCCGGAGCACGACCGGGGACAGCCCCCTCATGTGACCGGACCGCAGCCGATGCCCACGGTTTGGGACAGCGAAAGTTTCTTAACGTTTACGCTTCGTTAAGCATGGTTTGATCGAATGCCTCTGCACACGAGGACGCGAGCGATGTCGGAACCAGCCCGTCACTACCAGCCACAGGATTCAAGTGGACGTCCGACACCCGGACCGCTGCGCGATTGGCTCGCGGCCATGAAGGCGGCCACCATGCCTCAGGAGACGGCCCCGGCTGTGCTCCAACGCGCGGAAGCGCACCGTCCGGCCTCCGAGAAAGTGGCGCCGTTCGAGCGGCCCGTCCAGGCCGAGAAGCCGGAGTCGCAGGCCGCTTCATGGTCGCCCCGCGTGGTTCCGCCGCCTGCAAGGGCCGAGGCTACCGAGGAGGACGACGTCTCGGAATTGATGGCCGAGAACCTAATGCTCAAGGCAAAGCTCAAGATCGAAATCGACCGCTATGACCAGCTCCAGGGCCTTCTCGCCCAGGAACTGCGCCGCCTGCGTTCGCATGTGGAGCAGGAGATGGCCGAACTCCAGGAGGTGCGCGCCGAGCGGGACCGCCTCGCCGAGCTGCAGACACTCTTCATCGCTGAACTCGACGATGCGCGCGCACGCTCGGAAAACGATGCCGTCGAGCTCGACCGCGCGTCCTCGGATCGCGACCTGTGGATGGCACGGGCCGAAGCCCTCGCCCAGCCGCTGTTCCAGAAGCGCTGATCCGCTACACAGTCCCGACGTCACACAAGCCGAAGGGCCGCCCCATGAGGGCGGCCCTTCCATTGCCGAACCGCTTGTCCGTTCGGCCGAACCCGATCAAGGGTCGCCTGACGCGCTAGGCGTGCGCGCCGGAGGCGAAGGTCCAGGTCCGGTAAGCCGAGGTAAGCGGCTGATTTAGGCAATGAGACACTGGATCACCTCCTTTCGTTCGTTGCGAGAACCCCAAGTTAGGCAGCGTTCGCCGGCTTGAAAACCCCCTCGGCGGGGGCGCGGCGCCGCGCCGCGGGCATCGTTCATCGCCTTGCGCCGCCGCGCCATCGAGCGAGGCCATCTCATGAGCGCGCGGCATGACCTTGGCTGGGTATCGGGGTCGCGACGCCTCGCAAACGGGCGTCCGGCAACGCCATTAACAATAACGGCGCGAATACCGCACGGCTAAAGACAATCGAGATACAATGGGGATCTCAAGCCGGACACTGTTCGGCGGTGAGGCCCGTATCGCCGTTGCTTTGGTATTCCCGAAAATGCCATCTCTTAACATAAAAATGGTAAATGCAGCCGGCAATTCGGCGGGCTTCGACTACCTGCGGATAGGATTGTCGGTCTCCGTCGTGATCTGGCACTCCTATTCCGTCGCGAATTTCGACGAGTCGGTCAGGCTGTTCTGGGGTGGTCCCTATCGGGCGCTGTCCGCCGCCATCCTGCCGATGTTCTTCGCCCTGTCCGGATTTCTCGTGGCGGGGAGTCTCGGCCGCACGCGCCTGCACCAGTTCGCCCTGTTGAGGCTGCTGCGCATCGTCCCGGCGCTCGCCTTCGAGACGGTGCTGGTAGCGCTGGTCCTAGGGCCACTCTTCACGGTCCTGCCGCTCTCCGTCTACTTCTCGTCGCCAGAATTATATTCCTATTTCTTCAACATCGTCGGCTATATCCACTATACCCTGCCGGGTGTCATCGGAGGCCAGATGCTCAATGCGCAGCTCTGGACCATCCCGACCGAACTCGAATGCTACCTCGCGCTGATCGGCCTGGCATTCGTGGGCGCGACGCGCAGGCGAGCCCTGTTCGGCGGCGGCCTCGTCCTCGTCGTCCTCGGGCTGACGGCGTTCTCCATCGGAGCCGGAGATCAGAGTCCCTATGCGCAACTCGGCGGACGGGTGCTGATCTTTTCCTTCCTCGCGGGCGTCCTCGCCTATCTCTACCGGGACCTCATTCCGCATGACGGACGTCTCTTCGTCGCGAGCCTCCTGCTCTCCGCTTTGCTGCTGACCTATCGCGAGACCTCCTATCTCGCCGCCTTTCCGATCGCCTACGTCACGGTGTGGCTGGGCGTGACCAACCTGCGCAGGATCCCGTTCGGCGACCTGTCCTACGGCGTGTTCCTGTTTCACTTCCCCATCATCAAGCTGTCCTACGAGATCTTCGGCGACCGGCTGACCAGTCCGGGCTATTTCGCGATCGCCCTGCCGCTGTCCCTCGCCTGTGCATGGGTGTCGTGGACCTTCATCGAGAAGCCTGTTCTCGACCACAAGAAGCAGATCATCGCGTGGATCGAGAAATCCGCCGCGTCGCTGCGGGGCGCGGTGCCGACCCCCAAATCCTCCGACGCAGCGACCTGATGGTCCCTGCGCGAACAAGCGTGGCCAGCGACCTGCCTTATGGCCACCGCCGTCGCTGAGGCGTATGACGAGCCACGTCCCGTCGTGGACGGCGCCGCGGCGCGAAAGCTCGGAGAGCCGACCGGGATCGACGGCCGGACGATCGCTCCAGGCCCCCGTCATTCAGGATCATCGCAGTCCGTCATGCTCTCATCCCTGCCGACCGAGGCAAAGGCCGATACGGCGAGAACCGCCGCCACCGACGAAGCGGTGCTCGACCCCGACGCCATGCGCCAGCCTTTGCCGGACGCCTTCTATTGCGTCGGCCGCTCGGACACGTTGAAGGCTGGTGCGCTGCGCGCGGTGGAGCTCAACGGAGAGCAGATCGTCCTCGGGCGTGACAAGGCCGGTGCCCTCTTCGCCATGCGCGACCGCTGCCCGCACAGGGGCATGGCTCTGTCGCGGGGGCGTTTCGACGGCGAGGCCGTGACCTGTCCCTTCCACGGCTGGCGCTTCGGCACCGACGGGCAGTGCCGCGACGTTCCGACCCTGTCCTCGGCGGATGCGGCCGATTTCTCCCGGATCGTGGTGCAGCGCTTTCCCATCCGCGAGAGCGCGGGCTTCGTCTGGGTGAACCCGTATCTCGGCGGTCCGAGCGGCGATGTGCCGGCCCTGCCCGAACTCGGCTTCGCGCCGGCAGGATCCCTGGTGGTCGAGCTGGTGGTGGAGGCCTCCTTCGACCTCACGACCCTGAGCCTCGTCGATCCCGGCCACGTGGCCTTCGTCCATGATTCCTGGTGGTTCCGGCCATCGAAGGACTTGCGTGAGAAGGTGAAGACCTTCACGCCGACGCCGCACGGCTTCACCATGTCGAGCCATGCCACGACGACGAGTTCGCCGGTCTACAAGCTGCTCGGCGGCGTGCCGGAGGTCGAGATCGAGTTCCGCCTGCCCGGCGTTCGCCTGGAGCGGATCGAGGCGGGGGCGAAGCGGGTGGCGAACTACACGTTCGCGACACCGCTGACCCATAACCGGACCATGCTCACCAATGCGCTGTACTGGAACATGCCGGTCCTCAACCTGCTGACGCCGCTGGCACGCCCGCTCATGCGGCAGTTCCTGACCCAGGACCAGCAGGTGCTCCAGCACGCCCAGGCCGGGCTCGACCGCAAGCCGACCATGGTGCTGTTCGGCCAGAGCGACCTGCCGTCGCAATGGTATTTCCGGCTCAAGCGCGAAGCCCTTCAGGCCGCCCGCGAGACGAGGTCGTTCCGCAATCCATTGATCCGGCAAGAACTGCGCTGGCGCTCCTGATTTCGATCACGATCGCGCGAAACTTTTCCCGCGCGCGATCCGTAGCCGCTCCTTTCAGATCGACGATCTTTGAAAGGAGCGAGACCGTTGCCGCAGCCGCATTACGTCGTTCGCAGAAGCCGGATGGGCCGGTTCAACTTCACGCTCATCGGTGCCCACGGACGGATGACCGGCGTCGTCGTCATCTCCACCGAGAACAAGACGCGCGAGGAGATCGAGGACCAGGCGCACCTGAAAATCCGTGCTCTCGCCGCCGAACTCGTGGCTGTGATGGAGAAGGGCGCCCCGGCCTGAGGGGGGCGTCTTGATTGCACGGCCGACGCCGCCATCTCCGGTGGATGAAACGGCAAAGCCTGCTCGCGACCCTCTCTGCGGTCACCGTCATGACGCTCGGTGGGGTCGGTTATGCCGCCCATCGGCGCAGCAGGGGCCGAAACCCGTATTACAGCGGCCCCGTCACCGATCATTTCGATGGGTTGCAGTTCCACGGCGTCGACCAGCCACCGGATAAGGTGCTGGGCGACATCCTGCGCTGGAAGCGGGAGAGGGCCGGAATCGACTGGCCCGCCTCGTTCCCGAGCCCCTTCAACGATAAGCCGCCCGAACGGGTGGACGGGTTGCGGGTCTCGTTCATCGGCCATGCGAGCTACCTGTTCCAGACCGCCCGCCGCAACATCCTGGTCGATCCGGTCTTCGCGCCGCGTGCCAGCCCGCTGTCCATGGCCGGCCCGAAGCGGGTCAATCCTCCCGGCATCGCCTTCGACGACCTGCCGCCCATCGATGTGGTGCTGATCACCCACAACCATTACGACCATCTCGACGGTCCGACCGTGGCGAGGCTCTGGCAGAGCCATCAGCCCCTGATCGTGGCCCCCCTCGGCAACGACGCCATCCTGCGCTCCTTCGACGAGACGATGCACGTGGAGACGCGCGACTGGGGCCAGTCGATCGACCTCGGAGGCGGGCTCACCATCCACATGACGCCCGCCAACCACTGGTCGGCGCGGGGCCTGAACGACAAGCGCATGGCGTTGTGGTGCTCCTACGTCCTGACCAGCCCGTCGGGCGTCCACTATCATTCCGGCGATACCGGTCTCGCCGATGGCGCGATCTTCAGAGAGGCCCGCGACCGCTTCGGCCCGCCGCGTCTCGCGACCCTTCCGATCGGTGCCTACGAGCCGCGCTGGTTCATGAAGGCCCAGCACATGAACCCGGCCGACGCGGTCATCGCGGCCAAACTGCTCGGAGCCGATCAGGCGCTCGGCCACCATTGGGGCACGTTCCGCCTCACCGACGAGGGGATCGAGCAACCGGCGGAGGCGCTGCTGGCCGCCTGCGAGGCGGAAGGGATCGACCCCGCCCGCTTCGTTCCCCTCCGACCGGGGCAGGTCTGGTCGGCCTGAGCGAAGGGCCGCCGAACCTCATCGAAACTTGCTCTTACAGGATGAACCGGCTGAGATCGGCATTGGCCGCGAGGCTCTCGACCCGCTCGCGGACATAGGCCGCATCGATCGGCACGGTCTCGCCGGACCGGTCGGTGGCGGTGAAGGAGATCTCGTCGATCACCCGCTCGAGCACGGTCTGCAGCCGGCGCGCGCCGATATTCTCCACCGAGTTGTTCACGTCGACGGCCACCCTCGCCAGGGCGTCCACGGCGTCGTCGGTGAAGGCGAGGGTCACGCCCTCCGTCGCCAGCAGCGCCACCGTCTGTTTCAGCAGGCTCGCCTCGGTGGTGGTGAGGATCTGCTTGAAATCCTGCACGGTGAGCGGCTGCAGCTCGACGCGGATCGGCAGGCGGCCCTGCAATTCCGGCAGGAGATCGGACGGTTTCGAGACGTGGAAGGCGCCGCTCGCGATGAACAGCACGTGGTCGGTCTTCACCGGCCCGTGCTTCGTCGCCACCGTCGTTCCCTCGATCAGCGGCAGGAGATCGCGCTGCACGCCCTCCCGTGAGACGTCCGCCGAGGAGCGGCCTTCCTTGGCGCAGATCTTGTCGATCTCGTCGAGGAAGACGATGCCGTTGTTCTCGACGTCGCGGATCGCCTCCTGTGTGAGGGATTCGGTGTCCACGAGCTTGTCGGATTCCTCCGCCAGCAGGGGCGCATAGGCTTCGCGCACGGTCATCCGCTTCGGCTTGCCCTTCTGGCCGCCGAGCGCTTTGCCGAGCATGTCGCCGAGATTGACCGCGCCCATGGAGGCTCCCGGCATCCCGGGGATCTCGAACATCGGCAGCCCGCCGGGCGAGCCGCCCGACAGCTCGATCTCGACCTCCTTGTCGTCGAGTTCGCTGTTCCTCAGCTTCTTGCGGAAGCTCTCGCGGGTGGCCTGACCCGATGTCGGTCCGACGAGGGCGTCGAGGATGCGCGATTCCGCCGCCGCCTCGGCCTTCGCCTGGACCGAGCGGCGCTTCTCCTCGCGTTTCAGGCCGATGCCCACCTCCACGAGGTCGCGGATGATCTGCTCCACGTCACGGCCGACATAGCCGACCTCGGTGAACTTGGTCGCCTCGATCTTGAGGAACGGTGCGCCCGCGAGCTTGGCGAGCCGCCGCGCGATCTCGGTCTTCCCGCACCCCGTCGGGCCGATCATCAGGATGTTCTTCGGCGCCACCTCCTCGCGCAGGGGACCGACGAGCTGTTGCCGGCGCCAGCGATTGCGCAGGGCAATGGCCACGGCGCGCTTGGCGTCACGCTGGCCGACGATGAACCGGTCGAGTTCGGAGACGATTTCGCGGGGAGAGAAGGTTGTCATCACGCTCCGGTCGGATGCGGCAGCTGCGCTGCCCGGGAGGAGGGGAGGGCGCAGACCCGGTCCGTGCGGGAACGATGCCAGCCGGCCCGTGACCGAGGCAAGGGTCCTGAAGGAAGCAAGGGCTTAGAGCGAGGCGAGGGCCCTGAACGAGGCGAGTGCCAAGCGGCGGTGTGGCCTCCAATGCGGATCGCCGCCGGTTCGGCCTGGTGAGGCGAACCGGCGGCGATCGCGTCCGGATGGCTGGGAAAGGGTACGGGATCCTGCACGAACCCGATCTAAGCGTCGGCCTCCGCCCTTTCCAGAGCCTCGTGCCGAAGCGTCAGGCGGCGCGGATGCCGCCGACGAAGCCCTCGACCTCGTGTCCGAGACTGGTCGATTGGCGGGTCAGCTGTTCGGCCGCGGCCAGAACCTGCGAGGCGCCGGCGCCGGTCTGGACGGCGGCGCTCTGCACGTCCGCGATGGTTTCGGTCACGGCCTGGGTTCCGCGCGCCGCATCGCTGACGCTGCGGGCGATCTCCTGGGTCGCCACCTGCTGCTCCTCGACGGCCGCGGCGACGCCCATGGCGATCGTGTGCACGGTGCCGATGGTGGCGCCGATCTCCTCGATGGCGCCGACCGTGTCGCGGGTGGCGTCCTGGATCGTCGCGATCTGGGCGGTGATCTCGTCGGTCGCCTTCGCGGTCTGGGCAGCCAGCCCCTTCACCTCGGCGGCGACGACGGCGAAGCCGCGGCCCGCCTCACCGGCGCGCGCCGCTTCGATCGTCGCATTCAGGGCCAGCAAGTTGGTCTGGCTGGCGATGCTGGAGATCAGCGCGACCACGTCGCCGATGCGGGATGCGCTGTCGGCGAGCACCTTCACGCGCTCCGAGGTCCGACGGGCGCTCTCCACCGCACCGGCCGCCGCGGCCGAGGTCTGGGATACCTGCGCGCCGATCTCATTGGCGGTGGCGGCGAGTTCCTCCGTCGCCGCGGCGACGGCCTGGACGTTCATGGCGGTCTCGTTGGCCGCGTTCATCACCGCCGTCGATTGCCGGTTGGTCTGGTCCGCGGTGGCGGCCATGGACCGTGCGGTGAGCTCCATCTCGGCGGCCGAACCGGACAGGGTATCGACGAGGTTGCCGACGCTTCCCTGGAAGCGGTCCGCCAAGGCACCCATCTCGGCGCGGCGGCGCTGGGACGCGATGCCGGCGGCCTGATCCTGGTTCACGCGGAGTTCGCCCGCTTCCTTCATCGTTGCCGAGAAGACCTGCATGCTCGTCCAGATCTCACCGATCTCGTCGCGCCGCGCCTTCATCACCGGCAAGGTGAGATCACCCTCGGAGAGACGGCGGATCGCCAGGGACACGCCGGCCAAAGGACGCGCGATCTCGCGCGTTCCGACATAGCCCCCGATCAGAAGGCAACCGAGCGTTCCGCCGATGGCGAGGGCCAGCAGCAGGTTCAGGCGCTGCGCATAGAGCTCGTCGGTCCACCGATCGATCGCCTCGACCTCGGCCTCGCTACCGGAGACGAGCTTCTCGATGCTGTCCTGGAAGGCCTGGCGGTTGGCGCGATTGTCCTCGTTGAACCCCTGATCGGCAGCCGTTTTGGGCGAAATCTCGGTGCCGAGACGCGCGGTTTCGTTGCGCAGGGTGGTGAAGCTCGCCGCGTCGGCGGCGATCTTGTCGAAGAGCGGACGCTCGTTCGCGGGCACCTTCGGTGCCCAATCAATGAGGAGCACGTTCATCGTCTCCAGGTTCTTCCGGAGGCGGACGGCGTATTTCACGGCGTCCTGCGTGTCTTTCGCCGCATAGATGCCGCGCGACTCGACGACGACGCTGGTCACGATCTGTTTCAGGTTGGCCGCATTCAGAGCGCGCTGGGAGGCGAGCTTCGCATCCGTCAACGCGCTGTTGAAGGTCTGGAGCGACAGGATGCTGATCGCGGCGACGACGAGCGTCACCATTGAGCATACGCCCACGAAACTGAGGATCTTCGCCCTGATACGCATCGCCACCGACCTGTTTCCACCGAGGTTGGCAGCAGTACTAGGTAGGAAACTGCAAATTTGCGTTAACCGCGCATCTACGGCGGCACTAAGATTCTGAGCTGTCCAATTGCTCGATGACGAGATTCCCGTTCGTGTAGACGCAAATTTCGGCTGCGATGCCGAGCGCGCGGCGCACGATTGCTTCCGCGTCATGCTCGCTGTCTTCCAGGGCGCGGGCCGCGGCCAGCGCGTAATTGCCGCCCGACCCGATCGCCATGACGCCGCCTTCCGGCTCCAGCACGTCGCCGGCGCCGGAGAGGAGCAGGCTGACATCCTTGTCCGCCACCAGCATCATCGCTTCCAGACGCCGCAGGTAGCGGTCGGTGCGCCAATCCTTGGTGAGTTCGACGCAGGCGCGGGTGAGCTGCCCCGGATACTGTTCGAGCTTGGCTTCGAGCCGTTCGAACAGGGTGAACGCGTCGGCGGTGGCGCCGGCGAAACCGCCGATGACCGACCCCTTGGCGAGGCGGCGCACCTTGCGGGCATTGCCCTTGACGATGGTCTGGCCGAGGCTGACCTGCCCGTCGCCGCCGATCACCACGCGGCCGCCCTTGCGGACCATGAGGATCGTGGTGGCATGCATGCGGGGCGGTCCGGACTCTTCGTGGGACAAGGGTGTTTCTCCAAGGAGGGTCTGTTTTGTCACTTAGGTGGTGACTTGGCCTCATGCCACTCTTTGCGCAGGCGCTCGCGTGGGCGCCCCTACATCACCACCGTGATCGCACGGGCAGCGCGGGTGAGGCCGGTATAGAGCCAGCGGGCGCGGTGCTCGCGGAAGGCGAAGGATTCGTCGAACAGCACGACGTTGTCCCATTGCGAACCCTGCGCCTTGTGCACGGTCAGGGCGTAGCCGTAGGTGAACTCGTCGGTTTCGCGCTTGAGAAAGGCCGGGATCTCCTCCTCCGAGCCCGACATCACCGCGCGCAACACCTTGATGTCGATGGGCCGCCGACGCAGGGCGGGGTCGTCCTCGGGCACCACGTCGAGGCGGATCGTATCGGCGCGCGGCGCCGCCCGGAGGGCATGGACCGTCCAGGTCGAGCCGTTGAGCAGGCCCTTGGTGCGGTCGTTGCGCAGACAGACCAGTTTCTCGCCCACCGCCGGCATCGGGTCGCCATGGCCGGCAAGCTCGCGCAGGCGATTGTTGTAGAGGCGCCGCGTCTTGTTCATGCCCACCAGCACCTGATCGCAGTCGAGCACGCTCGACGGGTCGAGGGAGCGGCGCGAGACGACCCGGCTCTCGCCGTACTCGCCGATGCTGAGCCGGCCGCCCTCGCGGATCGTCATCGCCATGCGCACGATCGGGTCGTCGGCGGCCTGGCGGTGCACGTCGGTGAGCATCACGTCGGGCTCGGCCTCGGTGAAGAACCCGCCGCCGCGCACCGGCGGCAACTGGGCGGGGTCGCCGAGGACGAGGACCGGCTTGTCGAAGGAGAGGAGGTCGTTGCCGAGATCTGAATCGACCATCGAGCATTCGTCGATGATGACGAGTTCCGCCTTCGAGACCGGGCCCGTCCGGTTGAGGGTGAAGGCCGGCCCTCCCTCCTCGGTCTCCTTGCTGCGGTAGATCAGGCTGTGGATCGTCGCGGCGTCGTGGCAGCCCTTGGACCGCATGACCGAGGCCGCCTTCCCGGTGAAGGCGCCGAAGACCACGTTGCCCTCGACATCGTCGGCGATCCGGCGCGCCAGGGTGGTCTTGCCGGTGCCGGCATAGCCGAACAGGCGGAACACCTGGGGACCGCCGGCCTTGCGCCACTCCGCGATGGCTTTGAGCGCCGCGTCCTGCTGCGGCGCGAACCGGGTCGGTAGGTCTTCGCTCACGGCCAGCGCACGGTGGGCGGCAGCGAGGACAGGATCGAGGCGACGTTGCCGCCGGTCTTGAGGCCGAAGATGGTGCCGCGGTCGTAGAGCAGGTTGAACTCCACGTAGCGCCCGCGCCGCACCTGCTGCTCCAGCCGGTCGGCCTCGGTCCAGGGCGTCGAGAGGTTGGCCCGCACGATGGCCGGATAGGCGTCGAGGAAGGCGAGGCCGACATCCTTGGTGAAGGCGAGATCGGCCTTCGGATCGCCGGTCCAGTGATAGTCGTAGAAGATGCCGCCGATGCCGCGCGGCTCGTTGCGGTGCTTCAGGAAGAAGTATTCCTCACACCACGCCTTGTAGCGGTCGTAGTCGGCGGCCGGCGCATGGGCGTCGCAGGCGGCCTTCAAGGCCGCGTGGAATCGAAGCGTGTCGGGATCGGTTTGCGTCCGGCGCCGGTCGAGCACGGGCGTCAGGTCGGCGCCGCCGCCGAACCACGTCTTCGTCGTGGAGACGAAGCGCGTGTTCATGTGAACCGTCGGCACGTTCGGATTCCAGGGATGGACGATGAGCGAGATGCCAGTGGCGTAGAAGCGCGGGTCTTCCGACGCGCCGGGCATCTGGGCGCGGAATTCCGGGGCGAACTCACCGAAGACCTGCGAGACGTGGACGCCGGCCTTCTCGAACACGCGGCCATGCAGCATCGCCATGGTGCCGCCGCCGCCGGGCGTGCCGCTGTGATCCGTCCGCTGCCAGGGCGTCTTCACGAATCGGCCGGCCTCGGCCGAGGCATCGGGGTGGAACGGCCCTACGGCCTCCGCCTCGATCGCCTCCAGCTCCGCCACGATACGGTCGCGAAGGCTCGCGAACCACGTGGTCACCTCGTCCTTGAGGGCGGCGAGCTCGGCGGCGGGAGGCGGTGGCGGAGTCGTATCGGACATCGTCATGGGAGGGATGTCCCATCCCTCCCGAGCCTCGTCAATCGAGACCGCGTCAATCTTTGCCCACCGACATGAGCAGGCGCTCAGTCTTGGCATCCTCGATCCGGTTGACCATGCGGCGGCCCTCATGGACGTCGCGAAGGGTCTTCGTGGCAGTGATGCAGGACTGGACCAGCATGACCGTGCCCATTGCGAGGTAGCCCTTGACCCAGATGTCCATGGGCATGAACAGGATGCCGAGGGCCACCATCGCCGCCGAGCCGATGAAGGATGCGTAGGTGAAGGTGACCCAGGCGCCGGAATGCTGTGTGGTCTCGTTGGTCATGGTCGTCGTCCTGATACGTGAGGAATGAGGGGAGTTCGGGAATTGGAGTTCGTCGCGTCGTCACGCCGCGGCGTCGGTCCGGAGCTTGCTCCGAAGCCGTTCGAGCACGGCGCCGCCGCTCGGCCGGGTGCTGGAGCCGAAACCCTCGCGTTCCAGCCGCTCCGCGACCGAGAGACCCGGTTCCATTTCCGCCAAGGCCGCTTCCGTATCGGCGGCCTCGGCCTGGAGCGCGCGTAGTCGGCTCAAGGTCGCCTCCGCTTCCTTCAGCGTCGCACGGTCGTTGGCGTGAGCCTGGATTCCGAGGCGCCGTGCCGCTTCCGCCGCAGCGGCGATGCGGCGGCCGCGCTCCAGCTCGTTCTGCCGGCGAGTCGCATCGGCGACGACGGCGCGGATGCGGGCGACCTCGCGGGCAAAGCGCAGACGTGCCTCGCCGATCGCATCGCGCTCGGCCTCGAGTTCGGCGATGGCGTCGGCCGCCTCGGCGGCGAGTTCATCGCGCCCGGCTGCGAGGGCGGCCAGGGCACGCTCTTCGAGGTCGGCCGAGCGCGCCTCGACCTGGGAGAGCCGGCGCTCCTCCGCCTTGTCGCCGGCCACGGCGGAGGCGAGGGCAAGGCGGCTGCGCTCCAGCGAGACACGGGTCTCCCTGATCTGCTGGTCGAGGATGAGCAGGGCGTGCCGATCGATCACCTCCTCTTCGGCCCGGGCGGCGGCCCCACGGGCGAGGAGTCGAAACAACTTGAGCATGGTGTGCCTCCGGTGTTTGAACGCTGTTCACACCGAAGGCATCGCCTGAATTTGCACGGCGTTCAAGTGCCCAACTGCACACCGTTCAAAAATCGTCCGCGAGACGTGACGCGGAGTGACGGGAATCTACCGCGTCGTGCCGCCGTGGCCGCTGAACATCATCTCCGAATCGTCGGAGAACGGCGTCAGCGACTTCACCTTATCGGGCGACATCAGGATCATCATCTTCCCGTTGGCGAGCTTGACGACGTTGAACGACTTGCCGGTCTGCTTGTCGGTGGCGATGGCAACGTTGGCCGGCACCGTCTCGAAAGCCGAGAGGGTGTAATTGTCGGACCACGGCATCGGCGTCGCGGTCTGTGCGGTCGCGGTCTGGATACCCGCGCCTCCGGCGACGGCGAGAAGGGCGAGGGCTGCGAGGGCTGGCTTGATCATGGCGACGGCTCCTTGGGCTGAGAGGAGGATGCGCGTCGGATCGAGACCGCATCCGCAACAGGTTTCGCCAAAGGGGACGGGCCCGTTACGCGCCCGCCGCCGCCAGGGTGCCGAACGGCACGAAATCAGCCCGTCTGACGGATGGCCTCGCCGAGGATCATCGCGGCGGCCACGGCGATGTTGAGCGAGCGCAGGCCCTCTCGGATGGGAATGACGATTCTGGCATCGGCCGCCTCATGCACCGAGGCCGGGACGCCGGCGGATTCTCGGCCGAGGAGGATGCAATCGCCGGGGGCGAAGCCGAAGCTCGTATAGGCCACGGCGCCGGCGGTGGTGGCGAGGACGAGCCTCGTCCCGGTCTCTTCCCGCCACTGCGAGAACGCGGCCCAGGAGCGGTGCCTCGCGATCGCCACATGGTCGAGGTAATCGAGCCCGGATCGGCGCAGGTGCCGGTCCGAGACGTCGAATCCCGCCGGCTCGATGATATCGATGGCGACGGCGAGGCAGGCCGCCATCCGCAGGATCGTCCCCGTATTCTGGGGAATGTCGGGCTGATAGAGGGCGAGACGGAGCATCGGACCGGGCGGCTGCATTGCGTCTGCGGCATCGCCTCCGGGTTGGCTGCGCGTCAAGGCCTCCTACCTCAGGCAGACCTCCAACACCGGACCAGATTATGTTTCTCGATTGGCTCGAGCGCCGCATCGATCCGTTCGCGCCCTTCGAAGACGGGCGGATGCCGCCCAAATCCGTCACGGGCTTCGCCGCGTTCTACCTCACGCCGATGCGCACCGCGCTGGTGCTGCTGTTTCTGGTGGCCGTCGCCGCCGGAACGGTGGAAGCGTCGCTCTACCTGCTCATGGGCTGGTTCATCGACCTCCTGAACACGGCCGACCGCGCCACGGTGCTGCAGGAGCACGGAGTCAAGCTCGGCCTCGCGGCGGCCCTGCTCCTGGTGGTGCGCCCCTTCACGATCTGGCTGCACGAGGTGATGTCGAACCAGCTCCTCGTGCCTCAAGCCACCAATCAGGTCCGCTGGCGGACGCATCTCTACACGCTCGGCCACTCGCTCTCGTATTTCCAGGCGGATTTCGCCGGGCGGCTCGCCAACCGCGTGGTGCAGGTCGGCCCGGCCGTGCGCGAACTCGCCGTCGTCTTCATCGACACGCTGCTCTACGTGGCGATCTACGCGGTCACGGCGGTCGGCCTGTTCGGCTCGATCTCCCTGTGGATGGCCCTTCCCGTCATCGTCTGGGTGGCGGCCTATGCGGTCCTGACCTGGTGGTTCGTGCCCCGTGCCCGCGCACGCTCCCTGGTGACGGCCGACACGCGCTCCTTCCTGATCGGACGGATCGTCGACAGCTACACCAACATCCTCACCGTGAAGCTCTTCGCCCGCGACCGCGAGGAGCGCGCCGCCGTGCGCGACGCCATCGACGTCCACACCGTCGCCCATCTCCATCAGTTCCGGCTGGTGACGACGACCACGACGCTTCTCGGCCTCCTCAACAGCGCGCTGATCGTCGCCACCGCCACCGCCTGCTTGGTCCTGTGGCAGCGCGGCGGCATGACAACCGGCGAGGCGGCGGCGGGCCTCGCCCTCGTCCTCAGACTGATGGCGATGTCCGGCTGGGTGATGCAGACGGTGCGGGGCATCTTCGAGAATGTCGGCGTGATCCAGGAGAGCATGCAGACGATTTCGCGCCCCCACGGCATCGTCGACGTGCCGGATGCCCGGACCCTCGCGGTCGACGGAGGCGACATCCGCTTCGACAGGGTCGGCTTCCGCTACGGCGAGGGTACGCCTGCCGTCATCGAGGATTTCAATCTCCGAATCCGTCCGGGTGAGAAGGTCGGCCTCGTCGGAATCAGCGGCGCCGGCAAGACCACCCTGACGGCACTTCTGCTGCGCCTGCACGACATTCAGAGCGGCAGGATCCTCATCGACGGCCAGGACATCGCCTCCGTCACGCAAGAATCCTTGCGCGGTGCGATCGCCATGGTCACGCAGGACACGTCGCTCTTGCACCGCTCGATCCGCGACAACATCGCCTATGGCCGGCCGGACGCGTCGCTGGAGGAGATCCAGCGGGCGGCGCATCTGGCGGAGGCGGACACGTTCATCGCCGGCCTCGTCGATAACAGGGGTCGCAAGGGCTACGACGCCCAGGTGGGTGAGCGCGGCGTCAAGCTCTCCGGCGGCCAGCGCCAGCGCATCGCCATCGCCCGCGTCATCCTGAAGAACGCGCCGATCCTGATCCTCGACGAGGCGACGTCGGCGCTCGACAGCCAGGTCGAGGCAGCGATCCAGGACAGTCTCGATACGCTGATGCAGGGCAAGACCGTGCTCGCCATCGCCCACCGGCTCTCGACCATCGCGGCCCTCGACCGGCTGATCGTGATCGATGCCGGCCGCATCGTGGAGGAGGGGACCCATGCGGACCTGATCCGCACGGGCGGGCTCTATGCGCGGCTCTGGGAGCGCCAGTCCGGCGGCTTCCTCGGCGACGCCTCGCCGGCGCGCTATGAGGATGCGGCGGAATGATCGCCCTGGATGTCGCGGCCGGCCCGAGCGAGAGGCGGCAGCCCTCGCGCGGTCCCTGGATGACGGAGTTGCGGGCGACGCTCGTCCTCGCAGCGCCCTTGATCCTGACCAACCTCGCGCAGCACGGGCTCGTCACCGCCGACGTGGTGCTGCTCGGTCGCCTCGGCGCCGAGCCGCTCGCGGCCGGCGCATTGGCCACCAGCCTCTATTTCATCCTGTTCATCTGCGGGATCGGCCTCGCCTCGGTAGTCTCGCCCCTGATCGCCGGCGCCGTCGGCCGCGGCGATTCCGCCGATCACGACGTGCGCCGCATCGTGGCCGCCGGGCTCTGGGCCGTCACCATCGCGATCGTCCCGGTGATGCTGGCGCTCTGGCACACCGAGGACATGCTCCTCGCCATGGGCCAGCAGCCGAAGCTCGCCGAGGATGCGGGGCTCTACATGCGGGCGCTGCAATGGTCGATGTGGCCGGCGCTCGCCTTCATGGCGTTGCGCGCCAGCCTGTCCGCGCTCGAGCGGCCGGGCTGGCCCCTCGCCATCAGCCTCGCCGCCCTGCCGGTGAATGTCGGGCTCGCGATCTGGCTCGCCTTCGAGGGGCCGGGGCTGCTCGGCCTCGGAATGGTCGGCGTCGGGCTCGCCACCACGCTGGCCGCGTTCCTCTCTCTCGCGGCCCTCGCGGCGGTGATGATGCTGGCGCCCGGCCTGCGCCAGCGCCGGCTCTTCCTCGGCCTCTGGCGGCCCAATGCCGCGCGCCTCGCGACCACGTTCCGGCTCGGCCTGCCGATGGCGGCGACGGGTCTGGCCGAGGCGAGCCTGTTCGAGGCCGCCGTGCTCGGCATGGGCCTGTTCGGCACGGCGCCGCTGGCGGCCCATGCCGTGACGATCCAGATCGCGGCGATCTGCTTCATGGTGCCCAACGGCATCGGCCAGGCCGCGACCGTGAGGGTCGGCCGCGCCTTCGGGGCGGAGGATCGCACGGCGATGCGCCGGGCCGGCACCATCGCGATCCTGCTCGGCTTCGGCTTCATGAGCGCCTGCGCGCTGGTTCAGGTGACGCTGCCGCGCGCGCTGATCGGGTTGTTCCTCGACCTCGACGCACCCGGCAATGCCGAGGTCATCCCCTACGCCGTGACGTTCATCGGCTTCGCCGCGCTCTTTGCCATGGCCGATGGCGTCCAGTCGGTGGCGCTCGGCGCGCTGCGGGGCATGCAGGACACACGCGTGCCCATGGCCATCGCTCTGTTCGGCTATTGGGTGATCGGAATTCCGGCGGGCATCCTCGCTGCCTGGGGCCTCGGATTCGGCGGCGCGGGGATCTGGATGGGCTTCTGCGCCGGGTTGGCGGTGGTCGCCGTCATGCTGGTGCGGCGCTGGCGATCCCTCAGCGGGACCGCGGTTTTGCGTCCGTGACGAAACCCGTGTCGCGTTACGGGCCTACTCTGGACAGGTTCGCATCTGGCGTGCCAGAGAACGCTGCCTCCGAAGGCTCGTCTCGGGTGACGCCCGGTCGCATTGCACGACCCGGTGCAATCGTGTCTGCGTCTGCCCTGCGTGCTTCTTTCGAGCGCCTCTAATTGTCGGCGAACGGAAGCGGCGCGTCCTGAACCTGCGCGTCGCCCATCCGGCGCCATCCTGTCCGGAGTGTCCATCTTGGCGAACACCCCTCCCGTACCGGGTCCCGACGGATCCCGCCGCGACTTCCTGTTCCTGGCGACCGGGGCGGGCCTCGCCGTCGGTGCCGGCGCGCTGGTCTGGCCCTTCGTGGCCTCGATGGCGCCCGACGCAGAGGTGATCGCGGCCGGTGCCCCTCTCGAGGTGGACCTCACGCCGATCCAGGACGGCCAGATCGTCAACGTGTTCTGGCGCGGCAAGCTGATCTTCGTCCGGAGCCGTTCCGAGAAGGAGATCAAGGAGGCCGAGGCCGTGAAGATGAGCGAGCTCATCGACCCGCAGGCCGATTCCGCCCGCGTCAAGGAGGGCCATGCCAAGTGGCTCGTGGTCTACGGCAACTGCACCCATCTCGGCTGCGTCCCGATCGGTCACCAGGGTCAGTACGAAGGCTGGTCCTGCCCCTGCCACGGTTCGCTCTACGACACGTCCGGCCGCGTTCGCCGCGGGCCGGCGCCGACCAATCTTCCGATCCCCCCCTATGCCTTCCTGACGGACGCCAAGATCCGGATCGGCGAAGAAGCCGGCAAGGCCGTCGCCTGACGTGAGACCGTCGCCCGAGGGCGGCGAGGGAGGACGTCCGGCGCGCCACGACAGGCGACGGATGCAGCGAAACAGACTTTGAAGCGGGTAGCCTCATGAGCGGTCACGCCACCTACGTCCCCAAGAGTCGGATCGCCAAGTGGTTCGAATCGCGGCTGCCCATCGTCGGGCTGGTCCATTCGTCGTTCATCGCCTTCCCGGTCCCGCGAAACCTGAACTATTTCTGGACCTTCGGCGCCATCCTCATGGCCATGCTGGTGTCGCAGATCGTCACCGGCATCTGGCTGGCGATGCATTACGACCCCTCCGCCGGCAACGCCTTCAACTCCGTCGAGCACATCATGCGCGACGTGAATTACGGCTGGCTGCTGCGCTACATGCACGCCAACGGCGCCTCGATGTTCTTCGTGGCGGTCTACGTGCACATCTTCCGCGCGCTCTATTACGGGTCGTACAAAGCCCCGCGCGAAGTGCTCTATATCCTCGGCGTGATCATCTACCTGCTGATGATGGCCACCGCCTTCCTCGGCTACACCCTGCCGTGGGGCCAGATGAGCTTCTGGGGCGCCACCGTCATCACCAACATCCTCGCCGCGATCCCGATCGTCGGCGACACCATCCAGAGCCTGCTCTGGGGCGGCTATTCCGTCGGCAACCCGACGATCAACCGCTTCTTCTCGCTCCACTACCTGCTGCCCTTCATGATCCTCGGCGTCGTCGTGCTCCACGTCTGGGCCCTTCACGTGACCGGGCAGAACAACCCGACCGGCATCCCGATCAAGACCGGCAAGGACGCGGTGCCGTTCACGCCCTACGCGACGGTCAAGGACGTGTTCGCCGTCGTCGTGTTCTTCGTCTTCTTCGCCTACTGGATCTTCTACCAGCCGAACTACCTCGGCCACGCGGACAACTACGTTCCCGCCAACGCCTCGGTGACACCCGCGCATATCGTGCCGGAATGGTACTTCCTGCCGTTCTACGCGATCCTCCGCGCGGTTCCGGACAAGCTCGGCGGCGTCATCCTGATGTTCAGCGCCGTGATCATCCTCGCCTTCGCGCCCTGGCTCGACACCTCGCGGGTGCGCTCGGCGAATTACCGCCCGATCTACCGCCAGTTCTTCTGGCTGTTCGTGGCCGTGTGCGTCGTGCTCGGCTGGCTCGGCGCCAAGCCGCCGGAGGGCGGCTACGTCCTCGCCTCGCGGATCTGCACCGCCTACTACTTCGCGCATTTCCTCATCGTGATGCCGCTGGTGGGCCTGTTCGAGACACCGAAGGCGTTGCCGGGATCGATCCTGGAGAGCGTGACAGGGCCTCATCCGCAATATGGCGGCTCGGGCATGCCAGCCGGCGCGGCCGCCGCGCCATCGTCGAAGGGTTGAGGTGCGGATCGTGAACAGCATGAACACATCGCGCATCATCGCCTCCACTCTGCTCGCGACGCTTCTCGGCTCGGCTTCGGTCAGCGCCGAGGATGGGCACTCGACGCCGAACCCGCCCCGCGAAAAGTGGAGCTTCGCCGGAATCTTCGGCAAGTTCGACGAGGCCCAGCTCCAGCGCGGCTTCCAGATCTATCGCGAGGTCTGCTCGAACTGCCACAGCATGAACCTGGTGAAGTTCCGCAACCTCGCCGAGAAGGGCGGGCCGGGCTTCTCGGCACCTCAGGTCAAGGCCCTGGCCGCCGAGTACAAGGTCAAGGACGGCCCGAACGATTCCGGCGACATGTTCGAGCGGCCCGGTCGCCCGGCCGACGCCTTCCCGGCGCCCTTCCCGAACGAGAAGGCCGCCGCCGCCGCCAATGGCGGCAAGGCTCCGCCCGATTTCTCGGTGCTGGCCAAGGCCCGCACCTATGAGCGCGGCTTCCCGAACTTCGTCTTCGATGCGATGCCCTTCATCGGCTATTCTGAGCAGGGCGTGGACTACATCCACGCGGTGCTCAACGGCTACGAGGACGCCCCGAAGGGAATGGATGTCCCGGCGGGCACCAACTACAACAAGTACTATCCCGGCCACCTCATCGCCATGGCCAAGCCCCTGAGCGACGGTCAGGTGAGCTACGCCAAGGGCGCCGACGGCAACCCCGTCGTGCCCGAGACGGTGGAGCAATATTCCCACGACGTGGCGGCGTTCATGTTCTGGGCGGCCGAGCCGCATATGGAGGCGCGCAAGGCCCTGGGCTTCCGGGTGATCCTGTTCCTCATCATCCTGTCCGGCCTGCTCTACTACGTGAAGAAGAAGGTCTGGGCGGATGTGGGCGGCGAGGCTCACGGCCTGCAGCCGGAGCTTCACAAGACCAGTTGAGCCCATTAAAGGCGGTTCACGACGAACGGGCTCGCTGTGCGGGCCCGTTTTCGTTTCCATGGACGCGGCCCGTCAGGTGCGGCCGCGAGAATGCGACAGGAGATTCGGCATGACCGCAGCAGTGCTCGGCGTGATGGGCGGATCCGGTGTCTACGATCTGCCGGGCCTGGAAGACATCCGCGAAGAGGCGGTCGAATCCCCCTGGGGCGAGCCGTCGGATTCCCTGCGCATCGGCCGGATCGGCGAGACCAAGGTGGTGTTCCTGGCGCGCCACGGACGCGGTCACCGGCTGTCCCCCTCCGGCATCAACTACCGCGCCAATATCGACGCGATGAAGCGGGCCGGCGTCACCGACATCGTCTCGATCTCGGCCTGCGGTTCGTTCAGGAGCGAGCTCCATCCGGGCCTGTTCGTCCTCGTGGACCAGTTCGTCGACCGCACGCACGGCCGGGAATCCTCGTTCTTCGGCAATGGCTGCGTGGCGCATGTGCCGTTCGCCCACCCGGTCGGTCCCGCCCTGCAGGCCCGGATCGTCGCCGCCGCCGCGGCCGAGGATCTGCCGATCCATCGCGGCGGGACCTATGTCTGCATGGAAGGCCCGCAATTCTCGTCCTTTGCCGAGTCGCGCACCTATAAGGGCCTCGGCTATGACGTCATCGGCATGACCAACATGCCGGAGGCCAAGCTCGCCCGCGAGGCGGAAATCACCTTCGCCACCATCGCGATGGTGACGGATTTCGATTGCTGGCACCCCGGCCATGCCGATGTCGACGTGGCTTCCGTCGTCGCCGTCGCGCGCGCGAATGCCGATAAGGCGGCTCGCCTCGTTTCGCGCATCGCCCGCGACTTCCCGGCCGAGCGCGAGGAATGCCCGGCGGGCTCGCATCGCGCCCTCGATGGGGCGATCATGACGGCACCGTCGCACCGCGACCCCGCGCTGCTGGCGAAGCTCGATGCCGTGGCGGGCCGCGTCCTCGGCGCCTGATTGCGGGCGCGCATTCGCGAGCGGGGCCTTTCCAGCGAAAGGCTTTTGCCTCTAGAGCATCATTCTCGCTATCCGAACTCGGTCCTCGTGCCGGGTTTCAGTGGCATCGGCTCGAAAAGTGGCGTTCACCTGATCGAGCCGGCGCGCGAGGCAACGGCTTTCCACGGGTCCTTCGAACCATGAGCGAACCATCAGCGATGCGCTCCGCGAGCATCAGCCGCCGCACGGCGGAGACCGACGTCACCGTGTCCCTCGGCCTCGACGGGACCGGCAAGGCCACGATCTCCACAGGAGTCGGCTTCTTCGATCACATGCTGGAGCTCTTCGCCCGGCACGGTCTGTTCGACGTGGAGGCCGACGTGACCGGCGATCTCCATGTCGATCATCACCACACCGTCGAGGATACCGGCATCGCCCTCGGCCAGGCTTTCGCCAAGGCGCTCGGCGACAAGCGCGGGATCGCCCGCTACGCCGATATCCACATGCCGATGGACGAGGCGCTGACGCGGGTCTCGATCGACATTTCCGGTCGTCCGTTCCTGGTCTTCCGCACCACGTTCAAGGCGGAGAAGATCGGCCAGTTCGACACCGAACTGGTACGTGAGTGGTTTCAGGCCTTCGCGATGAATGCCGGCATTACGTTGCACGTCGAGACGTTGTACGGCGACAACGCACACCATATTGCAGAGAGCTGCTTCAAGGGCTTGGCCCGTGCCTTGCGGAAAGCCGTTGCGGTCGATCCGCGTGAAGACGGACGCATCCCCTCGACGAAGGGTTCGCTGTAGGGCTGTCGAGGGCGGTAAGAGGCGGAGAACGCATGCGGACCTACACGTTTCATCTGCCTTCGGACGCCATCGCGGGCGAATCGCACGGACTCGACCGGGCGATCCTGGTCCCGGACGGGTTCTCGCTGCGGGCCTTCGTCTTCGGCCCGGTCTGGTTCCTGTTCCATCGGCTCTGGCTCGCGGGACTCGGCGTGCTCGCCCTGCTCGCGGGCGCGGCTTTTGCCGGGCGCGTCCTCGGCTTGAGCACGTTCGCGGGCTTTCTCATCACCGTGCTCCTCCTCCTTCTGGTGGGAATGGAGGCGTCGAGCCTGCGCCGCTGGACCTATGCGAGGCGTGACAGGCCGGCCCGAGACGCCGTCGTCGCCCATTCCATCGAGGAGGCCGAGGTCAAGGCGGTGAACCGCTGGCTCGCCGCGCCCTCCGCGATCCGTCCCGGTCCGAGCGCCTATTCCGCCGCCGCGACGCGTCCGGCCGAATCCGCCATCGGCATGTTCCCCTTCGCCGAGCCCCGTCGTTCGTGATGTCCGAAACCGTTGCGATCATCGATTACGGGTCGGGCAACCTTCATTCGGCGGCCAAGGCTTTCGAGCGCGCCGGCAAGGAAGCCGGCTTGAGCACCACCCGCATCGTCGTCACCAGCGATCCGGACGTGGTCGCGAGCGCCGACCGCGTCGTGCTGCCCGGCGTTGGTGCCTATGCCGATTGCCGCCAGGGCCTCGATTCCGTCGCCGGCATGGTCGAGGCGATGACCCACGCGGCGCATGGGCGAGGCCGTCCCTTCCTCGGCATCTGCGTCGGCATGCAGCTCCTGGCCAGCCGCGGCCTCGAATACGAGACCACGCCCGGTCTCGGCTGGATCGCCGGCGATGTCGGTCCGATCCGGCCATCGGACCCGCACCTCAAAGTCCCGCATATGGGATGGAACACCCTGCGGCCGGAGCGTGAGCATGCCCTTCTCGACGGCATTCCCACCGGCGAGACTGGGCTTCACGCCTATTTCGTGCACAGTTTTGCCCTCGCCCCGGTGAACCGGGAGGATGTCGTCGCCGAGAGCGACTATGGCGGCCCGGTCACGGCCTTCGTGGCTCGGGACAATGTCGCCGGCACCCAGTTCCACCCCGAGAAGAGTCAGCATCTCGGTCTGGCGCTGATCGCGAACTTCCTGCGTTGGCGCCCGTAGCGCGACCGACCCGCTCATCGATATTCAGAAGGCGACACCCACCGTGATCCTGTTTCCGGCGATCGATCTGAAGGAAGGGCGTTGCGTTCGCCTCGTCCAGGGCGACATGGCCCAGGCCATCGTGTTCAGCGACGACCCGGCCGCTCAGGCCGGCGTCTTCGAGGAGCAGGGCTTCTCCTGGCTTCACGTGGTCGATCTCGACGGTGCCTTCGCCGGCGCGCCGATGAACGCCTCCGCCGTCGACGCCATCCTCGATCGCACCAACCTTCCGGTTCAGCTCGGTGGCGGCATCCGCGAGATGCGGACGGTCGAGGGCTGGATCGAGAAGGGCGTCAGCCGGGTCATCATCGGCACGGCCGCCGTGCGCGACCCCGCTTTCGTGCGCGAAGCAGCGCGGCTATTCCCCGGCAAGATCGCCGTCGGGATCGATGCCAAGGACGGCCGGGTGGCGGTGGAAGGCTGGGCGAAGACGTCGAGCACGACGGCCGAGGAACTCGGGCGCCGGTTCGAGGATGCCGGCGTCGCGGCGATCATCTACACCGACATCGCCCGCGACGGCATTCTCAAGGGCCTCAACATCGAGATGACCCTCGGCCTCGCCGAGGCTGTCACCATCCCGGTGATCGCCTCGGGCGGTCTGGCCTCGATCGAGGACGTTCATCGCCTGCTCGAGCCCGATTGCGCGATGCTGGCCGGCGCCATTACCGGCCGCGCGCTCTATGACGGACGCATCGACCCGCGCGAGGCGCTCGCCGCCATCGCCCGCAAGGCGGCAGCCTAGGAATTTCCCTTCGACGCCGTTGGGCGAGATAAAAAAAGCCGCGCGCCCCATGGGCAGCGCGGCTTTTTTTCATGGCCCGCGTGGAGCGGGTCGTACCGGACTTCCATGAGCCTGATCTTTGAACCAGGCTCATGGAGTCTTGGTGTTACAGGCCGTTCCGGGCTCCCGGCACGACGCTGGTGCCGGAGCCGCTGCCGAAGGGCTCGTACTTGGTCAGGCCGCGGAAGAGCTGGCCGAGGAAGGCGCGGTCGGCGCCGCTGGTCGGCGTCGTGCGCTCGATGAAGTCGAACACCTTGCCGTCCTGCAGCCCGTAGAGAGCCACGCGCTCGACCTTGAAACCGCCGTTGAAATAGATCGTGGTGACCTTCTGGTCTTCCACCCGCTCACCGAGGAACAGCACCGTGCGGCGCGAATTCTGGGTGATGTAATACCAGGTCTTGTTGCCGACCGTGGACACGGTGGAGGGCGTGCCGAGGATCTGAAGGACCTGCTCGGCACTCATGCCCGGCTTCACCGTGGCGAGTGCGGCCTGGTCGATCTGGTATCCGTGGCGGAGGTCCTCACCGATACAGCCGGAGATTCCCACGCCGACGAGGCCGATGACGGCAAGACGGCTGATCGACGAGACGAAACGGCGCGACATCAGCCACCCTTGATCCGTTGAGACAACACGACGCTTGAACTTGATACCCTGGCGCCGATCCCCACCTTGACGTTCCGGTGGAGCTTGCGCCGTGGCCGCCGGTTGCCGTACCGCGGGGTTATGGTTTTGACAAGGCAAGCTCGGCCACACCTCTCACGCACCCGGTGGACGGCATGATCGGGCGTTTCTTTCGGCGCAGCTCCGCCCGCGCCAGCATCGTCGAGGCTTTGCACCTGCGGATCAACGAGGCTTCGCGGGCGCCCGGCCTCTATACGCATCTCAACGTCCCCGACACCGTCGAGGGCCGTTTCGAGTGTTTGAGCCTGCACGTGATCCTGGTCCTGCGCCGGATGAACCAGCTTCCGCCGCCGGCGGCGGACATCGCCCAGGATCTGATCAATGCGGTCTTCCTCCAGCTCGATGCCTCGCTTCGCGAACTCGGCGTCGGCGATTTCGGCGTGCCCAAACGCATGAAGAAATTGGGAGCGGCCTTCTATGGGCGGGCTGCCGGCTATGACGGAGCCCTCGATGCGAGGGACGAGGATGGCTTGAAGGCGGCCCTGGCGCGCAACGTCATCGGGACGGAAACGCCGGAGACGGGCGCCGGCCTCGCGCGCTACGTCCTCGCGAGCGTCGAGATGCTCAACGCCTGCGACCTCGACACCCTCGTCTCGCGCGGGCCGGGCTTTCCCTCCCCCCTGAATGACATTCGATCGGAAGGCATCTGACATGACGGCAAAGTCGACGGCCGGGCCCTTGTCGCGGCCATTCCGGGTCGACCGGCTGCCCAGGGACAGGGCGGGAATCGTCATCGACGCAACGCCGGAGGAAGAGACGGCGCTCGCGGCGGACTTCCGCATCCCCGCCATCCGCGACCTCGTCGGCAGGCTGCAATGGAGCGGAACGCCCGCGCGGCTCGTCATCACCGGAACGGTCACGGCCGTCGTCACCCAGGTCTGCACGATCAGCCTCGAGCCGTTCGAGGCGGAGGTGTCCGAGCCCGTCGAGATCGTATTCAGCGATCGCGAACCGAAGAAGGACGTCGTCGACGAGGAAGCCGATACCCCGGATTCGATCGTCAACGGCACGATCGATCTCGGACAGGTTACCGCGGAATTCCTGGCGCTCGGCCTGGACCCCTATCCGCGCAAGCCCGGCATCGACTTCGAGCCGGTCACGCAAGAGCAGGAATCTCCGCTCGCCATCCTCAAGACCCTGAAGCGCGACGGCGACTGAGCCTCGGCCCGATCCCCGGCCAATGCCCTCGATGTCGCGGGGCCGAGGGCCGGGGTCGCGACACCGATTCCGGAAAAGCTGAGATTTCGTTTGCCCGTTGGGCGCGAACCGCTATTTTCCGCCGCGCCGAGGAAGGGCCCCGTCGATATGGGCCCATCCCTCTCGTCCTTCCCTTCGCGCCTCCATTCGCGCCGAAGGGTGTCCCATCGGCTCTTCGGAAAGAAGAGTCTGTCCGTCCTGAAAGAGGCCTCCGGCCGAACCGCATGTCCCAAAGAGTGTGCATCTCGCTCGACGCCATGGGCGGCGATCACGGTCCCTCGACCGTGGTGCCCGGCGCCGCCATCGCACGCGAGCGCCATCCCGAAATGACGTTCCTCATGTTCGGGGACGAGGCGATCCTCACGCCCCTGGTCGCGGCCGAGCCGCGCCTGAAGGGCGCCGTCGAGATCCGTCACACGACCGTGGCGATCTCCATGGACGAGAAGCCGAGCCAGGCCGTCCGCTCGGGCCGTGGCAAATCCTCGATGTGGCGGGCGATCCAGGCGGTGAAGGACGGCGAGGCCGATGCGGCCGTCTCGGCCGGCAATACCGGCGCGCTCATGGCGATGTCGAAGATCTGTCTGAAGACGCTGGCCGGCATCGAGCGCCCGGCCATCGCGTGCCTGTGGCCGACCGTGCGCGGCGAGAGCGTCGTGCTCGATGTCGGTGCCACGATCGGCACCGATGCGGAGCATCTCGTCGAGATGGCCCTGATGGGCGCCGCCATGGCCCGGATCGTGTTCGACCTCGACAAGCCGACGGTGGGCCTGCTCAATGTCGGCACCGAGGAGATGAAGGGCAACGAGGCGGTGAAGGAAGCCGCGCGGCGCCTGCGCGAGACCGAATTGCCGAACCTCACCTATCACGGCTTCGTCGAGGGCAACGACCTCGGCAAGGGCACCGTCGACGTGGTGGTCACCGAAGGCTTCACCGGCAACATCGCCCTGAAGACCGCGGAAGGCACCGCCAAGCAGATCGGCAGCTACCTGCGCGCGGCCATGAGCCGGACCCTGTCGGCGAAGATCGGCTATTTCTTCGCCCGTCAGGCCTTCAAGGCCCTGCGCGACAAGATGAACCCCAGCCGGGCCAATGGCGGCGTCTTCCTCGGTCTCGAGGGCATCGTTATCAAGAGCCATGGCTCCGAAGACGCCCATGGCTTTGCAGCGGCCGTCGATCTCGCGCACGATATGGCGCGGCACGACCTGATGCGGACCATTCGCGACATGCTCGAACTCACGCCCATGGCCGCCTCCGCATGAGGTGGTCGATGCGGGATCGGATCTGACATGGCGGTTACACGCTCCGTAGTGGTGGGGACGGGCTCGGCCCTGCCCGCCCGCCTCGTGACCAACGAAGAGCTGGCGAAGACCGTCGACACCTCCGACGAGTGGATCGTTCAGCGCACGGGCATCCGCCAGCGCTACCTCGCGGATGCCGGCGAGACCACGTCGACGCTGGGGATCAAGGCGGCCGCGGCGGCCCTGGAGGATGCGGGGCTCGGCCCGGACGACATCGACCTCGTCATCTGCGCGACTTCCACGCCGGACCACACCTTCCCCTCGGTGGCGACCCAGATCCAAGCCGGACTCGGCATCCGGTCGGGCTTCGCCTTCGATATCCAGGCGGTCTGCGCCGGCTTCGTCTACGGTGTCGCCACCGCCGACAAATTCCTGACGAGCGGTAGCGTGCGCCGCGCCCTCGTGGTCGGCGCCGAGACGTTCTCGCGCATCCTCGACTGGGAAGACCGCACGACTTGCGTCCTGTTCGGCGACGGCGCCGGCGCGATCGTGCTCGAAGCCCAGGACGGCGAGGGGACGAGCGACGATCGCGGCGTCCTCACCAGCCATCTGCGCTCGGACGGAAAACACCGCGACAAGCTCTATGTCGATGGCGGCCCCGGCTCCACAGGGACGACGGGCTACCTGCGCATGGAGGGCAAGGAGGTCTTCCGTTTCGCGGTAGGCTCGGTGACGGATGTCATCGCCGACGCTTTCGCGGCTACGGGGACCAGCGCAGGCGACCTCACCTGGTTCGTGCCGCACCAGGCGAACCGGCGCATCATCGAGGCCTCGGCGGACAAGCTCGGCATCGACCGGAGCAAGGTCGTCCTCACCGTCGACCGGCACGGCAACACCTCCGCGGCCTCCATCCCGCTCGCCCTCGACACCGCCCGCAAGGACGGTCGAATCAAGCGCCGCGACCTCGTCATGATCGAGGCCATCGGCGGCGGCTTCACCTGGGGCGCCGCGCTCATCCGCTGGTGAGCCTGCGACGTCACCGTCGCGGCGCGGCCAAGGTTCGCGGCCAACGTCGGTTGACCGCGGAGCAAACGCAGATTAGCGTGCGCAATCATACAGATACGCCAGAAAATACGAATCGCTTGGGGAATGACGCATGGCAGGGAAGACGGTGACGCGCGCCGATCTGAGCGAGGCCGTGTATCAGCAGGTCGGGTTGTCGCGGACCGAATCCGCGGCGCTGGTCGAGACCGTGTTGTCGGAAATCTGCACCTGCCTCGCCTCGGGTGAAACGGTGAAGCTCTCGTCGTTCGGGTCCTTCGTCGTGCGCGGCAAGGGCCGTCGCGTCGGTCGCAACCCCAAGACCGGTGTCGAAGTGGCCATCGAGCCGCGTCAGGTCATGGTGTTCAAGCCGTCGAACGTGCTCAAGTCCCGGATCAACGGCGTGAACGGCGTCGCGGAACAAGACGACGATTGAGGCTATCGATGTCGCTGGCAGCGAAGGTTCCGACCGACACGGCCCCCGGCGGGGATGGCCTCTTCGCGCGGAGCGTCCCGGGTCTGATGGAAAGTCGCGACACTGGCGAGAAGCGACCCGGCGCCTTCCGGACGATCAGCGAAGTGGCCGACGAGATCGACGTGCCGCAGCACGTCCTTCGCTTCTGGGAGACCAAGTTCGTCCAGATCAGGCCCGTGAAACGCGCGGGTGGGCGACGCTATTACCGCCCCGAGGATGTCGACCTGATCAAGGGCATCCGGCGCCTGCTCCACGACCAGGGCTACACCATCCGGGGCGCGCAGCGCGTCCTCAAGGAGAACGGCATCCGATTCGTCCAGTCGGTGGGACGCGGCGAGGCCGAGGTGGCGGCGCCGACCTCGCGGGATCTCGAGGCCGGGGAGGCGGAATCCGACGACGAGGCCGCGCCCGTCTTTGCCGGCGATGAGCGTCGAGACGCGGACCGGCAGGTGCTGCTGGCCGTCCTGGACGATCTCCATGCCTGCCGCGATGCCCTGAACCTGCTGCGTGATCCGCCGGACGTGGCTTAAGGGTCCTACCCCGCAAAGCCTCGGCGATCGAACGAAAGCCGTTGCCGCCCTCGACGGCGGGCTCCGCCCTTCCCACATGCATCGGGCCAAGGCAGCCACGAGCACGTCAGCCCACAAGGTCGCCAGGCATCACCGGAGACCTCCCGATGTACGCCGTCAAATCGAACGCCCTTCTCGCAGCCGGCCTGATTCTCGGCCTCGCTGGCGTCCCGGCCCTGGCCCAGGAGACGGCGAACCGCTCCGAAACCGCCGCCCCCGGCAAGAGCGTCCGCATCCTCATCGCCTCGAACCTGAAGGACGATTGCAAGCCGGGCTCCATGCCGGAGATCCGCATCAGCACGTCGCCCAAGAACGGATCGCTCATCACCAAGACCGGCAGCGTCACCACCCCGGCGAGCCACAAATGTCCGAACAAGAAGACCGCCGCGACGGGCGTCTTTTACCAGAGCAAGGACGGCTACACCGGATCCGACGAGGTCGTGATCGAGGTCAAGAAGGCCGACGGCAAGACCAGCACCCAGACGATCAACATCACCGTCGGCGGTGCGGCGACGAAGGGTGGCGACAGCACGAAGAAGGGCGGCACCGACCTGTGATCGGCCGCTGAATTCACCCCCACACGGAGGAGCCCGGCGGTCGCATGTCCCTCCGCCGGGCGCCTGACTGTGGCACGCTTCCCACGCCCGTTTGTTGTCGCGACCGCACTGCGACAAAACTGGGCCTGTCAGTTGCATCAAACCCGAGACAGGATGAAGCTACGTCAGTCGTGAAGGGATCGGGATGCCAATGCCATCGACGAACGACCTGTTTCAGAGCTTTGCCCGTGGTTACGAGGCGCGCCGCGACACGGAGATGAGCCTCTCCGAATTCCTTGAGGCCTGCCGCGACGAACCCCTGATGTACGCCACCGCGGCCGAGCGCATCCTCGATGCGATCGGCAAGCCGGAATTCGTCGACACCGCCAGGGACGCTCGTCTCGGCCGGGTGTTCATGAACCGGACGATCCGGGTCTACCCCGCCTTCTCCGAATTCTACGGCATGGAGGAGACGATCGAGCGGATCGTCTCGTTCTTCCGGCACGCGGCGCAGGGGTTGGAGGAGCGCAAGCAGATCCTCTACCTTCTCGGCCCCGTCGGCGGCGGCAAGTCCTCCCTGGCCGAGCGCCTCAAGGCGCTGATGGAAGTGCATCCGATCTACGTGCTGAAGGCCGGCAACGAGGTGTCTCCGGTCTTCGAGAGCCCCCTCGGATTGTTCGACCCGGAGGTGATGGGCGCGGAGATCCAGGAGCGCTACGGCATCCCCCGCCGCCGTCTCACCGGCCTGATGAGCCCCTGGGCCCTGAAGCGCCTCGACGAGTTCAACGGCGACATCTCGCAGTTCAAGGTCATCAAGGTTCGTCCCTCGCGCCTGCGCCAGATCGGCATCGCCAAGACCGAGCCGGGCGACGAGAACAACCAGGACATCTCCAGCCTCGTCGGCAAGGTCGATATCCGCAGGCTCGAGACATTGTCCCAGGCCGACCCCGATGCCTATTCCTATTCGGGCGGCCTCAACCGGGCGAACCAGGGCGTTCTCGAATTCGTCGAGATGTTCAAGGCGCCGATCAAGATGCTGCATCCCCTGCTCACCGCGACGCAGGAGGGCAATTACGTCGGCACAGAGAATATCGGCGCGATTCCCTTCACCGGGATCATTCTCGCCCACTCGAACGAATCCGAGTGGCAGACCTTCAAGACCAACAAGAACAACGAAGCCTTCATCGACCGTATCTACGTGATCAAGGTGCCGTACTGCCTGCGGGTCACCGAAGAGCAGCGGATCTACGAGAAGCTCGTCTCCGGCTCCGAACTAGCCGAGGCCGCCTGCGCGCCCGGCACGTTGGAGATGCTGGCCCGCTTCTCGGTGCTCTCGCGCCTGCGCGAGCATGCCAATTCCAACGCCTTCTCGAAGATGCGGGTGTATGACGGCGAGTCCTTGCGCGAGGTCGACCCCCGCGCCCGCTCGATGCAGGAATACAAGGATTCCGCCGGCGTCGACGAAGGCATGGACGGCATCTCGACCCGTTTCGCCTTCAAGGTCATGGCGGCGACGTTCAACCACGACACCACGGAAGTCTCTGCCGATCCCGTGCATCTCATGTACGTGCTGGAACAGGCCCTGCGCCGGGAGCAGCTGCCGCCGGAGACCGAGAAGCGCTACCTCGAATTCATCAAGACCGAACTCGCGCCGCGCTACGCCGAATTCATCGGGCACGAGATCCAGAAGGCCTATCTCGAATCCTACCACGATTACGGCCAGAACCTGTTCGACCGTTACATCGACTATGCCGATGCCTGGATCGAGGACCAGGACTTTAAGGATTCCGAGACCGGACAGCTCCTCAACCGCGAGCTCCTCAACCAGGAACTCACCAAGATCGAGAAGCCGGCCGGCATCGCCAATCCGAAGGATTTCCGCAACGAAGTGGTGAAGTTCGCCCTGCGTTCGCGGGCCCAGCACGGCGGCCGCAACCCCTCATGGACGTCCTACGAGAAGCTGCGCGAGGTGATCGAGCGGCGGATGTTCAGCCAGGTGGAGGAACTGCTGCCCGTCATCTCGTTTGGTTCGAAGAAGGATGGCGACACGGAGAAGAAGCACGGCGAGTTCGTCGATCGCATGGTGGCGCGCGGCTACACCGAGCGGCAGGTCCGCCGCCTGGTCGAGTGGTACATGAGGGTGAAGCAGGCGGGCTAGGGCATCGTCCCGGGACGTGGGAACCGGTTTTGGGACACGATGATGCCTCATCGAGGGGCTGCAGTGGCGAACCGGCCGGCGGACGCTTCCTCCCGCCGGCCCTGTTCACCGACCGGGTCTCTCGAGTGAACCTGCCGAACGAACCTGTAAGGTCTTGAGGGCGAGGACGAAGACACCGGATGCACATCGTCGACCGTCGGTTGAATCCAGGAGGCAAGAGCCTTCCGAACCGCCAGCGCTTCCTGCGCCGCGTGAAGGACATGGCTCAGCGCGCGGTGCGAGAATCCGCCCGCGAGAAAGATATCAAGGATCTCGGCAAGGATGGCCGCGTCACCGTCCCCGGCGACGGCGTCCGCGAGCCGCGCTTCAGCCGCCAATCCGGCACCGGCCTTCACGATTACATCCTGCCCGGCAACAAGACCTATGTGGAGGGCGACCGCATCGAGCGTCCACCGGGCGGCGGAGGCGGCAAAGGCTCGGGGGAGGGCGGAGAAGGCTCGGAGAACAGCGAGGACGCGTTCCACTTCGTGCTGACGCGCGACGAGTTCCTCGAACTCTTCCTCGAAGACCTCGAATTGCCCGACCTCGCCAAGCGCCGCCTCTCGATCGTCGAGACGGAAGGCCTGCGCCGCGCCGGCTACACCGTCTCCGGCTCGCCCGCCAACCTCGCGCTGACGCGCACCCTGCGCAATTCGATGTCGCGCCGCATCGCCCTGAAGCGGCCGAAGCCCGACGAGATCGCCGACCTCGAAGCCCGCATCGCCAGGTCGGACGAGGCCGATCCGCTGCTCCCGGACATGATGCTCGCCCTGGAGGCCCTGCGCGAGCGCACCCGGCGCATTCCCTATGTCGATCCGATCGACCTGCGCTACCGGCGCTTCGAGCCCTATCCGCGCCCCATCGCGCAGGCGGTGATGTTCTGCCTCATGGACGTCTCGGGTTCGATGACCGAGCACATGAAGGACCTCGCCAAGCGCTTCTACATCCTGCTGCACATCTTCCTGACCCGGCGCTACCGCCACGTGGAGATCGTCTTCATCCGCCACACCGACAAGGCGACGGAGGTGGACGAGGAAACCTTCTTCGGCTCCCGCGAGACCGGCGGGACGCTGGTCTCCTCGGCCCTCGTGGAGATGAAGCGCGTCATCACCGAGCGCTACAGCCCGGACGACTGGAACATCTACGCCGCGCAGGCCTCGGACGGGGACAACGTCTCGAGCGACGGCCCGACCTCGACCGAGCTTCTGCGGGCTCACATCCTGCCCGCCTGCCAGCACTTCGCCTATCTCGAAGTCGGCGACGAGAACGGCCCGCGCGCCGGCTTCGTCGAGCACCGCACCACCCTGTGGCGCACCTATGAAGGCCTCGCCAAATCGGGCGGCGCCATCGCCATGCGCAAGGTCAATCATCGGCGCGACATCTATCCGGTGTTCCGCGAATTGTTCGGCCGCAAGGACGCCAGGGCGGAAGCCGAAGCGTAGACCGCAGCGGCGCGCGGCTCCCTCGTCGGGGGACGTGGACCGGAGAGCTGGGAGAGACGACGATCATGGTCGGCAGCATCATCCGCCCGAATCCGCAGGTCGTGTCCGGCGGCCAGCAGCCGCTCTTCACCGGCAACGACTGGGATTTCGAAACGGTCCGCCGCATCCACGATGCCTGCGAGAAGATCGCCGGCGAGGAACTGGGCCTGTCCTGGTACCCGAACCAGATCGAGATCATCACCGCGGAGCAGATGCTCGACGCCTATGCCTCGATCGGCATGCCGCTCTTCTACAAGCACTGGTCGTTCGGCAAGCACTTCGCCCAGCACGAGGCCAGCTATCGCCGCGGCATGATGGGGCTCGCCTACGAGATCGTCATCAATTCCGATCCGTGCATCTCCTACATCATGGAGGAGAACACGGCGACGATGCAGACTCTGGTGATCGCGCACGCCGCCTTCGGTCACAACCACTTCTTCAAGAACAACTACCTGTTCAAGCAATGGACCGATGCCGAGGGCATCCTCGATTACCTCGATTTCGCCAAGGGCTTCATCTCCCGCTGCGAGGAGCGCTACGGCCATCATGCGGTCGAGCAGGTGCTCGATGCCGCGCATGCGCTGATGAGCCAGGGCGTCCATCGCTATCCGCGCAAGAAGCGGCCCGACCTCGCCTCGGAGCAGCGCCGCGAGCGCGAGCGGGCCGAGCACGGCGAACAGATCTACAACGACCTCTGGCGCACCCTGCCGCAGAAATCCGCCGGCGCGCGGCCCGACGTCGCCCTTGAGCGCCGGAAGGCGCTGCTGGAACTGCCGCAGGAGAACCTGCTCTATTTCCTCGAGAAGGCGGCGCCGCGGCTGCGGCCGTGGCAGCGCGAGATCCTGCGGATCGTCCGCCTCGTGGCGCAGTATTTCTATCCCCAGCGTCAGACCAAGGTGATGAACGAGGGCTGCGCCACCTATTGCCACTACCGGATCATGAACTCGCTCTCCGAGAAGGGCCTGATCGGCGAAGCCGCCTATCTCGAATTCCTGACCTCGCACACCAACGTCATTCGCCAGCCGAACTACAACGAGCGCGGCTATGGCGGGCACAATCCCTATGCCATCGGCTTTGCCATGATGCAGGACATCGCCCGCATCGTGGAACAGCCGACGGAGGAGGATCGGCAATGGTTCCCCGAGATCGCCGGCACCGGCGACGCGATGGCGACCCTGCGTGACATCTGGGCGAATTACCGCGACGAGAGCTTCATCGCGCAGTTCCTGTCGCCCAAGCTCATGCGCGACATGCGCCTGTTCCACGTGGTCGACGATCCCGACGAGTCGGAAATGCGCGTGGAGGCGATCCACGACGAGCGCGGCTACCGCAAGATGCGCCGGTCCTTCGCCCGCCAATACGACGTCGCCTGGCTCGATCCCGATATCGAGGTGGTCGACGTGGACCTCGAAGGCGATCGCCGCCTCATCGTCCATCACAAGGCGCTGAACCGCATCACGCTCCAGGCCGACGATGCCCGCAAGGTGTTGCAGCATCTCGCCGATCTCTGGGGCTACGATGCGGTGCTGAAGGAGATCGACCCGGCAACGGGGGCGACCCTGGCCGAACACAACGCGACCGCGCGGCCGATCTTTTTCTAGCGCCGCATCCCGAAACCGGGAGCCCGGTTTCGAACCGGACGATCGACCCTCGAAAGGCCATCGCATCGTCCGGAAAATCGTCTCCGCGACGATGCGTTAAGTCTCCGACGTGCCGGTATAAAAGCGCGATCCATCGCATTTGATGCATCGTGCTCGTGGTTCCTTGGTAGGCTTTAGACCAAGCTCGGGACTTCGGAAGCTACGAGGTCCCCATGAGCGAGCGTCGGATTGATGAGAGGCGGCGCAAGGACGAGGCCGGTCTCATTGCCATCGATGAACACACGACGCTTCCGTGCATCGTCTATGACATCTCGGCGTCGGGTGTTCGGGTCACCCTTCCGGAAACGGCCTTGGTCCCCGACACCTTCATCCTGCATTCGGCCTGCATGGCGGGGATGGAAGTCTGCCGCGTGGTCTGGCGCGGTGACGAAACCATCGGCGCGACGTTCAGCATGGCGGCAACGGCCTGAGGCCGCGCCGCCTGCCGGGCTCGCGCCAGCCACGGCGGCGCGACGGCTCCGACCGGAACAGAGGCGCTTCCCAGTCACATGATGGCCGAACGCCGATCCTCATGGAGCCGGCGGCAAACCACCTTATCGACCGGACACGAAAAAGGCCGGGGTGGCACACCCCGGCCTTGAACGTCAGAGCGGTGGATACCGGCCCTCGAGCCGACGTCACTGCGTTTTATTGGTCGGAGTAGCAGGACTTGAACCTGCGACCCCCTGTCCCCCAGACAGGTGCGCTACCGGGCTGCGCTATACTCCGTCGAAACCCGCTCCGAATTTCACCGAAACCGTAGGGATCAGACCCGACACCCGGTCCGAGGACCAGTGCGCCGACGGGGCTGCGCTACGTTCCGACGCCCCGTGAAGGGCTGAGGGGTCTTAGCTTCACGGTCCCCCATGCGCAACCCCTTTTGCGTGGCTCCGGCACGCCGTCGCGCGTGCCGGAGCCCGTTGTCTCACGCATGTGTCGGCGTGGCGTGGGGATCGTGCGTGTCGGGTGTCGTATCGTGCGGATCCTTGCCGCGCTTGCGCGCGACCCAGATCAGGATCCTGCGGATCGCCACGTAGAAGACCGGCGTCAGGAACAGACCGAAGAAGGTCGCGCCGATCATCCCGAAACACACCGCCGTGCCGAGGGCCTGACGCATCTCGGCGCCGGGGCCGGTGGCGATGACGAGGGGCACGGTACCGAGGATGAAGGCGAAGGCCGTCATCAGGATCGGGCGCAGACGCAGGCGGCAGGCTTCCACCGCGGCGGCGACCGGCCCCTTCTTCTCCGTCTCTTCGAGTTGGTGGGCGAATTCCACGATCAGGATCGCGTTCTTGGCGGCGAGGCCGATGAGCACGATCAACCCGATCTGGGTCAGGATGTTGTTGTCCTGTCCCCGGAACTGGACCGCGCCGAGGGCCGAGAGCACCCCCGTCGGAACCACGAGGATGATCGCCAGGGGCAGCGCCCAGGACTCGTACTGAGCCGCCAGCACCAGGAAGACGAGGAGCACGCCGAGACCGAAAACGTAGATCGCGGTATTGCCCGTCGCCTTCTGCTGGAAGGCGATCTCGGTCCAGTCGTAGGCGTAGCCCTCGGGCAGCGACTGGGCGATCTTCTCCATGGCTTCGAGGGCCTGGCCGGTCGACACGCCGGGCTTGGCATCGCCCTGGATCGGGACCGAGTAGAACAGGTTGAACCGCTGCACGATCTGCGGGCCGGTGATCTCGCGGATCGAGGCCAGCGTTCCCATCGGCACCAGGGCACCGGTAGAGGAGCGGACCTTGAGCTGCTCGATGTCACGCTTCTCCAGACGGAAGGCGGCATCGGCCTGCGCACGGACCTGGTAGATGCGGCCGAAGGTGTTGAAGTCGTTGACGTAGGCGCCGCCGAGATTGGTCTGCAGCGTCGCGAAGACCGAGGCCAGCGGCACGTTCAGCATCCGCGCCATCGTGCGGTCGATGTCGATGAAGAGCTGAGGCGTGTCGTTGCCGAAGGTGGTGAAGACGCGCTGGACGTCCTTGCTCTGATTGGCCTGTCCGAGAACCTCGTTGGCGGCCGCGAGCAGCGGGCCGATGGCCGAGTTCTGACGGCTCTCGATCTGCATCTTGAAGCCGCCGCCCGTGCCGAGGCCGCGGACCGGAGGCGGCGGGATGAACAGGACACGCGCTTCCTGGATCGAGGCGGTGGCCTTGAACACGTCGCCGGTGATCGCCGCCGCCGTCCGGCCGGTGGTCGCGCGCTCCTTGGCTCCCTTCAGGACCAGGAACATCACGGCGCCATTGGTGGTGTTGGTGAAGGTCGCGCCGTCGAAGCCCGAGATGATGACGGCATCGGCGACGCCATCGACCTTGAGGGCCATGTCGGCGGCACGCCGCACCACGGCGGTGGTCCGCTCCAGCGCCGAGCCGGCCGGCAGCTGGACGACGCCGATTAGGTAGCCCTGGTCCTGCTGCGGGATGAAGCCCGTCGGCGTCGTCGTCGCCACGTGCAGCGTTCCGGCGATGATCGCCGCATAGACGACCATCATGCCGAGCAGGCCGATCATGCGGCCGGTCAGGAAGCCGATCGTCGCCGCATAGCCGTTCGAGAGCTTCTCGAAGCCGCGATTGAACAGATGGGCGCACCAGGCGATGAACCGGGTCAGGAAGAATTTCGGCTTGGCATGCTCGTGATGCGGCCTGAGCAGCAGCTTGCAGAGGGCGGGCGACAGCGTCAGCGAATTGAACATCGAGATGATGGTCGAGGCCGCGATGGTCAGCGCGAACTGCTTGTAGAACTGCCCCGAAATGCCGGGAATGAAGGCGGTCGGAATGAACACCGCCGACAGGACGAGCGCGATGGCGAGCACCGCGCCGCCGACCTCGTCCATGGTCTTGTGCGCGGCGTCTCCGGGCGAGAGCCCTTCGGCCATGTTGCGCTCGACATTCTCCACCACGACGATCGCGTCGTCGACGACGATGCCGATGGCGAGCACCAGCCCGAACAGGGTGAGGTTGTTGATCGAGAAGCCGAAGGCCTCCATCGCCGCGAAGGTGCCGATCAGCGAGACCGGGATCGCGATCACCGGGATCAGCGCGGTCCGCCAGCTCTGCAGGAAGACAAGCACCACGATGACCACGAGGCCCACGGCCTCGAACAGGGTCTTGTAGACCTCGTGGACAGATTCCTCGATGAACTCGGTCGGATTGTAGGCGATCCGGTACTGGACCCCCGGCGGGAAGTTCTTCTTGATCGTCTCCATGGTCGCCCGCACCTGCGTGGCGGCCTCGAGCGCATTGGTGCCGGGGCGCTGGAACACGCCGACGCCGACGGCGGGGGTGGAGTTGAGGAACGACTGGGTGGTGTAGTCCTTCTGCCCCATCTCGACGCGGGCGATGTCCTTCACCCGCACCAGTCGGCCGTCGCTGGCCTTGACGATGACCTCGGTGAATTCCTCGGGCGTCTGGAAGCGGCCCTGGGACTGGACCACGAGTTGGAACGCGTTGTCCTTGGGCGCCGGGGGCGCGCCGAGGGCGCCGGAGGCGACCTGGACGTTCTGCTCCTGCAGAGCCGAGATCACGTCGGTGGTCGAGAGCCCGTAGGCGGCGAGCTTGTTCGGATCGAGCCAGATGCGCAGGGCGTACTCGCTGCCGCCGAACACGGTGATGTCGCCGACGCCGTCGAGGCGCAGCAGCTCGTCACGGATGCGCAGGTAGATGTAGTTGGAGAGGTAGTTCTGGTCGTAGGTGTTGTCGGGCGACAGCAGGTGCACGACCATCATCAGATCGGGCGAGGATTTCCGCACGGTCACGCCGAGGTTGCGCACGTCGGGCGGCAGGCGCGGCTGCGCCACCGACAGCCGATTCTGCACCAGCACGTTGGCGATATCGAGGTTGGTGCCGACCTTGAAGGTGACGGTCAGCTGCATGTTGCCGTCGTTGGTCGACAACGACGTCATGTAGAGCATGTTGTCGACGCCGTTCACCTCCTGCTCGATCGGGGTCGCGATCGTCGCCGCCACGGTCTCGGCATTGGCGCCCGGATAGGAGGCGCGCACGACCACGGTCGGCGGCACGATCTCTGGATATTGCGCCACGGGCAGCGACTCGTAGGAGACGTAGCCGAGGATCAGGAAGATGATCGACGTCACCGATGCGAAGATCGGCCGATCGACGAAGAAGTGGGCAAAGCGCATCGGTCAAACCTCTCGCCGCTGAGGAGCCCGTGGCCACCTCTGCGGGAATGTTTCTTCGTTCGCCGTCACGGACCCGCCGGAAGCCCCCCTCGACGGGGAGCGGCGCTGGCGGGGCCGGTCTTGAAATGCGTCGCGCGTCAGGTGCGGCTCGGCGGAAGCGTGGTCGCCTCGGCCGTCACCTTGGCGCCGGGGCGGACGCGCGAGAGGCCGTTGACGACCACGTTCTCGTCGCCCTTCAGGCCTTCGCGGATCACGCGGTAGCCATCGACCTTAGGGCCGAGCTTCACGTCGCGGGTGCTCACCGAGCCGTCGTCGGCGACGACGTAGACGATGCGCTTGTCCTGATTGGCCGAGATGGCGTCGTCGGGAAGGAGGATGCCCTGGAAGGGCTTCGTCGCCGGAAGCGAGACGATGCCGAACAGGCCCGGCTTGATGAAGCCGTCCGGGTTCTCGACGGTGGCGCGCAGCAGCACCGTGCCGGTGGCGTTGTCGACTCGGTTATCGACGAAGTCGAGGACGCCCTTGCGGGTCGGCTTGGCCTCATTGGTGAGCGCGATCAGGATCGGAACGCCCTTGCCCTTCTGGGTCTGGCCCATGCCGATCCCGAGCGAGCCCTGATATTTCAGGAACGACCGCTCATCGACGGTGAAGCCGAAATAGATCGGGTCGAGGGAGACGATGGTCGTCAGCTGGGTCTGGTCGGTGATGACGATGTTGCCCTCGGTGACGAGGCGCTGGCTGATGCGGCCCGAGATCGGGGCCCGGACTTCGGTGAAGTCGTAGTTGAGCTGGGCCTGGCGCAACTGCGCGTCGGCGCTGTCGACATTGGCCTGGGCGGTCTGCGACGCCTGCCGGCGCTGATCGGTCACCTGTTCCGAGATGTTGCCCGAACGGCTCAGGGTCTGCGCGCGCTCGAGATCGGTCTGCGAGAAGTTCAGGCCGGCCTGCGCGGAGGTGAGTGCGGCCTTGGCCTGGTCGAGAGAGGCCTTGTAGGGCCGGCGATCGATGACGAAGAGCAGGTCGCCCTTCTTCACCGTGGCGCCGTCGACGAAATTGACCTTCTCGAGATAGCCGGTGACGCGCGCGCGGACGTCGACGATCTCCACGGGGTCGAACCGGCCCGTATAGACGTCGGTCTCGACGATTTCCCGCACCACCGGCTTGGCCGTGGTCACCTTGGGGGGCGGCCCGCCGGGCGCCTGGGCGGAAACCGGAGATGCGACGGCCAGAAACACGGCAGACAGGACGATCGCGGACGACCATCCGGTGAGCGGACGCTTGATCATGATGCTTTTCCCTGCGCCCTGCGAGCTAAAGGCACCGTTCCCGTGATGTCGTGCGTTGCCGCACATCGCCCGAGGATCGATGGGATTGAGGGGTGGAATACAGGCGAGCCCCTCGGATCGGGCACGCTCCGGACGGCCGGGGTTCAGGATTCGACGGTTTCCCCGGCGGAATACCAGTCCTTGAATCCGCCGACGTAATGCTCCTCGACGGAAAGCCCGGCGGATTGCGCGGCGGCCAGAGCGTGGACCGAGCGCACGCCGGCGGCGCAGGAGAAGACCGGACGGCGCCCGTCCTCCGAGATCAAGGCCGACAGAGCGCGGGTGTCGAAGGTCGATAGCGGGTGGGTGACGGAGCCGGGAATGTGACCGGCCGCGAATTCATGCGGCTCACGCACGTCGATGAGCAGGATCGAGCCGGCATCGAGACCCTGTTTGATCGTCTCCCTGTCGAGATCGACAACGTTCATGCCCGTACCCTCGCTCGGTCGCCAATCGGTGGTTGCTGGCGAATGTTCTTATGCGTCAGGCATCATCACGGCAAATCCCGCGACGGCACCGCCCAGGGGCGCGATGACTACGCAGAGCCGGACGGAACGAAGCCGGCGAGGAGCGGAAGTCTCGGATCGGCGATCCCGACCGCCTTGAACAGGCTGCCCATCCCACGCCGTCCGGACGCCGTGAGGCGGGCGAGAGCCACGTCGACCGCCTCCGCCTGTTCCGGCGTGGCGGCGCGCTTGAGCCGGTCGGCGCGCTGATTCAGGCCGAGATTGACCAGGAACGCGGCCTGTTCGAGCGGACCGTCGACGCGGGCGCCCTCGGCCGAGGCGGCGCGCGCGAGGGCGGCGAAATCGACATGGGTCGTGAGATCCGCCTCGCCGGGCGCGAGCAGCGGATCGGTGAAGCGATGCGCCGACACCGCCTGGAGCGTATCGCCGAAGCCGGGACGGACATGGCCGTAATCCACGGCGAGCAGGGCGCCGCCCTGGGCGACGATCCGGCGGCTCAGGGCCCGCACGAGATCGAGGGCCGGTCCCGGCACCGTCATGACGACGCCGACCGGTGCCTCGGCCGCGATCTCCCTGTCGGGTTCGGCGGCGAGACCGAAGGCGAGGCGGCCACCATCCGGTGATAGGCCGATGAGGCGCTCGCACCAGCCGCGCTCCGTCCGCTGGAACTGGCGCACCGGGAGGGCGTCGAAGAACTCGTTGGCGATGACGATCATCGGCCCGTCGGGCAGCGTCTCGATCCCGTCGTGCCAAGTCACGGAAACCGTCGCCGAGCCATTCGGGGTCGTTGCCGCGAGGCGGGATGCCTGCTCGGCCCGCAGGACGGGACTGGTCTCGACGAGGTGGAGGCTCGGCCTCAGGTCCGGCGCAGCCCGCGCCAGGGCACGCAGGGCATCCGCCATCAGCGTGCCGCGGCCGGGGCCGAGTTCCGCCAGGACGAGAGGTCCGGGGGCGGCCGTCGAGGCCCGATCCGACGAAGCCCAATCCGACGAAGCCCAAGTGGCGGCGATCCAGATCCCGATCAGCTCCCCGAACATCTGGCTGATCTCGGGCGCGGTGATGAAATCGCCGCGCGCGCCGAGGGGATCGCGGGTGCGGTAATAGCCATGGAAAGGATGGCCGAGGCAGAGCGCCATGTAGCGGGCGATGCCGATCGGGCCCGATTCGACGATCTCGTCGCGGATCTCGGCGAAGAGCGGCGTGGTCATGCCGCGTCGGCCCGCGCCACCTCCTCCACGGGATGGCGCGGCCGTGTCGCGCCGCGAGCGGCGAGGACGATATAGGCGATGCCGATCAGGGCCATGGGCACGCAGAGCAGCATCCCCATGGTGATGCCGCCATAGCGCCAGTCCCCGGTGCCGAACAGGTATCCGAGTTGCCGGTCGGGCTCGCGGAAGAATTCGCAGAATGTGCGCGCCAGGGCGTAGCCGAGGACGAAGATGCCGCCGAGCAGGCCCGGCTTGCGGAACCCGAACCTCCGCACCGCGATCGCCATGACGACGAACAGCAGAGCGCCTTCCGTCAGCGCCTCGTAGAGCTGGCTCGGATGCCGCGGCAGCGGGCCGCCGGTGGGGAACACGATGGCATAGGCGAAATCGGGCGCGATGCGGCCCCAGAGCTCGCCATTCACGAAATTGGCGATGCGGCCGAAGAACAGGCCGATCGGCACCACCACGGCGGCGAGGTCGAGCAGGGTGTAGGGCGAGAGTTTCCGCGAGCGGGCGAACAGCACCATCGCCAGCACGGCGCCGAGAAAGCCGCCGTGGAAGGACATGCCGCCGTTGCGGATCGCCAGGATCTCGAGCGGGTCGTCGAGATAGAGCGGCAGGTTGTAGAACAGAACGTAGCCGATGCGGCCACCGAGGACGACGCCGAGGGCGACCCAGACGATCAGGTCATCGATGTCGTTGAGGCTGGGGCGGCGCACGACGCCCCAGTACCGGTCGGCCGCCACCAGCCGGCGGGCATAGAACCATCCGCCGACGAGGCCGACGATGTAGGACAGGGCGTACCATTTGATGGTGATCGGCCCGAGCGCCACCGCCACGGGATCGATGGCGGGGAAGGGCAGGGCGAGCAACGGCGGCATCGGCTGGCCTCCAGGGATGAGGCCGCGTTTGGACGCGCCGGACCTCCCGCGTCAACCCTCGGTCGACGCGGGAGGCGTATGCCGGCTCAGGCGGCGCGCACGGTCGCGAGAAATTGTCCGACTTCCGAACGCAGGCTGTCGGACTGGGTCGAAAGGTCTTCGGAAGCCCGCAGAACCTTCCCGGCGGAGGTGCCTGCCTCGGCGGCCGAGCGGGCGACCTCCTCGATATCCGTGGTCATGGCGCCGGTCCCGGCCGAAGCCTGCCCCATGTTGCGGACGATCTCCTGGGTGGTGAGGCTCTGCTCCTCCACCGCCGCGGCGATGCTGCCGGTGACCATGCTCATGCTCTCGATCCGCGAGACGATGCCCTGGATCGCGCCCGAGGCGCCGTTGGTCGCACCCTGGATCGCCGCCACCTGCTGGTGGATGTCGGCCGTGGCACGGGAGGTCTGCTCGGCGAGGTTCTTCACCTCGGCGGCCACGACGGCGAAGCCGCGACCGGCCTCGCCGGCACGCGCGGCCTCGATGGTCGCGTTGAGGGCGAGAAGGTTGGTCTGCGAGGCGATCTGCGAGACCATGCCGACCACGTCGCCGATCCGCGTGGCGGCGTCGGACAGCGTCCGCATCGTCTCGGCGGTGCGGCTCGCCTCGTCCACGGCGGAGCGCGACATCTCGGCGGCCTGCTCGACCTGACGGCCGATCTCCTGCACCGTGGCGCCGAGCTCCTCCGCCGCGGCGGCGACGGCGTTGACGTTGCCGGCGGTCTGGTGGGCGGTGACCGCGACGGAGGTCGAGCGGCGGACCGTGCCGTCCACCGTATTGGTCATGCTGTTCGACGCGTCGTGGAGGCTCGACGAGGCGGCCGACACGCCATCGACGATGCTGCCGACGGAACGCTCGAAATTATCGGCGAGTTCGCGGAGCAGGGCGCGGCGCTCGGTCTCCTCGCGCATGCGGGCGGCCTCGGTGGTGCGAAGCTGCTGCGCCGCCTCTTCCAGCGAGATGTCGCGGATGGTGACGACGGCGCGGGCGATCTCGCCGATCTCATCCGCACGGCGGCTGCCGGGAACCTCGTCGAGGGTTTCGCGCCGGGCCAGGGCCTGGAGGGCGCGGGCGAGGGCCCCGAGCGGCCGAACGATGCTGCGGGCGAAGAGGAGCCCGAGGATAGCGGTGGCCGCGAGTACGGCGAGGGCGGAGAGAGTCAAGGACTTCGTCAGGCTTCCGACGGAATGCAGCGCCTCATCCTGGGATTGTTCGGCGACGATGGTCCAGGGCGCGCCGAGCACCGAGATCGAGGAGGTCGCGGCCAGACGCGCGGTCTCGCCGCTGCCGTAGACGAAGGGTCTGCCGGTCTTGAGGCTCTCGGCGTCGAGGCCGGTCTTCGTGGCGGGCATGCCCGCCTTGAGGCCCGCATACAGCGGCGGGTTGCTGCGCAGCAGGCCGTCGGCGCCGACGGCCATCACCTGGCCCGTGGCGCCCAGGCCGTTTCGCTCCGACAAGGACGCGTCGAACAGGGCGGGCGTGACGCGCAGGACGACGAAGCCGATCCGCGAGGCGGCCTGACCCGTCCCCATGGCGACGTTGGCGCGTCGGGCGACGGCGCGTCCGAAGAAGGCGGACGGACCGGCCTCGGCCGGGTAGGCCGCGAAATCCTGGGACAGCGTCGTCTCGGGCTCGGCGGTCTTCAGACGCTCGACGAGCCGGGCGAGGCCCGACGCCTGGAGCGCCGGTTCAGACAGGCTATGCGCGAAATCGGCGCCCTTGGTGGTGGTGTAGACGATGCGGCCGTCCTCATCGACGAAGAGCAGGTCAGCATAGCCGGGACGTTCCAAGAGCTTGCGGCCGACCTCCTGAACCTTGGCATGGCGCCGGCCATACATCGTGCCCGCGCCCTCCACCGCCATCCGCTCCTGAGCCGTCGCCGGGCCGGTGAAGGCCTGGACGAGGCCGGCATACTCGGCCTTCGCCGGATCGAGCGCCTCGATCAGATCACCGACATTGCTGGCGACCTGGTTGTTGTTGGCGGTGGCGAGAAGGTCGCCGCCGGCACGGTCGGCGATCAGTTCCAGACCGGTCTTCCGGGCGGAGGCGGCGAATTCGAGCCGCTCCTGGACCGCCTCGGTGAGGCCCGATCGCGCGGAGTACCAGCTCAGGCCGCCCATCAGCGCCGTGCTGGCCATCGCCAGTCCGACGATGATGACCGGAAGGCGGACATTGAGGCTGGTGGCGACCGACATATGAGAAACTGCCTTTGCGAATAAGGCCGGCAGTAAACCCATGGCGCGTTGAGGAAGTGTTCCCGCGGCGCAGCGTTCTCCAAAAAATCTCGCGGCGTAATGCCATTCCGGCAATCGTTGTCACGCGGCAGGCAAAAGAAACCAGGCGTTGTCGTCTTCGGTCCCGCACCTGCCGGGTACTTGCGTAGACATCATACCAAGCGACGCCCACGCTCACTCAGCGCTTTGGCTCACTCCGCATACTGGCCGTTATCCAGGAACAACCGGTAGGCGAGGTTGTCGGTCTCGTCCACGCAGGGGTAACCCAGGGCGTCCAGCGCGGCGTCGAAGCGCTGCCGCTCCTCGGCGGGGACGCTGATCCCGGCCAGCACCCGGCCGTAATCGGCCCCGTGATTGCGATAGTGGAACAGGGTGATGTTGAACCCGTCCGCCAGGCCGTCGAGGAACCGCAGGAGTGCACCCGGACGCTCCGGAAACTGGAAGCGGTAGATGCGCTCGTCGGTGAGGCCGGTGGAGCGGCCGCCGACCATGTAACGGATATGGACCTTGGCCATCTCGTTGTCGCTGAGATCGACCACGCTGTAGCCCTCGGCGCGGAGGTCGGCGACGAGTGCGCGCTTCTCCAGGATGCCGCCGGGCAGGTTGATGCCGACGAAGATCTGCGCCTCGGCCGAGCGGGCGTAGCGATAGTTGAACTCGGTGATCGCGCGCGGTCCGAGATGGCGGATGAAGTCGCGATAGGCGCCCGCCGTCTCGGGGATGGTCACGCCGAGCAGGGCCTCGCGCTGCTCGCCGATCTCAGCGCGTTCGGCGATGTGGCGCAGGCGATCGAAATTGAGGTTGGCCCCCGACGAGATCGCCACCAGCGTCCCGGCCGAGCCGCCTTCGCGCGCGGCGTAGGCCTTCGCGCCGGCCAGAGCCAGGGCGCCGGACGGTTCGGAGACCGCGCGCGTATCGTCGAAGATATCCTTGACCGCCGCGCACATGGCGTCGGTATCCACCGTGATGACCTCGTCGAGATGCTCGCGGCAGAGGCGGAAGGTCTCCTCGCCGGCCTGACGCACGGCGACCCCATCGGCGAAGAGGCCGACGGTCGGCAGGATCACGCGCTCGTCGGCGGCCAGGGCCGCAGCCATGCAGGCGGCGTCGTCCGGCTCGACGCCGATGACCTTGGTCTCGGGCCGCAGGTATTTCACGAAGGTGGCGATGCCGGCGGCCAGGCCACCGCCGCCGATCGGCACGAAGATCGCCTCGATCGGTCCGGAGTGCTGGGTCAGGATCTCCATGCCGATGGTGCCCTGTCCGGCGATCACGTCGGGATCGTCGAACGGGTGCAGGAACGTCAGCCCCTGCTCGGCTTCCAATTCGCGGGCACGGCCGAGCGCCTCGTCGAACGTGTCGCCGAACAGAACCACTTCGGCCCCGCGCGCGCGGCAGGCATCGACCTTGATGGCGGGCGTGGTGCGCGGCATCACGATGACGGCGCGCACGGTGAGACGGGCGGCGGCCAGCGCCACGCCCTGGGCATGGTTTCCCGCCGATGCGCAGACGACCCCACGGGCCAGCACCTCCGGCGAGAGGCCCGACATCTTGTTGTAGGCGCCGCGCAGCTTGAACGAGAAGACCGGCTGCAGATCCTCGCGCTTGAGCAGGACCGGGCGCCCCAGCCGCGCGGACATGCGCGGCATCGGATCGAGCGGGCTCTCGATCGCGACGTCGTAGACGCGGGCGGTGAGGATCTTGCGGATATAGTCGGTCAAGGAGACACGGGCTCCGGATGGTGCATCGCGACGGGAAGACACCCGCACATAGACCTTCGGGGCAGCAGAAGCGAGCGAGGGGGCTTCACACTCAGTGGTCGAGATCCGACGGTTGGTACCCGCCATGACCGTCCGAGATGGGTGGGGTTCTGCCTGTCTGCTTCCGAACGGCAGTTGTATCGAAGCAGACATCGCAGCGAGGACCGTGTCACGCTGGACGGAAAGATCCAGGGGTAGGCTGGTACCGGTCGCTTTAGGCCAACAATCCGCGTTGGCTTTCTTCCTATCGCATCGGATGTGAGCAGCATGATCAAGCGCTACAGTATCTTCGCCGACTACCATCAGTTCTACTTGCGGGATCATGGGGCAAGTCCGGATGCCCCGACGGAGTACAGCGAGGAGGATACGGCCCGCCGCATCAAGACAGGACCGTTCGTGGTCGTCGTTCAGCCCGAACGTAACATGGACGTGCCGGTCGAGGTCGAGATCAGGGACGAACCGCCGGACCTCGACCTTGACGCATGGGATCACGTCGCTGAGGCCAGCCTCGACCTACCGTCAGGCAAGCTTGAAATCCACGAATGCACCGGAGGATCGGTGGACGTCCTGACGGTCTCGACGGGCACATACCGGATCCGGACCTATCATGGCGGACTGGGTACCCTGAGCGAAGACAACCTCGACGGCGACGATCACTACCGGATCGTGCTGTGGCCTGCTCCCTTCGCTAACCTCGCCGTGCTGAAGCAGTACGTCGATCCGCGCGGTGTATCGTAAGCGCCATCTGGAGCGACGAACGACCGCTTTCGGGCATCGCCTCGGGGGCCCAGAACGACTGGAGTTGAGTCGAAAGCAGCCCCAGGGGGCAAGTTCCATCCGTCAGATTTTGACGGCTAGGTCCCCGCGTAGGCGTTGACGATGGCGGCGATCAGGCCGGGGAAGCGGGCCTCGACCTCGTCCCAGCGCGTATGGTTGCGCATCTCGACGCCGTGGCGCTCGCTGCGGATCAGGCCGGCCTCGCGCAGCACCTTGATGTGGCTCGACAGCGAGGATTTCGGGATGACCCGGTCGCCGAGCTTCGACACCGACGCGCAGGCCTCGACGCAGCCGGCCCGCATGATGCTGGCGAAGATGGCGGCGCGCGCGGGGTCGGACAGGGCGTGCAGGATCGCCTCCGGGCGAACGTCCTCGATGGCGGGGTGGAACAGCGGCCTCATCTTTTATCCATCTGGGGTCTTGAACCGTGCTCCGCTAGTTCCGAATTCCTGAACTATGGGATCAACGGCGCCGCTTCCGGGCCGCCCCAGGGTGAAGGTTAGCACAGATGTCGAAGCTTGCAGGCAAGGTGGCCGTGGTGACCGGCGCATCGAAGGGGATCGGCGCAGGGATCGCCAAAGCACTAGCGAAAAACGGCGCGGCGGTGGTGGTGAACTACGCGTCGAGCCGGGAGGGGGCGGAGGCCGTCGTCGCCGCCATCGTGGCGGCCGGGGGCCGGGCGGTCGCGGTACGGGGCGACGTCACCAAGGCAACGGAGGCGCAAGCGGTGATCGAGGCGGCGGTGACGCAGTTCGGCCGCCTCGACGTGCTGGTCAACAATTCCGGCGTCTACGCCTTCGCCACCATCGAGGAGGTGACCGAGGCGCATTACCGCCAGCTCTTCGACGTCAACGTGCTCGGCGTCCTCCTGGCCTCCCAGGCGGCGGCCAAGCACCTCGGCGAGGGCGGCAGCATCGTCAACATCTCGTCCGCGATCACCGACATCGAGATGCCTGCCTCGGCGGTCTACACCGCCACCAAGAGCGCGGTGAACGCGATCACCGGCGTGCTCGCCAACGAGCTGGCCCCGCGCAGGATCCGCGTCAACGCCGTCAGCCCCGGCTACGTCGTCACCGAGGGGACGCAGAGCGCCGGCATCGCCGGCTCGGAGATGGAAGCGGGGCTCGTCGCGCAGACGCCGCTGGGTCGCGCCGGGCAGCCCGACGACGTCGCCGACGTGGTCGCGTTCCTCGCCTCCGACGAGGCCCGCTGGGTGACCGGCGCGGTGATCAACGCGGCCGGCGGCGTGCGCTGACCATCGTGGACGCGGGGCTGACGACGGCTCAGCCCTGGCGGCGCTCGAAGCGGATGGGCCGGTGTCCGTCCGCTTCGGCCCGCATGTCGACGGTCCAGAGGCCGCCATCGTCGCCCTCCAGGGTGAAGCGGAGCGCGTAGCAGACGGGATCGAAGCTGGCGGGATCGCGGAACTCGACCTCGTCCAGCCACCAGGGCTCATCGCCACGGCCACAGGCCTTCGCCCGGTCCACGAACAGGTCGAGATAGGACGCGGCTTGGTTTCGCAGGGGGCCGAGCGACGCGGTGACGAGATCCGCTACCGCGACCTGTGCGGCATTCGGCGCGCCGTTCTCGTCGCTCAGATGGAGGCGGATCGGGCCGACCTGCCGGACCCATCCGGCCGGCCCCGCCCGCGTAAAGTCCGCCACCATTCCGTGCTCCCTACTTGTCGAACAGGGCCTGGAGCGCCGCCCGGTCCTTGGTCTTCGGCAGCGCGATCAGGGTGAGGATGCGGGCCTTGTCCGGGGTCAGGTCGTCGGCGAAGACGGCCCCGGCCTTGAGCAACGTGTTGCCGCCGCCCTTGAAGCCGTAAACCGGCAGGGCGCGGCCATTATAGACCTTCGTCGCCACGATCACCGGCACGCCCTTGGCGATGACGTCAACGATGGCGTCGTGCATCTCGGCGTTCATGTTGCCCCAGCCATAGGCCTCGACCACGATGGCCTCGGCGCCCGTCTCGGCCGCATGGCGCACCTGGCTCCCGTCGGCCCCCGCATACATCGCCACGAGATCGACCCGCGGCATGCGGTCGGGCAGTGGCAGAGTCTGGCGCCGCAGGGACTTGCGGCTGAAGATCACGCGGTCCTCGTCCACGTAGCCGAGGAAGCCGGCATCGCCCGAATTGAAGGTCTCGACATTGCTGGTGTGGGTCTTGCGGACCTCGCGGGCGGCATTGATGTGATGGTTGAGCGTCACCGTCACGCCCATGCCCGTCGATCCCTCGGCGAGGATCTGGCGGGCGGCGTTGAGGAGGTTGCGGGAGCCGTCCGAATCCCAGTCGGAGGCGTTGCGCTGGGCGCCGACGAGCACCACCGGCTTCTCGCTCTTCAGGGTGAGATCGAGGAAATAGGCGGTCTGGTCGAGCGTATCGGTGCCGTGCAGGATGATGGCGCCCTTGATCGCCGGATCGGCCAGAACCTCATCCACCTTGCGCGAGAGGCCGGGCCAGCGGTCAGGCCCCATGTAATCGCTCGGGACGTTGCTGAACTCCGTCACGGCAATCGATGCGATGTCCTTCAGCTTCGGCACCGCCGCGACGAGATCCTCGCCCGAGAGCGCGGGGACGGGGGCATGCGTCACCGGATCGAGCTTCATCGCGATCGTGCCGCCGGTGGCGATCACGGCGATCTTGGGCAGGTCGGCCGCATCCGCCGGATGCAAGAGGAACAGCAGACCGGTGAGGCCCAACAGTGTTTGTCTGAAGATCGTCGACGCCGTCATGAACGCACCTCGTCTCACGCGACCGGTCCCGGCGGGATCGGCCCTGTCACGACGGTTGGATGACTGGCCCATCTCTGTCCAGGGCGGCGGACGTCGTCGGGACGACATCGCGCACCGAATGAATCCGGTTCGTCGACTTGGTGTCGCGTCAGGGTTGAACGAACAGACGCTCGATCAGGGCCGCGATCCAGATCAATGCGGCGATGGCCTGCGCCATGAACGTCCCGGCCGAAGCGAGATCCTTGACGATGCCGATCTTGCGGTGCTGCGCTGGATGGAGATGGTCGCAGAGCTTCTCGATGGCCGTGTTCAGGAACTCGGCCGCCAGCATCAGCAACAGGCTCGCCAGCAGCGCCACCCGGACCCAGAGCGTTCCGCCGACGAGCAACGCCGCCGGCAGGCCAATCACCAGCAGGACGAGTTCGAGGCGCAGGGCCCGCTCGGTCCGGGCACCGTGGACGATCCCGCGCCAGGAATTGAGGAAGGCGAGATAGAGCGCGTGCATGACCTCAGCGATCCGCGGGCGCGCCGCGCGCGATCCACTTGGCGAGAAGCGGACCGGTGAGGAGGACGACGAACAGCCGGAGCGTCTGCACCGCCAGGACGAAGGACACGTCCGCCTTCGAGCCGACCGCGATGATCGCCACGGAATCGAGCCCGCCGGGACTGGTGGCGAGGAAGGCGGTGAGGAAATCCACCGGAAGCAGGAAGGTCAGGCCGAAAGCCCATCCGCCGCACAGGGCGATGACGGCGAAGGTGGCGACGAGGATGCCGGGCAGGGCGGCGACCGTCTCGCGCAAGGTCTGCGCCGTGAAGCGCAGTCCGACATACCAGCCGATGCAGGCATAGGCGAGGTCGAGCAGCGGCTCCGGCAGCGCCATCGACACCACGCCCGTGGCATGGAGCACCGCGCCCAGGATCATCGGCCCGACGAGGGCGCTCGCCGGCAGGCGCAGCAGACGCGCCAGGAAGAAGCCCGCCCCGGCGACCGCCAGGGTCGCCAGCACGGACAGGCTGCCGACCTCCGACAAGGCCGCCGCCTTGGCCGGACCGGACGCATCGGTGAGGATACGGGCGACGATCGAGGCGGACAGGACCACGGCGGCGACGCGGACATACTGCATGAAGGCAACGAGGCGCGGGTCCGCGCCGTATTCCTCGGCCATGGCCGTCATGGCGGCGGCCCCTCCCGGGGACGAGCCCCAGGCGGCGGTGCTGCCGGGCAGGATACGCAGGCGGGTGAGGGCCCAGCCGACGAGGGCACCGGCCATCACGGTGACGAGGACGACGGCGAGGATCAGGACGCCGTCATCGAGCAGGGTTCCGACGATATCGGCGGTGACCGATTTGGCGACGAGACAGCCGATGATGGTCTGGGCTGCCTGGAACGCCGATCTCGGCAGCGACAGGCTCGCGCCGCCGACCCCGAAGGCGATGGCGACCAGCATCGGGCCGAGCAGGAGCGCTGCCGGGAACCGCGCCAGCGTGAGGCTATAGGCGAGGGCGGCCGACGCGGCGACGAGGGCCGTCCAGAGGCCGAGGGAGCGCAGACTGGGCACGGGGAACCGGTGTTCGGAGGGCAGCCGGCGCTACACCGGATCGATGACGCTGTCACGGCGGCTGCCGGCATCGTCGCGAAACGCCGCGGTCCCGGCCGGCGCATGCGCCCTGAAGAAACTCGCCAGATGCGAGAGGCCGGCCGCGCGCGGATCGCTGGAGCGCCATGCCAGCGCGATGGTCCGGCCGGGCCCGTCGACGTCGAAGCTGCGTGTCACGGTCAGGCCGCTGGCATCGGCACCGGCCGGGACGGCAAGGGCGGGGAGCAGGGTGTATCCCGCCCCCGCCGCCACCATCGATCGCAGCGTCTCCAGGCTGGTGGCGTGGCGGCCCACCGCAGAGCCGGCGCCGCACGCCGCCACGGCCTGGTCGCGCAGGCAATTGCCCTCGTCGAGGAGAAGCAGGTCCGGCCCGGAAATGTCCGTCGCTCGCAACGCCCCGCCCTGGGCGAGGGGATGGTCCGAAGGGCAGGCGAGCAGGAACGGCTCGACGAAGAGCGACGACACGGTGAGACCGGAGATCGGTATCGGCAGGGAGATCAGTGCCGCATCGACGCGACCGTCGCGCAGTCCCTCCAGGATCTCGGCGGTCTTCGCCTCGCTCAGGGCGAGGGAGAGCAGCGGGAATTCCTGGCGCAGCGTCCGCAGCACCAGGGGAAACAGGTACGGCCCGAGGGTCTGGATCGCGGCGAGGACGAGGCGCCCGGTGAGCGGCGCGCCGCGCCCCTCGCTCGCCAGAGCCAGCAGGCGCTGCGCCTCGGCCAGGACCGCGCGCGCCTGGCGGATGATGTTCTGCCCCGCCGGCGTCAGCATCACGCGCCGGTTGCCGCGCTCGAACAGGACGAGGCCGAGGGCTTCTTCGAGCTTACGCACCTGCACGCTCAGCGTCGGCTGGGTGACGTTGCAGCGCTCGGCGGCGCGGCCGAAATGGTTCTCGTCGGCGACGGCGACCGCGTATTCCAGATCCCTTAGGGACAATCCCGAGACATTCATAGGCTCCATCTATCGCAACCTTTGCGACGATGCATTAGCCAAACGGATGAGCGCGGTTCATAAGGGTGTCTCAGAACGATTCCAGGATTGCTTCCGCGTCGCCGCGAGCCACATCCGTATCGTCCAGATATTTCAGGAGAGAACGACGCATGAGCGATCAACGCCCGATTTTGACGACGCGCCAGGGCCACCCGGTTCGCGACAACCAGAGCACCCGCACCGTTGGCGAGCGTGGTCCCGCGACCCTCGAGAACTACCAGTTCATCGAGAAGATCACGCATTTCGATCGTGAGCGGATCCCCGAGCGCGTCGTGCATGCCCGCGGCGCCGGCGCGCACGGCTTCTTCGAGGCCTATGGCAAGATCGGCGACGAGCCGGCCTCCAAATATACCCGCGCCCGCGTGCTCAACGAGACCGGCGTGAAGACGCCGATGTTCGTGCGTTTCTCCACCGTGGCCGGTGCCAAGGAGAGCCCCGAGACCGAGCGCGATCCGCGCGGCTTCGCGGTCAAGTTCAAGACCGTCGACGGCAACTGGGATCTGGTCGGCAACAACCTCAAGGTCTTCTTCATCCGCGACGCGATCAAGTTCCCCGACATGATCCACGCGTTCAAGCCTGACCCGGTGACCAACCGACAGGAGGCTTGGCGCTTCTTCGACTTCGTGGCCCAGCACCCCGAGGCGATCCACATGGTGACGCATCTGAAGTCGCCTTGGGGCATCCCCGCGAATTACCGCGAGATGGAGGGCTCGGGCGTCAACACCTACAAGCTCGTCAACGACGCGGGCGAGGCGGTTCTGTGCAAGTTCCACTGGGAGCCGAAGCAGGGCGTCCGCAACCTGACCTCGGCGCAGGCCTCCGAGATCCAGGCCAAGGATGTCGGCCACTCGACGCGCGACCTCTACGACAACATCACCGCCGGCAACTTCCCCGAATGGGAATTCTGCGTGCAGATCATGCCGGACGGCCCGAACGACCACCTGTCGTTCGATCCCCTCGACGACACCAAGTTGTGGCCGGTCGAGGATTTCCCGCTCCTGCCGGTCGGCCGCATGGTGCTGGACCGCGTGCCGGACAACTTCTTCGCGGAAGTCGAGCAATCGGCCTTCGGCACGGGCGTGCTCGTGGACGGCATCGAGTTCTCCGACGACAAGATGCTCCAGGGGCGCACGCTGTCCTACTCGGACACCCAGCGCTACCGCGTCGGCGCGAACTACCTGCAACTGCCGATCAACGCGCCGCAGCCGGGCGTAAAGGTCTACTCGAACCAGCGCGACGGCCAGATGACCTACGGCGTCGACGGGACGGGGAAGAACCGGCACATCAACTACGAGCCCTCGACCATCGGTGAGGGCCTCGCCGAGGCGCCGAAGCCGGCGAAGGACTATCACCAGCCGGTCCAGGGCCAGCTCGGCCGCTACCAGACCTCGCGCACCGAGGACGATTACACCCAGGCGGGCGTCCGCTACCGTTCGTTCCAGGATTGGGAGCGTGACGACCTGATCGCCAACCTCGTCGGCGACATGAAGCAGTGCCCCGAGGCGATCCAGCTGCGGATGGTCTGGCACTTCTGGCATGCGGACGAGGATTACGGCCGTCGCGTCGCCGAAGGCGCTGGCATCGATCTGGAGAAGGCCAAGGCCCTGCCGCCGCTTCCGGGCCGCGCAGCCCCGGGCAAGCGCCTCCAGGCCGAGACCTATACCGACGGAAGCCACGCACACCGCGTCGCCGCCGAGTAAGCATCGGTAGTCACCGTAGACGCAGAAACCCTCCGCGATCCCAAAGGATCGCGGAGGGTTTTTTATGCGTTCATTCGGCCGCAAGGGCCGCGCCGACCTTTCGGTCCCGGCCCGCACCGAGAGCGAAGGCGGCCGCCGTCACGGCGATGGCGCAGAACAGGCCGGCCGAGACGCCCCAGCCGCCAAAGAGGTCGTGCGCGAAGCCGAACCCGAGGGGGCCGAGCGCGGCGATGGAATAGCCCACCGCCTGGGACATGGCGGAGAGGCCGGCCGCGCTGGCGACATCGCGCGCCCTCAGCACGACGATGGTCAGCGCCAGCCCGAACAACCCGCCGAGCCCCAATCCGAGGCCGATGCCCAGCGGCAGAACGAGGCCGACCGGGCCGTGGACGAGGCCGAGGAAGCTCAAGGACGACAGCGCCAGCAGGGCGACCGCGATGCCGCGCTGATCGGAGAGCCGGGCGGCGAAGGCGGGGACGAGGAGGGCGCTCGGCGCCTGTCCGATGCTCATCACCGAGGCGACGAACCCCGCCTCCACCGCCGACAGGCCGCGACTCTGCAGGACCACCGGAAGCCAGCCGAAGGTGATGTAGGCGAGGGACGATTGCAGGCCCATGAAACCGGTCACCTGCCAGGCGAGGGGATCGCGCCAGAGCGGGGCGCGGCGGGGGGGCGGTGCCCCTTTCTCCCGCTTGGGCACGAGGGCGACCCATGCCAGGGCCGCCACCACGGCCGGTAGGGCCCATGCCGCAAGCGCCGTGGTCCATCCGCCGAGGAGATCGGCGAGCGGCACCGCCGATCCGGCGCCCATGGCTGCGCCGAGGCAGAGCACCATCGTGTAGAGGCCGGTCATCAACCCGGCCTTGTTGGCGAAATCCCGCTTCACCAGCCCCGGCAGCAGGACCCCGGCGAGGCCGATCCCGGTCGCGGCGATACAGGCCCCGGCAAAGAGGGGAGGCAGACCACCGAGCCCGCGAAGGGCCGAGCCGAGGGCGATCACCAGGATGGCGATCAGCACGCCGCGCTCGGCCCCGGTGCGGCGGACCATCACCGGGCCGAGGATACAGGCGAGGCCGAGGCATAGGACCGGCAGCGTCGTCAGGAACGCGGCCCCCGAGGCGGTGAGGCCGGTCTCGGCGCGGATAGCCTCGAGCAGCGGGCCGACGGAGGTGAGGGCCGGGCGCATGTTGAACGCGACCAGCATCATCCCGAGCCCGACCAGGGCGGGGCGAGCGATCCGGGGAGGGGTGTCGGTCACGCGGTTCGATGCCTTCACGAGTTACGTCGTCGTCATGTGCCGCGGCGACTTCTACGTGCCGCGGCATCTTTATGTGCCGCGGCGCTTCGCCAGGAGCGCCATGAGGCCGAGGCCGGCGAACATCCCGGCGAAGGGCCAGTCACCCAGGCCGGCATAGAGGGTGCGGCCGGGCAGCCGGACGGGAAGGTCGGCATCGAGGATGCCCTCGACCCCGACGGGAAGGCTGGCGGTGATGCGCCCATACGGATCGACCACCGCCGAGATGCCGGTATTGGCGTCGCGCACCAGGGGCAACCCCTCCTCGACGGCCCGCAACCGGGCCTGCGCGAAATGCTGGCGCGGCCCCGGCGTGTCGCCGAACCAGGCATCGTTGGTGAGGTTCAGGATCAGCCCCGGCACGGGAGGGGGACCGCCGGGCGCCCGCGTGGGCAGGATCTCGCCGGGAAAGATCGCCTCGTAGCAGATCGTGGCGGCGACGGGAGGCAGGCCCGGCACGTCGAGGAGGCGCTGGCCGGAGCGGGCGCCGGGGGTGAACCCGCCCGGAATCGAGACGAACTGGCGCACACCCACCGCCCTCAGGACGGCGTCGAGCGGTCCCGGCAGATACTCGCCGAACGGCACGAGATGGACCTTGTCGTAGAGGTCGCCGAGCTTCGGGCCGGCCGAAATCGTCAGGATGGAGTTGAAGAAGCGCGGACGCTCGTTCGGGAGCGGCTCCTCGGCCCGCGCGGCGCCGGTGATGAGCTGGCGCCCGGCCGGGAAAGCCGCGGCGATGCGGGCGAGGGAGGCCGGATCGCGCTGAATCAGGAACGGAAACGCCGATTCCGGCCAGATCACGTGGGTGACGTCGGCGATGCCGGTCCGGTTCGGAGCGGCGGCACGGTCGCTGAGCTCGATGTACCGGTCGATGATGTCGGCCCGGTTCTCAGGCCGGAACTTGGCGTCCTGGTTCAGGTTCGGCTGAACCAGCCGCAGGCGCACCCCGGCCACGGTCGCGCTCGGCGACGCGGGCAGCCGAACCGTGCCGAACAGCGCCAGAGCCGCCAGCGCGAGACAGGCCGCGAGTGCCGGCGCGTAGCGGCCGCGTACCGTCTCGCCGGTGGCGAGGGTGGCGGGCGCCGAAGCGATCAGGACGGCGAGAAGCGTCAGGCCGTAGAGGCCGATCACCGAGGCCGATTGCATCAGCCAGAGATTCTGGCCGAGCGCCATGCCGAGCGTGTTCCAGGGAAAGCCGGTGAACAGGTGCCCGCGCAGCCATTCGCAGGCGGAGAGACCGAGGGCGAATGCCGCGAGGCGCGCAGGCCCCCGCGACCACAGCAGGCGCGCGAGCGCGAAGCCCGCCGCGTAGAAGAGCGCCAGCACGGCCGGCAGGCCGATGACGCCGAGGGGTAATGCCCAGAGGAACTCGTCGGCCTCCACCAGGAAAGCCGAGCCGAGCCACCACAGACCGGCGGTCAGATAGCCGAAGCCCCAGGCCCAGCCGATGAGCGCGCAGGCGAGAACGGCCCCACGGTTGCCGCGCCGCCCCGTCGCCGCGCCGTCGATCAGCCAGACGGCGACGCTCAGCGACAGGACGAGGGCGGGCAGGGCTCCGAAAGGCGGCATCGCCAGGGCCCCGGCCGCCCCGGCCAGGACGGCGATGAGAAGGCGGCGCCAGCCCGAGGTGAGCATGACCCATTGCGCGAGGTGAGCGAGCGGCCCCGTCGCGCTTGCCCGCACGGGCGCGGAGCGCGCGTCGGCGCCCTCGATGGCGTGGCTCATCTTCGGGTCATCCCGGCTGGACCAACAGCCCGAGACGCGGATGCCCCGTCTCGGGAAAAGCTGATGTGAGATAAAAGCCTGGCGCATCGTCCCGGACCGGGGGTCCGGCACGATCTCCAGCACGCGGTGCTACGATGCTTCGGCGATCGGGCTGCTGCTCGGCGGCGGCAGGGCCAGGGGAATCAGCGGGGCGATCTTCAGCGGGCCGCGATGCAGCCGCAACCGCTTGACCCGGCGCGGATCGGCGTCGAGCACCTCGAATTCGAGGTCGCCCGGCCCGGTGATGAGTTCACCGCGCGAGGGCACGCGCCCGGCGAGCGTGACGATGAGGCCGCCGATCGTGTCGATCTCCTCGGCCATCTCGCCCACCGCCGCCACGAGGTCGACGCCGCTCGCCTCGGAGACTTCGGCGAGGCCTGCGCGGGCATCGGCGACGAACACGTCGGCATCGCCCTCGACGCGGTGGACGAGGCGCCCTTCGGCCACGTCGTGCTCGTCCTCGATGTCGCCGACCACCATTTCGATCAGGTCCTCGATGGAGATCAGTCCATCGGTCCCGCCATATTCGTCGATGACGAGGGCCATGTGGGTCCGCGTCGCCTGCATCCGCACCAGCAGATCGATGGCGGGCATGGAGGGCGGCACGAACAGGACCGGCCGCTGGATACGGGTCGAGGCCAGGGTCGCCGACAGATCGACATTGCCGAGGTTGAGCGCCTTGAGGGCGCGGGTGCCGCGGCGCGGGCGCGGCGGGACGACGGCGACGACATCGCCGGCGGTGTCGGGGAGGGCGCTGACGGTGGCGGCGCTCGGACGGCGCGTGGTCGCCTCGGCCCTGGCGGCGATATGGTCGACGAAGTCGCGGATGTGGACCATGCCGCGCGGGTCGTCGAGGGTTTCGCCATAGACCGGCAGCCGGGAATGGCCGGCGGTGCGGAACAGCTTGAGGAGATCGCCGAGACTCGTCTCCATGGAGACAGCGACGATGTCGGCCCGCGGGATCATCACGTCGTCGACCCGCACCTTGTGCAGGCCGAGGACGTTCTTGAGCATCGCCCGCTCCAGGGGCGAGAACGCGTTCTCACCCGAATCGGGCTCGGCCAGGGCATCCTCGATATCGTCGCGCAACGAATCGCGCGGCCGGAGATGGAAGGCGTGCAGCAGGCGGTCGTACCAGGGCTCGCGCGCCTGCGCCTCACCGTCACTGCTACTGGGCGCAGCCTGAGCCGCGCCGCGACTTCGATCGTTCGTCATGTCTCTCTGATCTGGGAATGGGGGCGGAATCGCCCTTCAGTCGGCATAGGGATCGGGAATACCGAGACCGTGCAGGGCTTCGGTCTCCAGGGCTTCCATGGCGCTCGCCTCCGCGTCGCCGGTCTCATGGTCATGGCCGAGAAGATGAAGGGTGCCATGGATGAGAAGGTGCGCAAGGTGGTCGTGAAGCGGCGTCGACTGCTCCGCACTCTCGCGCAGCATCGTGTCATACGCAAGAACGACGTCGCCGAGGGGCACCGCGACGCCCGCATGGGCGGGTTGCGGGGGAGCGGGAAAGGACAGAACGTTGGTGGGTTTGTCCTTGCCGCGCCAGGTCCGGTTGAGTTCCTGCACCACGTCGTCGGCGGTGAGCAGGACGCTCACCTCGATCGGATGGTCCGGCAGTTGCGGAGCGACGGAGAGTCCCGCCTCCACTGCCCGGATGACGAAGGCTTCGAGATCGTCCGCCACGGAATCCCAGCGCGGATCCTCAATGGCGATGTCGATCTCCGATTCGATCTTCCGCCCCGGCATCACGACAGCGGCCTGCGGCGGGACATCGGCGAACGGTCCGCGTCGCCCTGGCCATGGGCCGCCGCCTCGTAGGCGGTGACGATGCGGCGAACGAGGTCGTGGCGCACCACGTCGACGTCGCGGAAGGTGACGCGGCCGACCCCCTCGACGCCGTCGAGGATGTTCACCGCCTCCACCAGACCGGATTTCTGGCCGGGCGGCAGATCGACCTGGCTCGGATCGCCGGTGATGATCATCCGCGAATTCTCGCCGAGGCGGGTCAGGAACATCTTCATCTGCATCGAGGTCGTGTTCTGCGCCTCGTCGAGGAGCACGACGGCATTGGTGAGCGTGCGCCCGCGCATGAAGGCCAGCGGCGCGATCTCGATGACGCCGGTCTGGAGGCTGCGGTCGACGTGCCGCGCCTCCATGAAATCGTAGAGCGCGTCGTAGATCGGGCGCAGATATGGATCGACCTTGTCGCGCATGTCGCCGGGCAGGAAGCCGAGGCGCTCGCCGGCCTCGACGGCGGGGCGCGACAGGATCAGCCGCTCGACATGGCCCTGTTCCAGCAGGGAAACGGCGTAGCCGACCGCGAGCCAGGTCTTGCCGGTGCCGGCCGGACCTTCGGCGAAGACGAGTTCGTGGTTGCGCAGAAGCTTGATGTAGGTGTCCTGCGCGGCGTTGCGGGCGCGCACGGCGCCGCGTTTGCGCGTGGCGATCTGGTCGAAATGCGGACGGTCCGGCTCGGCGCTCACCTCGGCGGACGGGAAGAGGTTGCCCTGGAGCGTCGTCTCCTGGATCGCGCCGTCGACGTCGCCGAGGGTGAGGGCGGTGCCGCTCGCCTTCACGCGGGCATAGAGCCGTTCGAAGACCTTGCGCGCCTTCTCGGCCGCATCCGGCGGCCCCTTGACCACGAGGTGGTTGCCGAGAGCCGTGGCGGTGACGGCGAGGCGCCGCTCAATATGGGCGACGTTCTGGTCGTACTGGCCGAAGACGAGGCTCGCGAGCCGGTTGTCGTCGAAGGTCAGCGACACATCCACCGTCTCCACGATCTCTCCCATTCGCGCAGCAGGCCCACGCCCGCGCAACGGCGCGCCTCGTCCACTCAGACCGTCAGATGCCGGCACGCCGAGGCTCCATGATGTGGGGATGGCTCGCAGAAGGGGAAGGTGGGAGGCGGCTGGGCACGCCCGTCCCATCGGCGGAAACGAGGGGGCAGCCTCCGGCGAAGCGCTCGCTCAAGCGGCAGCCGCCGCATTGGTGGCGATCTCGCCGAACAGGCTGTTCGAACCGGCCCGGATCACGCGCACCGACACCACTGTGCCGATGGTGGAGGGCGCGGCGTCGAACTGGACGGGCAGCAGATGCGGCGTCTTGCCGGCGACCTGTCCGGGATGACGACCGGCCTTCTCCACCAGGACCTCGACGACATGGCCCACGGCGGAGGCGTTGAAGGCGTGGCGCTGCGCGTCGAGCAGAGCCTGGAGCGCGGCGAGGCGCTCGGCCTTCGCGGTCTCCGGCACCGCATCGGCGCGTTCGGCCGCCGGCGTGCCGGGGCGGGGGCTGTACTTGAACGAATAGGCCGAGGCGAAGCCGATCTCGGCGACGAGCCGCATGGTCTCCTCGAACTCCGCGTCGGTCTCGCCGGGGAAGCCGACGATGAAATCGGAAGAGAGAGCGATATCGGGCCGGACCCGGCGCACGCGCTCGATCAGCCGGCGGTAGGCGTCGCCCGTATGCTTGCGGTTCATCGCCTGGAGCACGCGGGTGGACCCGGACTGAACCGGCAGGTGCAGGTAGGGCATCAGCGCGGCGATCTCGCCATGCGCCCGGATCAGGTCGTCGGCCATGTCGTTGGGATGGCTCGTGGTGTAGCGCAGGCGCAGCAGGCCGGGGATCGCCTCGAGGGCGCGCATCAGTGCGGGCAGCGTCACCGACGCCCCGTCGGCGCTGGCGCCGTGATACGCGTTGACGTTCTGCCCGATCAGCGTGATCTCGCGGGCTCCGCCACGGACGAGTTTGCGCGCCTCGTCCAGGATCGCCTCGACCGAGCGGGAGACTTCGGCGCCGCGCGTGTAGGGCACCACGCAGAAGGCGCAGAACTTGTCGCAGCCTTCCTGCACGGTCAGGAACGACGACACCGCCGCCGTCCGGCGGACGGGCAGGTGGTCAAACTTGTCCTCGACGGGAAATTCCGTGTCGACCACGCGGCTCGCCTTCGAGCGGGCGAGGAGATCGGGCAGGCGATGATAGTTCTGCGGGCCGACGACCACGTCGACCGCGGGCGCCCGCGCCAGGATTTCCTTGCCCTCGGCCTGAGCGACGCAGCCGGCCACCACGATCCGCGTGTCGAGGCCGGCTTCCGCCCGGGCCGTCTTCAGGACGCGCAGGCGGCCGAGTTCGGAATAGACCTTGTCGGCGGCCTTCTCGCGGATGTGGCAGGTGTTGAGGATGACGACATCCGCCTCCTCGACGGTCTCCGTGGCGGCGTAGCCCTGGCTGCCCAGCAGGTCCGCCATGCGGCCCGCATCGTAGGCGTTCATCTGGCAGCCGTAGGATTTGACGAAGGCTTTCTTCAACGAACCTGTTCCGACATCGTGGGGCCCGCGGGCGCCCTGCAAAATACCTCTGTCCGGCCCCGTGCTAGCACGTTTCGCCCGGCCCGTCGCTTCCTCGGATCGGTCGGCGAAAGACGGCCGGGCAGACTGGTCACGTCGCGAATGCCTGAGCTTTCACTGCAACGCTCGCAACAATGTCTGAAATAAAAACCACTGCGGCCGCGCTTTCATCAAGGTAAAGCTTTTCAACAAATAGGAAGGCGACTAGTTTTTTCATCCCGACACCGGTGACGGATTCGTCACGTTTTTCCCCATGCGGAGCAGGGTTTACGTGACACCGGATCGCAGCCTCGAAACCCTCGCCTCCGCACCCGCGACAACGCTTCAGCGCATGCTCGCCGTCTGCGTCGCCAGTGCCTTCGCCGCGATGACGGTGGCGCTCCTGCCCATCGCCGCGTCGCCGACCGCGCCCATGCCGGGCTTCGTTCCGAGCTATCAATCGGCGCTCATCGCGGTCTACGCGGTGACGACCTTCCTGCTGTTCACGCAATATCGCCGGACACGCTCCGTGCCGCTGCTGCTGCTCGCCGCCGGCAGCCTCTACACCACCCTCATCGTCCTGGTTCAGCTGCTCTCGTTTCCCAACGTGTTCGCGGCGGGCCGGCTGCTCGGCACCGGGCCCGACACGACGACCTGGCTCTGGACGTTCTGGCATATCGGGCCACCGCTCTTCGCCCTGCCTTACGCCCTGGCCGAGCGAGGCGACCGCGACCGCCGGGTCCCGTCCGCCCGCACCGATGCGGCGGCATGGTGGACCGTGGTCGGCACTGTTCTCCTCGTCGGGCTCATCGCCCTCCTGGTGCACCGCTACGTGGCGTGGCTGCCCAAAAGCGTGGAGGGCGACGATTACTCGCTGCTCGCGACTAGCGGCATCGGCCCCGGCGTGGTCGCCCTGACCCTCGTGGCGCTGGTCACCCTGTGCTGGACCACCCGGTTGCGGACGGTGCTGCAGCTCTGGCTCGCCGTCTCGCTGCTGCTGCTCGTGCTCGATAGCGTCATCACCATGGCGGGCGCAGCCCGTGGCACGGTCGGCTGGTTCTCCGGCCGGATGGAGGCGCTGGCCGCCGGGATCATCGTCCTCGGCGTCTATCTGCGCGAGGTCGACTTCCTCTACGGACGCGCCGAGGGGACGGCCGCCGAGCGCGAGCGCCAGCGCGCCGAACTCCAGCTCGCGCGCGACAACCTCGCCATCGCCCTCGACGCCGCCGATATGGGTGACTGGTCCCTCGACCTGTCGGCCGACACCTCACGCCGGAGCCTGCGCCACGACAGCATCTTCGGCTACGACACTCTGCAGCCGCGCTGGGGCCTGGCGGAGCTGCGCGGGCATGTCCTGCCCGACGATGCGGCCATTCTCGACGACGCCATCGCGTCGGCTGCGCGGCAGGGCGGTTTCGAGACGGAATTCCGCATCCGCCGCGCCGGAGACGGGGCGATCCGCTGGGTGGCCCTTCGCGGCAAGGCCTATCTCGACGAGGCGGGAGACACCCGGTCGCTGGCCGGCATCGTCATGGACACGACCGACCGGCGCGAGGCGCAGGAACGCATCGTCCAGGGACAGAAGATGGAGGCGATCGGGCAGCTCACTGGCGGCGTGGCGCATGATTTCAACAACCTCCTCACCATCATCGTCGGCAATCTCGACATGATGCTGCGACGCTCCGGCGACGCGCAGAGGGTCGAGAAACTCGCCCATTCGGCGATGGTCGCGGCGCGGCGCGGCGCCGAGGTCACCGAGAAGCTGCTCGCCTATTCGCGACGCCAGGTCCTGCGGCCCGAGACGGTGAACCCCAACCGCCTGCTGATGGATTTCCGCACGCTCCTGCACCGCGCGGTCGGCGAGACGATCGGCGTCAGCTTCGAACTCGACGCGTCCCTCGATCCCGTCCGCCTCGATCCCGGCCAGTTCGAGAGCGCGGTCCTCAACCTCGCCGTCAACGCGCGCGACGCGATGCCGGCGGGGGGAACGCTGGTCGTCAGGACGGCCAATGCCGAGATCGGCGTCGACCGCCATGCCGGCCTGCGCTCCCTCTCGCCGGGTGCCTATGTCCGCATCACGGTGACGGATAGCGGCACCGGCATGGATGCGGCGACGGTGGCGCGGGCGTTCGAGCCCTTCTTCACGACGAAGGAGGTCGGCAAGGGCACCGGTCTCGGCCTCAGTCAGGTCTACGGCTTCGCCCAGCAGGCCGGCGGAACGGTGCATCTGTCGAGCGAGCCCGGTCGGGGCAGCGCCATCGACATCTACCTGCCGCGCTCGTCCGAGCGGGCGGTAGAGCGGCAGGCCGACCAGATCATGCCGCTGCGCCGGGCGGTGGAGGGCGAAGTCGTCCTGGTGGTCGAGGACGAGCCGGCCGTGCTCGACATGGCAGTCGATAGCCTGACCGATCTCGGCTACCGCACCGTGACGGCCTCCCACGCCGCCGCCGCGCTGGACCGGCTCGGGAGCGAGGATCGGATCGACATCCTGTTCTCGGACGTGGTCATGCCGGGCGGCATGAACGGGGTCCAGCTCGCCGTCGAGGCGCGGCGCCGACGCCCGGCCCTGCGCATCCTGCTGACCTCGGGCTACACCGGCAACGCTCTCGGAGACCAGGGCGTGCCGGCGGACCAGCCGCTCCTCAGCAAGCCCTACCTGCGCCAGGATCTGGCGGAGAAGCTGCGCTTGGTGATGGGCCGGGCCTGACCGGCCTCAGGCGGCGATATCCGCGGAAGTGAGAGTCTCCGGCTCGGGATCGGCCACCGGGCGGTTCACGAGCCCGTCCTCCCCCCGTCCCGTCACCGATTTCTGCATCGCCCGGCGCACCGAGGTCTCGGCCATGGCCGTGGCGCGCTTGCGGTCGGTGCCGGCCTCGAAGGCGATGGGATCGCCCCAGACCACGTGGACGTCGATCGGGCCCTCCTTCAGGAACAGCGCGAGATGCGGCGCGAGTTCCATGTCGCCATACCAGGCGACGCCCGGCCGCTCTGACCGGATCAGGGGCAGGCCGTTGCGGCGCGGATAGGTGATCGCCAGCGGCTGGAGCCGGACCCGGTCGCGCGTGCCGCCTTCGGCATCGATGGCGGCGCGGGCGGCGCCCACGAGCGAGGAGCGGAACGGCAGCAGCCTCGTCCCGTCGCCGGTGGTGCCCTCGGCGAAGAGGACGATGAGGTCGCCATCGGTGAGCCGGTTCGCCACCGTGGCGTTGACGCTGGCGGTGGCGGCGCGACGCGCCCGGTCGATGAAGACGGTGCGCTGGAGCCGGGCCAGGGTTCCCACCACCGGCCATCCGGAAATCTCGGACTTCGCCACGAAGGAGAGCGGCCGCAACGACCCGAGCACGAGGATATCGAGCCAGGAAATGTGGTTGGACAGGACCAAAGCCGGCTCGCCCAGGGCGGGCGGCGTGCCGCTCTGCGTCACCTTCACCGAGAACAAAGCCAGGAAGACCCGGTGGAAATAGGTCGGCGCGTGGGCGGCGATCCGCCCACGTCCGAATCTCAGGCTGAGCAGGTGCGGCCCGACCAGCACCCCGAAGGCGAGGACACAGATCAGGAGCCGGATGGCGGTGCCGAGTCGCGTCATCATCGGCCGTCGATCAGGAGCCGCGGATCACGACAGGGTCGCCGTCATGGTGAAGGCGGTGGCGCGACTGCCGTCGGCACGGGCGTAATACCCGGTCCGCTCGCCGACCTGCTTGAATCCGTGCCGGGCATAGAGCTTCAGCGCCGCCGCGTTGCCCTCGTCAACCTCGAGATGGACCTTGCTCACGCCATTCAGCGCCAGGTGCCCCAGATGCTCGCGCACGAGCTTGTGGCTCAGTCCCCCTCCGCGCGCCGAGGGCGCCAGGACGACGGTGAGGATCTCGGCCTCGTCGGCCGCGCGGCGCGACAGGACGAATCCCTGGATCGTCCCGGCGCGCCAGAGGGCATGGGCCTCGGTCGAGCGCTCGCACAGCATCCGCTCGAATTCATGCGCATCCCACGGCCGGGCGAAGGCGGTGGCGTGAAGGCGAGCCAGAGCGGGGGCGGCAGAGGAATCGCGCAGCGGCGCCACGTAGGGCTCTCCGCCCCAGGCGTCCCACCAGGCGAGCCACCAATCGAGGGCCCAGAGCGGCGAAATCGGGCGAATCATCGGCGGGCCAGCCTCGCATGATCCTGGGGAACGGCGTCGGGTCCGCGCAGGTAGAGCGGTCGCGCCAGGGCTTGGGCGGGATCGGCGAGCATGCCGAGGGAGGCGATCCAGGCGATCTGCGGCGGACCGGCATCGCTGATCGTCGCGGTGAGGCCACGGGATTTCAGCAGCTGGGACAGAGCGGGCGCGCCGGAACCGACGAGGGTGATGGCGCCGCGCCCGACGAGGTCCGCCGCCTCTTCGAGGCGAACGAGGCTGGGGGGCACGACGATGCCCTCGGCCATGTCCATGGCCTGGAAATAGACGGAGCCGTGCCGGGCATCGATCGCCGCGGCGATCAGGCCCTCGCCGCTAGTGGCGAGCAACGGCGCCAGAAGGGCGGAGAGGGTGGTGACGCCGATCACCGGGATGCCAGCGGCGAGCCCGACCGCGCGGGCGGCCGAAAGGCCGACCCGCAGGCCGGTATAGCTGCCGGGGCCGACGGTGACGGCGACGCGGTCGAGGCTCTCGAACCCGCCATCCACCCGCGCCATCACGCGTTCGAGCATGGGAAGCAGAGCCTCGGCATGACCCCGTGCCAGCGTCATGGATTCTTCGGCGAGAAGATCGTCGGAGAGGTCCGTCGCGATGCAGACGGAGCAGGCGTCGAGCGCCGTGTCGATAGCCAGGATACGCAACGTCACTCCAGATCGGGATGCCCGCCGGGCTTATGAGTTTACGACGAAAAAGGCCGCCCCGTCAGCGCGGGGCGGCCTCGAAGGCGACGAAGGACGCGGAGTGTTGCGCGCTTGCGACGACGTTCAGACCGCCTGGACCTCGCGCACCTCGGGAAGGAAGTGCTTGAACAGGTTCTGCACCCCGTGCCGCAGGGTGGCGGTGGAGGACGGGCAGCCGGAACAGGCGCCCTTCATCTCCAGATAGACCACACCCTCCTTGTAGCCGCGGAAGGTGATGTCGCCGCCATCGCTGGCGACCGCCGGGCGGACGCGGGTCTCGAGCAGGTCCTTGATCGTGACGACGGTGTCGTGGTCCGCCTCGTCGTAGAACTCCTCCGCGTCGTCACCGCCGAGCACGACGCCTTCGGCGAGGACCGGGGCGCCGGACTGGAAATGCTCCATGATCGCGCCGAGGATCGCCGGCTTCACCTGCGGCCAGCCATGCTCGTTCTCGATCTTGGTCACCGAGATGAAGTCGTGGCCGAAATAGACCCCGGCGACGCCGGGCACGTCGAACAGGCGCTGGGCCAGGGGCGAGCGCGCGGCGGATTCGGCATCGCGCGCCTCGAAGGTCGATTCGGTCAGCACCACGCGCCCCGGCAGGAACTTCAGGGTCGCGGGATTGGGAGTGGCTTCGGTCTGGATGAACATGGCTCTGATAAATCCTCATCCGCTGCGCCGGTTCAAGGCCGGCCGGGAAGGGCGCAGGCAATGGCCCGCACCCACCTTCTCATGTGGACCGTGCGCGGGATTTTCTCAACCGGCGCAGGATGACGCCGTCCTGACCCCGGCGCTTTCGAGAGCCGGCATGTCGACAATCGCCGATGCTTCCTGTATGGCCCGCGACAACTCAAAACAGGATGCCGAAATCCTGACGCACGCTGTCCCCTCCTGGGATCGTGGGCGCGCACCGGCAGGAACTTGACCATGAACATCATCCAGCAGCTCGAGCAGGAGCAGATCGCTTCGCTCGGCAAGACCATTCCCGACTTCCAGCCCGGCGACACGGTGACCGTGAACGTCAAGGTGAAGGAAGGCGAGCGGACCCGCGTGCAGGCCTATGAAGGCGTGTGCATCGCGCGCTCCGGCGGCGGCCTCAACGAGAGCTTCACCGTCCGCAAGATTTCCTACGGCGAGGGCGTCGAGCGCGTCTTCCCGGTCTACTCGCCGATGATCGATTCGATCGCCGTCGTGCGTCGCGGCAAGGTCCGCCGCGCCAAGCTGTACTACCTGCGCGACCGTCGCGGTAAGTCGGCCCGTATCGTCGAGCGCGCCGATCGCCCCGCCGAGAAGGCCGCCAAGGCCGATGCCTCGAAGGCCAACAAGGACGCCCGCAAGGCCGAGAAGGCCGCCAAGTCCGCCGCGAAGACCGCTGCCGAGTAAGATTTCGGCGCGACCCGCCAGAGAATGCGGAAGGCCGGGCGTTTGCCCGGCCTTTTTCGTTTGCGGCGAGAGGCGTCGGCGCCTCATCCGGGCTCCGGTCGCAATCACACCGTGGGATCGGCCGGGACCAGGATCATCTCGAGCCGCCCGCCACGGGGGAAGGGGACCATCTTCATCTCCCGCTTCGGCGCCCGGTCGATGAGACCCGCCGGATCGGCACGCCGGTCGATGGAATAGGTCGCATCGATGTCCCGCTGACGCTGCTGCGCTCCGCGCTTTCCCGACATGTCGGCGAAACTCACCGTCGACGACGCTACAATCACCACGACAGCGAGTGCCACTTTTTTATACAACATGATCTACCTTAGTGCATGTTTCAGCTACATAAGGGTCAACGACAGGCCAGCGCTGCCTAATCCGACGTCGTTATGATCAGCCATTGAACAACGTGCGGCGTCACACGCCGTGATCCACGTCGTCCTGCCGCTCGGTCGAGGATGGAATGAAGCGCTCGGGCTCTCCGGCGATCGTCGGATCGAGACCATCGGATTCAGCTCCGCGATGGTCTTCCAAATAGCAGCCACACAGGACCGGTGCGCGCGGCGGACGAACCGCCGGTCTCACGTCTCGCGAGATCGTATCGCCCTTCCCGGCCTCGTTCTGAGACGGCGCGGAGCCGCGGGAGGAGGGCACGGCGTCGCGCAATAGGCGGCGGGGATCGACCCCACCGCCAGAATCTCATCCCCGACGCAGGGCTTCCAGCACCTTCGCGCCCGGACGCCCGGTCGGCGGCATGCCGAGCTTGCGCTCGACATCCTTGATCGCGTCGCGCGTCTTGGAGCCGACCTTGCCGTCCGGCTCGCCGACATCGTAGCCCTGGGCGGTCAGTCGGGTCTGGAGGTCGCGGCGCTCGGCGCGCGACAGCGGCGGATCGTCTGTGGGCCACTCGGCCTGGATGCCGGAGCGGCCGCGCAGGCGGTCGGACAGCACCGCGATGGCAAGGCCGTAGGATTCGGCCGCGTTGTAGGAATAGAGCGCGTCGAAATTCCGGGTCACCAGGAAAGCCGGGCCGTTGATTCCGGCGGGGAGCAGGATGCCGGCGGGGCCGTCGGCGGAGAGCGGGCGGCCATCGACCCGGGTGACGCCCATGGACGCCCAATGCGCCACGGCGTGCTTGTTCTTGCGGCCCGCCGCCCCGGCATTGAAGCCCTTCGGCACGCGCACCTCGTAGCCCCAGGGTTGGCCGTTCGACCATTTGGCCACGCGCAGGAAGTTGGCGGTGGAGGCGACTGCATCCGGCACCGAATCGACGAGGTCGCGGCGCCCGTCGCCGTCGCCGTCGACGGCGAGGCGCTGGTAGGTGGTGGGCATGAACTGGGTCTGGCCGAAGGCGCCGGCCCAGGACCCCATCAGGCGCTCGGGCGCGATGTCGCCGCGCTCGATGATCTTCAGGGTCGCCATCAGCTCGCCCTTGAAGAAGCCGGCACGGCGGTGGCCCGAGCAGATCAGGGTCGCGAAGGACTGGACCAGGGGCATCTTGCCGAGGTTCTTGCCGAAATTCGATTCGACGCCCCAGACCGCGGCGATGGTGTAGCGGTCGACGCCGTAGCGCGCCTCGGCACTGGCGAGCGCCTGGGCGTGCTGCTTCATCGCCGCCTTGCCGTCGTCCACGCGCTCGTCATCGACGAGGGCCGCCATGTAGTCCCAGATCGGCGTCTTGAACTCGGGCTGGGCCTGGGACAGCTCGATCACCTTGTCGTCGAAGGCGATGCCGTCGGTGGCGGCGCGGAAGGTCTGGGCCGAGACGCCCTGCGACGCCGCCTCGGCCTGGAGGCCGGCGAGGCAGGAGCGGAAGTCGGCCTGCGCCGGCCCCGAAGCGGCGGCTCCCGCGAGGCAGAGAAGGGCGGTCAGCTTCGCGCGCGACGTCATGGGCGGTCTCCCGGGCGGTTTTTGGCGAGTCCCCATCTTTAAGGCGCGCTCATGGTAAACGAACCGTGATGATGCCCGAGCTCAAGCGAATCCGCGCGCGGCCAGCTTCTCCTCGTAGGCGTCGATCTTGGGTGCGCGCATCAGCGTCAGGCCGATCTCGTCGAGGCCGTTGAGCAGGCTCTCCTTGCGGCCGGCATCGATGTCGAAATGCAGGGTGCCGCCATCCGGCCCCTTGATGGTTTGGCTCTCGAGGTCGATCGTCACGGTCGCGTTGGCGCCGCGCTCGGCATCGTCGAACAGCTTCTCGAGGTCGTCCGCAGAGACGACGATGGCGAGGATGCCGTTCTTCGCGCAATTGTTGAAGAAGATGTCGGCAAAGCTCGTGGAGATGACGCAACGGATGCCGAAATCGGCCAGCGCCCAGGGGGCATGCTCGCGCGAGGAGCCGCAGCCGAAATTGTCTCCGGCCACCAGCACTTTGGCGCTGCGATAAGCCGGCCGGTTGAGGATGAAGTCCGGGTTCTCGGAGCCGTCGTCGTTGTAGCGCATCTCGGCGAACAGGCCCTTGCCGAGCCCGGTGCGCTTGATCGTCTTGAGATACTGCTTCGGGATGATCCGGTCGGTATCGACGTTGGTGATGCGCATCGGCGCGGCAACGCCGGTCAGGGTGGTGAACTTGTCCATGGTACTTCGCCGTTCGTCCGTTCGCGGTTCGCTCGCGCGCCTATCACAGGAGGACGGGCGCGATCGCCGGGTGATCCGTGTCGCCCGCTACATATCAGCGGCGTCGGCATGCCGAAAGCAGGAGCCGCCATCTCGTAGGCGTCACGCAACTTGCGTATGCTCGCGCCGGACGAGAGATCGGGGCGACGCGATGAACGACACGACCAACCAGTTCAAGAAAGCGCCCAAGCGCAAAAAGGAAAAGGCCCGGAGCGTTTCCGTGTCACCGGAGATGCGCCAGGCCTATGATGACTTGATCAAGCAGCGCGAGGAGCGCGAGGCCTACGCCCAGCACCTGCCCGCGGAGGGCAAGCGCTGAGACGCACCGTCGTTTTCAGCGCTTCGGACCGGCTTCGATCACGTCTTCCAGCGTGCGGAGGCCGGCGCGGGGGGCGTTGACGAGGCAGGCCATGTTGCCGGGCGGGTGCTGGTTCTTCCACATCTTGGTGTGGGCCGCCGGGATCTTGTCCCAGGGGAAGACCTCGCTCATGCAGGGGTCGACGCGCTGGTCCAGCACGAACTGGTTGGCGGCCGAGGCCTGCTTCAGATGGGCGAAGTGCGAGCCCTGAATGCGTTTCTGGCGCATCCAGACGTAGCGGGCGTCGAAGGTGATGTTGAAGCCGGTGGTGCCGGCGCAGAACACGATCATGCCGCCGCGCTTGGACACCAGGGTCGAGACCGGGAAGGTCGCCTCACCGGGATGCTCGAACACGATATCGACGTCGTTGCCCTTGCCGGTGATGTCCCAGATCGCCTTGCCGAACTTCCGGGCTTCCTTGAGCCAGGTGTTGTATTCGGGGCTGTTGACCTTGGGCAGCTGGCCCCAGCAATCGAAATCCTTGCGGTTGATGACGCCCTTGGCGCCGAGGCTCATGACGTAGTCGCGCTTCGACTCGTCCGAGATCACCGCGATGGCATTGGCGCCGGACGCCGCGCAGAGCTGCACGCCGAACACGCCGAGACCGCCGGAGGCGCCCCAGATCAGCACGTTCTGGCCGGGACGCACGGTGTGCGGCGCGTGGCCGAACAGCATGCGGTAGGCGGTGGCGAGGGTCAGGGTGTAGCAGGCGCCTTCTTCCCAGGTCAGGTGCTTGGGGCGCGGCATCAGCTGGCGCGACTGCACCCGGCAGAACTGCGCGAACGAGCCGTCCGGGGTCTCGTAGCCCCAGATCCGCTGCGAGGGCGAGAACATCGGATCGCCGCCGTTGCACTCCTCGTCGTCGCCGTCATCCTGGTTACAATGGACGATGACCTCGTCGCCGATCTTCCAGCGCTTCACCTTGGCGCCGACAGCCCAGACGATGCCCGAAGCATCGGAGCCGGCGATGTGGAGGTCGGCCTTATGCACGTCGAAGGGGGAGATCGGCTCGCCGAGCCCGGCCCAGACGCCGTTGTAGTTCACGCCGGCGGCCATGACGTAGACGAGCACTTCGTCGTCACCGATCGACCAGGTCGGAACCACCTCGAGCTGGAAAGACTCTTCCGGCGGCCCATGGCGCTCGCGCCGGATCGCCCAGGCATACATCTTCGCCGGCACGTGACCGAGGGGCGGAATCTCGCCCATCTCGTACAGGTCCTTGGCTTCCGTCGTGTTCAAGGCCGCGCTCGCCGACATCCTGGCTCTCCCATTATTCTTCTGAGCGACCCTATATCGACGAACCCGAACCGCTCCAAGGCCCCCAAAAAGGCCATGAGGCCGGCTTCCGCCACAAGTGACGGGACATGATCCGCCCAGATTTCGTGAATACATTATTTAATTGGCTGCGCGGCGCATCCGGACGAGCATATTCTGCATCGGCATCAATACTTTACAAGCAACTCGCTCCGTCCATGCCAACGAGCCTCGTTCAATTCGCTTGATCCTGTCGTCTAGAATTTTTCGAAACATTCTCAACCGGACGCTTCGATGTCGGACCTTCGGCCAGATGACGTGTGCCCGTCGCTTGGTTAGGGTGCTGCGCAATATGCGCGGGTGAGCGCGCCCTTGGAATCGAGTGGAGTCAGTGGAATGAGCGCGAGTGCGACCGTCGCCGAGGTCAAGCGCGACAAGCCCTGGATCATCCGGACCTATGCCGGCCATTCCAATGCCAAGGAATCGAACGAACTCTATCGGGGCAATCTCGCCAAGGGCCAGACCGGCCTCTCCGTGGCCTTCGACCTGCCGACCCAGACCGGCTACGACCCGGACCACGAACTGGCGCGCGGCGAAGTCGGCAAGGTCGGCGTGTCGATCGCCCATCTCGGCGACATGCGGGCGCTGTTCGACCAGATTCCGCTCTCGCAGATGAACACCTCGATGACGATCAACGCCACGGCGCCGTGGCTGTTGTCGCTCTATCTCGCCGTCGCCGAGGAGCAGGGCGTTCCGTTCGCCGGCCTTCAGGGCACGACGCAGAACGACATCATCAAGGAATACCTGTCGCGCGGCACCTACGTGTTCCCGCCCGCCCCATCGCTTCGCCTGACCAAGGACGTGATCCTGTTCACGACCAAGGAAGTGCCGAAGTGGAACCCGATGAACGTCTGCTCCTACCATCTGCAGGAAGCGGGCGCGACGCCGGTCCAGGAACTGTCCTACGCGCTCGCCATCGCCATCGCGGTGCTCGACACGGTGCGCGACGACCCGAATTTCGACGAGGCGAGCTTCGCCGACGTGTTCAGCCGCATCTCGTTCTTCGTGAATGCCGGCATGCGGTTCGTCACCGAGATCTGCAAGATGCGGGCGTTCTCGGAACTCTGGGACGAGATCGCCCAGGAGCGCTACGGCATCACCGACCCGAAGAAGCGGATCTTCCGCTACGGCGTCCAGGTCAATTCCCTCGGCCTGACCGAGCAGCAGCCCGAGAACAACGTCCACCGCATCCTCATCGAGATGCTGGCCGTCACCCTGTCGAAGCGCGCCCGCGCCCGCGCCGTGCAGTTGCCGGCCTGGAACGAGGCGCTCGGCCTGCCGCGCCCCTGGGACCAGCAATGGTCGATGCGGATGCAGCAGATCCTGGCCTTCGAGACCGACCTACTGGAATACGACGACATCTTCGACGGCTCCAAGGTCATCGACGCCAAGGTCGAGGCGCTGAAGGAAGAGACCCGTGCGGCGCTGAAGGATATCGGCGGCATCGGCGGCGCGGTGGCGGCGGTGGAAACCGGGGCCCTCAAGCGCGCGCTGGTGGAATCTAACGCCAAGCGCATCTCCGCCATCGAGGCCGGCGATCAGGTCGTCGTCGGCGTCAACAAGTTCCAGGCCGGCGAGCCCTCGCCCCTCACGGCGGGCGACGGCGCCATCTTCACGGTCTCCGAGACGGTGGAGATGGAGGCCGAGCAGCGCATCCGCGACTGGCGCTCGAAGCGCGACGGCAAGGCCGTGGAGAAGGCCCTCGACGACCTAGAGGCCGCCGCGCGCTCGGGCGCCAACATCATGCCGGTCTCGATCGCGGCGGCGAAGGCCGGCGTCACCACCGGTGAATGGGGCACCCGCCTGCGCGAGGTCTTCGGCGAGTACCGGGCGCCGACCGGTGTCAGCCTGGAGACGATCTCGTCGGGCGCCGCCGAGGACGCCAAGCTCCTCATCGCCGATCTCGGCGAGCGCCTGGGCGAGACGCCGAAGCTCGTCGTCGGCAAGCCGGGCCTCGACGGACATTCGAACGGCGCCGAGCAGATCGCGCTCCGCGCCCGCGACGTCGGGTTCGACGTGACCTATGACGGCATCCGCCAGACCCCGGCCGAGATCGTGGCCAAGGCGAAGGCGACGGGCGCCCACGTGGTCGGCCTGTCGATCCTGTCCGGCAGCCACGTGCCCCTGGTGCGCGACGTCAAGGCGAAGATGCGGGAAGCCGGCCTCGACCACGTCCCCCTCGTCGTCGGCGGCATCATCTCGCCGGACGATGAACTCGTGCTCAAGAACATGGGCGTGACGGCGGTCTACACCCCGAAGGACTACATCCTCGACACGATCATGGTCGGCATTGCCAAGGTCGTGGGCCGCGCCCTCGACAAGCGCGCCGCGGAGAAGGCGGATGCCGCGGCCGGCGTCGCGGGTTCCGCCGTGCGCGAGGGCGGCGAGAAGGTGTTCTGACCGGGCGCGCCCTCCCTCGCCCACGGGGGAGGGTGCCTGTGGCACGCTCTCAGAGAGGCGGCTTCTCCGAGACGTGACCTCTCCTCGTCGGCGTCGAAAAGAGCTAGGGACGCCGCACGACCTCGCGACCTCAGCGGATTCCCACACGACAATGCCCTTCGCGCCGCTCGTCGCCGTCCCGCTGGCCGCCTGCCTCAGCGCGGTCCTGATCGTGCTCCTCAAACCGATCCTGCAGCGCTACGCGCTCGCCCGCCCGAATGCGCGGTCGAGCCACAGCGTGCCGACGCCCCAGGGCGCGGGCATCGCCATCGTCCTCGCCATCCTGGCGACCGGCGCGCTCGCGGCGGCGGTCGCGGCGAGGCCGATGCCGGATGCGATGGAGGCGCTCGTCCTCGCCCATGCGACGCTGATCCTCGCCGTCGTCGGTGCGGTGGACGACATCAGGCCGCTCCCGGCCTCCCTCCGCCTCGGCCTCCAGACCCTCGCCGTGGCCGGCCTCGTCCTGTCGGTGGATGGCCGGCTGCTGCCGGACATTCCTCTCGTCGCGGAGCGCGCCTTCGCGGTGCTGGCCGGTGTCTGGTTCGTGAACCTGACGAACTTCATGGACGGGCTCGACTGGATGACGGTCTCGGCCATGGTGCCGGTCTCGGCCGCCCTGGCGCTCCTCGGCCTCGCCGGCGGCCTGCCGCCGCTCCCGACCCTGGTGGCGGCGTCCCTCCTCGGTGCGCTGATCGGCTTCGCGCCGTTCAACCGGCCGGTGGCCCGGCTCTTCCTCGGCGATGTCGGCTCCCTGCCGATCGGCCTGCTGGTGGCCTGGCTGCTGTATCGCTTGAGCCTGCAGGGCGGGCTGGCGGCAGCGATCCTCCTGCCGCTCTACTCCCTCGCCGATGCCACGCTGACGCTGCTGCGCCGCGCCGCCGGGGGCGAGCCGGTCTGGAAGGCGCATCGCAGCCATTATTATCAGCGCGCCACCACCAACGGCTTCTCGGTGATGGAGGTCGTCGGCCGGATCTTCATCGTCAACATCGCCCTGGCGGTCCTTGCGGGGGCGACCTTGCTTTGGCCGTCCACGCTCGTCACCGTCGCGGCCCTGGCGGCGGGGATAGTCCTCGTCGTCGCCACGCTGCGTCGGTTCTCGACCGTGCGGGCAGGAACCGTGCAAAGAGGAACTGCCCCTTGAGCGGAGAGCTGATCGCGCTCACCGGCGCCACGGGCTTCATCGGCCGCCACCTGCTGCGCTCGCTCTCGGCGCAGGGATACCGGGTCCGCGTGCTCCTGCGGCGCCCGGTCGAGGTGCCGGAGGGCGCCAGCGGCGCCGTCGTCGGCGATCTGAGCCGGCCTATGAACATGTCGGCAGCCCTCGCCGGCGTCGACGCCATCGTCCATTCCGCCGGCCTCGCCCATGCCATGTCGGGCACGCCGGAGGACGATTACCGGTCCTCGAACATCGAGGCGACGCGACGCCTCGCCGAGGCCGCCGCCAAGGCGCGGATCGGGCGCTTCGTGTTCCTGTCCTCGATCAGGGCCCAGACCGGAATCAGCGCACCCGGGATTGTCACGGAAGCGGATCAGGCCCACCCCACCGACCCCTATGGCCGCTCCAAGCTCGCCGCCGAGAACGCCCTGGCCGAGATCGGGATCGACTGGGTCGCCCTGCGACCGGTCCTCGTCTACGGCGCGGGCGTGAAGGGCAACATGGCCACCCTGTTGCGACTGGCGCAAACGCCCTATCCCCTGCCGCTCGCCGGCCTCAGCGGGCGCCGCTCGCTGATTTCGGTGGAGAACCTGTCCGCCGCCATCGTCACGGTGCTGCGTCACCGGGGAACGCTCGGCCGCGCCCTCGCCGCCGCCGAACCGGAGGCGCTGAGACTGCCCGACATGATCGCGGCTTTGCGGTCCGGCCTCGGACGGCGGCCCGGCCTCGTTCCCTGTCCGGAAAGCCTGTTCGGCCTCGCCTGCCGATTGACCGGCCGCAGCGAGGCTTTTGCGCGCCTCTCCAGCGATCTCGTGGTACGGTCGGACGGGCTGGCGGCTCTGGGCTGGCAACCGAGGCTGACCTCGTCGGAGGGGCTCGCGGCCCTGGCTCGCGGCGACGCCGCCACTTGAGCGATCGCCGGGTTTAAGCGATCGCCGGGACAGGCTTCGGCTCGGCGGATCGTGCCGCGCGGTGGCGGTAATCCGGGATCGCGACCTCGAACACCGCGTCGGCCGCGGCCCTGTCATGGCTCTCCACCGCCCGTTTCAGGGCCTCGATCCAGCCTTCGAGCACCGTGCGGTCGGCAAAGACCGGTTTGGCCGCCATGACACCGTCGATCCCGTCGAGGGCGACACGCGGCTCCTCACGGGCGAACAGGATCTCGTTCAGGCGCTCGCCCGGCCGCGAGCCGGTGAAGACCACGTCGATATCCTCGCCGGGCTCGAAACCGGCGAGCCGGATCATGCGCTCGGCGAGGTCGAGGATACGCACCGGCTGGCCCATCTTGAGCACATAGACCGCCGCGCGCTGATCGGTGCCGGAGGCGGGGAGGGCGACGTTGCGGCCCTCCCGGTCGCCATGGGAGGCGGCGGTCAGGACGAGGTCGGCCGCCTCGCGCACGGTCATGAAGTAGCGCACCATCTCCGAATCGGTGACCGTCAGCGGGCCGCCGCGGGCGATCTGCGCCTTGAACACTGGCACCACCGAGCCGACCGAGCCCAGCACGTTGCCGAAGCGCACGGCAATCAGCCGGGTCGGCTTGTCCTGCGGGTCGGCCGCCTGCTCGGCATCGAGGGCCTGGGCCACCATCTCGGCGAAGCGCTTGGTGACGCCGAGCTGCGATACCGGCTCGATCGCCTTGTCGGTGGAGATCATCACCATGGCGCGGGCGCGGGCGGCGATGGTCGCGTCGGCCACGTTGATCGAGCCGAGCACGTTGGTCTTGATGCCCTCGGACCAGTCCCGCTCGAGATAGGGCACCTGTTTCAGGGCGGCGGCATGGAAGACGTAGTCCGGCCGGAAGGCGGCGAAGACCGCGTGCAGGCGCTCGCGGTCGCGGATGTCGCACAGGGCGCCGGTGACGTCGGCGGCGGCGATGGCGGGCTGGCTCAGGATGCCGTGCAGGGCCGGCTCGGAATTCTCGACCACGAGCACCGAAGCTGCGCCGAAGGCCACGGCGCGGGCGACGATCTCTGAGCCGATCGAGCCGCCGCCGCCGGTGACGATGACGCGGGTGCCGGCGAGGAAGCGCTCGAGGCGCGGCCGGTCGATCGAGACGGTGGGCCGCAGCAGCAGGTCCTCGATCTCCAGCGGCGCCAGTTCGGCGTCGCGCATCCCCTCGCCGAGACTGGTCACCCGCGAGAGCGGAAGCCCGAGGCGGCGGGCGCGGGCGATCAGGTCGTCGGGCTCGGCATCCGGCGTCAGGGCGTTGGGCACCGCCACGAGGCGGCGCACCGGGGTCCCTTCCGCGGCGAGGGTGGCGACGACGCGCTCGAGATCGGAGAATCCGCCGAGCACGGGGACGCCGCGCATGATCTGGCCGGTCTCGTCGGCGCGGGGCGACAGGATGCCCTTGGCCGAGAGCCGCCGAACGGAGCCGGATTCGATGGCGCGGACGAGAAGCTCGATATCGGTGCCGCGCCCTAAGAGCAGCGTCGGGGTCGTGGCCGCGCGGGCGTGGCTCTGCCGCGAGCGGGTGTATTTCAGGTAGCGGAAGGCGAGCCGGGTGCCGCCCAACAGGAAGATCTGAAGCACCCAGTACAGGGCGATGGCGATCTTCCCGAAGAAATAGAAGCCGTACATGTTCGCCGAAACGAGCACGTAATCGACCACCAGAAGGCTGAGGGCGAGGACGCTCGCCGCGCGCACGATCCCGGCGAGGTCGGGAAGCGAGGCGAAGCGCCACTTGGTCCGGTAGAGCTTGAACCGGCCGTAGACGAAGGCGGCGTAGACGATGAACGGCGGCAGCAGGATCGGGAGCGCGTGCAGACGCTCGGCGAGCAGCTCACCGTTGAAGCGGAAGATGAAGGTGAGGGTCACGGCCAGGACGGTCGCCACGCAATCGTGGACCACCATCACCGCCGTCTTGTACGTGCGCTGCTGCATGGGCTCCGGGCCGGGCGCGGTATCGGCGACGGAATGCCCTTCTGTCAACGCATCCTGCAATGCCCGAGCGTGGAGATCAGTTCAGGGACCGCACCGCGCGCATGACCGCATCGTCGGTCTCGTCGAGATCCGGCGCGTCGATGCGCCTGTATCGCGCCTGGATCAGGCCGAAGACACCGAAGGCGAGATGGCCCGCCGCGACGATGCCGAGGAGGAGGGATCCGTAGGGCTGGGCCCGCAACGCGGAGAAGGCCCCGGCGAGGCCCTTCACCTCGGAGGAGGCCTGATACCAGGCCGCGACCACGACGAAGCCGCCGATGATGAGGAAGGCGATCCCGCGCGCGGCATAGCCGAATTGGCCGAGGGGCTTGACCCACCGGCAATGCGCCTCGTCGAGGGAGAGCCTTTCGGTGACCTTGCCCTTGGCGGCCTTGACCAGGAAGGCGATCCCGCCGCCAACGATCCCGAGGCCGACCAGTCCGACGAGCCAGGGGCCGAACGGCTTGTCCAGAAGCCACGCCGTCCAGTCCTGCAATCCCCCGTCACCGCCGCTGGCGCGCCGGCCGAGGCCGAGGGCGAGGCTCGCCGCCGTGATGCCGAGGCCGGCCGCGACGATGCCGCTGCCGAAACTGGCCGCGCGAATGACCAGACCCTTCGCGGACGTGCCGTTACGATCCGCATCGGTGATCGATTCGACGAGGCGCCAAGTCGCGAAGCCGAACAGGCCGAGGGCGATGAGGCCGACCAGGATCGCCCCGAACGGGCCGAGGAAGACCCACCGGATCGCGCTCTCACTGTCGCCGGTGCTGCCGCCCCGCCCGAGCGCCGCGAGCAGGGCGAGGCCGCCGACGATGCAATAGACGATGCCGCGGGCACCGAAGCCCATGCGGGCGAGACGCTCGATGGTGTTCCGGCCGAGACGCTTCACGAGGAGACCTTCACCACCAGCCGGCCGAGCGTGCCGTGGCATCCCAACGCCAGATGACGGGAATCCGCTCCTGCGCCGTAGCGCTATTCTTTGCCGGCGCGAGGTGCTGGCGCCCTATTCCGCGCTGCGCGTCGCCTTGCCGGCGAGGGCGACGTAGAAACCGAGGCCGTCACCGGCCGGAAGGGTCTGGAGCCGGTCGACGATGCCCTTGCGCTTGGCGTCGAGCAGCAGGCGGCCGATGGGCTGGAACAGGGTCTCGCCACCGCCTTCCGGCGGCGGATCGAAGCGGATCGCCACGGTCTTGCCTTTGCCGAAGCGGCTGCGTTCGAGCATGTCGTTCAGGGATGCCTCGGCCGTCGGGCGGTTGGTGCCGCGCAGGTCGAGCACGGATTCCGCATCGGTGACCCCGAGGGAGCCACGGAGCTTGTCGGCATAGAAGTCTTCGAAATGGGGCAAGGGCAGGACCTGAATCGACGGGTTCCGGGGTAGCGAAGGCTCAGATGGGGACGTTCATATAGGGATCGCGAACGGAGACGCTTCCGCCGAGTTCGGGCAGATCGAGAAGATCGTCACGATAAAGCGCGTCGACCGCCCAATCGCCGGCATCGAGCCGGCGCCAGGCCTCGATCCTGACCTCGTCCTGCGACACGAGCAGGAACGTGCGAAGACTCGGTACGGACCGGTAGAAATCGGTCTTGCGCCCGCGGTCGAGGCTCATGGTGCTCTTCGACAGCACCTCCGCCACCAAGATCGGATCGGAGGCGTAACCATCCGGCAGGAGAGGGCCGCAGCGCACCACCACATCGGGGATCGGCGCAAAATCATCCATCGCCGCGCTGAGGATGGCGAGGCCGGGCAGCGCCCGGCAGCCTTTGTGATCGGCGAGGTCGCCGAGCCGTCTGATCAGGTTCGCGACGATGGTCTGATGGCGCTCGCGCGGCGGCGACATCAGCACCGCAAGACCGTCGAGCAGTTCCCAGCGCTCATCGTCGGGCCGGTTCTCGACCCAGAGGCGGTATTCGGCGACGTTCATGCGGGAATCGCGGCGCGCGGCGACGGCCATGGCGGATGCTCTCGGTCGGAGACGGGATGCTACCATCCCGCCCGCCACCTGCAACATCCATGCGCTGCATGGACCGGCCTATCGTGCCGATATCCGGGAGGACAGCGTCGGGCGACGCGCGGCCTCACATTCCGGATGCGGCGCGGGCCGCCCGCGATGGCGCGGACGGCCCAGACGTCTCAGCTCTGGACGAGGACGTTGCGGAACTGCCAAGGATCGGTCTCGTCGATGTTCTCGGCGAACAGGCCGGGGCGGCCAGCGAGCGGGGTCCAGTCGGTGTAGACGCCGACGACCGGGCCGAGATACGGCATCTGCACTTCGAGGCAGCGGCGGAAGTCCATCTCGTCGGCCTCGACGATGCCGGCCTCCGGGTTCTCCAGCGCCCAGACCATGCCCGCGAGGACCGCCGAGGTCACCTGAAGGCCGGTGGCGTTCTGGTAGGGCGCGATACGGCGGGTCTCCTCGATGGAGAGCTGCGAGCCGAACCAGTAGGCGTTCTTCTCGTGGCCGTAGAGCAGCACGCCGAGTTCGTCGATCCCGTCGACGATCTCGTTCTCGTCGAGGATGTGGTGCTTCTCCTGCACCGCTGCCGCCTTGCCGAACATCTCGTGCAGCGAGAGCACGGCGTCGTTGCAGGGGTGGTAGGCGTAGTGGCAGGTCGGGCGGTAGGCGGCGCGCTCGCCCTCCAGCACCGTGTAGTAATCGGAGATCGAGACGGCCTCGTTATGGGTCACGAGGAAGCCGAACTGGCTTTGCGCGGTGGGCGTCCAGGATCGCACGCGCGTGTCGGCACCGGGCTGGAGCAGGTAGATCGCGCAGCGCGAGCCCTTCTCCTGGTCGCGGGCATTATCCGGGCGCCAGGTCTCGTGGGTGCCCCAGCCGAGCTCGGCCGGCTGGTTGCCCTCGGAGACGAAGCCTTCCACCGACCAGGTGTTGACGAACACGCCCATGGGCTTGGGGCCCTTGGCGCGCTGGGTATCGCGCTCGGCGATATGGATGCCCTTGACGCCGACTTCGCGCATGAGGGCGGCCCACTCGGCGCGGGTCTTGGGCTCGGCCGTGGTCAGGCCGAGATCGGCGGCGACGTTGAGGAGACCCTGTTTCACGAACCAGGAGACCATGCCGGGATTGGCGCCGCAGCACGACACGGCGGTGGTGCCGCCGGGGCTGGCGCTGCGCGCGTCGAGGATGTCCTGGCGAAGCGCGTAGTTGGTGCGGTCGCCCTGGCCCTTGGACTTGTCGAAATAGAAGCCGGGCCAGGGCTCGGCTACGGTGTCGATGTAGAAGGCGCCGAGTTCACGGCACAGTTCCATGATGGCGCGGGAATAGGTGTCGACCGAGACGTTGACGCAGAAGCCCTGGCCGCCGCCCTCGGTGAGGAGGGGGGTGAGGACCTCGCGGTAGTTCTCCTTGGTCAGCGCCACCTGCTCGAAGCGCAGGCCGTGCTGGTCGGCCAGCGACTTGTGCGCGTCCGAGGGCTCGACCACGGTGAAGCGGGCCTTGTCGTACTCGAAATGGCGCTCGATGAGCGGCAGGGTGCCGCGGCCGATCGAGCCGAAGCCGATCATCACGATGGGACCGCTGATGCGGCCATGGACGGGCCAGGTGGTGGCGGCTTCGGTCATGCGGGCAATCCTTCTTCTCGGCCCCACTCGAACTCAACGAGCGAGGCACGTCCTTAGTCGGCGGAAATGACGGTCAGGCGACGGGCTAGTGGCCGCTTGAACGCGCGCGGTCAACCGTATCGGCTCCGACCATGCATCGTATCGCGGTGGGGGCGACCCCACCGACGGTTAAAGAACGGTTTCGTCGACGCATGAATCAGACGCAGGTCGCCATCCCGTTCAGCGCCATTGCGGTCGATGATCGACGCGCCGATATTGCACTGCAACAAATACGAGAACATCAACTATAGGGATGGAAAACACACGAACGCCGAAAGACGGAGTTCCCATGTTATCCTTCTTCGTATCCAGCACACCTGCTCAGGCCGACGAGCCGATCGATCGCGACCCCGGCGTCATCACCCTTGCGGCCGCCCTGATCCGCGCCGTTCGCCGCCAGCACGACGCCGCCTTCCGCCGCCGTTGCGATCAGGCCAACATACACACCGCGATCTAGCGATCACGCCGCATGTCGTCGCGCATCCAGCCCCACCGGACAGGCAGCCTCCTCGAGGAGGCCTGATGCGGTGAGGGTTCCGACGGCACCGTCGAGGCTTCCCCTGCGCAGGTTCAATCCAAGGAACCTCGCCCGCTCGAACGGGCCGGGCAGGGAAATACCGTCCATCAGTTCGCGGGAAAACCCGAACCGGGCATAATACGGCGCATCGCCCACCAGGATGATGGCGCCGTGGCCGAGGGCGCGAGCCCGCCCGATGGAAGCCCACATCAGCGTGCTGCCGAGACCGTGCCCCTGAAGCAGTGGATCGACGGCGAGGGGCCCGAGCAGCAGGGCCGGCCGGCCTGGACCGGCCTCCACGTGCCAGAGGCGGACGGTGCCGACGACGCGACCGCTCAGCTCGGCCGTCAGCGACAGGCCGGGCACGGGCAGACGGCCCTCGCGCAGGCGCTCGGACGTCTTGAGGTATCGCGCGGGGCCGAAACAGGTATCGAGCAACAGCTCCCGAGCCGAAATATCGGTCGGCCGTTCGTCACGAATCTCGATCAAGGCCGCGCCCTCTCCCAGGTCCTGGCGGGTAACTCAATTGCCGTCTCCGCAGGCGGCTCCACGCCTGCGGATCGGGACGGCACGGTGCTCGTTCCTCGATCGGATCGAGGTCAGATGACGTATTGCTGGAGGGGCGGGAAGCCGTTGAACGCCACCGCCGCATAGGTGGTGGTGTAGGCCCCGGCCCCCTCGATCAGCACCTTGTCGCCGATGGAGAGCGAGATCGGCAGCGGGTAGGGCGCCTTCTCGTAGAGCACGTCAGCGGAATCGCAGGTCGGCCCGGCGAGCACGCACGGCGCCATGCGATCCTCGTCGTGATCGGTGCGGATCGCGTAGCGGATCGACTCGTCCATGGTCTCGGCGAGGCCGCCGAACTTGCCGATATCGAGATAGACCCAGCGGATCTCGTCCTCGGCATCGGACTTCTTCGAGACCAGGATCACCTCGGCCTCGATCACGCCGGCATTGCCGACCATGCCGCGACCCGGCTCGATGATGGTCTCGGGCAGCTGGTTGCCGAAATGCTTGGTGAGCGCGCGGAAGATCGCGTCGCCGTAGGATTCCACGCCGGGCACCGCCTTGAGGTACTTGGTGGGGAAGCCGCCGCCGAGATTGACCATCGACAGGGCGATGCCGCGATCGGCGCATTCGCGGAAGATCGTGGAAGCGGAGGCGAGCGCCCCGTCCCAGGCTTCCGTGTTGCCCTGTTGCGAGCCGACATGGAACGACACGCCGTAGGCATGCAGGCCCTGGCGGCAGGCATGTTCGAGGACGTCGACGGCCATCTCCGGCACGCAGCCGAACTTGCGCGACAGCGGCCATTCGGCGCCCGCGCCGTCGCAGAGGATGCGGCAGAACACCTGGACCTCGCCGGCCTCGATCCCGACCGCATCGGCGGCGCGGGCGATCTTCTCGACCTCGGCCTCGCAATCGACGGCGAACAGGCGCACGCCGAGCTTGAGCGCGCGGCCGATGCAGCGCTCCTTCTTGATGGTGTTGCCGAAGGAGACGCGGTCGGCGGTGGCGCCGGCGGCGAGCGCCATCTCGACCTCGACCACGGAGGCCGTGTCGAAGCAGGAGCCCATCTCGGCGAGCAGGCGCAGCACCTCCGGCGCCGGGTTCGCCTTCACGGCGTAGAACACGCGGGTATCGGGCAGGGCGCGGGCGAAGGCGGTGTAGTTGTCGCGCACGACATCGAGGTCGAGCACCATCACCGGGCCTTCGTCCTGGCCCATGTCGCGGCGTGCGCGCAGGAAATCGCGGATACGATCGGTCATGGTCGTTCCAACCCACAGGTTCGCGAGCGCCCGTCCATGGGGCGCGCTGTCGAATGTCAGGACGGCGACGAGCCGTCCGGCGTCTGGGGGCGATGCGACGCGACACGCGACGTGCTGTGGAGACACGTCGTCGACCGCGGGCGCATCAGCACCCGGAAGCTGCCGTGGATTGGAAGGGGGATCCCCACCGCACGCCGGGCAAAGAGAAACAAGCCTCTTCGGTGCCGGCCTTTGGAGGGCCGACGAGACCAAAAAAGCCCGTTCGTCGTTGCTTTAAGCTGCGTCCCCCGTGGAGAGCGGGGTTCGCCGGTTTCGCCTCCGGCTGCCGGTTGTTGTCGGGGTCCGGTGTTGCCACCTGGATGCCGGCCGGAGGGAATCCACCCTATCGACCATCGATCCTTTAAGACCCCTGGCGGCTGTCCGGCAGTTGGCCGGATGCCCACCAACCGGCACGCGGCCACAGGCACGTGCGAAATTGGGCAAGGCGCGTATACGGTCTGACGGCTTTCGCCACAAGAAAAATCGGGGTCGTCCCCCTGCCGCAACCGGCCGTTTCCCGCGATTGTGACCTCGAAGGCTCACTTCCGCGCGGGAGCCCTTTCCAAGGGGCTTCGAACCGGCCATCAAGCGGGCGGTTTCACCATGTCGGGCTTCGATGTCCAGGCGCGTCGTCGCTCCGGTTCGATGACGCGCCGGAAGGCGTGGCTTGGCTCATTGCTCGCCGTCCGTCCGAAGAGTGCAGGATCATGTCCGACCCCACCCGCCGCGCCGTCGTCTCCGGGATCGCCGCGCTGTCCGTGGCGGGCACGCCATCCGCTGCGCAGGACGGCCGCGCGCCCAAGCCCTTCGACTTCGAGGATGTGGAGCGGCGCGCCGAGGCGCTCGCCAAGGTCGCCTACGATGCCCGCGTGCCGAGCCTGCCGGCACCCATCGCCAAGCTCGATTACGACGCCTGGCGCGACATCCGCTTCAAGCCCGACAAGGCTTTCCGCGGCGGCGAGGGCAGCCCGTTCCGGCTGCAGCTCTTCCATCTCGGCTTCCTCTATACGCGGCCGGTCACGGTGAACCTCGTGCGGCGCGGGATCGCGACGCCGATCGCCTATCAGTCTAGCCTGTTCGACATGGGCCGGACCAAGCTCGACAAGCCGCTGCCGGTCGATCTCGGCTTCGCCGGCCTGCGCTTCCACAGCACCCTCAACAAGCCGAACCTGCTCGACGAACTCATCGTCTTCCTCGGCGCGAGCTATTACCGCTTCCTCGGGCGCGACCAGCTCTACGGCCTTTCCGCGCGCGGCCTCGCCCTCAATGTCGAGGGAGAGGGCGGCCCCGAGGAATTCCCGGTCTTCCGCGAGTTCTGGGTGACGATGCCCGAGACCGGCGCCGAGGCCCTGGTGATCCACGCGCTCCTCGACAGCCCGTCCGTGACCGGCGCTTTCGCCTTCACCGTGAAGCCCGGCGACGAGACCAGCGTTTCGGTCCGCACCACGCTGATCCCGAGGGTGGCGCTGCCGTCGGTGGGGCTCGCCCCGCTCACTTCGATGTTCTTCATCGGCGAGAACGACCGCCATCACTCCGACGATTACCGGCCGGAACTGCACGATTCCGACGGTCTCCAGATCGCCGCCGGATCGGGCGAGTGGCTCTGGCGCCCCCTAGACAATCCGAAAGAGCGGCGCATCTCGTCTTTCGTCGATCGCGATCCCAAGGGATTCGGACTGATGCAGCGCGACCGCGCTTTCGAGACCTACCAGGACCTCGAAGCCTCCTATGACCGGCGGCCGAGCTACTTCGTCGAGCCCGAGGGCGGCTGGGGGGAGGGGGCGGTGACGCTGATGGAACTGCCCACCGACACCGAGGTCAACGACAACGTCGTCGCCTATTGGCGCCCGAAACAGCCCTACCCGGCGGGCGAGCCCGTTCGCCTGGCCTACAGCGTGCGGGCGATGGGCGCGGGCGGCCATCTCCATCCCGGCGGGCGCGTGGCGAACACCTTCTCGGCGGCGACTGTCGCCAGCGGCACCGCGAAGGCGGACGAGGCGAAAGGCGCCCTGAGCCGCCGCTTCCTCATCGATTTCAACGGTGGAGACCTGTCCTACTACCTGCCCGATGCGAGCAAGGTGGAGGTGGTGGCGAGCACCTCGCAGGGGCGCATCACCGCGACGTCGCTCACCCCGAACCCGCATACGGGCGGGCTGCGCGCGGCGATCGACGTGACGCTCGACACGGCCGGCCACTCCACCGACCTGCGCGTCTTCCTGCGCAGCGCAGGGCGCGCGCTTTCCGAAACCTGGGTCTATCCCTGGACCGCAGCGTGAGCCCGCAGCCACAGAAGGCGCCATCCGTCGCCCTCGTCACCATCCGCCCGGCGACCCTGGGCGATCTCGACGCCCTCGTGGCCCTCGAACACGCCGCCTTCGTCGGAGACAGAGCGGAGCGGCGGGCGATCCGCCACGCCATCGGCTCGCCGTCGATGTCGCTGCTGGTGGCGCTGGACGGCGAGGACACCTCCATGCTCGTGGCCGCGGCGACGCTGGAGCGCCGCAAGGGCAGCCGCCGAACCAGGCTCTCCTCCATCGCGGTCTCGCCGGGACGAGCGGGGCAGGGTCTCGGCAGCCTCATGCTGGACGCCGCCGAATCCGATGCGAAAGCCCATGGCTGCACGCGGTTGCGGCTGGAAGTGAGGGCCGATAACGGCGCCGGCATCCGGCTCTACGAGCGCCACGGATACGAGCGCTTCGCCATCCTCACCGACTATTACGAGGACGGCATGGAAGCCTGGCGCTACGAGAAGGCACTGTAGACGGCCGTCTCGCGCGCGGCCCGGCGAAGACCATCCCCGCCGGACCGGGTGTCCCCTCCAGGAACGGGAGGAGGGGACGAAGTCGGCTCAATCGCAGGATTCGCGCGTCACGGTCTTGCGGTCGCCTTCGTCGTTTTCGCGGGTGACGGACTTGGTCCGGCAGCCATCGCCCGATTCCCGGGTCTCGACCGTGCGGGACTCGGATGCAGGACGATCGACGATGACGCGGTCGGGCGCGTCGCGCTCGATGATCGTGGTCTGGGCCTGGACAGCAGAGGCGCCGAACAGAGTCAGTAGAGCAGCGGTGGCAAGGATGTGATGACGCATGGGGATCTCCTTCGAAACCATGCGCCCTAACGGACTTGCGAGCTCGACCGTTCCCGATTTGCCGAATTCTCCCGCCGAGAGTGTTTCGAGACTTACACCGCGTCTCACCGACCCCGAGCCATGGTCGGGGTCAGTGAGGTCCGGCGGACGAACGCCGCCGCGCAGTCGCGCGGCACGACCTCGCTGAGGTCCGGTCTTATCCCTCGATCTTCGAGAAGTCGGCGACTTCACGGGTCGCCGCGCGCAGGGCATTGAGCAGGGCGAGGCGGTTCTCGCGCAGGGCCGGGTCTTCGGCATTGACGGTGACCGTCTCGAAGAAGGCATCCACCGGCGCGCGAAGGGTCGAGAGCGCCCGCATGGCCCCGGCGAAATCCTCCGCCGCCACGGCCGCCGAGGCGGCCTCCCGCGCCGCGACCAGCGCCTCGGACAAGGCCTGCTCCTCCGGCTCGCCGGAGGCCGCGATGGCGACGCGGTCCGGCTCGGCCTCGTAACGGCGCCCGTCCTTCTTCTCCTCGATCCGCAGGATGTTGGCCGCGCGCTTGTAGCCGGCGAGCAGGTTTTTGCCGTCGTCGGTCTCCAGGAACTTGCCCAAGGCCTCGACGCGGCGGACCACCATCAGGAGATCGCGGACATTGGCCATCCCAGCTACTAGGGCAGGGCTCGTCATTCCCATATCAAAGACAGCATCAACGAGATCGTGGCGCCGACCGTTATCGCGAAGCTGAACCTTGGTGCGCTCCTGAATGAAACGCAGTAGACTGAAGGCGAGGTCTGATGCGTCGCAGTCAAAATATCGCTCAGCATGCGAACGGAAAATAAACTCCAGCTGCAAGCGCAGTTCGTTCTCGAGAATGATTCGGACGAGGCCCAAGGCAGCCCGCCTTAGCGCATAGGGATCCTTGCTCCCGGTCGGCTTCTCGTCGATCGCCCAGAATCCAACCAGTATATCGATCTTGTCGGCCAGCGCGACGGCGATGGAAATCGCATCGGTCGGCACGCGATCAGACGGTCCGACCGGCTTGTAATGCTCTTCGATGGCCGCGGCGACGCTCGCATGCTCGCCCTGAAGCGTCGCGTACTTGCGTCCCATCGAGCCCTGTAGTTCGGGAAACTCTCCGACCATTTCGGTGACGAGATCGGTCTTGGCGAGGCGCGCCGCCCGCTCGGCGAGGTCCGGATCGGCACCGACCAGCGGCGCGATCTCTCGCGCCAGCGAGGCGATGCGCTGGACCCGCTCGCCCTGCGTGCCGAGCTTCTCGTGGAACACGATGGAATCGAGCTTCGGGAGGCGGTCTTCGAGCCTGATCCCCTTGTCGGTCTCCCAGAAGAACTTCGCGTCCGAGAGGCGGGCGCGGACCACGCGCTCGTTTCCGCCGGTGATCGCGATGCCGCCGTCGCTGGCGATCAGGTTCGAGACCAGGATGAAGGCCGGGGCGAGGGTGTCCGTGCCGGATTCGCGCAGCACGAAGCATTTCTGGTTGGCGCGGATGGTGGCGCGGATCGCCTCCGCCGGGATGTCGAGGAAGCCCGGATCGAAGGTGCCGAGCAGCACGACCGGCCATTCCACAAGGCCCGCGACCTCGTCGAGCAGGCCCTCGTCTTCCACGAGTTCGAGGCCGCGCGCGAAGGCGAGGTCGCGAGCGTCATGCAGGATGATGTCCTTGCGCCGGTCGGGGTCGAGGACGACCCTGGCGCGCTCCAGGGCCTGGACGTAATCGTCGAACCGGCGCACCTCGATCGCCTCGGGAGCCAGGAAACGGTGGCCGTAGGTGGTGGTGCCGGCGACGATCCCGTCCACCGAGAAGGGCACGGTGTCGGGCGTCTCGGTCTCGGGTCCGAAAGTCGCCACGATGGATTGCAGCGGGCGCACCCAGCGCAAGGAGCCCGGCTGGGCCGAGGCCGCGCCCCAGCGCATGGATTTCGGCCAGGGGAAGCTCTTGATGATCGCGGGCAGGATCTCGGCCAGCACATCGAGCGTGTCGCGGCCGGCCCGCTCGATCACGGCCACGTAGAACTCGCCCTTCTTCGGGTCGGTGACGATGGTCGCCTGATCGAGGCTCGCGAGGCCGGCGCTCTTCAGGAAGCCCTGGATCGCCCCGTCCGGCGCGCCGACGCGCGGCCCTTTCCGCTCCTCGCGCACGTCCTTGCCGCGCGGCGGCAGGCCGGCCACGTGCAGGGCGAGCCGGCGCGGCGTGGAGAAGGCCTTGGCCCCCTCGTAGAGGAAGCCCCGCTCCACCAGCGCATCGGTGACGAGCGTCTTGAGATCCTCCGCCGCACGCCGCTGCATGCGGGCGGGAATCTCTTCGGAGCGCAGTTCGAGGAGGAGATCAGGCATGGGGAGACGGTCAGACCTATTCTCCCCCGTCCGGGACGGGAGAGTTTCCGGAAGCGGTATCGGCATCGAGGCCGGGCATCATGGCGCCCGTGTAGAGAGCCGCGTAAATCGTGTCGAGGACAGTGTCGACGTCGGTCATCACATCCGCATTCCAAAATCGCAGAACGCGATACCTACGGCGATTGAGCCATTCGGTGCGTATCGCATCGGCATTCGCCTGCGGATCGCGACCCTGATGCCCACCATCGATCTCGATGATGAAGCGGTGGTGGTGGCATCGAGCGCATGCACCCCCACCCTGACCCTCCCCGCAAGGAGAGGGGATCGCCGTCCGGAAAGGTGCCAGAACGGCGAGGGGAAGCAAATGCTCTCCCCCCCCTCGCGGGGAGGAGGTGAAGGTGGGGGTGTGGCGCCGTCCGTCGTCGCCGGAGCGCTCAATTTGCCCCGCCACCCGCCGTCTTCAGCCACGCCGCCCCGCAGGCCTTGGCCAGTTCGCGGACGCGGAGGATGTAGCTCTGGCGCTCGGTCACCGAGATCACGCCGCGGGCATCGAGCAGGTTGAAGACGTGGCTCGCCTTGATGCACTGGTCGTAGGCCGGCTGGGCCATCCGGTGGCGGCCGGCCTCGTCCTCCGGCGCGCCGGCATCGAGATAGGTCCGGCAGGCCTTCTCGGCATCGGTGAACTGGCGGAACAGCATCGCCGTGTCGGCCGCCTCGAAATTGTGGCGTGAATATTCCTGCTCGGCCTGGAGGAAGACGTCGCCGTAGGTGACCTTGTCCTCGCCCGCGCCGCCGTTGAAGTTCAGGTCGTAGACGTTCTCGACGCCCTGGACATACATGGCGAGGCGCTCGAGACCGTAGGTGAGTTCGCCCGCCACGGGCGCGCATTCGAAGCCGGCGACCTGCTGGAAATAGGTGAACTGGCTCACCTCCATGCCGTCGCACCAGCATTCCCAGCCGAGGCCCCAGGCGCCGAGCGTCGGGCTCTCCCAATCGTCCTCGACGAAGCGGATGTCGTGCAGCTTGAGGTCGACGCCGATGGCGTCGAGGGAGGCGAGGTAGAGTTCCTGCAGGTTCGGCGGGTTCGGCTTCAGGATCACCTGGAACTGGTAATAATGCTGCAGCCGGTTGGGGTTCTCGCCGTAGCGGCCGTCCTTCGGACGCCGCGACGGCTGAACATAGGCCGCCTTCCAGGGCTTCGGCCCCAGCGCGCGCAGGGTCGTCGCCGGGTGGAACGTGCCGGCGCCGACCTCCATGTCGTAGGGCTGCAGGATCACGCAGCCCTGCGCGGCCCAGAAATTCTGCAGCGTCAGGATCAGGCCCTGGAACGAGGTCTTAGGCGCGAGATCGACGGCGCCGGGCAAAACTTCGGCGCTGGGCAGGACTTGTGCGCTCGACATGAGGGGAAACTTCCGGTCCGCGGGAAAGGGCGGCAGCGTTTAAGAGCCGGGCTTGCGCTGTCAAGCCGACGCCCGGCCGGAGTGCGAGTGCGCAGCGGCACACATTTTCGCCACGATTGGTTTTATCGCCGGAACTGTCCCGCTTGTCGCAAGTTCTTAGCACAAATCAGGGGATCGGCCGAGTCGATAACGACCGCCGAACATTGCGGAAACCGGACCATGCGCAAGTCGTTCACTGTCTTCGCCGCTCTCTTTGCAGCATCGCTGGCCGCCACGCCGTTCGTCGTCGGTGCCTCGAACGCGCTCGCCACCACGGACGCGAGCGACACCGTGGTCATGCCCGCCCTGGTGACGCCGATCGAAGTCGCCGCCGTTCCCGCCCCGGTCGCGGCCGAAACCTGCACCCGCAAGGTGCGGGTGGTCTATTCGGGCTATGCCGCTCCGGCCTCGTCCTGCACCGTCGCGGCCCGCTAAGGCGCGCGTCCCGCCGGCACGACAACCCTCACAGGCCGTAGCGCGCCCAGGCCGCGCGCTCCTCGATCGCCGCGAAGGCGTCACCGGCGAAATCCGACAGGGTCGAGCCCGGCACGGCGCGGCGCAGGAGCCGGGAGACGAACGATCCCTGCTTCTCGGCGACGAGTTTCAGCACCACGTCGTCTCCGAACCGCGCCCTCAGCGTCGAGCGCGCATCGCCCAGCCCATCCACGAGCCCGAGCGGCAGCGCCTGCCGCCCGGTCCAGACCGCTCCGGTGAACAGGTTGTCGCCGCTCGCCCGGACAGCGGGCCTCCGCTCGGTGACGAGCGCGGTGAACAGCTCCTGCACATCCGCCTGGATCGCCTTCAGCCGGACGATGTCCTCCGGGTTCTCCGGGCGGAACGGATCGAGCATCGCCTTGGCCTCGCCCTGGGTATGGACCCGGCGCTCGACGCCGATCCGCTCGATCAGCTTGTCGAATCCGAATCCCGCCGAGACGACCCCGATCGATCCGATCAGCGAGGTCGGATCGGCGACGATCTCGTCGGCGGCGCAGGCGATCATGTAGCCGCCGGAGGCCGCCACATCTTCGACGAAGGCGTAGACCGGGAGCTTCTTCTCGATCGCCAACGAGCGGATGCGGCGATGGATGAGGTGGGACTGGGCCGGCGATCCCCCCGGCGAGTTGATCACCAGCGCCACAGCCGAGACGCCCGCCATTCCGAACCCGCTCTCCAGGCTGGATGCGACCGTCGCCATCGAGAGGCCCGACCGCAGGGGCGACACGGCACCGATCACGCCAGTGAGGCGGATGACCGCCACGCTCGGCTTGCGGGCACGCCACGCCTTCGGAAGGATCGGATGAAGGAAGCGCGGAAAGGCGAACGGCATCGTTTCTCGTCTCGCTGGTGAAGGGAATTCGTCGGGATCGAGGAGGCTGCGTAATCTCCCGTTTCCCAACCGATCATCACGAAATGGCGACGATCGAACTGTTTTGCAGGCTTCGCCGTTGCACTCAGCCGGCGTCGCATCGCGCCGCCGCAGCCCTGCGGCTTCAGCGACGCCCCGCAGGGAGAGGGAGACAGACCATCATGCGTATCGTGACGTGGATGATCGTTCTGATCGGGGTACTGGGCGGGGCCTACGGGTCCCTGTCCCAGGCGCGTGCCGCGCCGCTCCCCGTCGCAGCGATCGAGGGGTCCGCCGGGACGCCTCTCGTGGAGCAGGCCCGGTGGCGCCGGCACGGTTGGCATCGCCGCCATCACTGGCATCGCCGCCACTATTGGCACCGTCCGCATTACGGCTACCGCCGGCATTACTGGCGGCCGCGCTACTACCGCCCGGTCTATGGCTACCATCGCCCGGCCTATGGCTGGCGCCGCCATCACTGGCATCGTCGCCATCACTGGCACGGCCGGTATGGGCACCACCGCCGCCATCATTGGCGCTTCCGCTGAGTTCGATAGAAATTGCACTGAGTTCGATAGAACTTGAGAATTACGGCGAGGGCTCAGGCTCTCGCCGCGTCCACGATCATGCCGGCCAGGGTCGCCCGCGATGAAGCGCGTCGGCCTCCGGCGTCATCGCGCCGTCGGCCCCGTGAAGGATGAGCGGCGGCGCGAGCGCGAAGGGCGCGCGGCTTCCTTTGATCGCCGTGACGAGCACCCGGATTGCCGGCCGCTCGGCCCGTGCCTGAACCGGCCGCACCACGATCCCGCCGAAGCGCCGGCGCAGGGCGGCGAGGCAGTCGGGCAGGGCATCGGCGCGATGGATCAGCCCCAGCGTACCGCCCGGCTTCAGGATGTCGAGACAGGCTCTGAGCCAGGATTCGAGGTCGTCGCCCGCGAAGGAATGGGCCGTGGCCTTCCCCGCGACCGGTGAGGGTCTGTGCCGCCCGGCCTCGAAATAGGGAGGGTTGGTGAGCACGATGTCGGCCATGTCCGGTCGAAGCCCGGCCTCCCTGCGACCCGCGACGGAGAAGATATCGGCTGCGATCGCACTGGCCCGGCCGTGGAACCCGTTTGCCTCGATATTCCTGACGGCCAGGCCGACGAGGTCGAGGTCCCGCTCCACCAGGACGACCGTCGCCTCCGGCTCGCAAGATGCCAGCGCGAGCCCCACCGCTCCGGTGGCCGCGCCGATATCGACGACCAGAGCCTGCCGCGACGGAAGCACCAGCCGGCTCAGCAGCGCCGCATCCGTGCCGGCCCGGTGGGCGCCACGCGGCGGCTGATACAGGCGGAGGCGGCCGCCGAGCCAGAGGTCCCGGCTCGCATCCCCGGGAATCGAAGAATCATCGGGAATCGACGCCTCTCCGGGAGTCGTCCCCGCGTCGCTCGGATCACGCATCGCGCAGTTCGTGCGCGAGACCGGCATCCTCGAGCAGCCGCCGCGCCTGGGGCGCATGGTCGTCGGGCACGAGCAGCCGACGCGCGAAGGCGCCGATCGAGCCTTCGAGCATGCTCATGTGGTTGTCGGCGATGAGGACCGGAATATCCGCTCCCCGAAGCAGCGTCTCGGCAAAGCCAATCAGGACGATGTCGTTGCTGCGGATCAGCTCAGTCATGCGTCCACCCGCCTCATCGGCGGCCCCGCGCCGCCGCCCTTTGTATACAGGCAGAAGTGCTGGATGTTGCAGCGCCTCGGCGCGCATGCGAAGGGGTGCCCGCGTGGATGTTGGTCGCGGGAGATTGCCCGGTCGAGCGGACCGGCCCGAGAGGCGGGTACGCCGCCGGGATCTGCCCGGTGTGAGAGCTCGGGAGGCATCGAGTTTGGGTGTCGTCGTTTCCTTCGATGAGGGCCGCTCCGATCCGGAGTCTAGCCTGAACGATCTTGTGGCGCTGGTGGCGAAGGGCATGGAGCGCGTGAACGCGACCATCCTGTCGCGGACCGGCTCCGACGTCGCGATGATTCCGGAGGTGGCGAACCACCTCATCGCGTCCGGGGGCAAGCGCCTGCGCCCGATCCTCACCCTCGCCACGGCCGATCTCTGCGGCTACGCGGCCGGGGAGGGCGCGGTGAAGCTCGCCGCCAGCGTCGAGTTCATGCACACGGCGACGCTTCTCCACGACGACGTCGTGGACGAGAGCGACATGCGCCGTGGCCGCGTGGCGGCACGGATCAAATGGGGCAACGAGGCGAGCGTGCTCGTCGGCGACTTCCTGCTCGGCCAAGCCTTCCGGATGATGGTCGAGGTCGGCTCGCTGCGCGCCCTCGACATCCTCTCGGCGGCGGCGACCGTCATCGCCGAGGGCGAGGTGATGCAGCTCACCGCCGCCAAGAACACCGAGACCTCGGAAGACGAGTATCTCGCCGTCATCCGCGCCAAGACCGCCGAGCTGTTCGCCGCCGCCTGCGAGGTCGGTCCGGTGCTGGCCGAGCGGCCGAGGGCGGAGCAGGCGGCCTGCCGCTCCTACGGCATGAATCTCGGCATCGCCTTCCAGCTCATCGACGACGTGCTCGATTACGGCGGCACCAGCGCCTCGATGGGCAAGAATGTCGGCGACGACTTTCGCGAGGGCAAGATCACCCTGCCGATCGTGCTCGCGTTCCGGCGCGGGAGCGAAGAGGAGCGGACGTTCTGGCGCCGCACCCTGCAGGACGGAGAGGTGGCCGAGGCCGATCTCGACACGGCCCTGGCGATCCTGCGCAAGCACAGGGCGCTGGAGGACACGATCGACCGGGCCCGTCACTACGGTGCCATCGCCCGCGACGCCCTGGCACTGTTCCCGAACGGGCCAATGAAATCGGCCCTGCTTCAGGTGGTCGATTTCTGCATCGCTCGCGCTCACTGAGCGCGAGCCCGCCGCTTCACGGCAACATCGAGCGGCGTGATCGGCGAACCGTCAGGCGGCGGCGGTCGCCGGCCCTGCCGCGACCATCGGCAGATTCGCCGCGCGATCCAGCACGAGGTTGCCGTCCGTGTCGGTCCATTCGGTGAGCAGCCGGTCCGTCGCCGTCTTGGTCATCGGTGCGCCGAACAGGAAGCCCTGGCCATAGGTGCAGCCCTGGCCAGCGAGCCAATCGACGCTGTCGCTGCTCTCGATCCCCTCGGCGGTGGTGACGAGGCCGAGGCTCGACCCGAGGGCGATGATCGCATCGACGAGCTTGGCCCGTTCGGTGCCGAGCGGGATCGAGGCGACGTAGCTCCGGTCGATCTTCAGCTTGTCGAACTTCAGTTCGCGCAGGTGATAGAGGCTGGAATAGCCGGTTCCGAAATCGTCGAGGGCGATCCGCACGCCGAGCTTCTGCAACGAGGTTAGGGCGGTCCGTGCCGCCTCGATATCGTTGACCAGCGCCGTCTCGGTGATCTCGATCTCCAGCCTGTTCGGTGCGAAGCCGGTCTCCGTCAGGATCGTCAGGATGCGGGCCGGCATCTGCTTGTCCTGCAACTGCAGCGGCGAGATGTTGACCGCGAGCTGGAGATGCGACGGCCATGAGCGCGCATCGGTGCAGGCTTTCCGCATCAGCGCCCAGGTGAGGTCGGCGATCATGCCGGTTTCCTCCGCGACGGAGATGAAGGCATCCGGTCCGAGGAGGCCGTGGAGCGGGTGGCACCAGCGGGCGAGCACCTCGAACCCGATGAGTTCGCGGCCCGGGAGCGACACGACCGGCTGGTAGAAGGGCTCGATCTCGCCGCGTTCGATACCGACGCGCAGTTCCCGTTCGAGCAGCGCGCGAGCGCGCAACGCCAAGCCCATCTCCACCTGGAAGAAGCGGAACGCCCCGCGCCCGTCGCGCTTGGCCTGATACATCGCCAGATCCGCCGCGTGCAGCAGGGATTCCGCCGTGGCGGTTTCCGGCGATGCCAGGGCGATGCCCACCGTGGCGCCGATATCGAGGCGGTGGCCTCCCCAGGGGACCGGCTGCGACAGGGTGGCGATCACCTGCTGGGCGATCCGCCCGACCGTCTCCCGGTCGTCACCGTAATCGTAGAGGATGGCGAACTCGTCTCCGCCGAGCCGGGCGATGCCATGGCCGCCGGGCAGGAGCGCCCTCAACCGGTCGGCGACGACGCAGAGGATGGCATCGCCCGCCGCGTGTCCGTAGACGTCGTTGATCGGCTTGAAACGGTCGAGATCGATGACGAGAACCGCGATCGGCGTCTCGCCCCGCATGGCGGCGAGCCGGGCGTCCAGATTTTCCTGGAACAGGCGGCGGTTGGCCAGGCCCGTCATCGTGTCGTGCCGGGCAACCGCCTCGGCGCGCGACTGGGCGAGGTCCCGCGAGATCAGCGCCCGCCGCAGCATGAACGACTTCCGGACCGCCGCGACGACGATGCCGAGACTCATGCAGATCCCGAGCATGAGGAGATCGTGGCGCTCCTTGTCGTTCGGATAGGTCGCGAGGAGCGAAAACAGGCCCAGCTGCGTTCCGGCGAACCAGACGCATGTTCCGATCATCATCAGGCAGAGGAGCTCGCGAAACTCGCCCTCGGCCCAGGATCCTTGCTTCGCCTCTTCCATACTCAGCTCCCGACCGGAACGGACACTGGCCCAGCCACCTTTCGCCTCTCTGAACGAATTCGTCAGGAATACTCACAAATCGAAGTAAGCCCACATTGAAGGGGCCTATGCTTAACGGTTGCCGTCCTTTGCCGAGGGAGCGAGGGCCTCGGACCCGCCTCACCGCAGCAGGACGGGCCTCACCCACCACGATGGCCGCCGCGATCCGATGTGAGCGGCGGCCCGAACCGCGTCGCGCCGGTTCGCGAAGAGACCGAACACCGTGGCGCCCGAGCCGGACATGCGGGCGAGCCGGCATCCCGGCCGGTCGCGCAGCTCGGCGAGGGTCTCGGCGATGATGGGCGCGACGGTGAGTGCCGGTGCCTCCAGATCGTTCCGAGCCGGCGTCACCGCCGCCAGGATCGCATCGAGGCAGAGGCCCGGCGCAAGGACCGGATGGTCCGCCCCCGCATGGCGCTCGCCCACGGCGAGCCCGAGCGCCTTGAACACCGGGGCCGTCGAAACCGGTACGCCGGGATTGATCAGCACGGCGGGGAGCGCAGCGAAGTTCAGGGCCGGCCCGACATCCTCCCCGGCGCCGCGCATCATCCGGCCGCGAGGGTCGAGGCAGACGGGAACGTCGGCGCCGGTGGCGCGGGCGGCCTCGATCACGGCCGGGTGGTCGAGGGGCAGGTCGTTGAGGCGGGCGAGGAGCCGCAGGGCGGCGGCGGCATCCGAGGAACCGCCGCCGATGCCGGCCGCGACCGGCAGGCGCTTCACCAGATGGAAGGCGCCCAGTCGCAGGCCGGGCACGGCGCGGGCGAGGCCCCGCGCGGCGCGGATCACGAGGTTGTCGTCGAGGGGGCCGGCCGGGCCGGCGGTGGGGCCGGACACATCCAGCGCGAGATCGTCACCGGGCCGGAGGCTCAGGCCGTCGCCGGAGCCGGTGAAGGCGACGAGGCTCTCGAGCTCGTGGTAGCCGTCGCCCGTGCGGCGGCCGAGGACGTGCAGGGTGAGGTTGATCTTCGCCGGAGCGCGGGTGACGAGAACGGGCACGGATGACTCTGTCGGCGAGGGGCGGATCCGGGTCGGGCAAGGCCAGATCCGGGTCGGAGGGCGGCCGGTCCGGCGGCCACGCAAAAGGCGGGGCCGGTCTGGCCCCGCCCTCCGATGCTCGTCAAGTCAGATTCAGGCCCGTCGGACCCGTGGCTCAGCCGCCGGTCTTCTTGTCGGCCGCGCCCGGAGGCTCGGTCGGGGCCGGCGCGCCCTTGGGCAGTTCGGGATTCACCTTCTCCGCCTCGGGCGGGTTCTCGGCGGTGGCGGCCGGCTTCTCCAGCTCGGGCAGGCCGTCCTTCAGCTTCGCGTTGATCTTGGCGAGGTCGTCCGGCTCGGGGTTCAGGTCCTTGGCGTGCTGCCACTGGAACTTGCCCTCCAGCCGCCGGCCCGAACGCCAATAGGCATCGCCGAGATGGTCGTTGATCGTCGGGTCGCCGGGCTTCAGCTCGATCGCCTTCTCCAGCTCGCGCATGGCGTCGTCGTAGCGGCCGAGGCGGAAATAGGCCCAGCCGAGGCTGTCGATGATCATGCCGTCGCGCGGGCTCGCATCGACGGCCTGCTTCAGCATCGTGAAGGCCTCGTCGATATTCATGTTCTGGTCGACCCAGGAATAGGCGAGGTAGTTGAGCACCTGCGCCCGTGCCGCCGGCTGGTTCGCCGGCACCAGTTCCAGGGCCTTCTTCAGGTCGGCCTCGGCCTTCGGCCATTGCTTGGCCCGCTCGTAGGCGGTGCCGCGGAAATAGAAGGTCGTCCAGAAATTCGAGGCCGGCTGCTTGCCGATGAGATCGATGGCGCGGCTGTAGGTGGCCGCCGCCTCCTCGTATTTCTTGCGCGAGCGCTGGACGTTGCCGAGCGCCGTGACGACGTCGATATTGTCGGGATGCTCCTTCATCGCGGCGTCGAGGAGCTGGATCGCCTCCTCGCCCTTGCCGAGCTGTTCGAGATTGAGCCCGATCTGGATGTCGGCGTTGAGCTTGAGCGGCGAGGTCGCCGGAATCTGCGCATAGGCGTCGTTGGCGCGCTCGGTCTGCTTCATCCGGTCGAGCGTGTCGGCGAGGGTCAGGCGGGCGAGGGCGTGCTCGGGCGCGAGATAGAGTGCAAGGCGCAGGTAGACCACGGCGGGCAGCTCGTCGCCCTGGGTCGATCCGGCCGCGCCGAGCCCGTAAAGCACCTCGCCGGCCCCTTCCTGGGCGGTGTTGACGAGGCGGGTCAGCGGCTTGCCGGCCTTCAGCTTGTCGAGGGCGTCGCGCACGATCGGGTGGCGCGGCAGCAGCTGGTCGAAGGCGGTATAGGCCTGGATCGCAAGGTCGGTCCGGCCCGACTGGGCCTCGAACCGGGCATAGGCGTCGACGATGCGCAGGGTATTCTGGTCGGCGTCGTAGGCGGCCTTCAGCCGGCGCTCGGCCTCCGCCTGGTCGCCGACGAGGTTGGCGATCAGCCCGGCATGGAAGTCGCGGAACGTGTTGTAATAGCGCTCGCCCTTGAGCTTGCTCACCACTTCGAGGGCGCGCTTGCCGTCATTGGCGCCGGCATAGGCCCAGGCTGTGAGCAGCGTGCTGGTGAGGTCTGCGGCGGCGCCACGGCCGCTGCGGGAGAAGTTCTGCCGTGCCTGCGCGAACTGGCCGGCCTTGATCTGGCGGACGCCGAGGCTGAGCTGGGCGAGACCGTTCGATCCGTCGCGGGCGGTCAGGCGCTCGGCGGCGCGGAAGGCGTCGGGCAGGGCGCCGTCGGCGAGCAGCGACACGAAGGCGCGCTCGAGCAGTTCGGCGTTGCGCGGGTCGGCCTTCACCGCCTCGCGGTAGAAGCTCGCAGCGGCGGAGGTGTCCTTGGACGCACCCGCGATATAGGCCGAGAGGAAGTTGCCCTCGAGCGATTCCGCCGGCTCGTACTCCGTCATCGGAGTCGATTCCCGTGGCTGGGCGGCCATGGCGGTGAGCGACGTCGCCACCGAGGCGGCGAGGCACAAGGCGAGGGCCGAGAGGGTCCGGCGGGTCGCGGCGTTTCCGTTCATGGGCACCAGTCGCGTGTGTAGCGCATCGGCCTGAGGGGCCGATGCCGATCGGGCGGGGACACTGAACTCTTCCCGCCATCCCCGCAAGGCGAAAGGATGACGGGCGGCCTGGGGTTGGGCCGTCCTCACATGTTGGGATAGTTGGGGCCGCCCGGCCCCTCCGGCGTCACCCAGTTGATGTTCTGGTTGGGGTCCTTGATGTCGCACGTCTTGCAGTGGACGCAGTTCTGCGCGTTGATCTGGTAGCGCACGCCCGCCCCCTCCTGCACCCATTCGTAGACGCCGGCCGGGCAGTAGCGCGCCGAGGGGCCGCCATAGACGTCGTGCTCGGAACTCTTCTGGAGCGCCGCGTCCTTGACGTTGAGGTGGGGCGGCTGGTCCTCCTCGTGGTTGGTGTTCGAGAGATAGACCGAGGAGAGCCGGTCGAAGGTCAGCTTGCCGTCGGGCTTCGGGTAGACGATCGGAGTCACTTGCTCGATCGGCTTGGTCGCGGCGTGGTCCGGCTTGCCGTGTTTCAGCGTGCCGAAGGGCGAGGTGCCGAGGATCGTCTGCGCCCACATGTCGACACCGCCGAGACCGACGCCGACGAGGGTGCCGTATTTCGACCAGAGCGGCTTGACGTTGCGCACGCGCTTGAGATCGCGGCCGATGTCGCTGTCGCGCCAGCCGGCCTCGTAATCGGCGAGCTCATCGCCCTGGCGCCCGGCGGTCAGAGCGGCGGCGATGGCCTCGGCCGCCTGCATGCCGGAGAGGACGGCGTTGTGGGAGCCCTTGATGCGGGGCACGTTGACGAATCCGGCCGAGCAGCCGACGAGGCAGCCGCCGGGGAAGACGAGCTTGGGCACCGATTGCCAGCCGCCCTCCATGATGGCGCGGGCGCCGTAGCCGATGCGCTTGGCGCCCTCGAACACGTCGCGGATCATCGGGTGGGTCTTGAAGCGCTGGAACTCGTCGAACGGCGACAGGGTCGGGTTCTCGTAGTTCAGGTGCGTGACGAAGCCGACCGAGAGCAGGTGGTCGTCGAAATGGTAGAGCCAGGAGCCGCCGCCGGTCTTGTTCGAGAGCGGCCAGCCCATGGTGTGGCGCACGAGGCCGGGCTCGAACGTCGCCGGCTTGAGCTGCCACAGCTCCTTGACGCCGAGGCCGTATTTCTGGTGGTCGCTGTCCTTATTGAGCTGGAAGCGGTCGATCAGCGTCTTGGTGAGCGAGCCGCGCGCGCCCTCGCCGAAGATCGTGTACTTGCCGCGCAACTCCATGCCGCGGGTATAATCCTCGCGCGGCGTGCCGGCCTTGCCGATGCCGAGATCGCCCGTGGCGACGCCGATAACGGTGCCCGCGTCGTCGTAGAGCACCTCGGATGCCGGGAAGCCGGGATAGATCTCAACGCCGAGCTCCTCGGCCTTCACGCCGAGATACTTCGTCACGTTCGAGAGCGAGCCGACGTAATTGCCGTGGTTCGACATGAATTTCGGGAAGGTGAAGTTCGGCAGCGTGAGGCCGCTGTTCTTGGTGAGGAACAGGAACTCGTCGCGCTCGACCTCGGTCTTGAGCGGCCGGGCCTCGTCCTGGCGCCAATCGGGCAGCAGCCGGTCGAGCCCGAGCGGGTCGATCACCGCGCCGGACAGGATATGGGCGCCGACCTCGGACCCCTTCTCGACCACCACGACGGTGAGATCGGCGGCGATCTGCTTGAGGCGGATCGCGGCGGCGAGACCCGCGGGCCCCGCGCCCACGATCACCACGTCGAAATCCATGCCCTCGCGTTCCGGCAACGCCATCCTCGAAACTCCTCCTGCCGCGCCGGCCGAGACCGGTCGAGACCGGCCGGCAGACGCGTGGTGCCATGATTGCGAACACTCTCAACCCATTCCAAGCTAGGAACGCAAGCCTGCCGATGGTCTCGGCATGGAATGGGCCCGCTCCGCCGGGGCCTCGATGCCCACGCGAAGTGTCGCGCAAAGTGTTGTCCACAGGTCGGTTTGAGGCCACATCGAGAGTCATGAGCCAGGGTCCCGACCAGCCGCGCGATGTGATCGCCGATCTCGACTTCCATGTGGAAGCCGGCGTCGATCTCTGCCTCGACGAACGGCCGCATGACCGTTTCTCGGAGCCCGACGAACCGTCGCTGTGGCGACCGGCGCCGGCCCGGCGCGAGCTGCCCGCCCGGGATCCGTCCCCTGCCGATCCGCCGCCACCCCGTCGCGAACTGCCTTCGCGTGACCCGACGCCCGCGGCTCCCCCGGCACGGACCTACGGCCAATCGGCCTCGGCCAGACCCGGCGAGGCGGCGGGCGATGCGCGGGCGCGGGCTCGCGACGTCGCATCCATGGAGGAGCTGGAGGCGCTGCTCGCCGGCTTCGACGGCTGCCCCCTCAAGTTCACCGCCAAGAACCTCGTCTTCGCCGACGGCAACCCGGCCTCGAAACTGATGTTCATCGGCGAGGCGCCGGGGGCCGACGAGGACCGGGTCGGCAAACCGTTCATGGGCCGCTCCGGCCAGTTGCTCGACCGGATGATGGCGGCGATCGGCCTCGACCGGACCAAGGCCTACGTCACGAACATCGTGCCGTGGCGACCGCCCGGAAACCGCAATCCGACGCCCCAGGAAGTCTCGATCTGCAAGCCGTTCATCGAGCGGCAGATCGAGCTCGCCGACCCCGACCTCATCGTCTGCCTCGGCAGTCCGGCGACGCAGGCGATCACCGGGACGAAGGACGGCATCCTGAAAGCGCGCGGACGGTTCTATCCGTACCGGGTCGGAGACCGGGAGATAAGGGCGCTCGCGACCCTGCACCCGGCCTATCTGCTGCGGCAGCCGCTGCAGAAACGCCTCGCCTGGAGAGATTTCCGCCTTCTGCAGGCGACGCTCGAGGGCAGGGCGTGAGGTGAAACGCGCGGCGCAAGCGGAACCGTATCTTTCACCCGGGAATTAGTTCGGGCACACGGGGTCGTGACCAAGCCGCGCGTGACGGTCGGGGCCGGGCAAGCCTGCGCCACGACAAGCCTTCGCCACGACTTGCCTACGCCACCAGATGCGCCGCGACGCGAACCGATGCCACGAAGGGTGACGAGATCATGCGCTGGGAAGATTTCCGCTCGTCCGACAATGTCGAGGACCGTCGCGGCGAGGGCGGTGGTGGTGGCGGCGGCGGGTTTCCCGGTGGCGGCGCCGGCGGGCTCGGCATCGGGACCATCGTCATCCTCTGCATCATCGGCTGGGTCACCGGCATCAATCCCGCCATCCTGATCGGCGGCGCCGAGCAGATGGGCGGCGGCGGACGCCCGCGCCAGGAACAGGTCGACCCGCAGACCCAGGCCCAGCGCAACACCAAGCCGACCGACGAGAACGGGCGCTTCGCCGCCGCGATCCTCGGTAATACCGAGGACGTCTGGAAGGAGATCCTGCCCAACCAGACCGGCAAGCAGTACCACCCGACCGGCATGGTTCTGTATAAGGGCGGCACCCGCAGCGGCTGCGGCTCGGCCCAGGCAGCGATGGGGCCGTTCTACTGCCCGCTCGACAAGAAGATCTATCTCGACACCTCCTTCTTCAAGGAAATGGAACAGAAGTTCGGCGTGAAGGGTGACTTCGCCTATGCCTACGTCATCGCCCACGAGGTCGGCCACCACGTCCAGGACGAACTCGGCATCCTCGGCAAGGTCCAGGGCCGCCAGCAGGCGGCGTCGAGCAAGGTCGAGTCGAACCAGCTCTCGGTGCGCGTCGAGTTGATGGCCGATTGCCTCGCCGGCGTCTGGGCGAAGAACTCGAACGACAAGTTCAATTCCATGGAGCCGGGCGACATCGAGGAAGCGATGAAGGCCGCGAGCGCCATCGGCGACGACAAGCTCCAGAAGCAGTCGCAGGGCTACGCCGTGCCCGATTCCTTCACCCACGGCTCGTCCGACCAGCGGATGCGCTGGTTCATGACCGGCTACAAGAGCGGCCAGACCAAATCCTGCGACACCTTCAGGGCCGCCCGGAACTGAAGCCGCCGGGCCGGCAGGACGAGCGTAGTCCGCTCCACTTGTCATGATGCCGATGAGGGTTCGGAAAGCATAGCCGCAGACTCGTCGCCGCCGACCTTACAGGCGGCGACGACGTAACGATCGCTTCAACCCTGGAGCGCCAAGGATCGCTGGCGAGGCCGAACCGTTCCGGTGAACGCGGATGGCCCGGAACCGGCGATTCGAGGCAGATCTCCACCATGTCCGTGACCGAGACCGTCGCCATCATCATCGCCACCCGCGGGCGGCCGACCCTGGTGCGCGGTTTGGTGATGCTCCTGCAGGGCCAGAGCCTCGCCCCCGATCATATCGTGATCGTCGGCTCCGAAGCGGACGATCTCGGCGGGATCGAGGACGGTCCCGGCCTGACGGCCCGCGTCGGCAGAATCGGCAGCGCGCATCAGCGCAACGACGGGCTCGCCCTGGCGGGCGGGAACTACGATTACGTCGCTTTCTTCGACGACGATTTCATCCCCTCGCATTTCTGGCTCGAACAGATGGTGGCGACCTTCAGGGAGCGGCCGGACGTGGCCTGCCTGACGGGACGCGTTCTCGCCGACGGCGCCAAGTCGCCCGGCATCGCCCGCGACGAGGGCCTGCGGGTGGTACGGGACGAGGACGGGCACGGCGAGACGCCCGACGACACGCTGCACGAGGGGATCGGCCCCTACGGCTGCAACATGGCGTTTCGGGGCAGCGCCATCGAAGGCCTGAGCTTCGATGAACGGTTGCCGCTCTATGCTTGGCTGGAGGATTCCGATTTCGGCGGTCAGGTCGCGCGCCGGGGCCGCACCGCCCGCGCGGACGCGCTCTGGGGCGTTCATCTTGGCAACAAGATGGGGCGCGAACGGGGCAAGCGCGTCGGCTATTCCCAGGTCGCCAATTCCGTCTATCTCATGAGGAAGGGGACGCTCACCGTGCCGTTCCTCGGAAAACTGATGGCGCGCAACTTCGCGGCCAACGTCGTGCGTTCGCTCAAGCCCGAACCCTATATCGACCGGCGCGGGCGCCTCGCCGGCAACATCGCCGCGCTCCTCGACGTCGCGCGCGGTCGCATCTCGCCGGAACGGACCGCAAAGCTGTAACGGCGGGATCGACCTCGCCCCATCTTCGCGGCTAGAATCGAGCGGAATCGCCGAGCCGGAAAGCCGCCCTCCATGGTTGCCGCAGACAAGACCCGTAGCTTCATCCCGCTGTCGATCGCGGTGCTGACCGTCTCCGACACGCGCGTCGCCGAGGACGACCGGTCGGGCGACACGCTGTGCGAGCGCCTGGAAGCGGCGGGGCACCGCCTCGCCGACCGCGCCATCGTGCCCGACGAGGTGGCCGCGATCCGCGCCCGCGTCGAAGCCTGGACGCGCGACCCCGACATCGACGTGGTGATCACGACCGGCGGCACCGGCTTCACCGGGCGCGATGTCAGCCCGGAGGCGATCGAGCCCCTGTTCGAGAAGCGGATGGACGGCTTCTCGGCGGTCTTCCACCGCATCTCCTACGACAAGATCGGGACCTCGACGCTGCAGTCGCGGGCGACGGCGGGGCTCGCCAACGCGACCTTCGTCTTCGTCCTGCCCGGATCGCCCGGTGCCTGCCGGGACGCCTGGGACGGCATCCTCGCGGCGCAGCTCGATTACCGGCACAGGCCCTGCAACTTCGTCGAGATCATGCCGCGCCTCGACGAGCACCTTCGGCGGGGCGCCTCGATCCCGGTCTGATCAGGCCCTGTCGAGGCGGACGTTCACCCGTCGCGGCCGAAGGCGGGGCGAGAAATCGGCGCTGGCGACGAGCCGGTCGCGGCGCACCAGATCACCGGCACGCGGTGAGCGCACGCCGATCACCGATTCACCCCGCGCGACGAGGCGGGACGGCAAGCCGGCATGAGGGCGGCGCAACCGCCCGAGGATGGTCTCCGGACCGGCCGTTCCGATGAAGCGGTCGATGGCGCGGATCCAGCCCTCGCCCGGCACGTCGCCGACGTCGAGGCAGAGGACCCATTCGCGCCGCGCCGCCTTCGCTCCCGCCGACCAGGGCCTCGTCCCATTCGGCCGCGTGACGAACGTCGCCCCGGTCGCCTCGGCGACCGCATCGAGCGCCGCGTGATGCGAGGCCGCGATGATGACCGCGTCGCCGACGAGGCCGGCGGCGACGCCCTCCACGAGCGCCCCCAGCGAATCGGCGAGGTGATCGACCACGTCGGGGTCGTTCGGCCTCGCCACGTATATCAGAGCCGAAATCATGCGCGCGCATACCGTATTTTCGCCGTTCGAAAAGCCGGATGCCGGTGACAGGGCTGCAAGAACCTGTGCTCAGGCGCCGATCCACGGCATTTGCACGAAATAAGAGCAGCGATACCGGGCGAGTTCCTGATATGTTCTCGTCGCCCGCATCGGCGCGGGATGGCGTGGCCAGTGCCGACGTCGCGCCGCGCGATATCGATGAGGGCGAGATCGGAAGGAGCGACACATGCGACAGGATGGAAAGCTCGATTATCTCGAATTGCCCGGCGGCGCGATCGAGGCGGTGAAGACCTTCTATGGGGCGGCCTTCGGCTGGACCTTCACGGATTACGGCCCACGCTACGCGGCCTTCGACGAAGGGCTCGAGGGCGGCTTCGACGCCGACGAGGCGAAGGCGACGCGGGCGCCGCTGCCCGTGCTCTATGCCCACGACCTCGAAGCGATGCTGGCGCGGGTGGAATCCGCGGGCGGCACGATCCTGGCGCCGATCTACGCCTTCCCTGGCGGACGCCGGTTCCATTTCCGCGACCCGGCCGGAACGGAGCTGGCGGTCTGGTCCGAACGGTGACGGCGGCGGGGGAGGAGCGGGACGACGCGTTCGGCACGCCCGATCGACGGCTTGCGGCGAGCACCGCGTCGGCTGGCGCGCGAAAGGGGCGCGGCGCCACGGCCAACCCGACCGGCCGCTACGAACCCGCCCGGCGCGAGGCCTTCGACGACGGCTGGGCCTCGGACGAGGCGATCCCGCGCCTGCGCACCGAGGACGTTCCCGAGCGGGCGCGCACGATCCTGACGCGCAACACCTCGCCGGACCTGCCGTTCGACCGCTCGATCAATCCCTATCGCGGCTGCGAACACGGCTGCATCTACTGCTTCGCCCGCCCCAACCACGCCTATGTCGGCCTGTCGCCGGGCATCGATTTCGAGACGAAGCTCTTCCACAAGGCAAATGCGGCCGAGCTCTTGGAACGCGCGTTGTCGGCGAAGGGCTACGTGCCGCAGACGATCGCCCTCGGCACGGCCACCGACCCGTATCAGCCGATCGAGCGTGACCATGGCATCACCCGCGCCTTGCTCGGCGTGCTGGCGCGCTTCCGCCATCCGGTCGGTATCGTCACCAAGTCGAACCTCGTCACCCGCGATATCGACATCCTGGCGCCGATGGCCGAGCTCGGCCTCGTCAAGGTGGCGATATCGGTGACGACGCTCGATCCGGGCCTCGCCCGCCGGATGGAGCCGCGTGCTCCCCATCCCGCCCGTCGCCTCGACGCGATCCGTCAGCTGAGCCGCGCCGGCATCCCGGTCCTGGTGATGATGGCGCCGGTGATCCCGTCGCTGAACGACCACGAGATCGAGGCGGTGCTGGAACAGGCGCGGGAATGCGGCGCGGTCGAGGCCCGCCATGTCCTGCTGCGGCTGCCGCTCGAACTCGATGATCTCGTCAACGACTGGTTCGCCGAGCATTATCCGGGGCGGCGGAACCACGTCATGTCGCTGGTTCGGGAGGCGCGCGGCGGCAAGGCCTACGACGCCGCGTTCGGGCGGCGGATGACCGGCACCGGAGCCTATGCCGACCTCATCGGACACCGCATGCGGCTGGCGCGCCAGCGCCTCGGCTATGCGGAGGCGCGCATCAACCTGCGCACGGACCTGTTCACCGCCACGGCCGCCAGGGGCGCGCAGCTCAGCCTGCTGTGAGCCCCGGGACCGGGGCTCCGAAGCGCCGGGTGAAGCTCACCCGATGATGCGCCGAGCGGCCGAGACGGGCGAGCCCGGCGAGGTGGGCGGCGGTGCCGTAGCCGACGTTGCGGTCCCAGGCATAGGCCGGGTGGCGTTTCGCCAGAACCCGCATCAAGTCGTCGCGCAGGGTCTTGGCGACGATGGAGGCCGCCGCGATCTGGGGCACCAGTCGGTCGCCGCCGATCACCGCTCGGCACGGCAGGGCGAGGCCGGGAATGGCGTCGCGCCCGTCCACCGACACCGGCGCCTCGATCGCCAGCTTCTCCACCGCCCGGCGCATGGCGTCGAGGGTCGCGGCACGGACGTTGATCCGGTCCACGAGGTCCCGCGAGCCGGCCGCGACCGCGACCTCGGCATGCGCGCGGATCAGCGGCGTCAGGCGCTCGCGGGTCGGCCGGTCGAGCTTCTTGCTGTCGTCGAGGCTGGCGAGGATCGAGACCGGAAACACGGCCGGATCGAACCACACCGCCGCCACGACGACAGGGCCGCACAGGGCACCGCGCCCGACCTCGTCGCAACCGATGAGGGCGGGGAGGGCGGTGGCGGCGGGATCGGCGAACGGTCTGGTCATGAGCCCGGCGGAGTACACCTCACCGACCGGCCCGTCACCGGGCCTCGCGCGGGAGAGGCTGTGCGGGAGCGGCCACGGTGAGCGCGAAACCCTCGCACCGGGGAGGCCGCCGCGTCACCCCCTTTTTCCGCGCCGCGCTAAACCGCCGGCGCGGCCCTAAACGAACGGCGCCGGGGCATGGGGAGACCGGTGCCGTGCGCGAGCGAGATGTTGGTGAAGAACTGGCGCGCGCTCTCGCCCCAGGTGTAGCGCAGGGCTTCCCGGCGGCAGCGCTCGCGCGGGATCGCGAGGGCTGCGAGTGCGGCCTCGCGTAGATCGGGGCCGAGCACGCCTGCACCGGTCTCGCCGATGACGTCGAGGGGGCCGGTCACCGGAAAGGCCGCCACCGGAACACCGCAGGCGAGGGCTTCGAGCAGCACGATGCCGAACGTGTCGGTCAGGCTCGGGAACACGAACACGTCCGCCGCGGCGTAGACCCGCGCCAGCGCCGCGCCGGTCAGGGTGCCGAGGAAGCGCGCTTGGGGATGGAGGGCAGCGAGACGCGCACGGTCGGGCCCGTCACCGACCACGATCTTGGTGCCGGGCAGGTCGAGATCGAGGAAGGCCGAGACGTTCTTCTCCACCGCCAGCCGGCCGACGAAGAGGAAGAACGGGCCGGGCAGCCCCGCCAGGGCATCGGGGGGCGCCTCGTCGGCGGCGGCGGGCCGGAACAGGTCCGTGTCGACCCCGCGCGTCCAGCGCATCAGGTTGCGAAAGCCGCGCGAGGCGAGGTCGCGCTCCAGAGACGGGGTCGAGACCATCGTCCCGCTGGCCGCACCGTGGAAGCGCCGCAGCCAGGCATAGCTCCAGCTCTCGGGGACGGGGGCGCGCGCGGCGAGATATTCGGGAAACCGCGTATGGTAGCTCGTGGTGAACGGGCGGCCATGGGCGAGGCAGTACCGCCTCGTGGCGTAACCCACGGTCCCTTCCGTCGCCACATGGACGTGGGTCGGGGCGAGGTCGGACCAGAGCCGGGCGACCTTTGCCTTGGTGGCGTAGGACAGGCGGATCTCGGGATAGCCGGGCAGCGGGACCGAGGCGAAGTCCTGATGGGTCAGGAACAGGGTCTCGAAGCCGAGTTCGCGGCCCGCCGCCGCCATGTTCTCGAGGGAGCGAACGACGCCGTTGACCTGCGGGTGCCACGCATCGGTGGCGATCAGCAGCCTCACGCGACCGCCCGCGCCTTATCGGTGAGGATCGCGCTCCTCTCCGCTTCTTCGGCCGCCGCCCGCGCCCGCAGCACGCTCGGATAATGCAGCACCTCCATGGTGCCGTCGTAATGTTCGACGATGGCGGTGCAGGATTCCACCCAATCCCCGGTGTTCAGGTAGGTCAGGCCGCCGATCTGGCGGTGGGCGGCGGAATGGATGTGGCCGCAGATGACGCCGTCGGCACCGACGCGCCGGGCTTCGGCGCTGAGCAGCTCCTCGAACTTGCCGATGAAGTTGACGGCGTTCTTCACCTTGAGCTTCGCCCAGGCCGAGAGCGACCAATAGGCGAGGCCGAGGCGGCGCCTCAGGGTATTCAGATGCGTGTTGGCGAACAGCGCGAACGTGTAGGCGCCGTCCCCCAGGAAGGCGATCCATTTGGCATGGCGCACGACCATGTCGAACTGGTCGCCATGGATGACGAGGTAGCGCTTCCCATCCGCGGCGACGTGGATGCGGTCGTCCACCACCTCGATCCCGCCGAAGGTCATGCCGAGATAGTCGCGCAGGAACTCGTCGTGGTTGCCGGGGATGTAGACCAGCGTCGAGCCCTTGCGCACCTTGCGCAGGAGCTTCTGGACCACGTCGTTGTGGCTCTGCGGCCAGAACCAGCCCGATTTCAGCTGCCACCCGTCGACGATGTCGCCCACGAGGTAGATCTCGTCGGCGTCGTAATCGCGCAGAAAATCCAGCAGCAGCCCTGCCTGACAGCCCTTCGTGCCCAAATGCATATCGGACAGGAAGAGCGTCCTCACGCGGATCGTCTTCTCTGTATCTTCGCCCACGACCTTCTCCGAATGGCTTCGGTGGACCGAGCCAAACCGGATTCCCGTATCAGTTTGATGACGCGGCCCGCTTCCTCCCCGGCGATGCCGATTGAAGCGCATCGCAAGGATGCTGCGCTGCGCCACAAATTTTTTGAGTGGCCGCGAAGTTTTTTGCATTTTCCTTCGACGGCGAACCCCGGCATAGTCCAGCCCAAGGTGACCCACCGGATCGCGCTGGAAAGCGTGTGTCCGGAGCCCGCATGAGGCGCAATCAAGGTTGCCGACGAGGTGAGAAACGACGTCCACGGCCATGGGAGTGTGCGAGCACCGCGCGTCCCGGCCAACGGAGAGAGGCTTGATTCAGTCGAAGGCGGTCGCGTCGGGCGTTCCGGAACTCGCCATCCTCGGTGATGACGCGAGACTGGCCGCGCGCCTGTCGTCGATGGGCGCGGACCCTGCCGTCGCATCCGGCGGGAAAAGCGTGGACCGGGCCTTCGGCAGCGTTGTCGTATCTTCCCCCAAAGCTTAGGAACCGCCCCGGCACCAACCGAAGTCGGATCGCGACCTCAGACCACCGTATTCGATCCCAGCGTCGCACGCTGCGTGCGCGCACACCGAAGAAGAACCGGAGACACAACATGGCGGCAACGAGACGACCGGGTCGTAATCATCTGTTCGTTCCGGGCCCGACGAACATCCCCGACCGCGTGCAGCGGGCGATGATCGTTCCCTCGGAAGATCACCGTTCGGTCGATTTCCCGGCGCTGACGAAGCCCCTGTTCGAAGAGACCAAGGCGGTTTTCGGCTCGACCGAAGGCACCATCTTCCTGTTTCCCGCATCCGGAACCGGCATCTGGGAAGCCGCGCTGACCAACACGCTCCACCGTGGCGACAAGGTCCTGACCTCGCGCTTCGGCCAGTTCAGCCACCTCTGGATCGACATGGCTCAGCGCCTCGGCCTGAACGTGATCGTTCAGGAAGAGGAGTGGGGCACCGGCGCCAGCCCGGAGCGGATCGAGGAGGCGCTGCGCGCCGACACGAACCACGAGATCAAGGCCGTCATGACGGTCCATAACGAGACCGCCACCGGCGTCACCAGCGACATCGGCGCCGTGCGCAAGGCGATCGACGCGGCCGGCCACCCGGCCCTACTCTTCGTCGACGGCGTCTCCTCCATCGGCTCGCTGCCGTTCTACGCCGATGCGTGGAAGGTCGATTGCGCCATCGCCGGTTCGCAGAAGGGCCTGATGCTCCCCGCCGGCCTCGGCGTGATCTGCGTCAGCCAGAAGGCGCTCAAGGCCGCCGAATCCTCGTCGGGCCCCAACGATCGTCTCGCCCATGTCTATTTCGACTGGGCCGACCACCAGAAGCAGAACGGCGCCGGCTACTTCCCCTATACCCCGCCGCTGCCGCTCCTGTACGGCCTGCGCGAGGCGCTCGCCTGCCTTCGTGAAGAGGGTCTCGAGAACGTTTACAACCGTCACAAGGTTCTCGCCGAGGCGACCCGCCAGGCCGTGGCGGCCTGGGGTCTCAAGACCTGCGCCAAGGAAGCCAAGTGGAACTCGGACACGGTCACCGCGATCCTCGTCCCCGAGGGCGTCGATGCCGCCGCGATCATCAAGCACGCCTTCATGCGCTACAACCTCGCCCTCGGCGCAGGTCTGAGCCAGGTGGCCGGCAAGGTGTTCCGCATCGGCCACGTCGGTGACCTCAACGAGCTGTCGCTCCTCGGCGCCATCGCCGGCGCGGAGATGTCCATGCTCGACAACGGCGTGAAGGTGCAGCCGGGCTCCGGCGTCGCCGCCGCATCGAGCTACCTGCGCGAGAACCCGCTCGCCAAGGCTTAATCGGCTCGTAAAGTCCTGATCGGTTCGTGAAGTCCTGATCGACACCGTTTCCGGGACCGGCACCGTGCCGGCCCCGGGGCCATCTTCGTCAAAGCGTGTATCGCGTAACGCCGCGCCCGGCGCGGACCGTCGCTGAGGGTTCCACATGGCGCACACAATCGTCTTCCTCGACCGTGAATCCCTCGACGCCAAGGTGCGCGAATTCAATTTCCCGCACAGCTACACCGAGTACGATTCGACCTGGACGCCGGAAGAGATCGTCGAGCGCCTCAAGGGTGCCGAGATCGCGCTGATCAACAAGGTGCCCATGCGCGCCGAGACGTTGAAGCAGCTGCCCGACCTCAAGCTCATCGCCGTCGCCGCCACCGGCACGGACGTCGTCGACAAGAAGGCCGCCAAGGAACTCGGCATCACCGTCGTCAACATCCGCAACTACGCCTTCAACACCGTGCCCGAGCACGTGATCGGCCTGATGTTTGCCCTGCGGCGCGCCATCGTGCCCTACGCCAATTCCGTGCGCCGGGGGGATTGGGCGAAATCGACCCAGTTCTGCTACTTCGACTACCCGATCCACGACATCGCCGGCTCGACGTTGGGCATCGTCGGCTACGGAGCGCTCGGCAAGTCCATCGCCAAGCGCGCGGAAGCGCTCGGCATGAAGGTCATCGCCTATGACGTGTTCCCGCAGGACGGCCTCGTCGATTTCGAGACGATCCTGACGGAATCCGACGTCATCACCCTGCACGCGCCGCTGACGCCGGAGACCCGGAACATGATCGGCCGCGAGCAGCTCGCGAAGATGAAGAAGCACGCCATCCTCATCAACACCGCCCGTGGCGGCCTCGTCGACGAGGAAGCCCTCGCCGAGGCCCTCAAGGCCGGCACGATCGGTGGCGCCGGCTTCGACGTGGTGATGACCGAGCCGCCCAAGAACGGCAACATTCTGTGCGAGCTCGACCTGCCCAACCTCATCGTCACGCCGCACGTGGCCTGGGCGAGCAAGGAGGCCATGCAGATCCTGGCCGACCAGCTCGTGGACAATGTCGAGGCCTACGTCGCGGGCAAGCCGCAGAACGTGGTCGAAGGCTAAGGCTCTCGGGATCGCCCGGCTCGCCACCGCCGCATCCGCCAGAGGCCGTCCGGGTTTCCCGGAATGACGGGGCGCGTTCATCGAACGCGGTCCGTCGCAACGAACCGACGAAACGTCAGCCGCGCAGCGTCGCGGGCAGAGGAAACGACATGACGAAGAAGCTGCTGTTCCAATTCGATACCGACCCGGTTCCGAGCGTGTTCGATGTGGTCGTCGGTTACGATGGCGGAGCCGATCACATCGCCGGCTACGGCAACGTCACGCCCGACACAGTCGGCGCCCTGGTCGACGGCACGATCTACACCCGCGGCGGTTCGGAGAAGAAGTCCACGGCGATCTTCGTCGGCGGCGGCAGCATGGCGGCCGGCGAGGCGGTGTTCGAGGCGGTGAAGAAGCGCTTCTTCGGCCCGTTCCGCGTCTCGATCATGCTCGATTCCAACGGCTCCAACACCACCGCCGCCGCCGGCGTCGCCCTGGTGCAGAAGGCGGCCGGTTCGCTCGCGGGCAAGAAGGCCGTCGTCCTCGCCGGCACCGGTCCCGTCGGCATGCGCTCGGCCGCCCTCCTCGCCCAGGAAGGCGCCACCGTCGTTCTGTGCGGTCGCTCGCTCGACAAGGCCCAGGCCGCCGCCGACGCAATCAACACGCGCTTCAAGGTGAATATCAGCGCCGCCGCGACGCCGGATGCCGCCTCGCGCGCCGCCATCGTCAAGGGCCAGAACCTGGTCTTCTCGGCCGGTGCCATCGGCCTCGAGCTGCTCGCCGAAGCCGATTGGAAGGACGAGGCCAGCATCGAGTTCGTCGCCGATTACAACGCCCAGCCGCCGCTCGGCTTCGGCGGCATCGAGGCGATGGACAAGGGCAAGGAGCGCCACGGCAAGAAGGTGTTCGGCGCGCTCGGCATCGGCGGCCTGAAGCTCAAGCTCCACCGCGCCTGCGTCGGTAAGCTCTTCGAGAACGCCGAGACGGTGTTCGACGCCGAGGACATCTACGCCCTCGCCAAGACGATGGCCTGAACCATGGCTGACAAGACTTCCGCCGCCGGCGAAACCATCCAGGGCTTCCTCGACGGGCTCGCCAGCTCGGCCCCGACCCCCGGTGGCGGCGGTGCCGCCGCCATCTCCGGCGCCATGGGTGCCGCCTTGCTCAGCATGGTGTGCAACCTGACCATCGGGAAGAAGAAGTATGTCGAGGTCGAAGCCGAGCTGAAGGAGATCCTGGGCAAGTCCGAGGCGCTCCGGGCCGAACTCACCGGCATGATCTCCGACGACGTCGAGGCTTTCGACGCCGTCATGGCCGCCTACGGCCTGCCGAAGGGCACCGACGAGGAGAAGGCGGCCCGCGCCGCCAGGATCCAGGAGGCGCTCAGGGTCGCCACCGACGTGCCGCTCGCCTGCTGCCGCGTTTGCCGCGAGGTCATCGACCTCGCCGAGGCGGTGGCCGAGAAGGGCAACCTCAACGTCATCTCCGATGCCGGGGTTGCGGTTCTCTCGGCCCATGCCGGCCTGCGCAGCGCCGCGCTCAACGTCTATGTCAACGCCAAGGGCCTGGACGATCGCGGATTCGCTGAGGAACAACTGAAGCAACTCGAAGAGTTGCTCGGGCCGGCCGGGCCACTCAACGAGAAGATCTACGAGGTCGTGAAGGCCAAGGTGAACTAAGGATATCGAGAGGCCGGCGAGAACAAACTCAGCCGGCCTTTTCGTCTAAAAAATACATTCCGGCCGCCTGTAAAGGCGGAGTGAAAGAGAATGTAAAAAAATATTACAACAGAAGCTCTTTCCGTGAAGTGAAATTTACGAGAGTGTCTGTCCCAGGGAAAACGCCGAGGAGAACGCACATGGACGTGCATGAGTATCAAGCCAAGGAGCTGCTCGCCGGATTCGGCGTCGCGGTTCCCAAGGGCGCCGTGGCCTTCAGTCCCGATCAGGCGGTCTATGCCGCCACCGAGCTCGGTGGCTCGTTCTGGGCGGTGAAGGCACAGATCCATGCCGGCGCGCGTGGCAAGGCCGGCGGGATCAAGCTGTGCCGGACCTATAACGAGGTCCGTGACGCGGCCAAGGATCTCCTCGGCAAGCGCCTCGTCACCCTGCAGACCGGCCCCGAGGGCAAGCCGGTCCAGCGCGTCTATATCGAGACCGCCGATCCGTTCGAGCGCGAGCTCTATCTCGGCTACGTCCTCGACCGGAAGGCCGAGCGCGTCCGCGTCATCGCCTCCCAGCGCGGCGGCATGGATATCGAGGAAATCGCGGCCAATGAGCCCGAGGCCCTGATTCAGGTCGTGGTCGAGCCGGCCGTCGGCCTGCAGCAGTTCCAGGCCCGCGAGATCGCGTTCCAGCTCGGCTTGAACATCAAGCAGGTCTCGGCCGCCGTGAAGACGATCATGAACGCCTACCGGGCGTTCCGCGATTGCGACGGCACCATGCTGGAGATCAACCCGCTGGTCGTAACCAAGGACGACCGCGTCCTGGCCCTCGACGCCAAGATGTCGTTCGACGACAACGCCATGTTCCGCCGGCGCAACATCGCCGACATGCACGATCCCTCGCAGGGTGACCCGCGCGAGGCCCAGGCCGCCGAGCACAACCTCAGCTATATCGGCCTCGAAGGCGAGATCGGCTGCATCGTCAACGGCGCCGGTCTCGCCATGGCGACCATGGACATGATCAAGCATGCGGGTGGCGAACCCGCGAACTTCCTCGATGTCGGCGGCGGCGCCTCGCCGGACCGTGTGGCGACGGCCTTCCGCCTCGTCCTCTCCGACCGCAACGTGAAGGCGATCCTGGTCAACATCTTCGCCGGCATCAACCGCTGCGACTGGGTCGCCCAGGGCGTGATCCAGGCGGCCAAGGAAGTGAAGATCGACGTGCCGCTCATCGTCCGGCTCGCCGGCACGAATGTCGAGGCGGGCAAGAAGATCCTGGCCGAAAGCGGCCTCGACCTCATCACCGCCGACAGCCTGTCGGACGCCGCGACCAAGGCCGTCGCAGCCTGCGACGCCGCCAAGAACGACTCTGGCAAACGCAACCACTAAAGACGGGGAGGATACGTCATGAGCATTCTGATCGACGAGAAGACCCCGATCATCGTCCAGGGCATCACCGGCGATAAGGGCACGTTCCACGCCAAGGAGATGTTGGAATACGGCTCCAACGTCGTCGGCGGCGTCACCCCCGGCAAGGGCGGCAAGACCCATCTCGGGGTGCCGGTGTTCAACACCGTCAAGGAGGCCGTGGAGGCCACCGGCGCCACCACCTCGATCACCTTCGTCGCCCCGCCCTTCGCGGCCGACGCGATCATGGAGGGTGCCGATGCCGGCCTCGCGCTGATCTGCTCGATCACCGACGGCATCCCGGCGCAGGACATGATGCGGGTGAAGCGCTACCTGCGCCGCTACCCCAAGGACAAGCGCACCATGGTGGTGGGCCCGAACTGTGCCGGCATCATCTCGCCCGGCAAGTCGATGCTCGGCATCATGCCCGGCCACATCTACCTCAAGGGCAATGTCGGCGTGATCTCGCGCTCCGGCACCCTCGGCTACGAGGCCGCAGCGCAGATGATGGAGCGGGGCATCGGCATCACCACCTCCGTCGGCATCGGCGGCGACCCGATCAACGGCTCGTCCTTCCTCGATCACCTCGCTCTGTTCGAGCAGGATCCCGAGACCAAGGCCGTGCTGATGATCGGCGAGATCGGCGGTCCGCAGGAGGCCGAGGCCTCGGCCTGGATCAAGGAGAACATGACGAAGCCCGTCATCGGCTTCGTCGCCGGTCTCACCGCGCCGAAGGGTCGCCGCATGGGTCATGCCGGCGCGATCATCTCCGCCACCGGCGATTCTGCCGCCGAGAAGGCCGAGATCATGCGCTCCTACGGCCTGACGGTCGCCCCGAGCCCCGGTGATTTCGGCTCGACGGTCGAACAGGTGATGCGCAAGCTCGCGGCCTGAGAGCAAGACCTCTCCGTCCCGGCTAGGCCTCTCCCTCCCCGCATGTGCCCTCCCTCCTCGGCGGGGGAGGGAACGGCACCCCAACCATAGGGCTCGAACGCCCCCCTTGATCGCTCCGGTGCTGCGTTCCATGCTGCCGGAGCGGTCGCTTTCCACCGTTGCCCGCACGACCCGGCGGCCATCGGCTCAACTCTGTTCGAGGTGGCCATCCGATGACCGATACCCTCCACGCCCCGGTCGGATCCCTCGACCATCCCTTCGCGCCGCCGGTCATCACCGGCACCTCGTCGAAGGAGGCGCTCGACATCCTGTTCCACGCCCTGCTCGAAGTCGCCCGCCGCCACGAGCCGGAACTGGAAGCCGTCCTTCTCGGCACCGCCAACATCTCCGAATTCTCGCCCGAGCTCCTCGCCCGCGCGCTCCAGGTGCAGGGCATCTGGTTCCAGCTGCTCTCCATCGCCGAGCAGAACGCCGCCATGCGCCGGCGCCGGCACGTGGAGCGCACCAAGGGACGGGCAGATCTCAGCGGCAGCTTCAGCGCGGTCCTCGCGGATGCGGTGAAGAACGGCATCAAGGCGACCGAGATCCATACCCTGCTGAAGGATCTTCGTATCCGCCCGACCATCACGGCCCACCCCACCGAGGGCAAGCGCGTGACGGTGCTCGAGAAGTTCCGCCGCATCTATCTTGTCCTGCGCGAACTCGAACTGCCGCGCTGGACCGAGCGTGAGCGCACCGGGCTGATGAACGAGCTGCGCGACCAGATCGAACTCGTCTGGATGACCGGCGAACTCCATCTCGAGAAGGCCACCGTCGAGCGCGAGGTCGCCTGGGGGCTGCACTTCTTCGACGAGACCCTGTTCGAGATGCTGCCGGAAGTCCTCTACTCGCTCGAGGAATCGCTCGCCGAATACTATCCGGACGAGAAGTTCGAGGTGCCGGCCTTCTTCCAGTTCGGCTCCTGGATCGGCGGCGACCGCGACGGCAACCCCTACGTCACCTCGTCGGTGACCCGCGCCACGCTCCAACGCAACGCGCTCGCCTCCCTGCGGCGCTATCGCGACGGCGTCACCGCGCTCGGCCGCACGCTCTCCCTAACCGAGCGCTCGCTGCCGGTGCCGGCGACGTTCACGTCGGAACTCGCCCAGCTGCTCGCCGAGAGCGGAGACGGCCGCGCCATCGCCAGCCGCAACCCCGGCGAGGCCTATCGCCAGTTCCTCACCTGCATCCTGCGCAAGATCGAGGCGACGATCGCGCGCAACAAGGGACTGCGCTCGACCGGACCGGATTATCCGAGCGCCGACGGGCTCATCAACGACCTGCGCCATCTCGAGGCCGGGCTCGCCGACGCCAATTGCCCGTCGCTGGCGACCGACCTCGTGCGCCCGGTGCGCCGCATGGTCGAGATCTTCCGCTTCTCGACGGTGCGCCTCGATCTGCGTGAAAACACCACCCGGACCACGAAGACGCTCAACGCCCTGTGGCAGCAGGCCCACGGCCAGAACAAGACACCGCCCGCCCTCGAATCGGCGGAGTGGAAGAACTGGCTGCTCAGCGAACTCGCCAAGCCGATGCACGGCGAGCGCTCGTTCGAGAGCCTGCCCGACGACGCCCGCGAGACGCTGGAAACCTTCGCCCTCGTCGGCGAGATGCGCGAGCAGCTCGACCGCGAGGCCTTCGGCTCCTTCATCCTGTCGATGACCCGCTCGGTGCCCGACATTCTCGGCGCCTACCTCCTCGCCAAGGAGGCCGGCAACTTCCTCGATTCCACCGGAACCGAGATCTGCTGCCTGCCGATCGTGCCGCTGTTCGAGACGATCGACGACCTTCGCGCCGCGCCCGCGATCATGAAGGAGCTGTTCTCGATCCCGGTGGTCCGCCGCTCCACCCGCTGGCAGGGCGGTGTGCAGGAAGTGATGATCGGCTACTCGGATTCGAACAAGGATGGCGGTTTCGTCGCCTCGAACTGGGAGCTCTACAAGGCCCAGGACAAGCTGACCCAGCTCGGCAAGTCGTCGGGCGTGCCGATCGCCTTCTTCCACGGTCGCGGCGGCTCGGTCAGCCGCGGCGGCGCGCCGACGGCGCGGGCCATCGCCGCCCAGCCGCCGGGCTCGATCAACGGCCGCTTCCGCACCACCGAACAGGGCGAGGTCGTCTCGTTCAAATACGCCAACCGGGGCACGGCCGCCTACCAGATGGAGCTGCTGGCCTCGTCGGTGTTCGAGCACGCCCTGAAATCGGAGCGCGAGGCGGCCAAGATCCCGCGCAACGAATTCGACGATACGCTCGAGGCGCTGTCGGGCGCCTCGCGCGCGGCCTACGTCAACCTGATCCAGCACCCCGACCTCGTGACCTATTTCCAGGCCGCGAGCCCGCTCGACGAGATCGCGCTGCTCAATATCGGCTCGCGCCCGGCACGACGCTTCGGCGCCCGCTCGCTCGCCGACCTGCGCGCGATTCCCTGGGTCTTCGCCTGGTCGCAGAACCGGCACGTCATCACCGGCTGGTACGGGGTCGGCTCCGGCCTGAAGAGCTTCATCGACGTGCGCGGGGCGCAGGGCGAGGCGCAGCTGAAGCGTCTCTTCGCCGAATCGAAGCCGTTCCGTCTCATCCTCGACGAGGTCGAGAAGACGCTGCTGATGGTCGATCTCGAGATCGCCCGCGATTATGCCGGGCTGGTGGCCGACGAGAATGCCCGTGCCACCATCTTCCCGCTGATCGAGGCCGAGTACGAGCTGACCCGCGAGATGGCGCTTCGCGTCAGCGGCGGCACCGAACTCGCCGAGCGGTTTCCCCTGTTCCGCGACCGCCTCAACGGCCGGCTGCCGACGATCAACCAGGTCAGCCGCGAACAGGTGGAGCTGCTGCGCCGCTTCCGCGCGGAAGAGGACGAGGATAAGCGCGAGGCGGTGAAATCCGCCCTGCTGCTCTCGATCAACTGCATCGCCGTCGGCTTCGGCGCGACAGGCTGACGGCTTTGTAAGAATACCGAGGGCCGGCCACGGCCCTGGGACCGGCGCGAAAGCGTATCCCGACCGGTATGGTGGACCGCGTTTTGCGGTCTCGACCAACGACCAGAACACGAACCCAGAGGAAGGATTTCCCGATGAGCTTTACCCTGATCCAGCAGGCCACCCCGCGCCTGCACCGCTCGGAACTCGCCGTTCCCGGCTCCAACCCGACCTTCATGGAGAAGTCCGCGTCCTCCAAGGCCGACGTCATCTTCCTCGACCTCGAAGACGCCGTCGCTCCCGACGACAAGGAGCAGGCCCGCAAGAACATCATCCAGGCGCTCAACGAGATCGACTGGGGCAACAAGACCATGATGATCCGCATCAACGGTCTCGACACCCACTACATGTACCGCGACGTGGTCGACATCGTGGAGGCCTGTCCGCGCCTCGACATGATCCTGATCCCCAAGGTCGGCGTGGCGGCCGACGTCTACGCCATCGACGTGATGGTGACGCAGATCGAACAGGCCATGAAGCGCGAGAAGAAGATCGGCTTCGAAGTGCTGATCGAAACCGCCCTCGGCATGGCCAACGTGGAAGCCATCGCGACCTCCTCGAAGCGCCTCGAAGCCATGTCCTTCGGCGTGGCCGATTACGCCGCCTCGACCCGCGCCCGCTCCCAGGTGATCGGCGGCGTGAACCACGATTACAGCGTGCTCACCGACAAGGACGAGGCCGGTAACCGCCAGACCCATTGGCAGGACCCGTGGTTGTTCGCCCAGGCCCGCATGATGGTGGCGTGCCGCGCCTATGGCCTGCGTCCGATCGACGGCCCGTTCGGCGACTTCTCCGATCCGGACGGCTACGTCTCCGCCGCCCGCCGCTGCGCCGCGCTCGGCTACGAGGGCAAGTGGGCGATCCACCCCTCGCAGATCGATCTCGCCAATGACGTCTTCACCCCCTCGGAGGCCGAGGTCACCAAGGCTCGCCGCATCCTGGCGGCGATGGAAGACGCCGCCAAGGCCGGCAAGGGCGCCGTCTCCCTCGATGGCCGCCTCATCGACATCGCCTCGATCCGCATGGCCGAGGCGCTGATCGAGAAGGCCAACGCGATGGCCGCCAACTGAGCGACGCCACCACGACATGGACGGCCGCTCCCCATTCGGAGCGGCCGTCTCACGATGGAGACGGGTGGCCCATGCTGATCATGTCCATCGATCCGCTCATCGCCGCCGGCGTCGTCCTCGCCACGGCGGTGACCGATGCGGCCTACGTCTTCTTCAACGCGGCGGTGGCGGGCCGCCAGCGTGTCCGCGCGGCGAATTGGAGCGCGATCTGGTACCTGCTCTCTGCCTTCGCGGTCATCAGCTACACCCAGAACGCGCTCTACGTGCTGTTCGCCGCCCTGGGCTCCTGGCTCGGCGCCTATGCATCGGTGACGTGGCTGGTCCGCCGCGCCGAGACCGGAACCATCCGCCACCCCTGACGCTTTTGCGCTTCCGTACCCCGAACGGGGCGGGACACCATGGAGATACCCCCATGCACGTGACCATCGAAGACGCTCACAAGGCCATCGAGGCCGCCCGCGCCAAGGCGGTGGAACTCGACACCCAGATGTGTATCGCCGTGGTCGATTCCGGCGGCAACCTGAAGGCGTTCTACCGGATGGACGGGGCCTGGGTCGGCTCCATCGACATCGCCCAGAAGAAGGCCAAGACCTCGGTCTTCTTCGGCATGATGACGGGCCAGATCGGCCAGCTGTCGCAGCCGGGCGGCCCGCTCTTCGGCATCGAGCATTCCAACGAGGGTTTGATCACCTTCCCCGGCGGCATCCCGATCGTCGACAAGGACGGCGAGATGTCCGGCGCCATCGGCGTCAGCGGGTCGAGCGTCGAGAACGACCACGCAGTGGCGCTCGCCGGTGCCAGCTCGATCGGTGCGACCGAGCTGCCGGCCCATCCCTGGCGGACCTGAACCGGCGTCACGGACGCCAATCATCGGGTGCGGTGCACCCGATGAACACCGTCGGTTAAGCATGCGCGCCCTATCACGGTCCGACCAATCCGAGCCGTGACAGGAGCGCCGATGACCCGGGAACAACTCGCCACCGAACTGAAGCGCATGGCCACCGCGCAGGTCGCCGACATCGAGCGCGCGGTCAAGGACGGCCACCGGACCATCGCCCTCAACGAGCTGGCCGATCTCAACCGACAGCTGAAGGCCCTGGCCGCGGCGGTGAAGGCCAGGCCCGTCATCCGGGCCTGAACCGTCAATAGCGCGGATCGGGTCCGCGCCCATCCTCGGGGCGCTCATCGATGCGGCGCTCGTCGAGGGGCGGCTCCTCGGAGAGCCGATCTTCCCCGGAAAAGCGCTCGACGGGGCGTTCGTCGGCGTAGCCGCCTCTCTCGGAGCGGCCCTCCACGCCATAGGCAGGCGGAACGTCGCGCGGCGGCAGCAGCCTCGGCGGGAGAGGCCTCGGCTCGCGCTCGAACCGGAACCGGTCGGGCCGCTCCTCGCAGATCGTCACCCGCTTCACGATCTCCTCGCCCTCCGGCGTCACCCGACGCCGGATCACCGTCCGGCACGGCTCGATCGGGCGCGGCGGGCCCCGCTCGAGCCCGAATTCCTCGACCGGAGGCGGCGGCCGACGCTCATCCCGGAATTCGCGCGGCGCGCCGTAGGGCACAGGCTCCGGAAAGTCCGCCGCGCGCGCAGGCAGGGCACCGAGCGTCAGGGCGAGGACACCGGACAGGACAGCCGGCGTAAGGCGCCTGCCATGCGACGAGAACTGGTTTGCGGCCACGGAACGTCTCCGGAGAGAGGACCGCCACCCGCCATGGGTTCGCGGCACCGGATCATCCTGCAACGGACGAGCTGAACCGCGGTGTGCGCGGCCGCTCGGCCAGTATTCATCTTGGCCTTCCGCGTATCGGAAAGGCTCACGCTTCGCCGTCGGCGGCCTTCTGCTCCTCCACCTCCGGCGCGACCTGGCCGAAGTTCAACACCGCCACCAGCGCGGTCCCGCCGAAGACGTTGCCGAGCAGGGTCGGCACGAAGAATGTCCACAGATAATCGTCCATCGCTGCATGGCCGGTGAAGACGAGGTAGAACGTGTCGACCGAGCCGGCCACGATATGGGCGAGGCCGCACATGGAGACGAGCCACGTCATCAGGATGACGATGAAAGGCGCGGCGGTTCCCGTCGCCGGCAGCATCCACACCATCAGCGCGATGAGCCAGCCGGCGAAGACGGCCTTGATCGCGGTGGTCCAGAACGGCGCCTCGATGGTGTGATGGCTAATCGCCACGAAGGCCTCGCGGACGGGCGGGCTGAACGCCTCGGTGCCGGCGAGCACGGCGGCGATGATGGCGGTCGCCAGGATGTTGCCGACGAGGACGATGCTCCACAGGCGCATGACCCGCATCAGGGTCGCGACGCTGCGGTCGTGCAGCAGCGGCAGGATCGGGGTCAGGGTGTTCTCGGTGAAGAGCTGCTGACGGCCCAGGACCACGATGAGGAAGCCGGTGGCGTAGCCCATGCTGGTGATGAGCTCGGCCCAGGGCGCGTCGGGCAGATGGGCCTTGAGCACGCCGGGCACGATGAGCGAGAAGCCCATGGTCAGGCCGGCGGCGATGGCGGACAGGAACAGCGCCCCGCCCGTCCGCCGCAATTCCTCGTCACCCTCCTTGCGGATGACTTCGTGGAGCTGGAAGGCGTCGGGCCGCGCGACGTCCTGGCCGGCTGCCGCCTCTCCACCGGAGGAATCCGACCCCGTGCGATCCTCGTGCCGGCTCATCGGGAATCCTCGATCGTGGCCCCGTTCTGTCGCAGGCCTCGATGAGGGAAACGGCCAATCAGCCGGCGGTTCCATTCCTCAATCCGGCCACGAGGCGGTCCACCTCGATCCGGGCCCGGTCGACCGCCTCGGAATCCTTGCCGCGCACGACGATGCGGTTGGCGAAACCCTGCGGCGTCATCGACGGATAGGAGCCGATGGAGACGCTGGCATGCGCCTTCGCGATCTCGGCCAGGGCCGAGGCGTAGTGGCCCTCGGGCAGGGTGCCGGCCTCGATCGTCTCGGACAGGACGCGCGCGCCTGTATCAAGGGTCGGGCCGATCTGATCGAGCATGGCCTGCATGATCGCCGGCACGCCGGCCATGACGAAGACGTTGCCGATGCGAAAGCCCGGCGCCTTCGAGATCGGGTTGGCGATGAGATCGGCGCCGGCGGGAATGCGCGCCATGCGCAGCCGGGCCTCGTTGAGGTCTTCCGGCTTGTGCCGCTCCAACAGCATCGCCTTCGCCCGCGGATCGACGTCGATGGTCACGCCGAAGGCGGCCGCCACGCAATCGGCGGTGATGTCGTCATGGGTCGGCCCGATCCCGCCCGTGGTGAAGAGATAGGTGTAGCGCGCCCGCAGCGCGTTGACGGCCTCGACAATCTCCTCCGCCTCGTCGGGAACGATGCGGACCTGGCGCAGGTCGATGCCGATGGCGGTGCAATACTCGGCGATGGTGCCGATGTTCCTGTCCTTCGTGCGCCCTGACAGGATCTCGTCGCCGATGACGAGGATCGCGGCGGTGATGGGCGGTGAGGCAGGCGAGGTCATCATGGTCCGTGGCGGGCGCGAGGCAGTGACGCTGCTGACCTAGCGCGACTATGCCGACCTGACCATGGCGGGTGGCATCGGCCCGGATCGCGAGGGCCTGCGAGATTTGGACATCGGACGCTCGGTCCCCGCCGTTGAACGTCGGGGAAGGGGTGGGGAGCCGCGATTAGGGCTTGGCCCTGAAGCGGACCTTCCCGTTCCGACCAAACCTCGTCCTAGCAAGCGATCTCGGTTTTGCCCGGAAGTGGCTATTCGCCGATGGAGCGCTACGGAACCATGGAGTTATCTACTGAGCGAGGATGCGCTTGCGCCGCTGCGATGTCGCGGTTTTTCGAAGGATCCGTGAGAGTTGCTCCACGGAGTAGGGCTTGTTGAGCAATTCGAACCCGTCGGTGCCGTTCTGCGCCAGGACATGGCTGTAACCCGAGGTCAGAACGACCGGAAGGTCGTGATGTTGGCGACGGATCGCTTGAGCGAGGTCGATGCCGTTCATGCCGGGCATCACGACGTCCGAGAACACCACGTCGAACCGATCCGCGCCTTTGGCAAGTTCGGCCAGGGCCTCGTCGGAATTGGCTGCCCAGATCGCATGGTATCCCAGTTCGGCGAGGGTCTGGGTCGCAAAAATGCCGACGTCGATATTGTCCTCGACAACGAGCACACAGGTTCCATGCCCATCCATGAGCGGCTCGGGCTCACGCATGTCGAGAACCTCTGCCTTCTCCTCCGACCGCGGGAGATACAGGGTGAAGGTGGTACCGCTCCCGACCTCGCTCTCGACGGTCACCTCGCCGCCCGATTGTTTGGCGAACCCGAAGACTTGGCTCAGGCCGAGGCCTGTGCCCTCGCCGACGCCCTTGGTGGTGTAGAACGGCTCGAAGATCTGATCGAGTTTGCCGGTCGGGATGCCGCAGCCGGTATCCGTTACCGACACTGCGACGAACCCGCCGGTGACAGCAGGCTGCCGACGCATGGCGGGCATCTTTTCGACCGGGCGCACGCTGATCACAAGCCGGCCTTCCCCGTCCATCGCATCCCGGGCGTTGACGGCCATGTTCACGAGTGCGGTATCGAACTGGCTCGGGTCGGCATCGACGAGGCAGGTCTCCTCCGAAAAGTCGATCGTAATCTCGATGCGCGAGCCGGTCAGCGTTTTCAGCATCTCGCCGATGGCCCGCACTCTGTCGGAGACAACGAAGACCTCGGGCTTCAACGCTTGACGTCGGGCAAAGGCCAAGAGCTGCCCGGTGAGCTTGGCGGCTCGGTCCACCGTGCTGGAAATCGCGGCGATGTAGCGCTGGCGGCGTTCTTCGGCGAGATCGGGCCGCTTCAGGAGATCCGTGGAGGACTTGATGACGGTCAGCAGATTGTTGAAATCATGCGCTACGCCTCCGGTGAGCTGGCCGACGGCCTCCATCTTCTGCGCCTGGCGAAGCTGCTCCTGCATGCTGAATACTTCGGCCGCCGTGGTCTTTTCGCGGGTCACGTCACGACCGCTGCCGTAGATCAGTTCCCCTTCCGGCGCTGCCACCCAGGACACCCAGCGGTCGCCGCCATCCCTGTGCAGCATACGGGTCTCGTAAGCGGCGAGTGGCGTCACGGCGCTCTCGGACAGCGCCCCGTCACTCGCCGCGCGATGCTCGGGATGGTTGAACTCACGATGGTGTCGTCCGACCACCTCATCCGGATTCCAGCCGAGGATGGTCCCCCAAGCGCGATTCGCCGCCCGAATGGTCCCCGAGCTGTCCAGCACGACCTGGAGATCCTGCGAGTTCCTCCAGGCTCGGTCACGCTGAACCGTGGTGTTCGCAACGCGCCGATGTGCGTCGAGGTGGAAGGCGATGAGGTCGGCAAACAGCTTGAACATGCCGATCACTTCCGGCCGTTTCAGCTGTGCCGGCCGCGGATCGATGGCGCACAGGGTCCCGAAGAACGCACCGTCCGGCATCAGGATGGGCATCGAGATGTAGCTCTGGAAGCCGTACAGAGCCGGAGTGGGGTGCCCGCAATAGGATTGATCCTCGGCCACATGATCGATCACCACGGCGCTGCGCGACTGCCGGATCTCGTGGCAGATCGTGGTGGCGACCTGCAACTCACCGCCAGGCCGAAGGCCGAAGGCGATATCGTCACGGACCGCACAGGTCACCCAGCGGTCCTCCGTCACCCGTGCGACGGCAGCAAACCCCATTCCGGTCGTGCGACAGACGACATCGAGAATTGTGGGGATCGCCTGGATGCTCGCGATGTCCACGATGTCGGCAGCGAAATCGTGGGCTTCCATGAACCCACCTTCAGTGTTGTTCATAACGCGCGGGTACTTCTGGCCTGTAAGCGACGGTGCGGCCGACGACTCGGACGTGCTCGACCAGCAGCCGAAACCCAGCGCAAACCACCTCACCACCATTGCCGTAGTGGCGAAAGATCATCCCGATCAATCCCTCATGGACAAGCGGAACGTCGCAGATCCACTCTTCTCGAATGGAGAGCATCGGACGTCGCTCCGAGCTGCGACATCGAACAGGGTGATGGTAGTCACGGTTCTTCTCACTTTGCCGGTTGGGTCCGCGCGGTGAGCTTGTTCCCGTCCGGATCGCGAAGGTAAGCGACAAAAGACCCATTGGGTCGCTCGGCGGGCGGACTCTCGACTGCGGCACCACCATTCACGGTGCCGGCTTCATGCCACGCAAGAACATGCTGGCGGCTCGCTGCTACGATACCGATAGTCCCGCCATTGGCTGCGGTTGCCGGTCGGCCGTCGATCGGTGTCGTGATCATCAGCCGGCTGCCCTCATGGGAGTAGATCAGCCTGCCTGTGGCATCCACCTTGCCCGGCGCGCCTCCCAACGCGCCGAATGTGGCATCGTAGAACCTTTGGGCTCGCTCCAGGTCGTTGCTGCCGATCATGACGTGAGTGAACATGATTTATCTCCGAAACGTGTCAGCACGCGATAGCCGTGGCCGAACGCGCAGAGGAGACGTTCAACGCAATGCGGCGAGCCATCACTCTGCGCCGTTCAGAGTCCGGCCGAAGAGTGCGAACAACTCATCCCAGCCACGCTCGGCTTCGTCATGGTTGTAGACGGGAAAGTCCGGTATCATCCAGCCATGCGCGGCCGGGTAGGTTCGCGTTGTATGACGCACGTCAGCCCGCGTCAGGGAATTCTCCAACCGTTCGGCCATCGCGGGCGGGTAGCTGCCGTCGTTCTCGGCAGCCGCGACATAGATCTCCGCCTTTAGCTTCGGCGCGAACAGGTGGGGGCTTGTCGGCGCTTCGTTTGCGAGGTTGCCACCATGATAGCTGGCAGCCACCGCAAAACGGTCGGGGTAAGCTCCAGCCGATACCAGGGCCATGCCGCCTCCCATACAGAAGCCCACCGCACCGGCCTTGCTGCCCGCGACGTCATTGCGCGTGTCAAAGTAGGTAAGGAAGGCTTCCGTGTTTTGAGCGGCCTTGTCGTTCCCCGTCGTGGCCATCAATGGCCCGAGAATCGCACGAAAGTCGCCCGCGAACACTTCCTTGGGCTTGAACGGACCGTAGGGGCCGTATCGATAGAAGAGGTCCGGCAGCAAGACGAGGTAGCCGGCGTCGGCGAGACGCTGCGCCATGTCGAGCATCGCTGGCCGAATCCCACCGGCGTCCGCGTAAAAGATCACCCCGGGCCATGATCCGCCGCTGCCGGGTGTCATGATGTGCGAAGGACAAACCCCATCGCGCGTCAGGATCGTGACATGCTCGCTAGGCATCAGGTGGTCCTCGGTCAGACGTCTTAAAGGTCCGCCTCGAACTCTTTAGGTCCGTAAGCGGACTGGCAGCAAACCACCCGACTTGGTCGTGGTCTCCGATTGATCGACTGGTTCGCAGCGGCCGCTCCCAGCTTCCGCGAAAGGGCGCCATCGAACGAGACCAAGCATCGGATCTTCAAGGCTGGAACCTCATCCCGAAAAGTGGCACCCGGCTCTCGAAAGACGGCGATGCCTGAGCCCAGTCGCCGGTTCGGATGTCGAGTTCATACCCATGAGATTTCCCGGCACGCTGATCGAGGGCCGGCTGGTCCGTCGCTACAAGCGGTTCCTCGCCGATATCGAACTGGCGGATGGCAGCCTCGTCACGGCGCATTGCGCCAATCCGGGCGCCATGCTCGGGCTCGACCGGCTCGGATCGCGCGTTCTGCTCTCGGTCTCGACCAATCCGGCGCGCAAGCTCGGCTTTTCCTGGGAATTGGTGGAGGCCGACCTGCCCGGCGGCCCGCAATGGGTCGGCATCAACACCATGCGGCCGAACGCGCTCGTCGCCGAGGCCTTCACCGAGGGGCGCCTCGCGCCGCTGGCGGGCTATGCGACGCTGCGTCCCGAGGTCCGCTACGGTCGCGCCAGCCGGGTCGATTTCCTGGCCACCGGCGAGGGCGTGCCGGCCTGCCACGTGGAGGTGAAGAACTGCCACCTGCTGCGCGAGCCGGGCCTCGCCGAGTTTCCCGATTGCGTCGCCGCCCGCAGCGCGCGGCACATGGACGACCTGACGGAGGTGGTCGCGCAAGGAGGCCGGGCGATGCTGATCATCGTGGTGCAGATGCAGGCCGAGCGGTTCGACGTGGCGCGCGACCTCGATCCGGCCTTCGACCGCGCCTTTGCCAGGGCCGCGGGCGGCGGGGTCGAGATTCACGCCTATCGCTGCCGGATCGATCCCACGGAGGTGACCATCGCCGACCCCATTCCCGTGGTCTCACGGATTTGAGCGGGGCGACGAACCGGCTTTCTCCGAACCGTGCGATTTCATGGGTCCGCCCGCCGATTTCGTGCCATGCTCGCATCCCTACGATCCCGTGGCCCTACGACCCAAGGAGACGATCATGGCGACTGAGAAACCACGCGGTGGCCGCGAAGCGAAGAAGCCGAAGAAGCCCGTCGTCAAGACGATCGCCGCGGCCCCCTCGACCAAGGGCACCGTGAGCATCGGCGCCAAGAAGTAGCGCCGGAAACCTCGTCAGGCGGGGCTTGCCGCTCCCGGCAAAACTCTGCCGAGTTCGAGGAGAACGATCTCCGGCGGCACCCCGATACGGATCGGGACGCGGCTGACGCCGAAACCGCCGGAGACGATCATGTGCCGTCCGTCCTGGACAACATGGCCGTAGGACAGGTCCTTGCCGTCGACGCGCGGGATCAGCGGCGAAGTTCCGAAAATCCGGATCTGGCCGCCATGGGTATGGCCGGACAAGGTCAGCGAGACGCGCTCGGGCACGCGCGGGAAGATATAGGGTTCGTGCGCCATCAGGATCACCGGCGCATCGTCGGTCACCTGCGCCATCGTGCCGGAAAGATCGTCCCGCCCTCGGCGATCCCCCCGCATCAGGAACGGCTCCTGGTCCCCGAGGCCGGCGATCCAGAACGGCAGGCCGTCCTTCACCAGCCTCAGGACCGTGTTCTCCATCACCGGGATGCCGCGCGCTTCGAGCGCGCGCTGCGATTCCACCGGCCCGCGCCGGGTCTTCTGGGCGATCCTGTCGTCCCACCAATCGTGGTTGCCGAGGATGGCATGAGTTCCGAGCGGCGCGCGAAGGCCCTCGACGACCCGGGCGAAGTCGATAAGCGGCACCTTGCGCGTGGTCACGCTGGGGCCCGACGGATAATCTCCCAAAAGCAGGATGAGGTCGGGGTGGAGCCGGTTCGTCGCGTCGACGATCTCGGCGATCCGGTCGAGCGGCATGGTCGGCTCGCCCACGTGGAAATCGGCCAGGACCGCCACCGTCAGGCGCGGCCCCGTGGACCAGCCGGGCAGCACGGGCGCATAGCGCGTCACCACGAGCCTGTGGCGCGGCTCGATCACGAAGCCGTATGCCCCCGTGGCGGAGACGAGCGCCGTCGTCGCGCCGATCCCGGTCAGGAACTGCCGTCTCGTCGGCAGGATCAGCATGTCATCGCCCTCGGTCGCCGGTCTCGCGCTGAGTCATAGCGCAAGAGCGGTTCCGAATCCGGCACGGACGCGATCGGAGAGGAGGGTTCGAAGGCCCCGTTCAACGGACCGAGCCTCGACGGGCTCGGTCGGACGGTTCGGCCACACAGTCTGGACCGGACGGCGTATCGCCCCGGTCGGGTACGCCCTCAGACTAGAGGCGCATCCTCGTGCTGGAAGCGGGAGGCCTGATGGCGGGCGGCGACTTTCAGGGCCGCCTGCTTGGCGGCGGACGCGGCCACGTGAACGGCTGCGGCGAGGGCGGGCAGGGCCACGGGGCGGAAGCCTTCGCGATCGGTTACCAATCCGGACGCACGATGCGTCGACGAGGTGGCCACGCGCTGGTTCTGGTCGGGGCGGGACATGGGAACGGGTCCTGTTTCGCGATGTCGGAACGCCGCCAGATCCTCGATCGTCTGGTCGGCGGTCACGCCGGTCGCTCGGGCACCCTGGAATGGTTCGACCCGGACCGGCGCTGTACGGCACGGGTTCCATATGCGGCGAAAGATTATGAACGGGAGCTTAAGGATAGCCCGAGTTGACCAGGGTAAAGGTCGTACTCCTTCTGGCTGAGTGTATTGCAACACAGGTGAGAAATAGTGCCAAAATAAAAAATACAATGCCGCGGCGCAATCTCACCTTTGATGCGACGCGGCAGATCTGGACTTTTCTGTGGCGCAGCGCATCACGGCGCCGGCTGCAGCCCTTCCGACGCGATCCAGGCCTCGGTCCGGTCAAGGGCGCGGATCAGGCGGTCGAACAGCGTATCGATCTCGTCGTCGGAGATGACGAGGGGAGGGCAGACCGCGATCCGGTCGCCGGCGAGGAACCGGACGATCAGCCCCTCGCCCTGGGCGAAGGCGACGCAGCGGGCGGCGACCCCGGCCTTGGGCTCGTATTGGCGCTTCGAGGCCTTGTCGGCGACGATCTCCAGGCCGCCGATGAGGCCGATGCCACGGGCCTCGCCGACGATCGGGTGGTCGGCCAGGGCCGAGAGCCGGGCCTGGAAATGCGGCGCCTTCTCGGCGACGCCCTCGACGATGCGGTCGCGCTTGTAGATCTCGATGGTCTTGAGCGCGACGGCGCAGGCGACGGGATGACCCGAATAGGTCGTGCCATGGCCGAAGGTGCCGAGCTTGGCGCTCTGCGTCACCATCGCCTTGTAGAGCGGCTCGTCGATGCTGATGCCGCCGAGCGGCATGTAGCCCGAGGTCACGGCCTTGGCGAAGGACAGGCTGTCCGGCCGCATCCCGAGGGCTTCCGAGCCGAACCAGGTGCCGAGGCGGCCGAAGCCGCAGATCACCTCGTCGGCGATGAAGCGCACGTCGTAGCGGTCGAGCACCGCCTGGATCTTCTGGAAATACCCGGCCGGCGGGGCGATGGCGCCGCCGGCTCCCATCACCGGCTCGGCGACGAAGGCGGCGACGGTATCCGGCCCTTCGCGCAGGATCAGGGCTTCGAGCTCATCGGCGAGGCGCTGGGAGAACGCCTCCTCGGTCTCGCCGGCCTCGGAGAAGCGGTAATGATGCGGGCAGCCCACATGCAGGAAGCCCGGCAGCGGCAGGTCCCAATCGGCATGGTTGGCGGTGAGCCCGGTCATCGAGGCCGAGGCGACGGTGACGCCGTGATAGCCCTTGATCCGCGAGATGATCTTCTTCTTGGCCGGGCGGCCGAGGGCGTTGTTGAGGTACCAGGTCAGCTTGACCTGGGTGTCGTTGGCCTCAGACCCCGACGAGGTGAAGAAGATCTTCGAGGTCGGGATCGGCATCAGCTCCTTCAGCGTCTCCGCGAGCTCGATCGCCGGATCGTGGCTGCGCCCCGAGAACAGATGGGTGAAGGGCAGGCGCGACATCTGCTCGCTCGCCGCCTCCACAAGCTCCTCGTTCGAGTAGCCCAAGGCCGTGCACCACAGGCCGGCCATGCCTTCGAGATAGGGCCGGCCGTCGCTGTCATAGACCCAGACCCCGTGGCCGCGCTCCAGCACCAGGGGGCCGGTCTCACGGAAGGTGGAGAGGTTGGTGTAGGGATGGATCAGCGTTTCGACGTCGCGGGTCGCGAGGTTCGAGAGCATGGGCCTGCCGTTACCTGTGGAAGCGGGCCGGTTCGGCCCCGTGTTCACGCGATGCCACACTAGCGAGCCGAGCGGCCGGTAGAAACCCGTCCCGGCATCGGCGCGTGCGGTCGAGCGAGAGGTGCGCCGGGCCAGGGGGGCAGCAGTCGTCCGGCCGCTCTGTTGCGCCATGCGTGACAGCCCATGGTGGACATCCGACGCCGGGTGCCCATTCCCTTCAAAGAAGCGGGAATCGGCCCGCACCAGGAGACGCACATGCCCTTCGCTCGCATCGATCTCGTTCAGGGCAAGTCCGCTGACTACCGCCGCACGATCGGCGATGTCGTCTACGAGGCTATCGTCTCGGCACTCGGCGCTCCGAAAGACGACCGCTTCCAGGCGATCACCGAGCACGCGCCCGAGAACTTCATCGTCGACCCGACCTACCTCGGCATCGCGCGGACGGCAGATTGCATCGTGATCCAACTCACCCTCAACAGCGGCCGTTCGATCGAGCAGAAGCGCAACTTCTACAAGCAGGTCGCCGATGGGCTGCACGAGCGTCTCGGACTGCGCCGCGAGGACGTCTTCATTAATCTCGTCGAGGTCGTGAAAGAGAACTGGTCCTTCGGCAACGGCGAGGCCCAGTACGCGACTTGACGGCCACGACGTGCGGCTGCTTCGCGTTGGGAGCGAGCCACGGCCGAGGGTGAGATCCATTGAATGGTCACCACTGGAACGTCAATGCGATCTCGAACCCCAGAGACCTCATAGCGGCGCTTGCCGCAGAGCCTAGCCCCGACCTAGGCTAACCCAGCCGCAAGCCGTTCCGGACGTAAGCTCAAGGACGACCGAAAGGTCGGGCACGAGGCATTGCGGTGCCTTTGAACGCCATTCCCATGCCACCGCTTATGATGGCGTTTGCCATCGCCTTGGTACGTTTGCTCTATATGGCCGGACTTGTAGGTGACACCGAACGTGCGCCGCAATCCCTTGCCGCCGACGCCTTGACGCGGCCTGACGAACAAGTGGATCGCATAGAACTACAGTTGCAGGGGCATATGTGTGTTCTGCAGGATGGTGACAGCGGTCGCAGACACCGCATCACCGCCCTATCGACACGGGCTGCTGTTGAATGAGACTCCGTGGGCGGACCTCCATCCGGCGGATCGGTCCCGCTCCGGGTTTCAAACCGGGGCACGACCCGGTATCGATCCACACACCTCACGCCTCCCATTCGCACGAATGTCCCCGCGCATGCTCGATCCCGCAACCTTCGTGGCTCATCCGGCGCCGGGGCGCTCGTGCGGGACCTGCACCCTGTGCTGCAAGGTCTACGACGTTCCGGCGGTGGAAAGCGTCGCCGGCCAATGGTGCCGGCACACGCAACAGGGGAGGGGCTGCGCCATCCATTCGACGCGGCCGGACCATTGCCGCGCCTTCCACTGCCTCTGGATGACGGAAGCCTGGCTCGGGGCCGAGTGGAAGCCGGAGCGGGCCAAGATGGTGCTCGCCCTCGATCCCGTGACCAAGAACATGAACGTCCAGGTCGATCCCGGCCAGCCGAACGCCTGGCGGCGCGAGCCCTATCACGGCCAGTTGCGGCGCTGGGCCGCCGCCTCCCTGGCGCAGGACCGGCTCGTCCTCGTCCATCTCAACAAATCCACCACCGTGATCCTGCCCGACCGTGACGTGGCCCTCGGCGTGTTCGAGCCCGGCGACAGGATCGTGCGGCGCGAGCGCGCGGGCGCCTTCGATGTCGTCAAGGTGAGTGCCGGCACGTGACGTCGACCCGACCTGACCGCCTCGCCGGCATCCTGTTCGACAAGGACGGCACCCTCGTCGATTTCGACCGGACCTGGGGGCCTGCCGCCTATGCGGTGATGGACATTCTGGCAGGATCCGACCGCGCCCGCCTCGAAGACCTGATGGCGGTGAGCCATTACGTCGAGGAGGAGCGCCGCTTCCTGCCGAGCTCTCCCCTCATCGCCGGCTCGTCGGCCGCCTATGGCCCGCTCTGGGCAAAGGTTCTCGGCCGGCCGGCGGGGCCGGCGCTGTATCGGGAGATGGATTCGCTGTTCCGGCAGGAAGGGCTGAGGCATCTCCGTCCGATCGGCGACCCGGCCGCGATGGCGCGAGCCCTTGTCGATGCGGGCTACGCCCTCGGCATCGCCACCAACGATTCAGAGGCCTCGGCCCGGGCCCAGGGCGAGGCCTTGGGTCTGACCCCGCACCTCACCTACGTCGCGGGCTACGATTCCGGGCATGGCGCCAAACCGGAACCCGGCATGGTCAGCGCCTTCGCCGCCCATCTCGGCATCGCGCCGGACCGCCTCGCCATGGTCGGTGATTCCCCCTACGACCTCGTCGCCGGGAGCGCGGCCGGCGCGATCACCATCGCCGTCATGAGTGGGCCCATGGGGGAGGCCGCCCGCGAGGCCATGGCGCCGCTCGCCGACCATGTGATCGCATCGATCGGTGACCTTCCCGCCTTGCTCGATGACATCGCGGATGGGGCGCAGGCGAGATCCGCCGGGTGGCAGCCGGGACGTTGAGCGAAGGCCGTTCACCGATCCGGCCGACCGTGATGGAAGGGGAATTTTTACCCGCAAGGGCCATATTCACCGCTGTCGTTTCCGGGCGCCCGGCCTTGCCGATGCGGCCCCATCGGCACCGGCGGCAGGACGCTGTCGCGCCCTGATGTTTCGCCCGAACGTCCTCCCCGACCATCGGCTTGACTGCGTGAGTTCCCGACGATGCCTCCTCACGATCGCACCGGCTCCTTTGGCACCGGATTGAATGCTCCGACGAAACGTGACCTTCTTCGCGGGGCCGCCGGTACCGCACTCACCGCCACGCTCCCCTTCCTCGCCTCGCCGGCCCTCGCGCAGACGGGCAACGCGCCGAAACACGTGCTCGTCCTTGGCGCCGGCATGTCAGGTCTGACGGCCGCCCTGGCTCTTCTGCGCAGAGGCCATCGCGTCACGGTGATCGAGTACCAGGATCGTATCGGCGGTCGCCTCTACTCGCTTCCGCTGAAGAACGGGCAGTTCACCGAGGCCGGCGGAGGACACTTCAGGTCCAACATGCCCTACGTGCTGAGCTACGTGCGGCGCTTCAACCTGCCCCTTCTCAGCCTGAATGACGGCCTTCCCCGCTACATCGTGGGCGGCAAGACCGGGACGGGCGCCGATCTCGCCAACTGGCCCTGGCCGGTCTCCCGCGAGGAACGCAACGTCAGCGTCGCCACCAGCCTCAACCGCTATCTCTACCGGGCCGGGCTCGACACCGATTCCGTCCTCGATTCGCGCTGGCCCGACCCGGAATCGCTGGCCCGCTATGACAACGTCACCGTGGGCGACCTCGTGAAGGGCGTCGGCGCCTCGGACGCGTTCTGCCAGCTCCTCGACGCCCATGGCGGCACCTTCACCAGCCGCTCGCAGGCGCTGGGGGCCATCCCAGACCTGGCCTACCATTTCGGCGACCAGAACGTGTTCCGCATCGAAGGCGGCAACAATCGCCTGCCGATGGCCCTCGCCGGGGCGATCGGCCCGACGAACGTCGTCCTCAAGGCCGAGGTGGTCAGCATCGAGCAGACCGACGGCGGCGTCCGTGTCGGAACTCGCGACGGGCGCGACTTCAGCGGCGATGCGATCGTGTCCACGATCCCGTTCAGCGTCCTAGGCGATATCGAGGTAAAACCCGGCTGGTCGGAGGGCAAGCGGCGGATGTTTGCCGAGATGGAATGGGACAAGACCGTGAAGGTCATCGTCCAGACCAGGACGCCTTCATGGCTCTCCAAGAACGTCCATGGCTGGCCCATGGCCGGCGGTGACAGGCCCTGGGAGCGGGTCATCGACATCACCGGCAACGAGACCGGCTCGCATGGAAACGTCTTCTTCTACCTCAACGGAGCGAATGCGGAGGCGATCCTGGCCCGCCCCCGCGAGACGCGCGCTCAGGTGACGGTCGACCAATTCCGCGCCGACATGCCGGACCTGTTCGACGAGGTGATCACGGTGAAGGACTTCGCCTGGACCGAGCAGCCCTGGATCAAGGGCTCGTTCGGCTCGCCGCCGCTCGGCGGCGGATGGATGATCCGGGAATGGACCCAGCCCGAGGGCCGCATCCATTTCGCCGGCGACTTCACCAGCCTCAAGACCGGCTGGGTCGAGGGAGCGATCGAGGCCGGTCTTCGCGCTGCCCGGCAAATCGACCCGCTGGTCCAGGCGGAAGGCCGCCCGGTGATCCGTCAGAGTCTCTGACGCGGAAAAACCGAAGGCGATCAGCCGCCCGACTCGGCGCGGGCGACATCGCGCCACTTCAGAACGAGCTGTTCGAAGGCCGCGATGTCCTCCTGCGGCAGGGTGCCGAGGGTGCGCGCGACATAGGCCGTCTGCGCGGCGATTCCGCGCGCCGCGATCTCGATGCCCGCCGCCGTGAGGTGTAGAGCATGCGAACGCCGGTCGCCGGGAATGGCATGACGCTCGACGAGGCCGGCCTCCACCAGCCGGTCGATCAGCCCGGAGACGTTGCCCTTGGTCACGTAGAGCCGCGCGGCGAGATCCTGCTGCGTCAGACCTTCACGCTCGGTCAGCGTCGAAAGCACGTCGAATTGCGGGATCGAGAGGCCGAGACCGCGCAATTCCGCCGCCATCGCCCCCGTTACCCGCCGGTTGAGGCGAATGAAACGGAACCAGACCCGCAGCGGGTCGCCCGCTTGCGCATCGGTCACGTCGGGGCGGGTCGCGGCGTCTAGACTCATGTCATGCCGCTATAGCAGAACCGGGCCGCATCGACAGCCCGCCGCAACTCGCGGGTGGCGTCGGCATGCGAGGCCCGGTAAAGCTCGGACCCAAGCGCGCGGATACGACTTCCCCATGGCGCAGCGATCTCCCGGACAGCGATTTCACTGGTCTCATGCGTCGTTCGCTCATCGAGGAGCCCATCACCCGCGCCGGCCCGCTCTCCCGCGGCACCGCCATTCTGTCCGTCCTCGTCACCCTGTTCGCGCTCGTTCTGGTGCGGGATCCGCGGGCGGACGAGGGGCCCGCGCTGGTGACCCTGGGGTCCGGCCTCGTCCTGGCGGTCATAGCGATCGCCTTCTCCCTCTTCGCATTCGTTCGGGTCTGGCGTGAGGGCGCACGCGGATTGGGAAGCGCGATCGCCGGCCTGCTCATCGCCGCGATCCTCCTCGGCTATCCCGCCTTCATCGGCTTCCGCAGCCTGCGCCTTCCGGCCATCGCCGATGTCACCACCGATACCGACAACCCGCCCGCTTTCTCGCGCTCGCACGCTGCTTTCGCCGCCCGGGAAGGACATTATCCTCCCGATCCCGGACCGGAATCGCGGACGGCGCAGCGCGCCACCTATCTTCAGATCGCGCCGCTCACCCTCGACCTCGACGCGAACGCCGCGTTCGAACTCGCCCGCAAGGCCGCCGTGAACCGCAAATGGCAGATCGTGGAAGCGATCCGCCCCGGCGGCAGGGTCGGCAACGGCCGGATCGAGGCGGTGACGCGCGGGCTCATCCTGAACCTCGCCAACGACGTCACCGTGCGGGTCCGGCCGAGGGCGGACGGAGCCCGGATCGATGTCCGCTCGGCCTCCCGGATCGGCGACCGCGATTTCGGCGCCAATGCCGACAGCATCCGGGCCTATCTCGACGAGGTCGCCAACCTCGCCATCGCCGTCAAGTGAGCGATCAGGCCGGCGCGTAGATGCTGTCGAGGCGCGGCGGACCGTCGGTGACGATGATTCCCCGCTCAACCAGATCCTCCAGATGGGCGAAGACCGAGAGCGCGGCAGCGCCCTGCAGGGCCGCACTCAGCCCCTGATAGATGACCCCGACGATGGAGCGGATGTCGCGGTCTCCGGCCTCGATCCGTGCGCGGATCGCGCTCTCACGCTGTCGCCGATGGGCAGCGAGGCCCCGCACGAACCGCCGCGGATCGCGCACCGGGCCACCGTGACCCGGCCAGTAGATCGTCTCGTCACGCCCGCGCAGCGCCTCGAGCGACGCCATATAGGCGCGCATCGACCCGTCGGGCGGTGCCACGATGGTGGTGGACCAGGCCATCACGTGATCGCCCGAGAACAGGGTCGCCTCCTCGGGCATGGCGAAGGCGAGGTGATTCATGGTGTGGCCGGGCGTCTCCACCGCCTCCAGCGTCCAGCCGGGTCCCTCCAGCCTGTCTCCCTGCGTCATCTGACGGTCGGGACGGTGGTCGCGGTCCGCGCTGGCGTCGAGATGCGGGAACTCGCCCTCCGCGAGGAGCCTCGCGGCACGGTGCGGACCACAGCCGACGATGGGCGCGCCCGTTTCCGCCTGGAGCAGCCGCGCGCCCGGAGAATGGTCGCGATGGGTGTGGGTAACGACGATGGCTGTGAGGCGCTCACCGGCGATCGCGGCAATGAGCGCAGCGACGTGAGCCGGATCGGCGGGGCCTGGATCGATGATCGCGACCTCGCCGCGTCCGACGATGTAGCTGCAGGTGCCGCTCGACGTGAAGGGACTCGCGTTGGGACAGATCCGTCGTCTCACCAACGCCGTGAGGTTCACCGTCTCGCCGTTCGTGGGCGATGCAGAATCGAAATTCGGATCGACCCCGGTGTCGCCTTCGTCGTTGCTCTTGGTCATGCGCTAACCTGGAACGTTCGCTGTCGCGTCCGCCCCTACGCCATCATGCCGAATGCCACAACGGACGTCACAATCATCGGATGAAGGGCGAGGCCACCACGACCCGAACGACAGAGAATCCCGCTTCGTTGTCCTGGCTGCGCTGAACGATGCCGAAACCGCCGGTTCCTTCGATGTCGCCCATCTGCGCGACCCGGATCCGCGGGGCGCGATCGACCGTCCGGCTAGCCTGACGGATATCCCGGCCCGAGCCGCGGGCATCGGCCTCGCGCCGCACGACGTCGATCTTGCGGTCGATGTTGCGACGCTGACGGTGCGACAGGATGCTGGCCTCGCGGAAATCCACGACCTTGAACCCCCCGGTCCGGGTGGAGACCACGACACGGGCGCTCGACGGCGTGGCGACCACATCTCCGACTCTCGCGGTCATATCGAGCTCGATCGGCAACGGCGTGGCCGCCACGCCGTCGGGCTGGCACGAGCATTGGTCGACGCGCTTCGTCCGGTAGAGGTTCGCTACCCGGAGCGTACGATAGGGCCGGCCGTCGAGGCCGATCGCGCGGTCGAGATCATTCTGGTCCGCACCGAGCGTGTAGAGGTTGGTGGCGGCATTCGGGCAAGCCGCCGCGCAGGCGGCCTCGTGGACGGGGATATCGGAACGTGAGGCCAGCCGCCCGAGCGGAAACAGGTAACCGTCGCAAGACCGGACGCAGACGGTACGGGTGCCGAGCGCTGAGGCCGTCAGCGCAGCGGACGCCGAACGGCTCGAGCGCGCAGCGACCGGCCGCTTGACGCGGGCCAAACGAGGCGTCTGCCGGAAGGATTGTGCAGCGGTGACGCGGCTCGCATTGGGGAGAGAGGCGTAGCGGGGTCTCGCCGGGCGCGGCATGGGCGCAGGCTGAGGCTGGACGGCCGGCCCGCGAAAGATCTCCTCGAAGAAGCCGAAGATGCCTCCCCGCTCCGAGGCCTGAACCAGGCTCGCCCCGGCAACGATGCCGCCGACGCCAAGGATGAGCCCGGCCATCAACGGTGCGATGACCCGTCTGTTCGCCGTGGAAATCTTTCTCGTTCCCATAGGGCCATTCACCCGCATCGTCTTCTCGACCCTTTAGAGATCCTTCATCAGGACGCCTGTCCTGCCTAAAGCCCGAAACAAGCGGTTCGCAACGGGGTAGACCACCGAGGGAGAAGAGTCCGGTGGGCAACCGGGCACAATCCAAGGTCGTTGTCCGGACCCGCCTGACGCTGTGTCGGCAACGAAAAGATTCGCCGTCCCAGCCAAAACCCGATCTGCGGTGCATTGGAGACTCGGCAGATAGCGGAGCGACGACAGCGCAACCGCATGTGAGGCCTCTCTTAGCCTTTGTTTTCCATTATAGCAGATGCTATACGCCAGCTCGCGTGCAGTGCAGCGCTCACGGGTAAGGTCGACGGATTTCCAGATATGGACAGGCTTAACGAGGATCGGGCGTGGCGTTTCAGCCGCGACACCCAGGAACAGCCGAGCCTCGGCCGTATGAACGCCAGCGTGCCGGTGCTGTCACACGGAAGCTGGCTGAGGCGGCTGCTGGCCTTCATCGGCCCAGGCTACATGATCTCTGTCGGCTACATGGACCCGGGCAATTGGGCGACCGACATCGCGGGAGGTGCCCAGTTCGGTTACACGCTGCTTGCCGTCATCCTGCTCTCCAACCTGATGGCGATCGTGCTGCAGGCTTTGTCGGCGCGGCTCGGAATCGCCACAGGTCGCGACCTCGCCCAGGCATGCCGAGATCACTATCCCCGACCCGTGAGCCTCGCGCTTTGGATCGCGTGCGAAGCGGCGATCATCGCCTGCGATCTCGCCGAGGTCATCGGCACCGCCATCGCCCTCAAGCTGCTCTTCGGCATTCCGCTCATCGTCGGAGCGATCATCACGGCCCTCGACGTCTTCCTGATCCTCCTTCTCATGCGGAGGGGCTTCAGGGCACTCGAAGCCTTCGTCATCGCGCTGCTTCTCGTGATCTTCGTGTGCTTCGGCATTCAGATCGCGCTCGCCGCACCTCCCGTCCAGGCGGTGCTGGCGGGGTTCATCCCCTCCACCGAGATCGTCACCAACCCAGCCGCACTCTACATCGCCATCGGCATCATCGGCGCGACAGTGATGCCGCATAATCTCTATCTGCACTCGTCCATCGTGCAGACACGGGCCTATCCCCGCACCGACGAGGGACGCCGCGGTGCTCTGCGTTTCGCGGTGACGGATTCGACTATCGCCCTGATGCTGGCGCTCTTCGTCAATGCAGCGATCCTGATCATGGCCGCCTCGGTGTTCCATTCCACCGGGCGAACCGACGTGCAGGAGATTGAGCAGGCCTACGAGCTGCTGTCACCGCTCCTCGGTGCCGGCATCGCGTCAACCCTGTTCGCCGTCGCCCTCCTCGCCTCGGGTCTCAACTCGACCGTGACCGCGACGCTGGCCGGCCAGATCGTCATGGAAGGCTTCCTGCGCCTGCGCATTCCCGACTGGGCGAGGCGTCTGATCACGCGCGGCATCGCCATCGTTCCCGTCGTCATCGTGACGGCACTTTACGGGGAAGACGGTACGGCGCGCCTGCTGGTGCTGAGCCAGGTCGTCCTGTCTATGCAATTGCCCTTCGCCGTCGTTCCCCTCGTCCGCTTCGTCTCGGACAAGGAAAAGATGGGAGCATTGGTCATCCCGGCCTGGCTGAAGTTCCTCGCCTGGGTGATCACCGCCATCATCATCGTTCTCAACATCAAGCTCTTGGTCGATACCGTCATCGGAGCCTGAGACCTGAACCAGCGCCCGCTTCCCAGAACGGGAGCGGGCGGGAAACTGATCACGACACCCTCGCCCAGGCCGCGTCACGGCATCGGGCGAACAAGCTTTGCCCGCGAATATAGCATGGACTATACTATTGAGACGAGGCGTCGATGATCAGCTTGGAGAGAATGGGCAGACGCGGAGCGGCAAGGATCAGGGAGACCGTATTGGCGCTCGCCGTCCTGGCAGCGTCGCCCGTCAAGTCAGAGCCTGGGCAGACCGGGGCCGTTGACGACCGACCGGCACAATCCGCTTCGCTGGAAGCCGATCGTCCCCCGTCGATACAAGACTCTCTCGGCGCATTCGGTGATCCGGGCGGCTTTCGCAGCATCACGACGGCGCGAGGTATCACTTACAATCTGCTCTACACGAACGAGGTTCTCGGCAACGTCGCGGGTGGAGTGAGGCGTGGCCCGATCCATGCCGGGAAGCTCGAGGCGGCGCTTACAGTCGATCTCGACCGACTCGTCGGTTGGACAGGCTGGGCTGCCTTCGCCAATGTCTTTCAGATCCACGATACGGGCGGCCTACGCGACAGAAGTTTCCAGCGGCTGATCACGGTCAGCAACATCGAAGCCTATCCGTCGACGCGGCTGTCGGAACTGTGGCTCGAGCGAACCTCGGAGAACGGGAATCTGAGCCTACGCATGGGGCAACTCGTGGCGGATGGCGAATTTTTCTCGTCCGACACCGGGAAGATCTTTCTCAGCAATGACTGGCCGACCATTACTGGGGCGAATCTGCCCAGCGGAGGACCGGCCTATCCTCTCTCGACCCCCGGCCTGCGACTTCGCTGGACGCCCGATGGTTCGGTGAGCGCCCTTGTCGCGATCTTCAATGGCGACCCCGGCAATCAGGCCAGCGTCAACCGAACGGGGTTGAACTTCCGGCTGAACGACGCGCCTCTCGTCATGGGAGAAGTTCAACTACGTTCGACGCCGGGGGCTGACGGGCTCCGAGGGAGCGTCAAGCTTGGCGGCTATCGGCATTTCGGACAGTTCGACGATTATCGCTTCGACCGGTCAGGATTGCCGCTGGCAAACATCGACAGCAATGAAACCGCCAAGCAGCACGCTGGCACCAGCGGCATCTATGCGGTTCTTGATAAGCATCTTTACCGGCCAGACGGCGGTGACGAAGACGCCGGTGTCTTCGCCTACACCCGTGTCTCCACGAGCCCTTCGGATCGAAATCTCGTCGATCTGTGGGCAGATGGAGGCATTGTCGTTGCTGGACTAGTACCGAACCGGCCGAAGGACACTTTCGGCCTGAGCTTCATCTACGCGCGTATCGGAGAAAACGCTCGCCGCTTCGATCAGGACCGCATGTCCTTCGCCTCGCCATTCGATATTGTTCGCAGCTACGAAGCCACTATCGAACTCACGTACCAATTCAATCTAGATCCGGGTTGGACCGTACAGCCCGACATCCAATACATTTTCAATCCTGGCGGCGGGATCGTCGACCCATCCCTGCCGAGCCGCCCTATCAGGGGCGGCGCCGTGTTCGGAATTCGGTCTACACTAACCTATTAGGATCAATCGGTCAGCGTCGATGATCACGACGGACGCGAACAGGCACGGGTTGAGGAGCGGGCAGAACACCCTCAGCCACTTCAACCATTCCACGGGCCGCAGCAGCGACCGCATGAAGAAAGCGCCGTGCAAGTGATCCAGCCGTCGACTCTTTCATTGCTACGTATCCGTGCTCGGGAACGGGTGAGGAACGCCACATCCGACACCGGGTTCCACACCCGCGTCAACATCTAATTGGGGTCACGCTCCCGGTGCAGACAAGATGCTTGGCGATATGACGCAGAGGTGGCCGGCCGTATGCCGGAGCGCTGGTCAAACGATTGCCGCTCGCCGCGCCGACTGGGGCGGCCTAACTCGCAAACCGATGATGACAGCCGACCTCTTCACCTGCCGCGTTATTGATATGGGCGCAAACCCGCACTCTCGAAAGGCAATCGTGACCGCTTTGTGTCGAAGTCAGGAACCGGCTCGATAACTTAGCGTTATTGCTGTCATGAGGTCGCGGCACAGGTCGCACCAGCTTCACAAGGATCACGGACATGCTTGGTTGGGCTGTAACATTTCTCGTCGTGGCCCTCGTGGCCGCCTTGCTTGGTTTCGGTGGCATTGCCGGTACGGCTATGGAAGCTGCGAAGCTCGTCTTCTTCGTCGCAATCGTGCTGTTCGCAATCTCAGCCGTCATTGGTCTGATGCGTGGTCGCTCGCCGACACTCTGACCATCGAGAGCAGAGATGTACCTGCGCATCTAGACTGCTAAAAGGAGAGAACCGCCGGATCATTTCGGCGGTTTTTCTCAAACCGATGCAGGACGCGGTACTCTGCCCGATCCAATGCTCATTTTAAAATCGTTGAGACTGCAATGGCTTAGGCGTCGTCTAAGGTTTCATTTTTGGATTCATCCATCCGGGCAATGAGATCGCGAAAGCGATCCGGGACCGGCTGCTGGACGATCGTGTCGTACATGACCCGCAGATGCATCCCGATCCTTTTCTGAGTGAGATCACTCAGTCGGTGCGTATCGACATCATGATGTCTTGATCCACGCTCCCGCTTCGATCGCGCCTCTACCAGTGAGGCGCGGCTCGTCTCGTGATCGTCCATTCAGTTATCCCCTTGATGCCGCGCAGTGGCATCGCCGCGATTGTTTTGCGGCTTGACATAAGTCATGGCTGCACCTGCAACGCGGCGCATCACAAACGGTTCCGAGCATGCGGAACAGAGGCCATCGATCCGCGTTATGGCGGTGGCGGTCATAAAAAACGGCAGAGCCAAGGGGATCTAATGTCGACAGCTCAACTCGTCGTGCAACATCTGCCGTATCTGCGCCGCTACGCGCGGGCGCTGACCGGCAGTCAAGTCGCCGGCGATGCGTACGTAGCCGCAACGCTGGAGACGCTCGTCAATGAGCCAGACACGCTCGGGCGCAGCACGAACGTCAAGGCGGATTTGTTTCGTGTTTATACGCGCATCTGGAATTCTCTCTCGGTGAACGGGCAGAGCGATCAGGTTCAGCATGATCTTCCGGCCGAAGTTCGTCTGGGCCAGATCACGCCGCTGCCGCGCCAGGCGTTTCTGCTGTCCTGCCTTGAAGGATTCTCCGAAGAGGATGCTGCGGTGATCCTCGAAGTCGATGTCTCGCAGGTGCGTGACCTCGTCGACGAGGCTGGCCGTGAACTCGCTGCCGACATGGCGACCGAGATCCTCATCATTGAGGACGAGCCCCTTATCGCGATGGACCTCGAAGCTCTCGTCGAGGGACTTGGGCACAACGTCATCGGCGTTGCGCGTACGCGGACCGAGGCGATCAAGATCGCATCCGAAGGCTCGCGCCCCGGCCTCATCCTGGCCGACATCCAACTCGCGGATGGGTCTTCCGGGCTCGACGCGGTGAACGACCTGCTGAAGACTTTCGAGGTCCCGGTGATCTTCATCACCGCCTATCCCGAGCGATTCCTGACAGGTGAACGTCCTGAGCCCGCCTTCTTGATCGCGAAGCCGTTCCAGCCCGCCAACGTGTCCGCGGTGATAAGCCAGGCGCTGTTTTTCCAGCAAAGTGCTCGTCGGCGAGAAAAGACTGCCTGATAACCCGAGAAGCGAACAGAAGCATTCGTCGGATGATCTCATACAAAAGCCCCGGTCCTTGACCGGGGCTTTTTGCATAAAGGGTTCAAGCTGTCCTGAAGCCTTCCACTTTATCGAAAAGGGAACGATCCTACGAAAAACGGGTCGGACATATGTCCGACCCGTGAGAAGTTTCCGGCCAATGCACAAGGGGAATGCGGGGGGAGGACCAGGCGGCCGGGTGACCTGATAACGGACAGGATACAACACGGTTCCAAAAAATGAGTCGGCCGCCATTTTGCAAATTGGCGTGATTTTTTAGCAACGTCCCTTCTCCTGCGGCTCATGGATCAGCGCAAATTTATCGCAATATCGAAGCCCGTATTTACTGACCATAAAGTTTTCGTTCAGTCGAGGAACCGATGACGATTTGATCGCGTTGTCGAGCATCCTGTCAAGCTCCGCTTGGAGATTACGCCGATGCTTCGGTCTGCCTTCCTCCTGAGTGTCAGTGGACCAGCGGCCCTTCTTGCGGTGATTTTTCATCCGATTCTTCAGCGGGAGGCTGACCTTCGTTCCCCCCCAGCGTCGGCGACCCTGTCGACCGTCGCAGTTGCCGCTGCCGCTGCCGCACCAGCGGGGCGCATTGCGCTTTCAGGATCGATACCCGCCGGAGCGGCGGTTGTACGTGTGTCGACGGCGCGGACAACCGAGCGCTTGGCACCAGCAATTTCTGACGATCGAAACTCGGCTTCGAGTGAGAAGCCTATGCTTAAGCCGCGCCGCTCCATGCGGGATGGCTGCGAGGGTGCGATCAGTTCACTTGCTGGGCCGGAAGCACGTCGAATGATACCGGGACGCTGCATCGCCTGAGCGAGCGCTGGATTTCGGTACTCATCGGGAATGGACCAAAAAGCCCTTCGCTTGCAGCGTGGGGCTTTTCGTTGTCGATCTTTTTTGAAAACGGTGGAGCGAACAAAAAGAAAGGCGCGCGCCGGAAATCGGCACGCGCCTCGCTCCACTTAGATCAAGGCTTTTAGTCTTCGCCCGGCCGTCCGGGGCCAGTCGACTGACCGCCCTTGCGTCCCGCCGACGAGGCGAGTTCGCGATCCTGGGAGAAAGAGCGCTTCTCGGCCGGCACACTGCGCCCGCCTTTGCTCGCGATTTCGCGTTGCCGCTCCAAATCCATCGACGCAAAACCTCGCTTCGAGGTAGAATTTCCTGATGCCATCAGCGCCTCCTCAGCATGTGGTTCTCGAAAAGGACAACCTTCGCCAATATCGATGGTTCCTCTGCGAGCGTAACCGAAGATAAATGGCCGGCTCCATCTCGCCCGTCCCGATCCAAGATTGGCGGAGTAGCTCTAGGCACGCCAGAAACGTCATCCTGGATTTCAGCACGGAACCTTCCTCGGCCATGCTGCCGAGCTCTCCCCGCTGGTCCCCGATCGCGTCAAGCTCGTGTCAGCACGGTGCGGGGCTGGACAATGTTGGGGCAAACCGCATGGATACGCGAGATGAAGGCGACCGACGGCGGGCGCCCGTCAACGGAGCGCTCGAAATGGTCCAGGCATCATGACTCTCGATACCGAGGTCACTTCGCTGCGCCAAGTGCCATTGTTCCGAGGAGTGGAGCCGTCGAGGCTCAAGCTCCTTGCCTTCACGAGTGAGCGCGTCCATTTCGAGGCTGGCCAGCAGCTTTTCGCCAGAGGCGATGTGGCCGATGCAGCCTACCTGATCCTGGAAGGTTCGGCCGCCGTCACCATTGACGGGTCATACGGTTCATTCCGACTCGCACTCCTCGGGCCGAATGCCCTCGTCGGTGAAATGGGCATCCTGGCGGATCAGCCGCGATCGGCCACTGTTCAGGCAGAAAGTGCCGTCACGGCTTTGCGGATCGATCGGACCGTGTTTCTTGAGTTACTGGCTCAGTTCCCACAGATCAGCATCGCTGTGATGCGGGAACTTGCTCTGAGACTGGAGCACACAAATCAGCAATTGGCCGAACGCCGAAGCTGAGCCTGCACCATTACCCTGTCGGATAGGTAATGAACTCCATCAGGGATCCGTCAGGATCACGGAAATAGACGCTCAATCCGGAGCCTGCGGCGCCGCTACGCTCAACAGGGCCTAACTCGACCGGTACGCCCTGCGCAGCAAGATGGGCGACTGCATCCTCGATCGATCCTGACCAACGGAAGCAGAGATCGCTGCCGCCCGGCATGACCGGTCGTTCCGCCAAGGGCTTGGGCGAAAGACCGGGACCATGGACGTTCAACTGCACTCCGCCGAACCGATAGGCGAAGCCTTTCCCGCGCGACACGATCTCGGCCCCCATCACATCACGATAGAATGCGGTGGACCGCTCCCAATCGGAGACGTGGATCACGCAATGGTCGAGATGGACCGCCGGACCCAATGCGGCGAGCGGCTCCTCGATATCCGAAACGGTCAGCGTCTGTGTGTCGGCCATCTGACATGCCTCCCGTGTTCCAGCGGCCCGGCTGCAATGGCTCGACCATGCCTTCTCAAGCCAAGGTGAGCAAACGCAGCTGGTTCATCTCGAAAAGGCAAATTTGATCTGAGGTTGATTGTGTTGATTTCAGATTGACAACTTGGTTTCCGATTCACGTTATGGAGACTTCACGGACATCATCCCCTTGCCGCAAATCTCTCTGGGTCATTGATGTCAAAACCATGGTTTTCGCGATCGCTGCCAACCACTTGCGGCTTGAGGGCAAGCAAGGCGTGTCCATGCCGTCTCCTGATATCGGTGCGGCACCACCTCACCCGACGCGGCTCTTGGGGTGCACTTCGGGCACGGAAGCAGCAGGCGTTCGAGCGCGCTGGAAATGGGTCGGCGTCAGTGTACTGAACGCGCCAGGTCGGCCGAGTCAGACCGGCTGGGCTCACAAGCGATACCTGCCGTAAAATCCGCCCATATGAGCACGTTCGCTCCTGCTGCGACGTGAAAGACACAACATCGGCCTCCCCCGGAAGGTAGTCATGTGGGCAATGCCCCGCCCGACGACCACTCTCGTGGAGTTCTCGATGCATATTCGCCGCGTCTTTCTCAGCCTGCTCGTCATCGCCCCATTGGCCGCATGCAATTCTCGCGGCCCGATGACCGTCGCGCAGGACGACGAGGCCGCTTGGTATACGGGATCGATGCCCGATAAGCCCTACGACGTGCCCCTGGTCGATACCTCGCGGCTCGATCCGAAGTACCGCCGGCAGGTGGTCCGCTACACCGGAGCGGAGCGTCCGGGAACGATCGTCGTTGACATCGACAACCGCCAGCTTGCCTTGGTGCAGGAGGATGGAAATGCCCGTCAGTACGGCATCGGTGTAGGTAAGCTCGGGTTCTCCTGGAAGGGCGAAGCAAAGGTTGGACGTAAGGGGGTTTGGCCGGATTGGAGCCCCACCACCACGATGGTCTCTCTCAACCCCGACTTGCCGCGGACGCGCAAAGGCGGAGTCGACAACCCGCTCGGCGCCCGAGCGCTCTACCTCTACCAGAACAACCGGGACATCCTGTTCCGCATCCATGGTACCAACGAGCCGTGGAGCATCGGAGAACAGATGTCGTCCGGTTGCGTGCGCATGCTCAACGAAGACATTGTCGACCTGTTCGAACGTGTCCCGGTCGGCACGCGGGTGTTGGTGAAGCGCAACGGCAAATATCGGGTCTAACCATTCCTGAGTCAGCGAGGCCGGGCGGCCTCAATGCACCGATACTCGATGCACCGATAACAGTGCCGATACTACGTGCACCGATCCAACTCCCTTGGGAGTGCCGATCGTCGGCGGCCCGCGACCACCGGTTACAATGTGGTGGTCTCTCTCATCCCTCTCGGGCTGATGGGCCTGGGCGTTTCGCGAGCGGTAGCGTAGAATTCGGTGCGTCTCTATGGATGCATCCGGGCTACAGAGCCTCTCGATGACAAGGCGGATTGACCGTGGTGTAAAGCGGAGGCGTCTGGTTAGGCGTTCATCTTGCGTTGCAACATGAGATGGTCCAACGGGGCATCGACGGGCATCGTGCCCCATACTGTTGCAAGCGGATCGGTGACGATGGCGAAGTGGGTCTACTCGTTCGGCGATGGCAAGGCCGAGGGCCAGTCGTCCATGCGCAACCTCCTCGGAGGCAAGGGTGCCAACCTCGCCGAGATGTCGAATCTCGGTCTGCCGGTTCCTCCGGGCTTCACCATCACTACGGAAGTCTGCACGTGGTACTACGATAATGACCGTCAGTACCCGGCGGAGCTGAAAGCCGAGGTCCAGGCCGCCCTTGACGCCGTCGGTGCGCTCACCGGCCGCGGTTTCGGCGATCCGAAAAACCCGCTTCTCGTCTCGGTCCGTTCTGGCGCGCGCGCCTCTATGCCGGGCATGATGGACACGGTGCTGAACCTTGGCCTGAACGACGTGACCGTCGAGGCTTTGGCGGAAGGGGCGGGCGATCCGCGCTTCGCCTATGATTCCTACCGCCGCTTCATCACCATGTACTCAAACGTGGTGCTCAACGTGGAGCACCACGCCTTCGAGGAAGCGCTGGAGCACTACAAGGAGACCAAGGGCTTCAATCTCGACACCGAACTCGGTGCAGCGGATTGGAAGCATATGATCGGGCTCTACAAGAATATCGTCCGCCAGGAGCACGGCTCGGACTTCCCGCAAGGTGCAGAAGATCAGCTATGGGGCGCCATCGGCGCCGTGTTCAGCTCGTGGATGATCCCGCGCGCCAAGAAGTACCGCGAGCTCAACAACATCCCCGAGAGCTGGGGCACTGCGGTGAACGTCCAGGCCATGGTGTTCGGCAACATGGGCGATACATCGGCCACGGGCGTCGCGTTCACCCGCAACCCCTCCACCGGTGAACGTGCGCTCTACGGTGAGTTCCTCATCAACGCACAAGGCGAAGACGTGGTGGCGGGCATCCGCACTCCGCAGGACATCACCGAGAAGGCGCGGATCGAGGCCAAGTCCGACAAGCCCTCGATGGAGCGGGCCATGCCCGAATCCTACGCGGAGCTCGTGCGGATCTACGGCCTGCTCGAGACGCATTACCGCGATATGCAGGACATGGAGTTCACCATCGAGAGCGGCAAGCTCTGGATGCTCCAAACCCGCAACGGTAAGCGCACCGCCAAGGCAGCACTCCGCATCGCCGTTGATCTCGCCGCTGAAGGCCTGATCACTGAGGAGGAGGCAATCGGCAGGGTTGAGCCCGCCGCCCTCGACCAGCTTCTTCACCCCACCATCGACCCGAAGGCCGAGCGCAAGGTCATCGCCTCCGGCCTGCCGGCCTCGCCGGGCGCGGCCACAGGTGAGATCGTGTTCAATTCCGAGGATGCCGAGGCCGCTCGCAAGGCCGAGCGCAAGTGTATCCTCGTGCGGATCGAGACGAGCCCCGAGGATATCCACGGGATGCACGCGTCGGAAGGCATCCTCACCACGCGCGGCGGCATGACATCGCACGCCGCCGTGGTCGCCCGTGGCATGGGCAAGCCTTGTGTCTCGGGCTGCGGAACGATCCGCGTCGACTATAAGGCCGGTACACTCTCGGTGGCGGGCACGACGCTGAAGGCCGGCGACAAGATCACCATCGACGGTTCCACGGGTCAGGTTCTCCTCGGCGAAGTCAAGATGCTGGAGCCTTCGCTCTCCGGCGAGTTCGCGACCCTGATGGGCTGGGCCGACAAGGTCCGCACCATGAAGGTTCGCACCAATGCCGACACGCCAACAGACGCCCGTGCCGCGCGCAACTTCGGCGCCGAAGGTATCGGCCTGTGCCGGACCGAGCACATGTTCTTCGAGGGCGACCGCATCGTCGCCGTGCGTGAGATGATCCTCGCCGACGACGTCGAGGGTCGCCGCTCGGCCCTGGCCAAGATCCTACCCTACCAGCGCCAGGATTTCGTCGAGCTGTTCACGATCATGTCCGGCCTGCCGGTGACGATCCGCCTGCTCGATCCCCCGCTGCACGAGTTCCTGCCACATACCGATGCCGAGGTGCAGGATGTTGCCAAGAGCACCGGTGTGTCCGAGGACAAGCTCCGCCGCCGGATGAGCGAACTCCACGAGTTCAATCCGATGCTCGGCTTCCGTGGATGCCGCCTCGCCATCGCTTTCCCAGAAATTGCGGAAATGCAGGCCCGCGCCATCTTCGAGGCTGCCGTACAGGCCGCCAAGGAAACCGGCCAGCCTGTCACCGCTGAGGTAATGGTGCCGCTGGTTTTCACTCAGATGGAATTCGACATCGTCAAGGCACGGATCGACGCCATGGCGAAGGCCGTGACCGAGGAGACCGGAGCCGAACTGTCCTATCAGGTTGGCACCATGATCGAGCTGCCGCGTGCAGCACTCCGCGCCGGCGATATCGCGAAGACCGCCGAGTTCTTCTCCTTCGGCACCAATGACTTGACCCAGACCGCACTCGGTATCTCGCGTGACGACGCGGCGACATTCCTGGGGGCCTACACCCAGAAAGGTATCCTCACCGCCGATCCGTTCATCTCGATCGATCAGGAAGGCGTGGGCGAACTGGTCCGCATCGGTGTCGAGCGGGGCAGGGCGGTTCGTCCGAACATCAAGCTCGGCATCTGCGGAGAGCACGGCGGTGATCCGGCATCGATCGGATTCTGCCAGGAGGTCGGACTCGATTACGTGTCCTGCTCACCATATCGCGTGCCGATCGCGCGTCTCGCCGCCGCTCAGGCAGCCTTGGCGACACGGGACAAGACCCGCGGCTGATTGGCCTGCAATTTCAAAATCACGAACACGAGGGGGCAGCTGATGGCTGCCCTTTTTCGTTGGTTTGCCACCGCTCGAATTCTCGCTGAATAAATCTTTGAAAAATCGGTGAACCGATGTCGCACGAGCACGTTCAGTGCTAGTGCCAGACCAGTGCGCGACGACGCTCCCGGCTGGGTGGGGTGGCACAGAAACGCGCGGGAACGCCGACCATGAGCGACTCGAGCCCTAACCCGTTATTCCTCGATGAAAATCCCGCCGCCGTTCCATTTCCGCGGATACTGCAGCAGACCTATATTTGGGTTCTCTCGATGCTTTGCGGCATCGTGACCGTCGCGCTTCTTGTCTTTGCGGTTGCTACTCAGAGCAGCGGAGATGCTGAGCGAATCGCCGACATGAAGGGACGATCGAGCATGAGTTCGCTCGTCGGAGCCCTCGCCGTGACATACGGCAGACCCGGACGTTTCTGATCGGATTCGCGGTCGGGATGTGTTTGCGGCTGACGACAGCGATGTCAGCCAACGGTCTTAAGACACTCGCAACCATAACCATCGATAGTTCTGATCACGCCAGTCGCTCCCGACGCACGGGAGCAGTCTGTCGAGGGTTCATGAGCGGGTTGGTTGGTCGTGAGTACGAGACGCGTTCGCCGGTCCTTACGAAGGCATTGGCTCCGTACTTCCCTTGCGCCCTGGACACTGGCGCTAGGCTTTATCGTCTCCTTCACTGCGACAGCCGGTACCAATCCATCTGCCCTTGGTCACATGGAACCGAGCGCGTCAGGAATTGCCTTGCCGCTTTCGCACGATACGCCAGGCACCCGTCGGCGCACCGACGTGAAGGCGACAGAGCGGCTGTATCCGAACCACGCCGCGCGAGGCCCGAACGACACAGCGGCAAGTCTTCTCAACGTCGGTCTGGCAGGTTCGGACGGAGATCTCCTCATCCCCGGATCAGCAATCTGGACGCCGGACTTCGAACCCACTGCGGGCTTCACGCCGCCCGCCAGAGATGACGAAACCGAAGTACCCTCAGACGGCTCCACCCCTGCCATTCCCCGCGCCATCGCGCTGTCCTCGACGACGCCCGCCCCAGCGGATGCCACACCGATCGAAGTCGCAGCCGCAAGCCTGATGTTCCCAGGTTTCTCGCCGCAAAAGGAGACTAGCATCGGCGGCGGCGAGGCCGCTCCCGACGACGCCCGCCACCGCTACGCCGACCTCATTGGCCCGGACGCCATGGACCGGGAACAGCGCTGCCTCGCCGAGGCAGTGTATTTCGAGGCTCGCAGTGAGCCGGAGGAAGGCCAGGCGGCCGTCGCTCAGGTTGTGCTGAACCGCGTCAAGAGCGGCCTATATCCCTCGAATGTCTGCGGCGTGGTCTACCAGAACCGTCATCGCTATATGGGCTGCCAGTTCTCTTTCGCCTGTGAGGGCAAGTCGCTGCACATCACCGACGGCCCGTCCTGGCAGAGCGCCACCCGTATCGCCAGCGCGGTGATCGAGGGCCGAACCTACCTCAGTGAGGTTGGAGGTGCCACGCATTACCACGCCGACTACGTCAAACCCGGCTGGTCGCGGCGCCTGAAGAAGATGGACGTGATCGGCCGGCACATCTTCTACCAGCTCAAGCGTGGGCAGACTTGAATTCGCCTTAACGACGCGTGACTCAAACAAAATGACTTTACTTAAGCAGAATCGGATCTGCGTAGTCTTAAGCCAGGGTTAATTTTACCCTGATCTCCGATACAGCTTGCTCCGAGCGCAACTTGACCGCCTCTAGTGCGTCGAAGAGTGCGTGCCGTCATTGGCCGTGCACCGATCACAACGCATTTCAGTGTCGAGGATTCCGTCATGACCGCGCCGGTCGCTCATTTGACCCAACTTGCCTCCGCCCTCGCCAGCGCCATCCTCGGTGTTTCCGCTCTCGTGACATCGGCTCAGGCCGGTGGCTGTGGCGGAGCCGAGTGCTACCGTCACGTCACCACCCCGCCGGTCTACGACACCGTTTCCGAGCGCGTTCTCGTCCGTCCCGCGAGGACGGTCTACCGCTCCATCCCGCCCGTCTTCGAGACCGTCTCCGAACAGATCCAGGTCTCGCCCGGTGGCCGCGTGTGGCAGACACGTCGCGATGCCTATGGCGAGATGATCGGCTGCTGGGTGAACATCCCTCCGCGCTTCGCGGTTCGTCATCGCCGCGTACTGGCGCAGCCGGGCCAGACCATCCCCGAGACGATCCCCGCCGAATATGCCAGCGTTCAACGCTCGGTCCTCGTCTCACGCGGCCGGTCCGGTTGGGTTCCGGCCTATGGCGGCGGAGGCGGGTATGTCGGCTCCCATGGAACGCGCCTCGTGGGCTCAATCCCCGACGCGTTCGGCATCACCGGCGCCAGTTCGGCCGATATCGGCGTCGGTCTCGGCTTCTCCAGCGGCAGCATCTACGACGGCTATTGATCGATCGAAACGGCAACATCACGGCCTCGGGCGCCTCCGCGCTCGGGGCCGTCTTGATTCATGCCAACTGCGCCACAGGTCTCACGTGGGCGAAGAGGAGACCGACGGACATGGCGACGTTCAAGGCGTGGGTGATCGAGAAGAGCGAGGCGGGTCAGACCCTTCGCTTCACGGATTTTGACGAGGCCGACCTGATGGACGGGGACGTCACGATCCGGGTCACGCACTCGACCCTGAACTACAAGGACGGATTGGCGATGACCGGGCGCTCGCCCGTGGTGCGCCGGTTCCCCATGATTCCCGGCATCGATTTCTCCGGCATCGTTGAGAGTTCGGACCATCCCGGCTACAAGCCCGGCGATGCGGTTCTGCTCACGGGCTGGGGCGTAGGCGAGAGTCATCTCGGTGCTTATTCGGAACGGGCGCGGGTGAAAGGCGACTGGCTGGTACCGCTGCCGACAGGATTGAAGCCCGAAGAAGCCATGGCCGTGGGCACCGCGGGCTATACCGCCATGCTCTGTCTCATGGCCCTGGATGCCCACGGCCTGAAACCGTCCGATGGTCCCGCCATCGTCACCGGCGCATCGGGCGGTGTCGGCTCGGTGGCGGTGGCACTCCTCGCCAAAGCCGGCTGGCATGTCATCGCCGTCACGGGGAGAGCCAGCGAGGCGGAATACCTCAAATCCCTTGGCGCCTCCGAAATCATGGACCGGTCCGAATTATCCAATCCTGGCAAGCCGCTGGCGAAGGAGCGATGGGCCGCCGGAATTGACGCGGTGGGTTCGACGACCCTCGCCAATCTCCTCGCTTCGACCAAAGCAGATGGCGCCATTGCCGCCTGTGGTCTTGCGGGCGGCATGGACCTGCCGACCTCGGTGGCACCCTTCATCCTGCGCGGGGTCACGCTGTTCGGGATCAATAGCGTCAGCACGCCCCTTCCCAAGCGCAAAGAGGCGTGGGCGAGGATCGCGCGAGACCTTGACCGCACTCTCCTCGCCACGATGACCACCACAGTGCCTCTCTCCGAGGTCGGGTCTCTCGCAGAAGATATTCTGGAGGGACGGACGCGTGGTCGGACCGTGGTATCGGTCGGTCAAGCCTAAGCGGAACTGTTTCGCCTCCAGAGCATTGCCGATTCCATGAGCAGTGCATTCGTCAAAGAGCGTGAGGGCGGCGAAGCCTTCGAGGATCTTCCCGATCGTCCGATCTCGCCCCATACAAATTTTGTCACCTCCCAAGGTCTCGCCAACATGGAGGCTGAGGTCGCGCGGCTACAGGCGGAGTTTACCGCGCTGACGCCGGGCGCCAAGGCCGACGAGGCTCGCGTGACCCGCGACTTAGCCTATTGGACCGCCCGTCTCGGTTCGGCCGAGCTGGTTGAACCCATGGACGGCGACACGGTCCATTTCGGGTCGAAGGTCTCGATCATCAAGGAAGACGAAACCAAGCAGACGTTTCGCATCGTCGGGGAAGACGAGGCCGATCCCGCCAAGGGGTCGATATCCTACGTTTCTCCTATGGCGAAGGCGCTGACGGGTAAGAGCGCCGGCGATACCGTCGAGGTCAACGGCCACGAGATCGAGATCGAGTCGATCGGCTAATCTAGGCACCGATGCCTTCGATCATCGGACGCATTGCGCCAATCTCGGTGGCCATATCGTCCATGAAGGCCCTGACCCGCGGGGCGTGACGCAGATCCGCATGGGTTAAAATCCAGAGCGAGCTCGCCAAGGCGGGCTCGTTCTCGGACAAGCGGACCAGATTAGGGCGCGTATCAGCTTCCCATCGCGGCAACGGTCCAATCCCGCATCCGGCCTCGATGGCCTCGCGTAATCCGAGCACGGTATTGATCGACATCGCGAGCTTGTCCGACATCATCTGCGACTTCGCATAGGCGGCGAACCGGCCGCCGGCTACGACTTCGCTTGGGCAGACCCACGGGCATTCGGCGAGCGGTCGTCCAACGAAGTTCCGTGTTCCGTAGAGTGCCCAATTGATCGTCGCGAGACGCCTCCCGACGAGGCTCGGTGGCGGTCGATCGCTCGCGCGGATCGCCACGTCGGCATCCCGGCACAGGTTGAGGGATTCTTCGGCGAGAACGAGATCCAGCCTGATGCGCGGATAACGCCGCTGAAACCGAGCGAAGATCGGCATGAGGATCGAGGTGACGAGTCCGGCGGGCGCGGTGATGCGAAGGTCGCCGGCTGGTTCGGAGGAACGCCCCGCCAGTTCTCGGTTGAACTGCGCCACCGTGTCGTCCATCCGGCTGGCGGCGAGCACCATGGCGCGGCCGGCATCGGTGGCCACGTAGCCCGATCGATGGCGCTCGAAAAGCGGTTGTTGGATCGACGCCTCAATAGTGGCGAGGCGGCGGAATGCCGTCGAGTGGTTGATACCGAGCTGATCGGCGGCACGCGTCAAGCCGCCTTGATCGGCGATGGCTCTTACGAGGCGGAAGTCATCCCAATCCGACACGGCCAGCTTTCATTCCCAAAGAACCTTGCTTCGATGAGCCTTGCATCGATGCAAAACAACTTTTGCAGATCGAGGCATTTCCGCAAGGCTCGCGAAGGCAGATATCAGCGCCAGGAAAACGGCTGCGCTGCAGCCTCCCGGAATTTGGAGTGAACACGATGGCGAAGGTTCTGGTCCTCTACTATTCGTCCTGGGGCCATGTGGAGCAGATGGCCAACGCCGTTGCGGATGGTGCCCGCGAGGCGGGCGCCGAGGTCAGCGTGAAGCGCGTACCGGAATTGGTGCCTGACGAGGTCGCCAAGCAGTTCCACTACAAGCTCGATCAACAGGCCCCCATCGCCACGGTCGACGAATTGGCCGACTACGATGCGATCATCTTCGGTACGCCGACGCGCTTCGGCAACATGGCCGCGCAGATGAAGCAGTTCCTGGATCAGACCGGTGGTCTCTGGGCGCAGGGTAACCTCATCGGCAAGGTCGGCTCGGTTTTTACCTCCACCGCTTCCCAGCATGGCGGACAGGAGACGACGCTGACGAGCTTCCATACCGTGCTCTTGCATCACGGAATGGTCATCGTCGGGCTACCCTACGCTTTCGCCGGTCAGACTGGTGTGGAGCAGGTCAAGGGCGGCACGCCCTATGGCGCATCGACAATTGCCGATGGCGATGGGAGCCGACAGCCGAATGCGGTCGAACTCGACGGCGCCCGCTATCAGGGCAGGCATGTCGCCAGCATCGCCGCAAAAATCGCCGGCTGACTGCCCTAAGAATCGCGAAGGCCCTCGCTGCTTCAGCGAGGGCCTTCGCGATGCCTACATACCTGAGCCCAAGAAAAAAGACCCGGATTACTCCGAGCCTTGAAAGGGAGAAGGTCATTGGGGGCTGAACTGGCCTTCTGGATCGATAAACGCGGACGATGTGGAAGGGTTCCGCATCATTTCGAAAAAAATCTAGCGTGGCGACGCAGCACGACGCAGCCGGTCGTTGATGGCCTCGCCGAGCCCCTCTTCCAGGATTGGGACGACGGCGATGGTCTCGACACCCGCCTCGTCCAGGCGACGTAACGCAGAAAACAAACGAGCGGCCGCCACCTGCAAATCGCCCGTCTCGCTCAGGTTCAGGTGTGCTCTGGCCGCTCTCGTTCCCGGCGGATCGATAGGGCCGAAAAGCAGCACCGCCTCATCGGGCTCGACACGCGACGCATCCAATCGCACGGCGGCACGGGGCGCGTAATGCGAAGCGAGCAGGCCTGGACCGATCGGCGCCTCACCCGAATGAGCCATGGATTCCAAACCGAAACCAAGGATTGCTTCTGCGGCCGCGCGCGTCACGCCTCCGGGCCGCAGCAGGCGAGCCCGACCGTCGAGGCAAGCGATGACGGTCGATTCGACGCCGACCGACGTGTGGCCACCATTGAGAATGGCGGTGATACGACCATCGAGATCGGCGAGAACATGTTCGGCACAGGTCGGGCTCACACGACCCGAGCGATTGGCGGACGGTGCAGCCACCGGCCGCCCGACTTGTTCGAGCAGGGACAATGCGACGGGGTCCGCGGGTACGCGCAGGGCGACACTCGGGAGGCCCGCGCGGGCCAAATCGCTGACGGTCCCACTGGCCGCCGCAGGGACGACGAGGGTGAGCGGACCGGGCCAGAACGCCTCGGCAAGACGTAGGGCGATCTCGTCGAACACGCCTTCGCGACGCGCGGCGTCGAGGTCGGGCACGTGCGCGATCAACGGATTGAAGCTTGGCCGCTCCTTCGCCAGATAAATCCGCGCTACGGCATCGGGATCGGAGGCATCGGCACCGAGCCCGTAGACCGTCTCTGTAGGAAAGGCGACGAGCTTGCCCTGGCGCAGAAGGCTCGCGGCCAGTTCGATCCCGGCAGCGTCGACTTCGAGCCTCAGCGTCAGCGTCTGACCGAGACTTGACCCGAGATCGTTCATATCTAAACTATCTCCTGTCCGACCGATGCCGGGCGTGATGCCGTATCCTCGCAAGCGACTGCCTATCCCTGCGATCCTGTCTTGCCTATGCCTGTCGGCGGACAGCACGACAGGCCCTATCGCCGGGCTGGCGCGCGCGTCAAATACGGAGGAAGCGTCGCTCGAGACGACGCGGGAGATGCGGCCATGACCTATCGCACGCCAGTTGCCGAGATCAGCTTCGCCCTGCGCCATGTCGCGGGGCTTGAGGCCGCCATTGCATCGGGACTCCATGGTGACCTGACGATCGAGGATGCGGACGCGATCCTGCAGGAGGCCGGCCGGGTGGCGGATGCCGTGATCGCTCCGCTCAACCCCGTCGGAGACCGCCAGGGCGCCCGTCTTGCGGATGGCGCAGTGACCACCTCGCCGGGATGGCGCGAGGCCTATCGCACCTGGACGGAAGGCGGCTGGAACGGCCTCAGCGCGGAGGCCGAGTACGGCGGACAGGGCCTGCCGCTGCTCCTCAATGCCGCCTGCAGCGAGATGTGGAATGCCGGCAGCATCGCTTTCGCGCTGTGCCCGCTCCTCACCGCGGGCGGGATCGAAGCGCTGTCGAAGCACGGCTCCGATGAACTGAAGGCGCGCTACCTCGAGAAACTCGTCACCGGCGAGTGGACCGCCACGATGAACCTCACGGAGCCGCAGGCAGGGTCGGACCTCTCGCTCCTGCGCAGCCGAGCCGAGGCGGCCGACGATGGCAGTTACCGGATCGTCGGGTCCAAGATCTACATCACCTATGGCGAGCACGACATGGCGGACAACATCGTCCACCTCGTCCTCGCCCGATTGAAGGATGCCCCGGCCGGAACGCGCGGAATCTCGCTGTTCCTGGTGCCGAAGATCCTTCCCGACGGCAGTCACAACGACCTGCGCTGTTCGGGGCTGGAGCACAAGCTCGGCATTCACGGCTCGCCGACCTGCTCCATGGCCTTCGGTGACCGGGGCGGCGCGACGGGCTGGCTGATCGGCGAGGAGAACCGGGGTCTCGCCTGCATGTTCACGATGATGAACTCGGCCCGCCTCAATGTCGGGCTTCAGGGCGTGGGCGTGGCCGAGCGCTCCTACCAGCAGGCGCTCGCTTATGCTCGGGACCGACGCCAAGGCAAGGCTTCGGGCTCGTCGGAGCCTATCAGCCCCATCGTCGAACATGCCGACGTCCAGCGCATGTTGCTGACGATGAAGGCCTACACAGCGGCCGCTCGCGGCATCTGTTACCTCACGGCGGAGGCACTCGACGCGGCGCGGGGACCTGATGGCAGGGCCGCGCACGACAGGGCCTCACTGCTGACGCCTGTCGCCAAGGCCTTCTCTACCGACATCGCCAACGAGGTGACCTCTCTTGGAGTGCAGGTCCATGGCGGCATGGGCTTCGTGGAGGAGACGGGTGCGGCGCAGTACATGCGCGATGCGCGCATCCTCGCCATCTATGAGGGCACCAACGGCATCCAGGCCATCGACCTCGTGGCGCGCAAGCTGCCGTTGAACGGCGGGGCGACCGTTCGGGCACAACTCGCCTCGATGCGACGCGTCGCGGAAACGGTCCAGAAGGATGCAAGCCCGGCCTTCGGCCATCTCGGGCCCCGTCTGCGAGCCGGAATCGAAAGCCTCGACCGGGCGACGAGCTTCCTCCTCAAGGCTCTGGCCTCGAACCGACCGGACGAGGCCCAGGCCGGAGCGACGCCGTATCTTCGCCTGTTCGGGCTCGCGCAAGGAGCGACATGCCTCGCCCGCGCGGCGCTGGCCTCGAACGCTGCGATCAAGGTGGGGGAGACCGACCCGGCCCATCCTGCCCGTATCGCCCTGGCGCGGTTCTTCGCCGAAAACCTGCTCACGGCTGCGAGCGGCCTCGAACAGAGCGTCGTCGATGGCGGCGGGTTCACCCAGGATGCGATGCTGGCCCTGGCGGGCTGAAACCTCCCCGTGGATCGGACGGAAAAGGGGGCGGCGGCGGATGAGGAGACGAATGTGAGCGAGCACATCGCGATTTACGACACGCAAGATGGCGTCCGCCTCATCAGCATCGACCGGCCGGCAAAGAAGAACGCGCTCACCGGAGCCATGTACGATGCCATGCGTGGAGCGCTGGAGCAGGCCGACGCCTCCGACGCCGTCGGCGCGGTGGTCTTCGCCGGCCTGCCAGGTGCGTTCAGCGCCGGCAACGACCTCGCTGATTTCGTCGAGGGCTCACGGAGGCCCTTCGCTGAGGCTCCCGCCCTTCGCTTCATCCGCCAGCTCGCGCGCACCAAGACACCGATGGTGGCAGCGGTGGATGGGATCGCGGTTGGGATCGGCACGACGCTGACGCTGCATTGCGACCTCGTCTATGCGAGCCCGGCCGCGCGCTTCCGGATGCCTTTCGTAGAACTCGGCCTCGTGCCCGAAGCGGCTTCGTCCTACCTGTTGCCACGCCGCGTCGGACTCCTGAAGGCCACTGAACTGCTGCTGCTTTCCCAAGCCTTCGATGCTGACGAAGCCCTGAGGCTCGGGCTCGTCAACGCGATCGCGCCGAGCGACCTGTTGCTCGACCACGCCTTGGCCCAAGCTGGACGCCTCGCCGCACTTCCGCCCGGTGCGGTCGCCGCGACGCGTCGCCTGATCCGCGGCGATCAGGCCGAGGTCGAGGCCGCTCTGGAGGCCGAGGCCGAGGCATTCGAAGCGCGGCTGCGTGCGCCTGAGGCACAGGCGGCGTTCGCGCGATTCCTCGGCAAGGCGAAAGCCACATGAGTGGGCGCGCGCCGAAGCCCGATCTGAGCAGGATGATCTGCCTCGTCGCCGGCGCATCGCGCGGCGTGGGGCGCGGTATTGCGCGTGGGTTGGGCGAGGCCGGCGCCACGGTCATCGTCACCGCTCGGTCGAGCGAGACCGGGCCGCGCACGGAGGGTAGGGCGGAAACCATCGAGGACACGGCCCGTGCGGTCGACGCCGCAGGCGGCCATGGACACCATTTCATCTGCGACCATACCAGCGAGCGGGCCGTAGATGGCCTCGTCCATTGGGCCCTGCGTCGCTTCGGGCGGATCGACGTGGCCATCTCCAGCGTCTGGGGCGGTAACGAGGGCTTCGACGGCGAGCGCTACGCCGACGGGGCGGAATGGGGCACACCATTCTGGCGCCGTTCCGCCGAACCGCTCTCGAGTTTCTTCGAGAGTGGCCCCTATCCCGCCCTGCTCCTCGCGCGGGCCGTCGCACCGGCCATGGTCTCGGCAAAACGCGGCCTCATCGCCTTCGTCTCGTTCGACACGGAATCCGGTTATCTCGGCGACGTGTTCTACGATCTCGCAAAAGCCAACACCAACCGCCTCGCTTATGTCTGCGCCCAGGAGCTCGCACCCTACGGCGTCACGGCGCTCGGGCTGTCGCCCGGCTTCGTGAGCACCGAGAGGGCGCGGGACAACGGCCATGCCGACCGGGCGACGGAGAGCCCTCTCTATGCCGGCAGGGCGCTCGCGGCCCTGGCCGCCGATCCGGACGTTCATGTTCGCACCGGCCGTATCCTGCACGCGGGCGACCTTGCGGCCGAGTACGGTTTCACCGATGCCGACGGCACGATGCCAGCGCGATTTCACCTCGGATCCTGAGGAAACAGCCATGACGGATACGAATTCCCTGAAGGGGAAGACCTTGTTCATCACCGGCGCCTCTCGCGGCATCGGCCTCGCCATCGGCCTGCGGGCCGCCCGAGATGGCGCCAATATCGTCATCGCCGCCAAGACCGACACGCCGCACCCCAAGCTCGAAGGCACGATTCACACGGCCGCCGCCGCCATCGAGGCAGCGGGAGGCCGAGCCCTCCCGCTCCTGGTGGATGTCCGCGACGAGGACAGCGTCGCATCGGCCATCGCTCGCACGGCGGAGACGTTCGGCGGCATCGACATCGTGGTGAACAATGCCAGCGCGATCTCGCTCACCCGCACGCCGCAGACGGAGATGAAGCGTTTCGATCTGATGCACCAGATCAATACCCGCGGCACCTACATGGTCTCGAAATACGCGATCCCGCATCTGGTCAAAGCCGAGAACCCGCACATCCTGATGCTGTCGCCGCCCCTCGACATGGCGGAGAAATGGTTCGCGCCGCATCTCGCCTACACCATGGCGAAGTTCGGCATGTCGCTCTGTGTTCTGGGGCTGGCAGGCGAATTGCGCAGGCAAGGCGTCGCGGTCAACGCCCTGTGGCCACGCACGACCATCGCCACGGCGGCCGTCCGCAACCTGCTCGGCGGCGATGCGCTGATGCAGGCGAGCCGCACGCCGGAGATCATCGCCGATGCGGCCCATGCCCTGTTTCTGAAACCGTCCCGCGAGATCACCGGCCAATTCCTCATCGACGACAGCTTTCTCGCGGAGCAGGGTGTCACGGACTTCACACAATACCGCGTCACACCCGGCATACCCCTTGCGCCGGACTTCTTCGTGCCGGATGCGAACACACCGCCTTCCGGGGCCTTCGCCTGAGACGTAAAGCGTGATCTTCATCCATCAGCCGATCGCCGGCCCCGGGCACACCCTGCTCGACCGCCGCCCCCTCGAACTGCAGGACGCCATCCCCGACGAGACGGTCTGGCTCGATATGATCCGACCGACCCGGGAGGAGGACCTCAAGGTCGAGGCCTTCATGGGCATCTCGGTGCCGACCCGCGAGGAAATGAAGGACATCGAGCCCTCCGAGCTCCTCTATGTCGAGGACGGCGCGCGCTACATGACCGGGCGGGTGCTGAGCAAGGTGAGTGAGGCGGAGGAGCCGGGGCTCGCCGGCATCACCTTCATCCTGCGCGGCAATCGGCTCGTGACGGTGCGCTACGAGGAGCCGCAGGCCTTCCGCATGTATACCCAGCGGGCAGGACGCTCGACGGGCAACGGCCCCTCGGCCGCGCCTTCGGGCGAGACCATCCTCGCCGGGCTGATCGAGACCGTGATCGACCGCGCGGCCGACGTGCTCCAGCTCCAGGGCGAGCGGATCGACCGGCTCTCGGGCAAGATCTTCGAGGAGAAGGCGGACCCCTCGGCCCGCAACACCGCTCTCCAGGACACGCTCCGCGCGCTCGGCCGCCACGGCGACCTGATCTCGAAGCAGCGCGAGAGCCTGGTCTCGATGGAACGCATCCTGCTCTCGCTCTCGGCGACCTATCGCACCGCCAAGGCCCCGCGGGAGTTGCGCGAGGACGTGCGCTCCACCCTGCGAGATCTGCAATCGCTGGAGGAGCACGCGACCTTCCTGTCCTCGAAGATCCAGTTCCTGCTCGACGCGACGCTCGGCCTCGTGAACCTGGAACAGAACAACATCATCAAACTGTTCTCGGTCATGGCGGTGGTGTTCATGCCGCCGACACTCATCGCCTCGATCTACGGCATGAACTTCAAGGCGATGCCGGAACTCGACTGGAATTTCGGTTATCCCATGGCCGTGGTGATGATGGTCGTCGCCGCCGTGCTGCCATATGTGTTCTTCCGCTGGAAAAAGTGGCTGTAGCGATCATTGCCCTCGAGACGTCCCGACGTGGAGTTGGGGCAGGATCGTACGGCTGGAGAGGATGGCGATAGTCGAGCGATGTGCGGACGCTTCCTCATCCAACAGGACCCGAATGTCTTCCGGTCGTTCTATGGGTATCCCGAGCAACCGAACTTCCCGGCGCGCTACAACGTGGCGCCGACGCAGCCGGTGCCGATCGTCATAGCGGAACGTGGACAGCGCCATTTTCGGTTGGTGCGATGGGGCTTCCTGCCGGGCTGGCTGAAGGACCCGAAGGGCTTCCCGCTCATCATCAATGCGCGGGTCGAGACGGTGCAGGAGAAGGCAACCTTCCGCGGGGCGATCCGACATCGCCGCTGCGTCTTCCTTGCGGACGCTTTCTACGAATGGCGCCGCGAAGGGACGGGCCGCGCCGCCACGCGCACGCCCTACATGATCCGCCGGGCGGATGGAGCGCCGATGGCGCTGGCCGGATTATGGGAAAGCTGGCTCGGTGCCGATGGGTCCGAGATCGATACCGCAGCCATCGTTACCACGGGCGCCAACGGCACCATGGCGGCGATCCACGACCGGATGCCGGCGATCCTGCCGCCAGAGGCCATCGAACCCTGGCTCGACCACGTCGCTACGGAGCCGAAAGACGCGGTCTCTCTGTGTCGGCCGTGCCCGGATGAATGGCTGACGCTCGACGTGGTGAGCGCGAGAGTGAACGACGCCCGCCACGATGGCCCCGACCTCGCCGTGCCCGTAGATCGTGCCGTACCAGAAAGGGTCTCCGAGACCCCGCCCGAGCAGCGCCCGCTATCGAGCGACGAGGATGCCCAGGGAATCCTGTTCTGATTGAAGCCCGATGGCTTTCAGGTCCGGGGCCGGGAGGCGGCGCGTTCGTCGACCCCTCGACGGAAGTCGCTGTAAGCGTCCTTCAGGGCCCAACCAGCGGTCAGCAGCGAGAAGACGGCGACGGAAGTGACGATGGCTGCGGAAACCAGCAGCTTGGCGGTGAAGACGTCCACGACGAAAGGTCCTGAATGGGGTTGAGAGTTCGCTCCACCCAAGATGGCGACGAAGAGCCTCGCCGGCCATGGGATTCCGAGCGCGGCTGCCATGACGTCGGAAAGCCCCGCTGGGTGCCGCAGCGCACTGCAACAGCCGAATGGGCGCCTCGATGCGGTGTGCCGACGCCCAGACCTATCTCAGCGAGGGCCGACGTTTGACCACGTCCTTCCGGAACACACCCACCATCTCGAGATGGCTCGAATACTTGAACTGATCGATGGGGAAGACTCGTTCGAGCCGGTAGCCGCCCGCGATCAGGGTTGCCGCATCCCGCGCGAAAGAGCCGATGTCGCAGGCGACACCGATGACGAGCGGCACCTTCGATTCAGCGATGCGCTTGGCCTGGGCCTGGGCTCCGGCGCGCGGCGGATCGAACACCACGGCATCGTAGGTATCGAGTTCGATCGGCAGGAGCGGTCGGCGGAAAAGATCGCGCGTCTCGCTCGTCACCCTGCGCAGGCCCTGGGTCGCGCGAAATGCGCGGTCGAGGCTGGCAATGGCGGCGGCCTCGCCCTCCACCGCATGGACGTCACGCGTGCGGGCCATGGCGAGAGTGAAAGGACCGGCTCCGGAGAACAGGTCGACGACCCGCTTCACGCGCTTGTCCAGGGCGGAGACCACGATCTCGGCGAGCATCGCCTCGCCCGCTTCCGTCGCCTGCAGGAACCCGCCGGGCGGCGGCACGACGCGGGCGTCGCCGGTGGTGATCGCCGGCGCTCGGCGCTCCACAACGATGTCGCCGTGGAGGGACAAGCGCGCGAGGTCGAGTTCGCCCGCAAGCCGAACCAGCGTGGCGCGCAGACCTTCACTCACCGGGCCATGTCCGCGCAGGTCCACGTCGAGCCCGGCTTCGGTGGCGGTGAAGGCGACGTCGAGTGGTTTGCGACCGTGGCCGAGGGGAGCGCTCAGCGCACGCGCCACGGCCGGCGCCCTATGGAGAGGCTCGACGGTGATAGGACAATGATCGATCGCCACGAGATCGTGGCTACGCGCAGCCATCAGGCCGGCGACGCCCTTGCCATCGATCTCGCGGACATGGAGCGTCAGCCGGCGGCGGCCGGTTCCATGCGCATCGCGCGCCGGCTCGCAGGGGACCTCGATCCCGGCCTGGGCCAGCCCTTGCGCGAGGTTGCCCCGCTTCCAAGCCGAGTAAGGCTCGGGCGCGAGATGCTGGACCGCGCAGCCACCGCAGGTTCCGAAATAGGTGCAAAAGGGAGCGATCCGGTCCGCGGACGGTGTCTCCACAGCCACGAGGGACGTCCGTGAGCCGTCGGTGCGGATCGAAACCCGCTCGCCGGGCAGCGCATAGGGGACGATGGTGCCGTCCAGTGCCATGCCGTCGCCGCGCTGACCGAGCCGAACGATCTCGACGGTGCGAAGGTTTGAATGTTCGGTCATGCTGACTTCCGTCATGGACGCACCATAGAGCGTGCCCCGATGAGGAACTCGCGATTACCGTCGCCGCCGGCGACAGGAGAGGGGATGACACCGAGGATGGTGAGACCGAGATCGGCGACGAGGTTCGTCACCTCTTCGCAGACCGCTTGGTGGACGGCCTCATCGCGCACGATACCGCCGCGCCCGACCCGGTCACGCCCCGCCTCGAACTGAGGCTTGATCAATGCTGCCAGGGCGGCACCCGGCGCCATCAGCGGCACGATTGCGGGCAGGACAAGGCGAAGGGCGATAAAGCTGACATCGATCGCGACAAGGGACGGCGCACGAGGAATCATCGCGGTGTCGAGACCGCGCACGTCCTGGCCCTCGAGGCTCGACACACGCCTGTCCCGGCGCAGCGACGGGTGCAGCTGATCCCTGCCTACATCGACGGCGTAGACGTGCTCGGCTCCGCCTTTCAGCAACACGTCGGTGAAGCCGCCGGTGGAGGCACCGACATCGAGGCAGACGAGCCCAGTGGGATCGAAGCCGAACGCGGTGAGGGCCGCTTCCAGTTTCAGCCCACCGCGCGAGACGAAGGGATGGGGAGCGCTCGCTACGATGCGAGCTCGACGGTCGAGCCTGTCCGAGGCGCGGCTCACCGGGCGATCGTCGGCAGTGACGAGGCCCGCCTCAATCGCCGCCTGGGCCCTCGCTCGACTCTCGAAATGGCCGCCCTCGACCAGGAGCCGATCGGCCCTTACCCGGTCCGCCGTCATCGAAACCTTATCATCCCGCGTCTATGATCCTGAACCATGGATCGAGCGCCGGCTGAGTCCGGCCACATCGTTCCAGCTACGGGATTTCTCCGGTTTGTCCATCCGGGCGGCGGCATGGCGCGCTTGCGTGGCCAGCCAAGCCCATGGATGATCCTCACCCGGTCCCCGGGCGTTGGCGCTTACGATACTGGACCAGAAACAGGACGCGTGATGGGTACCCCGAAGGAAGTCGAGTTGAAGCTGGATTGTGGGGCCCCGGAACTCGCCGAACTGGCGCGCCACCCGCTTCTCGACGTCGCGGAACCGACCGAGGCTGAGTTCCTCTCGGCCACCTATTACGATACGGCCGACCGGGCGCTACACCGCCAGGGCATGACCCTGCGGGTGAGGCGGCACGGCGAGCGCCATGTCCAGACCGTGAAGGTCGCCTCTTCGGCAGCCGGCCTGTTCGACCGTTCCGAATGGGAATGGGCCGTGGACGGTCCGCTTCCGGACCTGTCGCTCCTCGACGACACGCCGATCCCGGACGTGCTCGGCAGCGCATCCTCACCCGATCTCGCAGCCGTTGTCACGACCGTCATCGAGCGCACCACCCGCGCCGTCACTTACGGGGTCTCGCGCATTTCAGCGACCCTCGATCAAGGTCGAGTGGAGACGCCGGTTGGAGACGTCCCCCTGTGGGAGCTCGAACTCGAATTGATCGAGGGCATTCCCGCCGACCTGTTTTCTCTCGCACAGAGCTTGGCCGAGACCGTGCCGCTCCGCCTCGGCGTGCTGGCGAAGAGCGAGCGCGGCTTCAGGATCCTCAACGAGACCCTACGACGGCCGAGCAAGGCCGGCTCCGTCAAGCTGGATCAGGATAGTTCGGCGACCGTTGCTTTCCGTGCCATCGCCATTGCCTGCCTCACCCACCTGCGGCTCAACGAGGACGTCTTCCTCAAGACTCGCGATCCGGAAGGTCTGCACCAGATCCGTGTCGCCCTGCGCCGGCTGCGCTCGGCCTTCACCCTGTTCAAGCCGATCCTCGCCAGCGATCCGGCTGCGACGCATCTGCGCGAAGAGATCAAGCGCGTCACCGAGCCGTTCGGGCAGGCTCGCAACCTCGATGTCTTCCTGAGCGAGACCCTTCCCGAGGAGATGGCCAAGAGGCCGGACGAGGCGGGGCTCGACGACCTCCGCATCCGGCTCGAGGCCGAGCGGGAAATCGCCTACGACGCGGTGTTCAGCATTCTGGAATCGCAATCCTGGCGCAGCCTCATCCTCGACCTGTCCGCCTGGATCGAGACCGGGCCTTGGCGCAACGAGGAGACTCGGAGCACGATCTCAGCCCGCGACTATGCCGAGGAAATCCTCGACAAGTCCCGCCGCCGCATCCGCAGACGCGGCCGACACCTTCACCGCGTCGATGCGGAGGAGCGCCACCAGGTACGCATCGAGGCCAAGAAGCTGCGCTACGGCGCCGAATTCTTCGCCTCGCTCTATGCCGGGAAGAAAGCTCAAAAGCGTCATAAGGCTTTCGTCGCCGCGCTGTCGGATCTGCAGGACCATCTCGGCGCGCTCAACGACATCGCCACCGCGCATTCCGTCATCGCGAGCCTGATCGCGACCGGACCGACTGCGAATAGCGAAGGAGAGGCCGGGACGATGTTCGCCGCCGGCCTCACCGCCGCTGACGGCGAGGCCCGCACGAATGACCTGCTCCGGTCGGCGGAGCAAGCACACGAGGCGCTGCTCGACGTGAAGCCGTTCTGGCGATGAACTGACGCGTCAGTCGCCGCGCACGCTCAAGGCATAGAGCGTGATCGCAGCGGCGTTCGACACATTGATACTGCGGATCTCGCCGCTGAACGGAATCCGCGCGAGCACGTCGCAATTGTCCCGCGTGCGCTGGCGCAGGCCCTTGCCCTCGGCACCCAGCACGATCACCGCCGGCCTTTTCGGGCCTACGGCATCCAGGGTGGTCTCGCCCTCGGAATCGAGGCCTATGCGGGTGAAGCCGCGCTTGCCGAGGTCGATCAGCGCGTCGGACAGGTTGCGTACGATCACGAGGGGAACGTGTTCGAGCCCGCCGGACGCCGATTTCGCCAGCACACCGGTGGCCGTGGGCGAATGCCGCGCCGTGGTGATGATGCCGGCGACGCCGAATGCTGCGGCGGTTCGGACGATGGCACCGACGTTGTGCGGATCGGTGATCTGGTCGAGTGCCAGAAGCAGTGCATCGTCCGGAAGCTCATCGAGTTCGGGGCCGGGCAGGGGATCGGCCTCGAGGTAGAGCCCCTGATGAACGGCATCCGGCCCGAGCAGGGCGTTGATCGCGTTGGGACGCACCATTTCGGCGTCGATCCTGAGCGGGCCGAGTTCCTCGGTCAGACGCGCCAGAGCGTTCTCGGTGGCGAGAAGTCGATGCAGGCCACGCCCCTCATTCGCCAGCGCCTGCGACACCGGGTGCCATCCATAGAGCACCACGTGATCACCGCTGACCCCACGCGGTCCGGAGGACGGCGGCCCATGGCGAAACCGGTCACGGGAGCCACCGGGTCGGCTCGTGCGAGGCCCACCCGGCCCATCGCGTCGCGTATTCATGGTGTTATCCACTGTCTCGGGGCAGGGCCTGAACGCCATGCCGATGCTGAGCAGCGACAAAGCGACCGCCATGCCGTTCGTCAAGCGCGAAACACGGCGAAACGCCGGTTGCCCTACCGGGGGAAGCCGCCTATAGAACCCTCGCTCACGAGCAAGCGCCCTTCGTCTAGCGGTCCAGGACGTCGCCCTTTCACGGCGAAAACACGGGTTCGATTCCCGTAGGGCGCGCCAACTGCTTCCCAGTAGCTGGCGCGGCTAAATACTCCGACATTTTTGTAATTTCGCTCCGCGCTCGTCGAATAAGCGAGCGTGAGCGGTGTCTCGTCGGCCATGACTGGGCATCGGGCGGAGCAGCGTCTGATCCTTCCGCCAGATGAATCCCGTCAGCCCTCGCGACGCCGGAGCCCTAGCGAGGAAAGTCCATATTGGCATTGGGCTTTCGAATGGTTGACGACGAGGAGATGAGGAAGGCTCACGCGCCTATCCGCCTTGCCGCTGGGAAATCCTCGTTTCGCCGACTGAAGCCGACCGAGCGACCTACGTCTTGATTTTCATGGGATGCTTGACGGCCGACGACCACACGTTCGGCTAGGCTGAAAGCAGCTTGGCTATCGAGTGCTCGGATAGACGCTTGGAAGCGATCGAGGATGCGGCGGTTCTGGCCTTCGTCATCGACGTATAAGCCGAAATCTGCCGGGGCGGCACGGTTGGCGATGGCGAGACCGTTCATCGAAGAGCTGCGCAAACGGGCCGCTGAGCCCGGACAATGATCGGTGGAACGCGATCAGGTCGTCATCGTATGATGTCCGCCGCCTGGGCGAAGGCGGCCGCAACCTCGGCTCGATCCTGCCGCCTTCAATTCATGGTGGCGTATCGGGTCACGGGATCGCCTGGACGTCGATGGAAAGCGGCTTCGCGGGTGAGCGAAGCGGGCGCCGATCCAGGAGAAGAAACGAGCCCAGACGCCACAGCACGTCACAGCCCCTTAAGGTCGTCTCCGTCTGAGGGCCATTCCGGATCATGGCGATGACGAAAGGCGCAGGACGAGCCAAGCTTCCCTCAACGCGCCGCAAGCACCTCCCGCACCTTGGTCCAGCGCATCCCCGGGTAGCGGTCGTTGTCGAGCGGCGTGAGCTTGCCATCGCCGCTATACATATCGCGCATGTACTGCATGCCTTGCCACGGCGGGAACACGTCGCCCTTTCCCGGCGCCACCAATCGGGTGAGTTTGATCATCCCCTCAAGCAGACCGATGCCGCCCACCCGGAAGGTCTTGAAAGGCCGGCCGGCGACATCGCCGGCAGATGCAGCCAAGCCACGAGGTGAGGTCGTCTCCCCGGCGATCCGCAGTATCCGGGGCGTGGTCGGGTCCATCGCGACGGCCGCGGTGTAGGCGGCCGTATCGTCCATCGTCGTGAAATCGACGGGCTGGTCGGCGTCGCCCCAATGAATGACCCGCCGAGGCCCGAACAGAATGAACGGCGCCTGCCCGGTCAGCATGTCCATGAAGGCGCCGTTGAGGATTGAGGTCGCCTGGATCGGCGAACCGTCCAGCCGCTCCTTGAACGCCCGCCGCAGGTCCATGTTGCGGTTCGATCCCGGCGGCGTCCGCGTGAAGTCCAACGAAAAATCCGAGGGGATGAAGCGCGGCACACCGGCAGCCACCGCCGCATTGAGGACCACCGACTGTGTGCCGAGGATCGTGTCCTGGAGCCCGTTGAGGGCAGAGACCACGCAATCGACGCCCACGCATGCCGCGGTGACCTGCGCCGCATCGTCGAGGTCGACGTCGAGGATATCGACGCCCAACGCCTTCAACGGCTCTGTCCGGACTGCAGTGGTTCCCTGCCGCACCACGGCCCTTACGCGGGCGCCGCGCTTTCGCAGCTCTCGTGCGATCCGGAGACCCAGGCTGCCGGTTGCGCCCGCGAGGAGGATCTGATCGAGACCTGAGACGGGAATGGTCACGTCCTGGACTTCCCGCCCTTCTTGCCGAGCTCGGCCTGTGCCGCCGAGGACGTACGCGGGTTGTCCTTACCTTCCTTGGCCGCTTTGGCGTTCGCCTTTTTCGCCGTCGCGCTGCCCTTGCCCTTGGTCTCTGTCATTGCGCCGCTCCCTATCGTCCAACGGCAATGGACGCGACCAATCTCTGTTCCGAAGTGGCGTTCGCGACACGGGATATGCCTCATCCATGCGGCGGCGGCCCAAGACTTCGGCGGGCTCTCACCTCCGAGGGGAAAGCGGGACCAGCTGCCTCCCGGATCGAAGGAATCCGGCAACCAAGATTAAGCGTGTGCCGGGGAGCACGTGGCGGCGCGCGGGAGGTTGATCGATGCGCCCCATGGAGCGCCGCCGGTGATACTGCCTCGTTCATTCCGGATGCCGGATCGACCCCGTGTCGACGGTCAACCGACACCGAAATGAGCGCATGTTCCACCTGATCTTCGGACTGCCCAGCCTGTACGTCATTTCCCGGGTGGTGTGGCCACTGCCTTGGCCGTTCGCGCTGAAGGCCGGTGTCGCGATCCTCCTGCTGATCGCCTCGCAGTATCACCTGTGGAGCCGCCTCTCGTCCGGTTCGGTCTTCGCCCCGGAATTCCCGCGCTCGCTGATCGTGCTGTTCAACTGGGCCTTCGGTGCCATCTTCCTCGTGGCAGCGATGCAGTTGGCCCTCGACGTCGTGGCCTTGGCGAGCAAACTGATGCCCGGAGGCGGTTGGGCGATCCCCGCCGGGTGGCGCTACGCCGAGGCGGCCCTGGCCATGATCCTGTCGGCAGTGGCAGTGCAGCAGGCCGTGCGGGTACCGCCGCTCAAGGACGTTACCGTCGAGATCGAGAACCTCCCCGCCGGGTTCGACGGCTACACCCTTCTGCAGCTGACGGACCTGCATCTCAGCCGTCTGTTCCCGGCAGGGTGGGCGAGGCAGGTCGTGGAGCGGTCCACTGCGCTTGGCGTCGACCTCATCGTTGTGACCGGCGACCTGATCGACGGGTCCCTCGCCGCCCGTCGCGCCGACGTCGAACCGCTTCGTGAACTTTGCGCGCCTGACGGGGTCTGGGTGATCCCCGGCAACCACGAGTATTTCTTCGAATACGCGGCATGGATGCGCCACTATGCAGACCTTGGCATGAGCGTGCTCGAAAACCGGCATACGGTCCTGCGACGCGGTGAGGATGCCGTGGTGCTGGCCGGCGTGACCGACCTGTCTGCCTCGCATTCGGGCCAGCCGGCCCACGACCTCGATGCGGCCCTGATGGGAGCGCCGGCGGGCGCCACCATCATCCTTCTCGACCATCAGCCGAGGGACGCGGGGAGGGCGGCCGCGAGGGGCGTGGCCCTGCAGCTCTCCGGGCATACGCACGGCGGGATGATCTGGGGTCTCGACCGGCTGGTGGCCCGGGCGAACAACGGCTTCGTCTCGGGCGCCTACGCAGTCGGCCCCATGACTCTCTACGTCAACAACGGCACGGGGCTGTGGCCGGGCTTCGCCCTCAGGCTCGGGCCTTCGTCAGAGCTGACGCGCATCACGCTCCGGGCCAAGCCCCGATCCTAGCCGACCGGCACGAGGTCCTTTCGCGGCTGTCGCCGGTGCCGAACTCCGTAACGGCGATGACCCGTCGGACGGCCGCCTTCTCCATGGCGGGCACGAGAACGTTCGTCGCGTCTGAGAACAGAGTGACGGGACCGGACGGGTCCTCCATCACTCGAACTTTCCCCGGCGACATGATCAGCCCCCGCCACCGGGCTTCACCGGCGGCTCCGGCGAAAACCTCTGGGAACACCGTCTGCCCGGTCCTGTTGGGTCGGCAATCATCCCGGAGACATGCCATGACGACCGATCCCCTGCACAAGTACCCGCGGCCTCCCTTCGAGGCCCAGCCCCAGGGATTTCCCGGCACGACCGGCAAGATGGCGCCCGAGCCCGATCATGGCGAGGAAAGTTACAAGGGCGCTGGCAAGCTCTCCGGCAAAGCCGCCCTGATCACCGGGGGCGATAGCGGCATCGGACGCGCCGTCGCCATCGCCTTCGCCCGAGAGGGCGCCGACGTTGCCATCTCCTATCTCCCGGAAGAACAGGCCGACGCGGAGGCGGTCCGAGGCTGGATCGAGAAAGCCGGACGGCGGGCACTCCTCCTACCGGGCGATCTCAAGGATGCGGCCTACGGGCGCGAGATCGTGGCGCGCACCGCCGAGGCATTCGGCGGCCTCGATCTCCTCGTCAACAACGGCGCCTTCCAGCATCCGAACGAAGGGCTGGACGGCATCGAGGACCGTGTGTTCGAGGACCATTTCCGCACCAACGTCTTCGGCCCGTTCTACGTGACGAAGGCGGCGCTCGCCCACATGAAGCCCGGCGCTTCGGTGATCTTCACCTCTTCGGTGAACTCCAAGCACCCGATGCCGTCTCTGCTCGCCTACAGCGCCACCAAGGGTGCCTTGAGCAACATGGTGCTGGGCCTCGCCCAGTTGCTCGCCGAGAAGGGCATCCGCGTAAACGGCGTGCTGCCGGGGCCGATCTGGACGCCCTTCATCCCGGCCGGCATGGATCAGGACTCGGTGAAGTCGTTCGGATCGAAGGTGCCGTTCGGACGCCCGGGCCAGCCGGCGGAGCTCGCCTCGGCCTATGTGATGCTGGCGTCGGACGACAGCAGTTACACCTCCGGTGCCTTGATCACCGTCGCGGGCGGGATGCCCGTATTCTGATCGATACCGTATCGCGCTTACCCATCCTTACGATGGTTCGGAAATGACCGAGGAGGCCGCGAAGACAATCCGCGGCCTCCTCGAAAATTGCTCAGGTGTCTTGAAGCGCTTCCGCCCGTACCGGCAGCTTCCAGTTCGGCCGGACGAAGTGGCATGTGTACCCGTCAGGCCGGCGCTCCAGATAATCCTGATGCTCCGGTTCGGCCTCCCAGAACGGACCGACCGGTGCCACCTCGGTGACCACCTTCCCAGGCCAAAGTCCGGAGGCGTCGACATCCGCGATGGTGTCCTCGGCGACGCGGCGCTGATCGTCATCGCCATAATAGATCGCCGAGCGGTAGCCCAGGCCACGATCGTTGCCCTGCCGGTTCAACGTCGTCGGATCATGGATCTGGAAGAAGAACTCCAGCATCCGACGGAAATTCGTCCGCGCCGGATCGAAGGTGATCTCGATCGCCTCGGCGTGAGTGCCATGATTGCGGTAGGTCGCGTTCGGCACATCGCCGCCGGTATACCCAACCCGCGTCGTCACCACGCCCTCCTGGCGTCGGATCAGGTCCTGCATCCCCCAGAAGCACCCTCCGGCCAGCACTGCCCTTTCGTCGCTCATCGTTCGGTCCTCACATGATGTGTCGAGTTCAAGGTGGTCGGCTACCTCCGTTTAGACCAGTGCGACCGCTTTCCCGTGTCCCGCGCAATGCGCATCGGGGCCACTTTTTCATGACGCGCGCGACCGCTGCCTTTCGACAATTTCCACGACGGAATCATAGTTAATAGATCCTCTATTTTTGGGGTCCGCACCGGCCGAGACTTCGCCGGCAGCCTGCCCCCACAATCATGTTCGATACCGCAGGGCATCCACCAGCAGCGCGAAAGCCGGCGAATGCTGCCGCCGGCTCGGATAGTAGAGGTGGTAGCCCGGGAAAGGGTCGCACCAATCGGCCAGGACCCGAACGAGCCGGCCCTCGGCCAGGTAGGGCTCGATCAAACCCTCCGGCAGGTAGGCGATGCCGAAGCCGTCCAGGGCGGCCCGCAGCAACATGTGGGCGTCGTTGAACACGAGTTGTCCCTCCACCCTCACGCGAAGCTCGCGGCCGCCCTTCTCGAACTCCCAGGCGTAGAGCCCTCCCTGTGTGAGGAGACGGTGGTTGATGCAGGTGTGACCCGTGAGGTCCTGGGGAGTCCGTGGCTTCGCGCGTCCGGCAAAATAGAGCGGCGTGGCGACGGTCGCCATGCGCATCGGTGGTCCGATGGGCACCGCGACCATGTCCTTGGCGACGATGCCGCCCAGACGCACGCCGGCGTCGAACCGTTCCGCCACGATGTCCGTCAGGATGTAGTCGGTGACCACCTCGACCTTGATGTCCGGATAGTCCGGTAGGAGGCGCGCCAGCGCAGGCCACACGACGGCACCGGCCGCGTAACCATCCGCCGTGATGCGGATGGTGCCGGCCGGCTTCTCGCGCAAGGCGCTCAGTGCCGCGAGGCCGGCCTCGATCCCGTCGAGATGCGGACCCACCGCCTGAAGCAGGCGCTCGCCGGCCTCGGTCGCGGCGACGCTCCGGGTCGTCCTTGTGAGCAGGCGAAGCCCGAGCCGGGTCTCCAGGCCGCGGACGGTCTGGCTCAGGGCGGATTGCGATACGCCCATCTGCGCCGCCGCGCGGGTGAAGCTTCGTTCGCGCGCGACCGCCTGGAAGGCGATCAGGTCGTTGATGCTTTCCCGCGCCAATCCAGAAGCTCCACTAATGACCGCTTGCAGGTTTTAGCGGCTTATCGGCGAAGCCGGCGAGCGATAGTTTGACCCCGTGCACAGGTGGTCGGGCCGCCGGGCCATCATGGTCCCCGGCCAAGGCCGGCCTATCGCACGGCCGTACCGACAGGAGACAATCGTCATGGAGATCAAGCGTTCAGGCTCGCAGGCTTCGGCCAAGGGCCCCACCGACTGGTTCACCGGCACGGTCCGCGTCGACCCACTCTTCAGCCCCAACGAGCCAGCCCGCACCGGCGGCGCCCTCGTCACCTTCGAGCCCGGCGCCCGCACGGCCTGGCACACCCATCCGCTCGGTCAGACGCTGATCGTGACCGTCGGCATGGGGCTGGTCCAGCGCGAAGGCGGTCTCATCGAGGAGATCCGTCCCGGCGACATCGTGTGGTTCCCGCCGGGCGAGAAGCACTGGCACGGTGCCGGGCCGACCACCGCAATGAGCCACATCGCCATTCAGGAGACGCAAGACGGCAGCGCCGTAACCTGGATGGAGAAGGTCAGCGACGAGCAGTACCGCCCATAGGGCCCGCCCCCGAACGCGAGGGATGCGCACCATGCTTCCTGTCTTCGTCGAGCTCGTGTCCGGACTGACACGCCGCTTCTAGGGATCGCGGAACAGGGATGTCCCGGAAATCCGACGAGCCGTTCAACCGGTATCGGTCGAAGCAATGACTCATTAGTTTTACTAATAACCTTATGCAGGTTTCAGCCCCTAATCTTCTGGGATGCGCGCGGTACCTTGGAGCGTATCCGAAGTGTCGGTGTTGCCTTTGGCATTCCGCTTTCGATGAACGGCCCTGAACTGGGTCATCCCCTGCGACAGGCTCGGAGATCGAGATGGGACGTCCTGGAGACCTCGATTTGAACCGGAGAGACCTGATGGTCGGAGCATCCGCCACCGCCGCCCTGGCCGCCGTGCCGTCAGGCGCCCGGTCCGATACCGCAGGCGCCAATCCGGCCGGTGCGGACAAGCCGGTCATGGCGAAAGTGTCGCTGACCGTGAACGGGCAAGGGCGTGAGCTCCAGCTCGACACCCGCACCTCGCTCCTCGACGCGGCGCGCGAGCACCTGCACCTGACTGGTTCCAAGAAGGGCTGCGACCATGGCCAGTGCGGGGCCTGCACGATGATCGTCGACGGTCGGCGCATCAATTCGTGCCTGACCCTTGCGGTGATGCACCAGGGCTCGGAGATCACCACCATCGAGGGACTCGGGCAGCCCAACAACCTGCACCCGATGCAGGCGGCCTTCGTGAAACACGACGGCTACCAGTGCGGGTTCTGCACGCCAGGCCAGATCTGCTCCGGCGTCGCAATGCTCGCCGAGATCAGGGCCGGCATCCCGAGCCACGTCACGGCGGATCTCAACGCTCCGATGCAGGTGACGGACGCCGAGATCCGGGAGCGCATGAGTGGCAACATCTGCCGCTGCGGCGCCTATTCCAACATCGTCGAAGCGGTGACCGACGTCGCCGGGAGGCCCGCATGAAGTCCTTCACCTACGAGCGTCCGAGCACACCTGCCGGGGCGGCGTCCGCCGTGGCCGGGATGCCGAACGCCAAGTTCATCGCCGGCGGCACCAACCTCCTCGATCTGATGAAGCTTCAGATCGAGACCCCGACCCACCTCGTCGACGTGAACGGCCTGGGCCTCGACAAAATCGAGCCGGCCTCGGATGGCGGCCTGCGTATCGGCGCCCTGGTGCGTAATACGGACCTCGCCGCCGATGCCCGCGTCCGGAGGGATTACGGCGTCCTGAGTCGTGCCCTGCTGGCCGGCGCCTCGGGCCAGTTGCGCAACAAGGCGACGACCGCCGGAAACCTGCTTCAGCGGACCCGCTGCCCATATTTCTACGACACCGCCCAGCCCTGCAACAAACGCCAGCCCGGCTCGGGCTGCGCCGCCATCGATGGCGTCTCGCGTCAGCTTGGCGTCATCGGCACGAGCGATACCTGCATTGCGACCTACCCCGGCGATATGGCCGTGGCGATGCGTGTGCTCGACGCCACCGTGGAGACGGTCGACGCGAAGGGAACCGAACGCAACATCCCGATCGCCGAGTTTCACCGCCTGCCGGCCGACAAGCCGGAGATCGATACGACGCTCAAGGCGGGTGAGCTCATCACTGCAGTCATGTTGCCGAAGCCGGTCGCCGGGACGCACATCTACCGCAAGGTCCGCGACCGTGCCTCCTACGCTTACGCCCTGGTTTCGGTCGCCGCCATCATCGGCAAGGACGGCTCCGGTCACGTGGCGTTCGGCGGGGTCGCGCCACGTCCCTGGCGCATCGAGGCCGCCGAGGGCGACCTGCCCCGAGGCGCCAGGGCGGTGACCGACAAGGTCTTCGCCGAGGCCAAGCCGACCCCCGAGAACGCCTACAAGCTGAAGCTGGCCGAGCGCACGCTCGGTGCCGTCCTGTCCGAAGCGAGGGCCTGACCCATGAAGTTCGACACCCCCGCCGGCCAGAACCCCATCGATCGTCTCAAGGTGGTCGGCCAGCCGTTCGACCGGGTCGAAGGCTCGTTGAAGGTCACCGGCACGGCGCCCTACACTTCCGATTGGAGCGATCCGCAGGCGAACCTGACCTACGGCTACATCGTCGGTGCCGGCATCGCCAAGGGGCGCGTCGTCTCGTTCGACCTCGCCGCGGCCAAGGCCGCTCCGGGGGTCGTCACCATCGTCACCCACGAAAACGCCGGTACGCTCGGTAAGGGTGAGTTCTATGCCCAGCGCTTCCTCGCCGCCCCCGAGATCGACCATTATCATCAGGCCGTCGCGGTCGTCGTGGCGGAGACGTTCGAGCAGGCGCGCGCCGCTGCCGCCCTCGTTCGGGTGGAGTATACTCGGGAACAGGGCTCGTTCGACCTTTCCACGTCGGTGGCAACGGCGCCGGTGGCCAAGGCCGGCCAGTTCGGGGGTAAGCCCGAGACCCATGTCGGCGACTTCGATGCCGCGTTCGCGGCCGCGCCGGTCAAGCTGGACGAGACCTACACTACCCCCGACCAGGCGCACGCGATGATGGAGCCGCATGCCACCATCGCCTCGTGGGAGGGCGACCGGCTGACATGCCACACCGCGATCCAGCAGATGAACTGGGGCCTCCGCGACCTCGCCAAGACCCTCGACATCGCCAAGGACAAGATCCGCCTCGTCTCGCCCTATATCGGCGGCGGCTTTGGCGGGAAGGGCACCGTTCAGACCGACCTCGCCCTGGCAGCGGTGGCGGCGCGCGTGGCGGGCCGACCGGTCAAGCTCGCGCTCCAGCGCCCGATGATGTTCAACACCACCATCCACCGACCGGCCACGATCCAGCGCATCTGGATCGGGGCAACGAAAGACGGCCGGATCACCGCCATCGGGCACGACAATCTCAACGGTAATCTCGCGGGCGGAAGGACCGAACCGTCGACGGCGGCGACGCGGTCGTTCTACGCCGGCGCCAACCGGATGACGCGTCAGCGCCTGACGGTGCTCGACCTCGCCGAGGGCAACGCCATGCGGGCTCCGGGCGAGGCGCCCGGCCTGATGGCGCTCGAGATCGCCATGGACGAGATGGCCGAGAAACTCGGGATGGACCCGATTGCGTTCCGGGTCCTCAACGATACCCAGGTCGACCCAGAACATCCCGAGATGCCGTTCTCGACCCGCCCCTTCGTCGAATGCCTGCGCACCGGCGCCGAGCGGTTCGGATGGGATCGGCGCAAGGCCGCGCCCGCCAGCGTACGCGAAGGCCGCTGGCTGGTGGGCATCGGCATGGCGGGCGCGATCCGTGCCGCCAAGATCGCGAAGTCCGGCGCCCGGGTCCGGCTCGACGGGCGCGGCGTCGTCACGGTCGAGACGGACATGACCGATATCGGCACAGGCAGCTACACCATCGTCGCCCAGACCGCAGCCGAGATGATGGGCGTCGGCATCGACCGCGTCGTCGCGAAATTGGGGGATTCCGATTTTCCCGAGACGCCGGGCTCGGGTGGCCAGCAGGGCGCGCCGTCCGTCACCGCGGGTGTCTACGCCGCCTGCGTGAAGCTGCGCGAAGCCGTGGCCCAGAAACTCGGGTTCAACTCGGCCGACGTCACCTTCGCCGACGGCGAGGTCCGTTCGGGCAACCGCGCCGCGCCCCTGGGCGATGCGGCGAAGGCGGGCGACATCGTCGTCGAGGACGTCATGGAGTTCGGCGATCTGTCGAAAAAGTTCGCCCAGCAGACTTTCGGCGCGCATTTCGCCGAGGTCGGCGTCGACGCCTATACCGGCGAGATCCGCGTCCGCCGGATGCTGGCGGTGTGCGCGGCAGGCCGCATCCTCAACCCGAAGACGGCCCGCAGCCAGGTCATCGGCGGGATGGTGATGGGCGTCGGCGCCGCCTTGATGGAAGAGATGGCGGTCGACACCAAGCGCGGCTTCTTCGTCAATCACGACCTCGCCGGATACGAAGTGCCGGTGCATGCCGACATCCCGCATCTCGACGCGATCTTCATCGACGAGGTCGATCCGACCATGTCGCCGGTCAAGGCCAAGGGTGTGGGTGAACTCGGGTTGGTCGGCGTCGCGCCCGCCGTCGCGAACGCGATCTACAACGCCACCGGCGTGCGGGTGCGCGACTATCCGATCACGCTCGATAAGCTCATCGACCGGATGCCGGAGGTGGCTTAAGATCATCTGGGCTGGGCAGTGTGGTCTTCTCCCACCGAGTGCGCCTCCACATTGCATCGATAAGGGGAGGTGCCCTAAGCATCGTCCATGAGCACCAGCATCCACGACGTCAGCGTCCCGATTTTCGTCAACGCCCTTCGCAACATGAGTGTTTGGCTCGACAAGGCGGCATTAGAAATGCCCGAAGCCGAGTTGATCGTCGGTCGCCTCGCCCCTGATATGAAGCCCTTGCCTGCCCAGTACCAAATGGCGTCCGACAGCGCGAAGAACGCCGTGGCGCGGCTCGCCGGGATCGGGGCGCCCGCGATGCCGGATATCGAGACCAATTTCGCCGAGCTCAAAGAACGTTGCGCCAAGACGATAGCCTTCGTCGAGGGCGTCGACCCGGATGCGTTGGCTACAGCCGCGGAGCGTGAGGTTGAGCTGAAGTTCCCGAACGGCATGGGATACCGCTTCACGGGGCAGGCCTATCTCACCGGCTTCGCACTTCCGAACTTCTTTTTCCACGTCACCACCGCCTACGCGATCCTGCGCGGCGCGGGGGTGAGCCTCGGCAAGCCGGATTTCCTTCAACATCTGGGTCCGCCCAATATCCATGCCGGGACATAGGCAACATCGTCGAGCTTTAGAAATCCGGTTGTAGCCGACCTCTGGAATCAAGGAACGCTTGGAGCTTAGACAGCTTCTGCGCCTCCAGGCCGTGATGGACCTTGGCGGGTTGGAATCCGGATGAAGAGGCATGACCTGTTGGCGCGCCGCTTACCGATCCGACGGTTCCGATGATGAATGGGTACTGGTCGCCCGCTACCTGACGCTGCTGCGCGAGGATGCGGGGCAGCGTGAGTTCTCGCTTCGCGAGGCGTTCAGCGGATAGCGCTACGTGATGAAGACGGGGGCACCCTGGCGGTGGATGCCCAAAGACCTCCCACCCTGGGAAGCCGTCTCCCAGCAGGCGCAGCGCTGGCTGGCGGCAGGCTGCTTCGAGCAACTCGCCGACGATCTGCGGGCACTGCTGTGTCTGGCTTCTTGCCGTGATCCCGGTGGTCCTGATCTCATGCGCTTTCAGCGGCTTGTGCAAAGGAAGCGCTGTCGGTTCGCTTGGTGGCGTCAGGCCTCGTCATCCATCCACTTGCGGCTCTCCGCTAGGAGCTCGTCCGAGAACGACGCGTCGTCGACTGCACGCGCCAGAATCAACGCTCCGAGCATGGCCGCGTAGGTGCCGATGGCCTCGCGGCGTCTGTCCTCGACGGTGTCCGGAAGCGCCGTCTCGATGCGAGCAATCTGCGAGCGGATGCCGGCGGTCATGGCCGAACGCGCGGGAGCCGGCCGGAGCCGGACGTCCGCCGCCAGGGCGGCCATCGGGCAACCGCCAGCGGCGTCGTCCCGGTGTGCCGGTGACAGATAGGCGGTGAGGAAGGCGGGCAGACTGCCTCCCGAACCGGCTTTTTCGGCTGCCGCATGCGCGATGGCGTGGGCCATCAAGTCCTCCTTCGAGGCGAAGTGCCCATAGAAGCCGCCATGCGTGAGGCCGACCGCCTTCATCACCTCGGCCACACCGACCGCCTCGAAGCCCTTCTCTCGGAACAACCGGCTGGCCTCCGTGAGGATGCGCTGGCGGTTCTCGCGCATCTGTTCCTGGGTGACCCGCATACCGAAAATATCCCGTCAGGACCGTTGACACTATTATGATCACGATCATATTAAAGGTCAATCATGATCTCAGTCATGAAAATGGCGTTACGCGAAAGGGTCATACCATGCTGACCAAGCCCGCCGTCCTCGTCACCGGCGCCACCTATGCGGACCGGTTCGTGCGGCGCGAGCCGGTGACGATCCCACACCTCCATATCGCCGGCCAATGGAAAGCCTTTCAAGCGGCGCGACAGGCGATGATCCCCGACTTCGGCACCATCCATACGACCAAGCGCTACGCCTTCGCCGCGTGACGTCATCCCATCCTCGGCACGCGGAGTTTCAGCGACCATGAAGGCCTTCATCCTCGACCGTTACAAGAAGAAGCAGCCGCTCCGGCTCGGCGAGATGCCCGAGCCGACGATACGGGACGGTGACGTCCTCGTCGCCATCGAAGCCGCCGGACTGAATCTCCTCGACGCCAAGATCCGCAACGGCGAGTTCAAAGCGCTCCTCAAGTACCGTCCCCCGTTCGTGCTGGGCCACGACCTCGCTGGGACCGTCATCCGGATCGGGCGGAACGTCCGGCGCTTCAAGGTCGGCGACGCGGTCTACGCGCGGCCCCGGGACGGACGGATCGGCACGTTCGCCGAACGCATCGCGGTCGACGAGGCAGACCTCGCCTTGAAGCCGACAAACCTGTCGATGGCCGAGGCGGCGTCCATTCCCTTGGTCGGGCTGACGGCGTGGCAGGCCCTGGTCGAAATGGCAGAGCTGAAGCCGGGCGACAAAGTGCTGATCCACGCCGGCTCCGGCGGGGTCGGCACCTTCGCGATCCAGCTCGCCAAGCATCTCGGCGCGACGGTGGCGACGACGACGAGCGCGGCGAACGCCGACCTTGTCAGGAGCCTCGGCGCCGATATCGTCATCGACTACAGGCGACAGGACTTCGAGAAAATCCTGTCCGGCTACGATGTGGTCATCAACAGCCTGGACGGCGAGACGCTTCGGAAGTCCCTGAACGTCCTCAAACCGGGCGGCAAGCTGATCTCGATCTCCGGGCCTCCGGACCCGGCCTTCGCCAAGGCGCAAGGCCTGAACTGGGTGCTTACGCAGATCATGCGTCTGTTAAGCCTCGGCATCCGGCGCAAGGCCAAGGCACGCGGCATCGACTACGCGTTCCTGTTCATGCGCGCGAGCGGCGCTCAACTGGCGGAGATCGCGACGCTGCTCGAGGCTGGGACCATCCGCCCTGTCATCGACCGGGTGGTGCCGTTCGAGGCGACCGACCGGGCTCTGACCGAGCTTGAGGCCGGCAGGTCCAAAGGCAAGGTCGTGGTCGAACTGCATTCGGAAGGAGCGGCGGCATGAACATGTCGGTCTCCCAGCTTGCATCCTCCCCATCGCCATGGACCGATGCACCAAACCGTAGCGTCACTGCAGCGGGAACGACATTCGCCTACCGGCTGCTCGGACCTTCGGCCGGCGTGCCCGTGGTGCTGCTCAACCATTGGGGCGCCAATCTCGACAACTTCGACCCGCGCATCGTCGACGGCCTGGCTGCGAGCCGGCCCGTCATCGCACTCGATTACCGCGGGGTCGGTGCCTCGGGTGGAGAGGTGCCCCGCACAGTGGCAGAGATGGCCGGCGACACGGTCGCGGTCATCCGCGCCCTCGGGCTGGACCGCGTCGATCTTCTCGGGTTCTCCCTTGGCGGGTTCGTGGCGCAGCAGGTGGCTCTCAGCGAGCCCGCCCTGGTCCGACGGATCATCCTGGCCGGCACGGGCCCCGCCGGCGGCGTCGGCATCGACCGGGTCGGCAGCGTGTCCTGGCCGCTCATCCTGAAGGGGCTCGCGACCTTCAAGGACCCGAAGACCTACCTATTCTTCACCGCGTCCGAGACGAGCCGTCGAGCCGCACGAGAGTTCCTGGAGCGGCTGAAGGAACGCCGGTCGGATCGGGACAGGCCCGCTGGCCTCGGGGTGCTGCTGAAGCAAGTGCGGGCGATCCACGCCTGGGGAAGGCAGCCACCGCAGGATCTCGGGCGCATCGCCCACCCCGTCCTCGTCGCGAACGGCGACCGGGACATCATGGTGCCGAGCGTCAACTCCGAGGACATGGCCCGGCGTCTGCCGAACGCCGAATTGGTCCTCTACGCCGACGCGGGTCACGGCGGCATTTTCCAGAACCACGAGGACTTCACGCGGAAGGCCGTCGCTTTCCTCGACGCCTGAACCCGTCGCGGACAAACATGGAGAATGATGTGCAAGCCCCACGTCCCAAAGTCGGCAAGCTCCTGCTCGGCGGCGTCGCCATGGTCATCGGCGTCACACTCGCCGCGTACGCCTCTCCGGCTTCGATTTCGCTCTCGTCGGTCTCGCGATTCCCTGAGGGCCTGACCGCGACCGCCGACGGAACCCTGTATGCGAGCAGTCTCACGCAGGGCGGGATCGTCCGCGTGAAGGCCGGTTCGGATGTCGCCGAGCCCTGGATCAAGCCCGGCGCGTTCGACACGCGCTCGACGTTCGGCGTCCTGGCCGACGAGCGGTCGGGCCTTCTCTGGGTCTGCTCCAACGATGCGACGCCCCTCGGGGTCGCGGGTCCCAACGCCATCGAGGGTGCCTTCGTGAAGGGCTTCGACCTCGCGACCGGGGAAGGCAAGGTCAGCCTCCCGCTTCCCGCGAAGCCTTCGCTCTGCAACGACCTGACGATCGGCCCCGACGGCGCACTCTACGTTTCGAATACCCTGCAGCCCCAGATCCTGCGCCTGAGCAAGGGAGCATCCGAGCTAGAAGTCTGGGTGCAGGACGACCGTCTGAAAGGCGGGCTCGACGGCCTCGCCTTCGGCCGGGACGGCGCGCTCTACGTCAACACGTTCCTCAGCGGCGAGCTCTTCCGCATCGAGGCGAAGGGGGGCGCGGCCGGAGCCGTCACCAAACTGCGGACCTCCCGGCCGCTCACGTTTCCCGACGGCTTCAAGGCGGATGGAACCGGGTTCCTCATGGTCGAAGGCGCCGGTCCGCTCTCCAGGGTGACCGTCACCGATGACTTGGCGGAGGTCGAGACGGTCAAGGATTTCGCCGGACCGACCGGCTTGGCGCGGGTGGGCGACACCGTCTGGGTGGCGGAGGGCCAGCTCGACTACCTGATGAATCCCGAGAAGAAGGGTCAGACCCCGACCTTCCAATTGCGCGCGGTCCGCGCGCCCTGACGCGCGCCGCGATCATTTCGTTCGAGCGCCCGAGGGCCGCCCACGCGCGTCCGGGCGTGATCGACCGTCGCCGCGCCGTCCGTCGTGCAGTGTCCAGTTCCAGCGAAGGGCAAGGGAAATCATGATCACCATCGTCGCCGAAGCGACCGCCAAACCCGGCCACGAGGCCGCAATCCGCGCCGCCCTGGACGCTTGCGCGCGGCTCAGTCGCGCCGAACCGGGCAACGTCGTCTATCAGCCGCTCGAAGAGGTGGAACGGCCCGGCCGGTTCCTCGTCTACGAGATCTGGCGGGACGAGGCGGCCATCGCCGTCCACAACGAGACGGAACACTTCGGAGCGTTGATCGGCACCGTGAAGCCGCTCTGCGACCATCTCGCCATCCGACGGATGACCGCCTTCCCGGCCGCCTGACGACCGCGACGTCCCGGCATTCGACGTCCGGACTGTCGAGACGTGCAAGCCGCTCGGGGAGCGGCACCCCAAGCGCCCATGACCGCTGCGCTTGCCAAGGTCGCCGCGCCCTGACGCGACTTGATCCCGCTTTCACGAGAAACTTGAGCCATGAGATACGATGTCTTCGGCAGGACGGGCCTGCGCGTATCCGAGATCGCCCTCGGAACCGGCACCTTCGGCACCGGCTGGGGCCACGGTGCGGATGCCGCCGAGAGCGGGCGCATCTTCGACGCCTACGCCGAGGCGGGCGGCAACTTCATCGACACCGCCGACGTCTACCAGTTCGGCCAGTCCGAGGAACTCCTCGGCGGGCTCCTGGCCGGGCGACGCGAGTCCTTCGTGCTCGCGAGCAAGTACACCAGCGGCTCGTCGCCCAACGCCGACCGGCTAGTCACCGGCAACAGCCGCAAGGCGATGGTCGCATCGGTCGAGGCGAGCCTGAAGCGGCTGCGGACGGACCGGATCGACATCTACTGGGCGCATCATCCCGACGGCCTCACGCCGTCCGAGGAGATCGTCCGTGGGTTCGATGACCTCGCGCGTGCCGGCAAGATCCTCTACGCGGGCCTCTCGAACTTCGCCGCCTGGCGCCTGTCCCGCGCGGTCACGGTCGCGGAGATGACCCGGTCCGTGCCCATCGCCGCGGCGCAGTTCGAGCATAGCCTGGTTCACCGCCATCCCGAGGCCGACCTGCTTCCGGCGTCGGAGGCTCTCGGGCTCGGCGTCGTCACCTGGTCGCCGCTGGGCGGCGGGATGCTGACGGCCAAGTACCGGCAAGGTGAGAAGGGCCGTGCCGAGGGGTTCGGCGGAAAGGTGTTCCGGCCCGAGGACACCGCGCAGAGGACAGACATCCTCGATACGGTGCTCGCGGTCGCGGCCGAGCTCGGTGCCACGCCGGATCAGGTCGCCGTGGCATGGGCCGGAACGCATGGCACCGTGCCGATGATCGGGCCACGGTCCCTCGCTCAACTGAAGAGCAATCTCGGCGCAACGACGCTGGAACTGTCGTCGGAGCATCTCGACAAGCTCGACGCAGCGAGCGACCTCGAGCTTGCCGCGCCGCCGCGTCGGAGAATGCGCTGGGGTGCGAACGAGGTCCGGCGTGTCGTGCCCTGAGATCTCGCTTTCGGCAGGCTTCCGAGGAGGGGACCGACCGTGAGGCAGCGGCCTGCCGCCGGATCACGGTCGGTTGCCGCGAGGCAGTCCAGTCCTCTCAATACGCGTCGGCGAACCACGTCGTGTCCCGTCAGGCAAACGTCTTCGCGATCGAGCCGTCCTGCCGGCAGTATGGTGGACCGGATCTCGGGCGAGACAGCGAGCGCTCGACCATCCGCGTCGACGGATCGGCGGCCTACACCGACATCACACGCGGTAGCACCGAGGGCTATCGGTTTAGCCCTGGACTGAAACCATGAACATACCGGCACCGGTCCGATGCCCGATCACGGCCGAAAGATGCCTGACGCTGTCGCGGCATTCCACGGGCCAGAGTTTTCCACCCTCTTACGCAGCAGGGTCAAACGCGATCTGGCCGAAGAAAAAGCCGCTTGTTTGCCAATGGCTTACAGCAGCTTAGGGTAGATGGCGGAGACGGAGGGATTGTCCGAGACCCTCTGCTAAGCCCTTGTTAACCATATAAGTGCTTGGCTTGGCGGAGGATTCCGGGACATGTCTCGGGACATATCGGGGTCATAAGGCCCCTTATCCACCGGAGGACCTCGTGCCTCGCAAGCCGGACCCAAGGAACGCCTATCTGGAGCTTCATGACGGGTATTACCGCGTGAGCATGGGTGTGCCTGCGCCTCTGCGGTCGCTCGTCGGCTGCGCCCGTCTGAAGCAAGGATTGGGCACCAAATCGCTGCTCTCGGCCAACGTCCTGAAGGGTCCCATCGTCAAGGACTTCAAGGCGCGCCTCGATAAGGCTTGGCTTACCCTGGGAGGACGAAAGGGGTCGGAGTTGCAGGAGGCGACCGCCTGGGCAGGCATCCTCGCCCACTCTGGCAAGCCAGGCGATCAGGCGTACGACTACTACGCGGCCGCTCTGCGGGACCGGGAAGCCGAGATATGGTCGGCCGGTTCTCGAACCGAGACCGATCTGGACGAGGATGGTGAGGTCTTCGAGTTCGAGGTGCCCACTCGCGAGGCGAAGGAAAAGGCGGCACAGTTCGGAGCGGTGGCTCGCGGTACGGCCACGCCCATCGCCCTGCATCATCCCGCCTTCATGAAGACCCTGAAAATCAAGGAGCGGTCGCTGACGGACGACCCCAGGGCGCTCAAGATCCTTCTGGAATGGTGCGCGGCTCGGGACGTTCCCCCTTACCTGGAGCGGTTCGACGTCAAGGCCGCAGTCCGCTTCATGGACGAGCTGCAGGACTTCACGGGCCTCGGCTGGGCCACTGCCACGAAGTACCTTGGCCGGCTGCGGCGCTACTGGACCTACCTCGTCCTGCGCACTCCGGTGGACCGGAATGTGTTCGCCGACCTGCACCTGGAAAAGCCGTCCGTCGACCACGACGAGGAGGAGCGCGCCTTCACCGACACAGAGGTCCAGACGCTTCTGATGAGCAAGGCCGACCCCGGCATGCTGGACGTCATGCTGATCGCTGCACTTACGGGCGCCCGCCTGGACGCCGTGATCGACCTTAGGGTCGGCGAGTGCGCCGACGGCTGGTTCACGTTCAAGCCGCAGAAAAAGGAGAAGTCAGCTCGGGACGTCCCGATCCATTCTGCCCTGAAGGCGATGGTCGCCGGCCGCGCCATGGGCAAGGCCCCCGAGGACGATCTCTTTCCGGAATGGCCGGCAGCAGTGGCGAAGGGGTCGATACGGGAGAGGAGCGCCTATTTCTCCAAGCGCTTCACGAAGTACCGACGCGCTCTCGGTGTGGATGAGCAGGTCGAGGGCAAGCGGCGCTCGCTGGTGAACTTCCATAGCTTCCGCCGGTGGTTCATCACCAAGGCCGAGCGGGCCGCGGTCGATGGCGACCTGCTCGCCGCCATCGTCGGGCATAAGCGTTCCGGCCTTACGCTCGGGCGCTACTCGGAAGGCCCCGAGATGGCCGCCGCCAAGATCGCGGTCGCCAAGGTCATGCTGCCTCCGTTGGACGGCAGTCCGGTGACAGAGGCGCAGGCGCTGACGCCGCGCCGACGGAAGACCAGGACGAGCTGAACTATGAAATTGTAGATGGCCGCGGACCGCAGCTGCCCGAAGGCCGTCTGTGATCCGCGTCCTTGCTTCTGTGTTTCAAGCTGCTTTAATGGACGACGGTCCAGAGTTCAGTGAGATCCATTCTCCCGAAGCGATCTTCGCCTTCCGCTCGGCCGCCTGCTTGTCAGCGTGCTCACCAAGTGCCTCGTCCGTCCAATCAGAGAAATCAGGCTCCTCGCGTTCGAAGGGCTCTTCCAACGCGCAGATGATTGGTCCGACGATGAAGGGAAGCTCCCTGTCAAAGCGGAAGTCCAGGCTCGCGCGGTCTTCATCGTCCACGCAATCCGCGTAGAGTCTGGTCATCTCCAGTTCGAATGCGCGTAGCTTAAATTCGTAATAATCATCTGCGGCTTTAGACAGCGTATCAGCCATCTCGTCGATCTCAGATGCCTTCAGTTTGCCTGCTGGCTTATCAGACTGTCTGAGCGTGCCCGCACTCGCAGCCGGTATGAGGTTGGATCCCCCAGCGACGAGATATAGCCCTTGATCGTCCGAAGTGTTGGCCTGTCCAGTCGCCTCATACAGAACGACACCCTGTTTGGCCAAACGCTCGGCCACCGAGGGCATGCCAAAGGAGTTCAAGGCGTCGACCGTGCCGTCCGGGTGTCTGGCAACTTTGCCGGAAACTTGTCGGAAAGTGCCCTGATGGGGCCCAGAAACACCCGTTTTCGCCCGTTTAGGCCCGATGAAAACGCTGGTTTCCTGAGGAAGCTCGGTGTCGGGATTTGCCCCTAATAACCCGGATTTGTCGGGATCCTCTAGGGAAGCATGCACGGAAAGAGGGGTCTTGTCGGGACCTTGTCGGAACAACAAGCCACCCGTCCGAAAATCCAGATCGCGCATCATGGCCTCGGTGGCTACCTTGGAGCGCAGATAGAACTCCGGCAGGTACTCGCCATACTTGTCGTTCGTATCATCACGCTCGAAGGCATGACCCTGCCAGAGGCGTCGCTCCTCCTTGTCGATCTTCCTGCAGCCGTAGTGCACGTGCGCTACGCGCAGCATCGTCGCGATGTAGTCGCGGATGCTGCTCGCCTTCAGTCTGGGAAGGTCGAGTCCGAGGCGGACCTTTCGGATGCGCTCGCCAATCGAGTCCGCTGATAGTGCGACCCAATCCCCATCACCCCACGATTGGATTTCCTGGAGTGCAGACCAAGCCACAGGAAGCGAAGGTCGGATCTTGTTCGGCACCTCCTCCCTCTCATCCGGATTGAGGTGAAAGACGCCATCGACCAATTGCGCGCTTGTGGCTTCGGCTGCAGCTTCGACGCGGCACCCGAAAGCAAGCATAAGAACGAACCACCGGCGAACCGGTTCATCTGCGGCGAAAGCGAGAAGCAGCTTGACTAACTCATCACGCTTCGGTGCGTAATTATCGGCCTTGGGGCGGGGCTGGCGAACGATCTTGGCAATTCGCGTTCCCTTGCGGATAATTTCCGGCCTGAACTTTGACTTGATGATGTTGTGCATGTCTGGCTCTGCAGCCCAGGTAAATGCACGCGACCACAAGGATGCCATGGTCGAAATAGAGCTGACCTTGTATCCGCGAGATGCAAGGTGGTCGAGTACCTCGTGCTGCAAAGCCGGCGTCAACTTAGAAATCTTCGTGTTCTTCAGCAGTGCCGCGAAGGTAGGCTCCATCATTGTCCAAAGCCGATGAATGTAATTGAGCCTCTTTCTCTGAGATCGCATCCATGGCTTAGTAGCTGTGCCTTCAGGCGCGGGCATCAGTGGCGGCAGCTCCTTCGGAAAAGTATTCACGAATTCAAGAACGATATCATAAACGATAGGGTCTCCCCCTAAATACTTTTCGTCAATACCGTTCGCGTAATTGATAACCTTCTCAATCGCTAGATTTAATTCTGTCGTGTAGAGTGAGTGTCGAAGCGTGTCTTGCTCGACCGGGCAGTACCACCAGACGTACCAAGTCTTGCCGCCATTCTTCTTGATGCCGTATTCGCGGTAGGTCCAGTCGCAGTCCTTGACGGTGCATCGACGCTCCGTGGCTGACACTTCGCGGGGGCTTGAACGCTTCGGCATGGTACGAAATCCTTTTGGGTGGCGGCATTTACGAAAGCCACAAGCTCCGTCAGCCGGTACCAGATCATTCTCTTGCGCCGCAGATAGCCAATACGGTGGTCCTGTCGGGCGCGTCGAAGTTCCTTGTCTTCAAGCAGTTTACCGAAACGACGATATGCCTCCGCCTCGTTAATTAGCTCTGAGACTGACCATTCCGCGATAGAAGTTTGGTTGAAAGGTTCTGATGATACATGGTTTATAGTTTCATCACTCAGCCCTTGCTCCGTGTGGGCAGAGTGGGGCATGACGTTGGAGTTGTGCTCAGCCATTGGTTTCAATCTCTCAGTGTTCGTGCCGAAGACGAAAAACAGATTGATTTTATGTGACCTAACTATTGGTTATTACCATTGTTGCGATCACATGCTAAAGTCTAATCAAAATATATATGCGGTTTGATTTGAATGCATGCTGCCGTCTGGCCGAACTTGCTTCGCGACGGGTCCCGCCTGCCGGAGGCGAAATGCGCTACCTAGGCAACGGGTGAATTGGTAATGGGAAATGTAAGACGTTACCTTCGACCTTTTTCCGAAGGCGAGACTCCAGCGCGGCCTCCTCCGCGACCTGCATGCCGAGGTCGAGCTCAACCAGGACGGCGCCGATCAGGTCGTCGAAGGTCTGCGGGTCGTGATGGAGGGCGCGTCTTGCCCTCAACAGGCCGAGCATGACCTGCGCGATGCGCTCGTCGGAGTCCTCAAGCATTGGGACCTCCCCTGCCGGACTTGCGATCCTGCTTGTCGCCAGCCATCGGCGAGCCGGCGATGATCGCGCGGACCTCGGCCCCGCTCATGACCCGGCGTTCGACCAAGCGTCGAGCGATCCGGTCGATGACGTCGGTGTTACGGCTCACCAAGTCGCGGCTGATCTCGTACAAACGGGAGAGGTCGTCCTCAACCAGGCGCCTGAACGCGGGGTCCACCCGAAGTAGCGCCAACGCGTCCGCCTGGTCGCCTCGGTAGAGCAAACTTTGTCCCAGTCCCCACGAAGCGTGCTTCCCGGCCACTAGCGCTGTGGCGTGCGCCAAGTCAGAGCCCGAACCGCCTGCCGAGCCCGCAGTGACCGCATCCCACTGCTGATCGGCGGCGCGACCGGCCAAGACGCTGACGATGAGTGCGTCGAGGTCGGTTACCGACATCACTGACGTGTCGTTGTTGAGTCGGCTTAGGGTTCGTCCTGCAAAGGCCCCCTGGGCGACCAGAGAGACCGTTCTGACGTCTCCGACAGCTTGGGTCTCCAAGATCACCGCGTGACTGGCTTCGTGCCTTGCAACCGAAAGCTGCTGCGCTGGCGTGCGAGTTTCCGGTGGAACGATCCGACCGATGAGGTCCGCCAGGTTCATCTGGCGCTTGCCCGCCAGGGCGACCATACGGGCGCCCCCAACCCACCCGGCGATGTCAGCCCCGGTTGCGCCGATGCCGATGGCTGCGATAGGCCCGAGATCCTCGTTGGCGAGGTCGTCCACGAGGTGCTGGCGCAGAATGCCCTCGATGGCGTCCTCATCCGGCAGGTCGATCCTCACGACGCGGTCGAGGCGTCCAGGCCGCACGAGGGCGGGGTCGAGCCTTTCCGGGAAGTTGGTCGCCCCGATGATGACAAGCCTCGACGCCGGGCTCGATACCGCACCATCCAATGTCATCAAGACGTGATTTACAACAGTTACCCAGTAGTCGCGATGACGACTATCGCAGGTCTCTCTATTTGGCAGGCTATCTAGCTCATCAATGAGCAAGACGCCCCCGTTTTGAGATGCTTCTAAAAATACCTCGTCGACCTTCTTGCAAATGTCGTTGAGATATCCGTTCGTCTGAGCGAACCACGAGGACACGCTTGTCGCAGTAATACGTACGCCGAGCGACTTGGCAATACTGCGCGCTAGCGATGTCTTGCCTGTTCCGGGCGGGCCGGCCAGGATGAAACGCGTCGCCGCCGGCCATGGCGCTCCACGCCGATGTGCCTTGACGGCCTCAACCAAAGCCTTGGCATGATCTCCTGCTGGCCCATAACCACAGGTATCCTCGACGAGGGGAACGTCGGCAAGGTCGGAAGAGGCTGCCCGCTTCGAGGCCGAGGCTGCCTTGAGTCGTCGGACGCAGTCCCGGGGCGTGCTGCCCTTGCGGATGCAGCCTGTGATCTCGTCGAAACCCAAGCCCTGGACGATGTCGGCGGGTAAGCGGCCGGCACGGCGCCCGGTGACGAGCCGGATTGTCGCCCGGAGAGCCTTCGGGGTAGGTGGCTTCAGCTCGATGCGGAGGTCGGCAGTCGTAATGAGGGCGGCAGGCAGGTAACGCTCGGGCGCGGTCGTTACGCCAACGACGCTACGACCCGCCCCTAAAGCGGAAGCGACGAACTCCCCGCCCATGCCCGACTTGTCGCTGACCTTGCTCGAACCGCTGCGCTTGATCACCTCGGTCCAGGCCCGCATCGACGTGAGGGCATGAGCGATGGGCCCGATCCAGTCCGGTCCCGGAACGGCCACCACCAGCGCGAGGCTCGGCGGCGCTTGGATGCGGGCGAGGACCTTTGGCGGCAGCATCGCATGCAACATGCTGATCGCGAGCACCGTGCTGACGCTCGCCGTGGCCAGCACCTCCTCAGGCGTGGACGGCTTGGTCTCGTCGGTGGGCTCACCGTCCTGCGGATAGCCGTCGTCGTAGGCGTCCTCGAAGTCTCGGTTGGCCTTCCGGGGAAGGCTCTTGAGGATGCTGGCGGGGATCTTGGTCTTCTTGGTCATGGCGGCCTCGTAGGGCCGCCGCGCGCATGCGCCGGTCAGGCCCTGGGATGGGTGTCGGGAAGGGGTGTGGGAAGGAGGCTCGGCGAGCGTTTCGGCTGGCCGGCGAAGCGCGGTATCTTGAAGACGGTCATGGTGATGTCCTGGTGGGAGGGGGTCAGCCTTCGGGGAGGTCGTCGCCCTCGGTAGGGCGACGCTGGCCCCAGGGCGTGCCGCTGAAGTCGGTCGGCCAGGAACCGGTCCGCTCGGCGACGCGGCGGCCGCGGGCCTCTGCCTCGGCGTGGGCGGCGCGCGCCACGACCAGGATGGCGTCGCGCAGGGCGGCCCGAAAGACGGGTTCGTGGAAGCCCCTCATGATGAAGAGCCGACGAAAAAGTTCGCCCACGAGGTCGTCGTTGGTCCGGGTGTCGTCGTCGATGGGATGTGTTGTCATGGCGGCCTCTGACGCGGGCCGCCGGGGCGCTGGATGCGCGCCGCCTAGGCCCGGGTGATAGGAGAGGTGGGAAACGTGGCGCTGCCTGAGGGCAGGCGAGGTTTCCATATGAGGCGGCCCAGGGTCACGGACGGGTGTCTCTGTTCGACAGGGTGCGGAGGGCACCAGCTTCGTGGATTCACATTGAATCGCAGAGCTTATACGTCAAGGCCAGGGATTCGAAAGATCTCGCATCTGTGTAGTTTGAGCTGATGGGGCCTGTGGGGCGCTGTGGAAGATACCCCAAAGTCCAGGGTAATTTTCGACATTCACGCCCGTCGACCTCCAACCCCTACGCCGTCTTGTGGTTAACAAGCTTCGGTGACGGCGGGCACGCATCGCGACTTCGAGGCACCCTTTGAGGGCCGCTCCAAAGATCCGAATTGTGCACCCAAAGTTTCGCGTATCGGCGGTTTAGGGGTCGACGAAAAAGGCCGTCCTTTGCTGGGCGGCCTTTGAGATGAGGTGGGCCGTACCACCTTTACTGCTGCCGTCTCTAAGCCGCCAACCGGCGCATCGGGAGCGGTTTAGGCCGGTTCTATGCCGGATTGTTATAAGCCTTAGAGGATTTAGTCCTCTAATTCCGCCCGTGCTTCCGCCCGACATGTGATGGACCGTGCCGACCCCGGTTGCGGTCGCAATCGCGCGCAGTCCATTCGCCCCTAACGGGCCTGCGCCATCGCCGGAGCGAAGACGCTATGAAGTACCGCAAGCTTGGAAATTCCGGCCTGTCCGTCTCGAACCTGATCCTAGCGCGTGTTATGAACCTGTCATCAGTCGTTCTGCCTGTTTCAGCATGAGACAGACGAAGGCGACCATATGAAGTCCTGCCAGCGTGCTGGCATAACGTTCGTAATCCTTGACCAGGCGCCGACAGCGCGTCGCCCAGGCGAAGGACCGCTCCACCACCCAGCGACGCGGCAGCAGGACAAACCCGCGTTTGGCCTCGGGCGCCTTGACCACCTCCAGGGCGATACCGTGTTCCTGGGCCGCGTCCGCCGCCCGCGCGCCGGTGTAGCCCTGATCGACGAAGCCCGTCTCGACGCTTCCGCCCGTCTCCGTTTGCACCGCGCCGGTCAGGCGATCGACCTCGCCGCGATCGTCGGCATCGGCCGGGGTGACATGCAGCGCCACCACGTGGCCGGGCGTGTCTACCGCCAGATGCACCTTCGAACCCCGCTTGCGCTTGGCCCCGTCGTAGCCCGCCCGCTCGCCGCTCTCGGGCGAGGACCGCAGCGTTCGGCTGTCCAGGATCACCGCCGACGGCTCCGGCTCCCGGTCCCCCGCTATCCGTAGAACCGCCCGCAGGTCCCCGGCCACATCGGTGAAGCACTCCGCAGCCAGCCAGCGCTGCGTCTGCTGGTACACCGCCGCCCACGGCGGCAGGTCGTGCGGCATGAACCGCCACGGCGCCCCCGTCTTCACGATGAACCGCAAGCCGTTGAACACCTCCCGCAACTCGTGGTCGCGCTGACCTGAACTCTCCCGCAACAACGCCAGATACGGCGCAACCAGCGCCCATTCCTCATCGGACACGTCAGAGGGATAGCCGGCACGACCTTCGCTCATGCCCAAAAACGCAAACCACACCCTTTCAGTTCATAACAGCCTCTAGGGACCATGGGGTTGGGCACCGAGACGGACGAGACAGAATCCTTCGCGATCCTCGACGCATTCTTCGAGGCCGGTGGGAACGGCATCGACACGGCCGACGTGTACGGCAAGGGTGCGTCGGAAGAGCTCCTTGGCCGTTGGCGTGCAAGCCGTCCGAGCGACGTCACGGATCGAGCCGTGACACTGACCAAGGGCCGGTTCGGGACGGGGCCGGACGTCAACGACGTCGGGACCTCCCGCCGCCATCTCCATCGCTCGCTGGAGACGTCGCTCCGCCGGCTGAAGGTGGAGACCATCGACCTCTACCAGCTTCACGGCTGGGACCCCCTGACCCCGGTCGAGGAGACCATCGCCTTCCTCGACGCCGCGACCCGCGCGGGCAAGATCCACCACGTTGGCCTGTCCAACTTCACCGGCTGGCAGATGCAGCTCTTCCTCTCGACCGCCAAGGGGATGGGGGCCCCCGTACCGGTCACCCTGCAGCAGCAGTACAGCCTGATTTACCGTGAGATCGAGTACGAGGTGATCCCCGCGGCCCTGCACAACGCCGTCGGCCTGCTGCCGTGGTCGCCGCTGGCCGCCGGCTTCCTCAGCGGGAAGTACGTGCGGGGCGGCGCGTCCTCGGATGGCCGCCTGGCCGCGGACAATCCCATGGTCCAGCACCAAGCCAAGCAATTGCACGACAACGACGCCAAGTGGGCGACGCTCGACGCCGTGAGGCAGGCCGCCGAGCGGATCGGGGCGACGCCGAGCCAGGTCGCTCTCGCCTGGGTGATGGCCCAGGCATCCGTGACCGCCCCGATCATCGGCGCACGTACGATGGAGCAGTTGCGCGACAACCTCGTGGCGGCGAACCTCGTCCTGGATGCCGACGTGACCGAGACGCTGTCGCAGGTGAGCGCCCCCAGGCCGGAGGATTACCCCTACGGCCGCTTCGGAGCCCTCCAGCGGGAACGCTATATCGACTCAAGCGAGCAGGCCCTTCGCGAGCTCTGAGCGGTCGATGCGACGGACCGGAGCCGCCTTGTACGACTCCGGTACGATGCTTTGCTTGGTTCGTGCGCCCGGTGACACGTCTCGCGCGTCATCCCCCTGGGATCGCACGACGCCTCGTCCCGCGCGCTGCCGCTCACCCAAGGACACCACCTTGCCCAAGATCACGACATCCGTCGACTATTCCGACCGCGACGCCGCCATCGCCATCAACTCGTACACGACGGTCCTTCGCCACCCGAAGGTCCCGCACGAGCTTTTCGCGACCTACTGGCGGGACGTTCACGGCCCCTTGTGCTCGCGGATCCCCGGGCTTGGCTGGTACGTACAGACACACCTCTCGCGCGAGCAGGACGCCCGTCTCTGGCCCGCGATGGAGGGTATCAGGCCGTTCCCGGACTACGACTTGGACGGCGGCGTCGAGATCGGCTTCCACTCAGCCAAAGACCAGGCCGCATTTAACGAGGCATGCCCGATCCTGTTCGCGGACGAGCAGAACATGTTCGCCGCCACCGTCGCCTACGCGCTGCCGAACGGGTCGACCACGTTGGTAGACCGGGTCGCCGAACCCTCCCCGAACGCCGACGATGGGCTCGACCGCATCCACCTCCACCTCGGCGCCGTCCACGACGATGCGGCGGCGTTCGGCGACCGCGTCGGCCGTCTCGCCCAGGCGCTCGCCGCCGAGGAGGCGGTGCTTCGGCTCCGCCTTCACCTGCCGGATGCCTACGACAACGCCCACCCGGCTCCCCCGGCGCCCAACGTGGGGCACGAGGTCCCTGCCGAACGGCGCCTCGTCGCGATCCTCGACATCGCATTCGCCTCGCCCCTGGACCGGAGCACCTTTTACGCCTCCGATGCCTTCATCCAGGCCGCCGAAGGCCTGAAGGCGGACATAGCCTTCGCCTCCCCGTTCGCGGTCAGCGGTGTCTATACGTATGTCCGCGACAAGCAGCTCACGCTCGCCGGCCTGCGGGGTAGCCGTCCTGCTCAGCTCATCGAAAGGCTCGGTGCCCGGAACCAAGTCGCCGAGGATGTCCGGCACCTGCTGCACACCGGCAAGCTTCTGGGTCGCTGACGACCCAGGCCGGGACGCTCATAAGGTCGGCACTCAAACAGCTTGACTGTGGGAGCGGCCGCATCCGACCCGACATGGTCGTAGAAGCCTTTCGGAGCGATCCTCCAAAGCGAACGCCCGGGGCGTCGCGGATCGCGGCAACCTACCGTATCCAGCCTGCCTTGATCGCCGCCGCGACCTCATCGACGAACAGGCGTGTCTTCGCCGGCACCAAGCGCCCTGGGGGCATGACCGCGTAGACGCCGCCATCCTCGCGCCCGCCCCAGCCCGGTAGGACCTCGACCAGCTCGCCAGCGCGCAGGGCCGGTCCCGCCAGCCAATCAGCCGTGAAGGTGATGCCCGCGTCCGCGATGGCGGCGGCAAGCAGCACTTCGGAATGATCGGCGACGAGGGTGCAGGCCGGGCGCACCGTATGGCGCTTGCCCTCCTTCGTCAGAGGCCAGTCCGGCCAAGCCGCGAAGCCCGTGAAGCCCAAGCAGTCATGGTTTGTTAGATCGGCCGGACCGTTCGGCGTGCCACGAGCGGCAAGGTAGGCCGGGGAAGCTACGAGCAGGTTCCGGTAGGTTGCTATCCTGCGGGTCGTCAGCGAACTGTCGCGGGGCTTGCCCGCCGCCACTCGGATGGAGACGTCGACGCCCTCCGCCACAAGGTCGACGAAGCGGTCGGTGAAGCGTAGGTCGAGGCGGATCTGCGGGTGGCGAGCGAGAAAGCCAGGTAGGATCGGAGAGACCCACTGGCGTCCGAAGGTCAGGGGCAATGAGGCTCGTACGAGACCCTGCGGGCTTGCGGCGTGGTCGCTGGCTTCTCGGTTAGCGCTCGCTAGTTCCTCCAGAAGCGCCTGAACGCGCCGGCAGTACGTTGCCCCGACTTCCGTCAAAGACACGCGGCGTGTGGTCCGGGAGAGCAGGCGGACTCCGAGGCGCTGCTCCAACTGGCTCACGCGGCGCGAAAGCACGGAGGCGTCGCGTTCGAGCACCTTCGCGGCCTCGGTGAAGCTCCCAGCCTCTGCCACCGCGACGAAGGCGGTGAGATCTTCGACGCTGGCCTGATCCGATAATTCCTGCATGATCTGCACGAGTGTAATGCTGCTGACCCGGATTAATCCGAGCCAGTGCAAGACGTACATCGTGTTCATCGAAAACGCGAGGAGATGACAGTGACGAAGACCTTTCTCAGCATCGGCGCCGGCCCGGGTATGGGCCTTGAGACCGCGGAGCGCTTCGCTCGTGAGGGCTTTCAGGTGATCCTGAGCGCCCGCAACGAGGGCAAGACGCAGGAACTCGCACAGCAGCTCAAGGCGAAGGGCCACACGGCCGAGGTGCGCACGGTGGACGCGAGCGATCCCGCGAGCGTGGCTAATCTCGTCGAAACCGTTGAGCGCGAGTTCGGCAGCGTCGACGTCCTGCACTACAACGCCGCCGGCATGCGCCAGGCGACCCTTGCCGACCAGCCGCGCGACACCTTCAACGCCGATCTCGCCGTGAACATCGGCGGCGCCATGGCGGCTGCCCAGGCGGTTGCACCGAAGATGGCCGAGCGCGGTACCGGTACCATCCTATTCACCGGCGGCGGCTTCGGCCTCCAGCCACACCCGGACTACCTGTCGCTCAGCATCGGCAAGGCTGGCATCCGCGCCCTGGCTCAGGGCATTTTCGAGACCTTCCAGGAGAAGGGCATCCACGTCGCGACTGTCACGGTGGCGGGCTTCGTGAACGCCGGCTCCGAGGATGCGAAGGCGGTAGGCGAGCAGTTCTGGCAGTTCCACACGCAGCCGAAGGGCTCGTGGGAGATGGAAGCCGTATACACGCCCAAGGGCTGATCCCGATCCGTCACCGGCCGGCTCCCATGCCGGTCGGTGGCGTCGTTCCGCGCTCAGGCGCGTTCTCCCGAACCCTATGGAGCGCCCGCATGGCCCAGGAACGCCGGCTTCACCTCGGCGCCTTCATGCGCCCCGTGGGCATCCACACCGCATGGTGGCGCTATCCCGGGGCCTATCCAGACGCCAACTTCAACTTCGAGCACCTGGCGCACTTTGCCCGCCGGTTGGAGGCGGCGAAGTTCGACGCCTTCTTCATGGCCGACCATCTCGCGGTGATGAACATGCCAATGGCGGCTTTGCGCCGCTCGGCCACCGTGACCTCGTTCGATCCGCTGACCTTGCTCCCGGCGCTCGCTGTGCTTACCGAGCGCATCGGCCTGATCGCCACTGCCTCAACCACCTACAACGAGCCCTATCATGTGGCCCGCAAGTTCGCCTCGCTCGACCACATCTCGAAGGGTCGCGCAGGCTGGAACCTCGTCACGTCGCACAACCCCGACGAGGCGCTGAACTTCGGCCGCGACGAACATCTCGGCCACGCCACCCGCTATACCCGCGCCCGCGAGTTCTTCGACGTGGTCACCGGCCTGTGGGATAGCTTTGCCGACGACGCCTTCCCGATGGACCAGAAAAGCGGGGTATTCTTCGACCCCGCGAAGATGCATGTCCTCGACCACCACGGCGAGAACCTGAAGGTGAAGGGGCCGCTGAACGTCGCCCGTCCGGTCCAGGGCTGGCCGGTTATCGTGCAGGCGGGCGCGTCCGAGGCGGGGCGCCAAATCGCAGCCGAGACCGCCGAAATGGTCTTCGGCTCGGCCTCTACCCTGGAGGCGGCCCAGGCCTTCTACACCGACGTGAAGGGCCGCATGCCGGCGGTTGGGCGCGACCCCGACCACCTCAAGATCCTGCCGGCTTGCGTGGTCGTCCTTGGCGCGACCGAAGCGGACGCGAAGGCCAAGAAGGAACGCCTCGACGACCTCGTCCATCCCGACAGCGGGCTCGCCAACCTTTCGGTGCGCCTCGGCGTCGATGCCTCGGGCTTCGACCTCGACGCGCCGCTGCCGGACCTACCCGAGACGAATGCGAGCAAGAGCAACCAGGCGCAGATCGTCGCGTATGCCCGACGCACCGGCGCGACCGTCCGGGAACTCGCCCGCAAGGTCGGCGGCTACGGCGGCCTGCACATCGTAGGCACATCGGCCCAGGTCGCCGACCGGATGCAGGAATGGCTGGAGACCCGCGCCTGCGATGGCTTCAACCTGATGTTCCACACCGTGCCCGAGGGGCTCGACGATGTGGTGGACGGGTTGGTGCCGGAGCTTCAGCGGCGCGGCCTTTTCCGCACCGAGTACGAGGGTGCGACCCTCCGTGACCATCTCGGCCTTCCCAGGCCGTCGAACCGCTTCTTTCCCCTGGGCTGAGACGTCCGCTCTCCGGACTGGTACGCTCCGAAGCAGACCGGCAAAGATCCACCCTAAGCTGCCGTTCTGCGCGGGTGCCAGGAGTCAAATTTCCATCATTCGCGGACCCGAACAAGGTCAAGCTGCTGGAGCTCAGCCCCTTGAGCATCTCTCGCAGAACCCGGGGCGCCGATTTACGCCACGGCGAAGGGCAGCTGCCGCATCGGTTTGCCGGTCAGTTTCGCAATCGCGTTGGCGAAGGCCGGCGCCAGGGGCGGCAGGCCGGGTTCGCCCATGCCGGTGGGCGGCTCCGCGCTTGGGACGATGTGGACGGCGAACTCCGGGACGTCCGTCACGCGGGCGACCTTGTAGGCGTCGAAGTTGGCCTGCTCGACGATGCCGTCCTTGAGCGTGATGGCCGACCCCTCCAGGCACATCGACAGCCCCATCACCGCCGCGCCCTGGACCTGGGCCTCGATGGTGCGCGGGTTGACCGCCAGGTTGCAGTGAACCCCGGCCGTGACCTTGTGCAGGACCGGCTGGCCGTCCTTCACCGACGCCTCGACGACGTAGGCGACCACGGACCCGAAGGATTCATGCACGGCGACGCCCCAGGCGCGACCGTCCGCCAATGGCGCCTTGCCGTAGCCGCTCTTATCGACGGACAGTTGTAGGGCGGCGCGATGGCGAGGGTTCTCGTCGCCGAACAACCGCATGCGGTAGGCGACCGGGTCCTGGTTCGTGGCGCGGGCGATGTCGTCGAGCAGGGTCTCCATCACGAAGGCGGTGTGGGTGGACCCGACGCTGCGCCACCACAGGACCGGCACGTTGACCTTGGGATGGTGCACCGTCAGGCGCATCGGCAGCGCGTAGGGCTCTCGCATGCCCTCGGTCGCCGAGGCGTCGATGCCGTCCTTGACCTGGAAGGCGGCGAACACGGTGCCGTCGAGGATCGACTGCCCGACGAGGACGTGGTCCCAGGCCAGCACCTTGCCCTGCTCGTCGAAGCCGATGCGGGCGCGGTGCAGGTGCATCGGGCGGTAGAAGCCGCCCTTCATGTCGTCCTCGCGGCTCCACACCGTCCGGATCGGGACGTCGAGCCCGGCGGCGCGCGCCGCCTTGGCGATCATGCAGGCCTCGACCGCCGTGTCGCTCGTGCTCGAAAAGCGCCGCCCGAAGCCGCCGCCCGACATCTGGACGTTGATGGCGACCTGCTCCGGCTGCAGGCCGAGGGCCTTGGAGGCGGCGGCCGCGTCGAGGCCGGGGCTCTGACTGCCCATCCAGATCATCGCCCGGTCGTCGGCGAGGCGGACGGTGCAGTTCAGGGGCTCCATCGCCGCGTGGGCGAGGAAGGGGAAGACGAACTCGGCCTCCAGGGTCTGGGGGGCCGTGTCGAGCGGCGTCATGTCGGCGTCGAACTTGCGCCGGCCGGGCTGGCCGGAGAGTTCGCGGTACCGGGCAAGCAGGCGTTC